>NZ_JBIEOE010000010.1:0-83503 GCF_043498045.1 Sphingomonas sp. S6
CGCTCGGATGGGCGCACATCCTCCTCACCGGCGAATACCTCTGGCCGAAAGACGCCGACGCTTAGGGTGTCATTTCGCCCTCAGCCGGAACCGACCCCACTCAGTCGGTGAATCGAACGCTGTCAGGATTTGGCACGGCCCTGCCGATCCCGAGCCGCACTCGCTGGCAAGCCGACGCAGCGAAGCACGCGCCTGTTCAAGCTCGGCGATCTTCGCATCCAGCGCCGCCATCTGCTCATGGGCGAGCTGGCGCGCACGCGCGCGATCGTCGGTCGCATCCAGCGCCAGAAGCTCACCGATCTGCTCGAGCGTGAAACCGGCTGCCTGCGCCGAGCGGATGAAGCGAAGGCGGCGGGCGTCATCGGTGCCGTAGCGCCGGATGCCGCCTCCGGCGCCAGCCCCGGTCGGCCGGTCTGGCTCGTCCAGCAAACCGCGACGCTGATAGTAGCGCACCGTTTCGACGCCGACGCCGCCCTCGCGCGCGAGCGCCGCGATCGTCATGCCGGTCATGCCTTGACTCCGTACTATGGTACGGACCCTATATAGGCGGGGCGAGGATATTGGAGAAGCGGCATGGCGAGCGCCCCCGCCAAACAGGCGACGATCTACCGGATGGTGATGCCGGAACATACCTGCCCTTTCGGGCTGAAGGCGAAGGATCTTCTGCGCCGGGAAGGCTATGCGGTCGATGACCATTGGCTGATGACGCGGGAAGAAACCGACGCTTTCAAGGCGAAGCACGGCGTCAAGACGACCCCGCAGATCTTTATCGCCGGGGAGCGGGTCGGCGGCTATGACGATCTGCGCCGCTTCTTCGGCAAGATGGTCCGCGACCCCAAGGCCGTCACCTATCGCCCGGTGATTGCCGTGTTCGCGATGACGGCGCTGATGGCGCTCGCCGCCAGCTATGCGGTACTCGGCACGCCCTTCACGGTGCGGGCGGGTGAATGGTTCATCGCGTTCTCGATGTGCGCTCTGGCGATGCTCAAGCTCCAGAACGTCGAGAGCTTCTCGAGCATGTTCCTCAACTACGATCTGCTCGCGAAGCGCTGGGTGCCCTATTCCTATGTCTATCCCTACGCGGAAGGAGCGGCGGGCGTCCTGATGGCAGCCGGCGCGTTGACCTGGCTGTCGGTGCCCGTCGCGCTCGTTATCGGTACGATCGGCGCGGTGTCGGTGTTCAAGGCCGTCTACATCGACAAGCGTGAGCTGAAATGCGCGTGCGTGGGCGGGGACAGCAACGTGCCGCTCGGCTTCATCTCGCTCACCGAAAACCTGATGATGGTCGCGATGGCGCTGTGGATGATCGCTGCGCCGCCCGTGCTGGCGATGGCGCACTGACGCGAAGGTCGGCACGCGTCGTCAATGCGGGCTGATCGCCGTAACTTCTGCCGTCATACCCTTCGCCTTGGCGGTGAATGCGACCCGCTGCCCCGACCGCAGTCCCTTGAGCAGGGTCGGGGGGGATGCCCGGAAGGTCATCGTCATTGCGGGCCAGCCGATCGTCGGGATCGGGCCGTGCTTGATGGTTACGGTTCCACCTTTCGCGTCGACGGCAGTGATCGTCCCCGATCCGCTGCCGGATTTTACAGCCGATGCAGCCGGCCTGCTGCCTTGAGCAAGAGCGCTCGCTGCGATCGGCGTGACTAGTAGCATGAATGCGGCGCGCATGGAGAAAGTGGCTTTCATCAGATCTTCCTTTCGGGGCGGGTTGAAGCTCGCCGCCGCAAGAGCAAGTAGGCGGCTGGCAGGATGAACATGGAGAGGAAAGGGGCGGTCAGCATTCCACCGATCATCGGCGCGGCGATCCGGCTCATCACCTCCGATCCGGCGCCATGCCCGATCAGCACGGGGAACAGCCCGGCGACGATGACAGCGACGGTCATCGCCTTGGGACGTACCCGCAACAGCGCGCCCTCCCTGATCGCTTCCGATACTTGCTCGCCCGACGGTGACGGCCCGCGCTCGGCCAATGCGTGTTTCAGGTAGATCAGCATGACGACGCCGAACTCCGCCGACACGCCGGCGAGCGCGATGAACCCGACACCTGTGGCGACCGATTGCGCATAGCCGAGCAGCCATAATGTCCAGATGCCGCCGGTCAGCGCGAAGGGCAGTGTGCCCATGATAAGCGCCGCCTCGTCGAGGCGACCGAAGGTAAGGTAGAGGAGAAGGAAGATGATCGCGAGTGTCGCCGGCACGACGAGCATCAACCGAGCCTCGGCACGCTGCAGATACTCGAATTGTCCGGAATAGGCGATCGAGACGCCGGGGCTGAGCCGAACATCTTTGCCAACAGCACGGCGCAGATCGGCGACCGTGGAGGCCAGGTCGCGCCCGCGCACGTCGACATAGACCCATGTCGAGAGTCGACCATTTTCCGTCTTGAGCATCGGTGGACCTTCCGCGATCGACACGGATGCGACGGTGCCGAGTGTGATCTGCTGACCCGATGCGGTGACGATTGGGAGAGTTCGCAGTCCCTCCAGACTGTCACGCAGCTCGCGGGGGTAGCGGACGCTGATCGGGTAGCGGGCAAGGCCCTCCACCGTCTGGCCGATCGTCTCGCCGCCGATCGCGCCGGACACAATCTCCTGCACATCGGCGATGTTGAGACCGTAGCGCCCCGCGGTCACCCGATCGATATCGACATCGACATAGCGGCCTCCGGTCAACCGTTCTGCCAATGCCGAGCTGACGCCCGGCACGGTCCTGGCTACACGTTCGATGCTGCCGGCGATGCGGTCCAGCTCGGAGAGGTTGGACCCCGACACTTTCACCCCGATGGGACTCTTGATGCCGGTCGCGAGCATATCGATCCGATTGCGGATCGGAGGCACCCATACGTTCGTGAGGCCGGGCACGCGCACTGTGCGGTCCAGCTCCTCCACCAGCTTTGCCGGCGTCATCCCCGCGCGCCATTGATCGCGCGGCTTGAATTGGATGGTCGTCTCGAACATCTCGAGCGGTGCCGGGTCGGTCGCGGTCTCGGCGCGTCCGGCTTTGCCGAACACGGTTTTGACCTCGGGAACGGTTTTTATCAGCCGGTCTGTGCGCTGGAGCAGGGCCGAGGCGCTCGCGGCCGAAAGGCCGGGAAGCGCGGACGGCATGTAGAGCAGATCGCCCTCATCCATCGTCGGGATGAACTCGCCACCCAATCGGGTCAGCGGCCATGCCGTCGTCGCCAGTACCAGGGCGGCGATGCCGATCGCCGCCCAAGGCCGCGCCAACACGCGGTCGAGCGCCGGGCGATAGGCACGGGTGAGCACGCGGTTGATAATGTTGTCGTTCTCGGCCGGAATGCGTCCCCGGATCAGCCATCCCATCAGGACCGGCACGAGCGTTACCGACAGGATCGCCGCTGCCGCCATCGCATAGCTCTTGGTGAAGGCGAGCGGGGCGAACAGCCGTCCCTCCTGCGCTTCGAGCGTGAACACCGGCACGAACGACAGCGTGATGATGACGAGGCTGAAGAACAGCGCCGGCCCGACCTCGGCCGCGGCCTCGGTGATGACGCGCCAGCGTTCCTCGCCCGCCAGCGCCACGCCCGGATGGTCGTGTTCCCATCGCTCGATCCGCTTGTGCGCGTTCTCGATCATCACGATCGCGGCATCGACCATCGCGCCGATCGCGATGGCGATACCGCCCAAAGACATGATGTTGGCGTTCACCCCCTGCACACGCATGACGAGCAAGGCCGCGAGCACCCCCAGAGGCAAGGTGACGATCGCGACCAGCGCAGACCGGACATGCCACAGAAACAACCCGCAGATGATCGCGACGACGACGAACTCCTCGATCAGCTTGCCCGTCAAATTCTCCACCGCGCGGTCGATCAATTGCGAGCGGTCATAGGTGGTGACGATCTCGACGCCGGGGGGAAGGCTCGCTTTCAGTTCCGCGAGCTTGGCCTTGACGGCTTCGATCGTCTGCCGTGCATTCTTGCCCTGACGCAGGATGACGACTCCGCCCGCGACCTCGCCTTCGCCGTTCAGCTCGGCGATGCCGCGGCGCATCTCGGGGCCGATCTGGATCGACGCGACGTCGCCCAAGGTAACGGGGACGCCGGCACCGGCGACCTTGAGCGGGATCGCGCGGAAATCGTCGACGGTGCGCAAGTAACCTGACGCGCGCACCATATATTCGGCTTCGCCCAGCTCGAGGACGGACCCGCCGGCCTCCTGATTGGCGCGGCGAATGGCATCGACGGCCTGAGTGTGCGTGACACCGAATGCGGCGAGCCGCGTCGGGTCGAGCAGCACCTGATATTGCTTCACCATTCCGCCGATGCTCGCCACCTCCGCAACGCCGGGCAGCGTTTTCAGTTCATAACGTAGGAACCAGTCCTGCAAGGATCGGAGCTGCGACAGGTCACGGCGGCCGGTGCGGTCCAACAGCGTGTATTCATAGACCCAGCCGACCCCCGTCGCATCAGGACCCAGCGCGGCCTGCGCGCCTTGGGGAAGCCGTCCCTGCACCTGGCTCAGATACTCCAGCACGCGTGAGCGCGCCCAATAGAGGTCGGTCCCATCCTCGAAGAGGACATAGACGTAGCTGTCGCCGAAGAACGAATAGCCGCGCACGGTTTTCGCGCCAGGCACGGACAGCATCGTCGTGGTGAGCGGATACGTCACCTGGTTCTCGACGATCTGCGGGGCTTGGCCCGGCCAGCTCGTGCGGATGATGACCTGCGTGTCGGACAGGTCGGGGAGCGCATCGACGGGGGTGGCACGCATTGCGAACACCCCGGCCATGGCGAGCGCGATGGCCGCCAGGACGACGAGGAAGCGGTTCGCGACCGACCAGCGGATGATCGCGGCAATCATCGCCCAGCCTCGCGCGTCATGCGGCGCAGCGTTGGACCATCGGCGGGTTGATCAAAGCCGAACCGCACCCGCTCACCCTTGCGATACCCACGCACCAACGCGGGATCGGCGACGCGGAACGTCATTGTCATGGCCGGCCAGCCGATCGCCGGAACGGGCTGATGGGACAGGGTGACGGAACTGCGATCGATCGCCTCGATGCTGCCGACCGTCTCATAGATCGACGCGGTGGGTTTCACGGCCGGCTTTGTTGCGGGTGACGCTTCGACACCAATCGGACGCGCATCGAGGCCAGCGAGGCGCGCTTCGGAGTCGATCAGGAACTGGCCCGACGCGACAACCTTCTCACCCTCGGTCAGGCCGGCGACTATCTCGGTTTTGCCGCCGCCTTCTGCGCCAGTGCGAACCTCGGCGGGTCGAAAGCGTCCACCCGGCCCTGCCAACATGACGAGTGTGCGCCGGCCGGTCCGGATCACGGCCTCACTCGGAACAAGGAGTGCATCGCGGCTCCCCTGGTCGAGCGCCACGCTGGCGAACATACCGGGGCGCAACCGGCCGGCACGGTTGGGGAGCTCGACGCGGATTGTGAGCGTGCGGCTCGCTGCCTCGGCCTGGGGCAGGATCGCAGCGATGCGGCCCCTGAAGCTTTCGCCCGGGAAAGCCGCCAGCGTGGCGATGACGGGCGTGCCGATCCGCAGGTTTCCTGCGAGGGCCTCAGGGACAGCCGCGTTCAGCCACACGGTGGCGAGGCCGTTCACCTCCGCCAGTGTCTGTCCTTGCGCGACCGTCATCCCCTGTCGGACGCCGAGCGTCTTGATGACGCCCCCCACGGGCGTGCTGATCGTCGTCACACCTTGCGGTCGGCCGCGCCACTCCGCCGATGCAATCGATCCGGCGGGCATCCCGAGAAGCAACAGGCGCTCTCGTGCCGCCCGCGTGAGCCCGGCATCCCCGGTGCGGCGCACGGCGAGATACTCCGCCTGCGCGCCCGCCCATTCGGGCACAAGGATATCGGCGAGCGGGGCGCCTGCCGGCACGACATCGCCTGGCGCGCGCGCATAGACGCGCTGAACGAAGCCGCCGCTGCGTGCCTGCACGACCGCAACGTTGCGGTCATTGAACTCGATGCTGCCGGTTGCCGAGGCCGAGTTTGACAACGATCCGCGTTCGACCGTGACGATCCGCGCGCCGAGCCGCTGGAGGCTGGCCGGATCGATCGCTACGCCCGGTGCGGCGCTACCGCCTGCGCCCTCGTCGGCATAGCGGGGGATCAGTTTCATCCTCATCGACGAGAGACCCGGGCCGTCGTGCCGCTCCCCCGGGATCATCGGATCATACCAGTAGAGGATCTTCTTCTGCGGGGCTGGGGATGCCGTTTGATCGGCAGCCGAGGACGTGCCAAGTTTCGCGAGCCCGAAGCCCACGCCCCCTGCGACCAGCACCAGCGCGCTTACCGCGGTGACAAGGCGGGCGCGGGTAATGGTAGTGTCGCTCATCGATCGGCGCTCCCGAAGGTAATGGTGAGGCGGACAGAGTCTGCGGCGACGAGCGCCTCACGGTCGAGCACGGTCAGCTCGGCGTCGGCGAGCGCGGTCTTGGCTTCGATGGCATCCGCAAGACTCGCGCGACCGGCAGAGTAGCTCGCTATCTCCAGATCGGCTCGCTTCCGAGCGAGCGGAAGGAGCACGTCGCGCGCGCGCTGCCATTGGCTGTGATGCATTTGGTGGTCCGCCAGCGCGGCCTCCAGATCGGCTGCCAATGTGCGCCGGGTTTCTTCGCGCGCGGCCTCGGCCTGCGCCTGTGCGGATTTGCGGGCTTCGATGCGCGGGTTCTGACGCGATCGAGCGAACAGCGGCAGGCTCATCGAAACTCCCGCCGACACCATGTCGCCATACCGGGGGTCACGGCGTTGATAAGCTACCTCTACCCCCCAATCGGGTCGCTTCTCCGCTCGCGCCGCATCCACGTCGGCCTGGGCGCGCTGAATACCGGCCTCGGCGAGAACCATGTCGGAGTGAAGGCTGAGCGCGTCCCGCAGCCGCGCCGGAGCCAGATCGATCGCGGGCATATCGCCGGCAATCTCGGGCGCCGATACGCCGGTCCAGCGAGCCAGCATCGCGCGGGCGCGCGCAACGGCGGCCATCAACTCGTCGCGGCGGTCGTCGAGTGCCGCGATCTCCTGATCGGTCGTCAGTGTCTGACCAGGGCGGACCGAACCGGTCGTCACGGCGGCCCGCGCAGCGGAAGGGAGAGATCGAAGGAATAGCAGAACGGTGTCGAGGGCAGCTAGTCGACGCTCGGCATAAGCAAGGTCGATCCATGCCTGCCCCGCTCCCAATCGCACCTCCCGGAGCTTGGTCGCTTGCGATGCTTCTGCCGTTGCGATCACGGCGCGTGCCTGCGCTTGCGCGGCATGACGCTTGGCAAGGTTGGGTAGGTCCTGTTGGAAACCGACACGCCCCATCGTCATGTCGTCTCTGGATAGGGAGAAGGCGGGTGGCCCAGAGACAGGATAATTCTCGATTCCGATCGACACACGGGGGTCCGGAAGGCTTCCCGCCGCACGTGCATCGGCTTGGGCGGCGCTGACCCCCGCGCGACCGGCAACCGCTCCCGGGGCGTTGGCAACCGCATCGCGCAGCGCTTGGTCATAGGTAAGTGTCTGCGCGTGCGCGGCGCTCGTCGTGAGCGCGGCGACCGCGAGCATCATGGATGCGCGCATCCCTCTAGTCCCTTCATGTCATAATGATGGCCGGGCTCCAAATGGTTGATCGGAGCCCGGCACCTGTTCAGGCTCGCCAGCTTAAGTTGACTGGCCGCCCTTCATTGACATGCAGGCGTCGCGACCGCGTTCCATCATCGGGCACACGCAGGCGCTCGACTGGGGAACGTCCGTAACCCATACGCGACGTGGGGCTTGAAGCGGCGCCCGCGGGCCCGGCTGGTAATTGGAACGCCACTCCCAATGACCATTGCTTTTATTTTCAGATGTGGCCGCCGTCGCTGCCGACGCGGCGAGGCTAGCGGCAAATACCGCCAAGATGAACGTTTTCATGTCACTTTCCAATTTGATCGAGATTTAAAATCGGCAGAGCCGCAACCGGCGAACGGCTGCAGCCTGACACGGCTTGACTCGATCAAACGGTAGGCGGTTCGGGCTCGGGAGCGACGTTGAGGCCGGCAAGTGCCCGGCTGGCAGGCCAGATAACGATTTGAGATGCGATCGAGCGCTTCAGCACTCTTGCCGGCTCCTCAAACGTCATGGGAACAACGCATCCCATTTGGGCGATACACGCCAGCGTCAGTCCTTTGCATGGGTGTTCCGATGACGGATCCGGGGTCGCCATACCCGCGCAATCCATGCGGGATGGGGTGACATGGCTCATCGCCATCTTGGGTGAGAGCGATGGGCCGGCCGCATACGCAATTCCTTGGCCCAAAAGGCCAAGCAACGCTCCAACAAGAAGCAAGAGAGAAAGACGAGCTTTCAACACCCGGATACTATCCCAATTGTCAACGCCGAGGTCAATACGGGTGGTTTGCCGGGTGCCGTAGTGCCGGCATGAAGCGCCGGGGAAGATTTGCCGCTCACAAGACAACCTGTCGTTTAGGCGCCGTGGCTAGCAAAGACACGCCGGCCAGCGGCACCGAACGCAATGACGTCATAGGGCTGGGTTCTCATGCCGGGCACCTCCATGCCCGGTGAGCCCATCGGCATTCCGGCCACGGCCAAGCCGCGCACGCCTTTAGGATGCTGGGCCAGCGCGCGCTTCATGTCCGCGATCGGGACATGTCCCTCAAACGCCATGCCGTCGATGATCGCGGTATGGCAGGACGCGAGGTCAGCGGGCAGGCCGATCTTACGCTGCAGCACCTCACGGCGATCATCGTCGATGATCTGGACCTTGCGGCCGAACTGCTGACGCACCTGCGCCGCCCATTTCTCGCAACAGCCGCAACCCGGATCGCGGTGCATGGCGATGTCGGCCGCGGCCGATGCGACCGCTGGGATGGTCATTAGCAAGGCGGCGACGGCGCCACGAACACCATTCTTCATCATCAGCTCCTAAAAGGAAATCCCCGCCCTGCCGGGGGGTAGGGGGATCGACAGGGCGGGGCAGCGCTCCCTTATTGCGGGCGCTTGCCGTGCTTGCTGAGCCACGCCTGCAGCTCGGCAATATCCTTTTCCTGTTTCGTGATCGTCATCTGCGCCATGCGCTTGGTCTCGGCGTCGCGCGCGTCACGCACCGCAACGCGCGACATGGCGATGGCGCCTCGGTGATGCTCGATCATCTTGCGCGTCCACATTTCGGCCGCGTCGCCCTGCTTGGCCGCCATCATCTTCTGATGCATGTCCATCTCGGCCTGGCCGTAGGGATTGCCGGCCATCATGCCCGCCATGTCGTCGTGGTTCATGCCGGCCATCTGACCGTGGTTCATGCCCTGCATTCCGCCGCTCTGCTGCGCGAGGGCGGGCGTGGCGAGCAGCGCCAAAGCTGCGAATGTTGGTGCGAAGCGCATTATTGATCTCCCTGGGTTCTAAGACTTCTACGCGTGCGAGGCGGCTATCCCTCACCCGGGGTGCTAGAACGCGCGAGAAATTGTCAGGAAACAGGACTTTATTTCCGAGGGCTACGCTCCTGAGCCGCGTATATTATGCCTCGATCACGATGTTGCGACGCCGCGTTTTGGGCCATCGCATGTAGAGAAGCACTGCCCCCCCTAACCAAAGCGCAAGCCCACCGATCGCGAAGGCGAGCAGCCAGGGCGTGTTGAAGTTCTCGTGATTCGTCCAATCCATGATGTGAAGGCCCCAGAAGAAGTCGTAGAGCCGCCAAGTGCCGGTTCGGACAGCCGAGATCCGACCGGTGTCGGCCGCGACAAAGACGCGGGTGGAATCGAGGTCGGCGAACGCGACGCGCCAGGCGGGGAGCGTGCCGCGATATTCGGGGCTGGCGCGCTCGATCCGCTCTACCTTCGCCGCTGGTCGAGCACCGCCACGCCATGCCAAACGCGCGATCTCCTCGGCCTCACGAGCCGTTGGTGCTGGCAGCGCTTGGCCCGTCGCGGCGTCGAACAGGCGCGTTCCCTTGGCTGTCGCGACCTCGGCGACCGGGCGGCCAAGCCACATGCGATAGGTGATGGCCTCGATGGGCGCATCTGCTGCGCCTACGATCGCCGATGGTGGGGCGAACGTGCTGCCGCGGGGAAGGGGCGCCGCGGCTTTGCGGTCAACGAGGTGATCGCCATGCACCCGATCGATCGGCAGGAAGCTCATCAGGGCGCCGCTTGCGAACCATAGCAGGAGCTGCGCGCCGATGATGATCGCGAGCCATTTGTGCGTGCGGCTCGCGAGTAGATGCAGCCTCAGTTTCGCGCTTTTCAGAACCACTCCTCCCTCAACCTCGTCGCCGGGGTCACTTCATACCCGGCATGTCCTTCATCATCTCGTCGTGATCGGCCGGGGCGCTCGCGACCAGTGCCTTATACTGTTCGGGCGTCATGCCGGGGAGCTTGCGGACGAACGCGACCATATTCCAAATTAGGGGGTCGGGATGCGTCTTGCCCCATGCCGGCATGGCGCTGAGCTTCACCCCGTGCTTGATGATCCAGAATTGCTGGGCGGGGGTGAGATCTTGAGCGCGCGCGAGTTCCGGCGCCTGTGGATAGAGGCCCTGGCTCATCTCGGATTTCTCGACGCCGGGGCCGAGATGGCAACCGGAACACATTTCTCCGTAAAGGCCCGCGCCGACTGACACGCGCTGCGCCGATGCCAGATCGGCCGGGGGTGTTATGCCGCGCGCGCGTGCCTCAATCGACCGATCGCGCAGGCGTTCGAGCATTGAATAGACCGCCGGCGTGTGCGGTTCGTCGGCCGCGATGTTATACACGCCAAGGTAGATAAACGCGGCTGCGCCCAGCGCCAGGACGATCGCCAGGGCGCCTACGAACGGCAGGCTCGGGAAGTGCTGCCTTATCGAGCGCCTGCCGTCTTGAGCCATCTGTTCCTCCATCGATCAGAACCAGACACGAACGCCGGCGACGATGCTCTTGGACGTTGCGCGATCCCCATCGGCGCGCGCGTAGCGGGCGGTGTCGCCGAAGCGGCGATCCCATGACACGCCGACATAGGGGGCGAACTCGCGCCGGATCTCATAACGCAGCCGCAATCCAAGCTCGGCGTTGGATAGGCCCGATCCGATCCGGTTTTCCGGCACGTCCTGCGCAGCGAAATTGAGCTCGGCGCGCGGTTGCAGGATCAGCCGCTGGGTGATGCGCTGGTCGTAATAGCCCTCAAGCCGCCCTAGCAGGTCGCCCTTGTTGGACAGGAATACCGCGCCCTCTAGCTCGAAGAAGCCCGGTGCCAGCCCCTCCAGCCCGACGGTCGCATAGGTGCGTTTCGGGGACGGCCCCAAATCCTGGCGGACACCCGCTTGTAGATTGAAATAAGGGCCAATGGTCCGGCTATAGAGCGCCTGCACCTCGGCGCTCTCGATGCCCTCGCGGAAGGCTCCCTCGCCCTCAGACTTGATGAAGAGGCGGTTGATGTCACCCCCGAACCACGCCTCGCCATCCCAGCGATAGCCGTCACGACCGTTGCGGAATTGATACTCAGCGAGGTTCAATAGCACCTGGCTGAAGTTTTGACCGCCGTGATGCTGCTGAAGGTGATGGCGACCCATCGCCATCGCGTCCGCGCCGTAAACGCTGTCGGCCGCATGGTCGGTCGGCAGGGGCGGGGCGGGGGCGTTTCCTGCGGGAAGCGCGGTGCCAGTCTGCTGCACCCCATCGGCCGCCATGCCTGGCATTCCGGCCATTCCCGACATGCCCTGCATGTCGTGGCCGCTGTGCTGGTCGGCTGGCATGGTCATCCCCGGCATCGCCGAATGGTCCATGCCCTGCATCGGCTGCTGGGAGCCCTGAGGGACCGTTTGGCCGTTTCCGGGCATCTGCATCCCCGGCATGGCTTCCATGCCCTGCTGTGAGCCCTGCGGAGCCGCATGGTCCATGCCGGGCATAGACGAGTGATCCATGCCCGGCATGGTCCCGTGATCCATACCATTCATGCCGGCCGTTGGCGCGGCGCGGCGTTTCGTCGTCGAAGCTGATGGTCGCCTCGCAGGAGCTGACCTAGTCTTGGCCGGCTTGCCTTTGGCCGTGGGCTTCACCACCGGCTTCTTTTTCGCAGGCATCGGCATGGTCATGCCCGGCATTGCCGAATGATCCATGCCCTGCATCGACTGAGCGGCGACAGGACCGGCGATGCCGAGCATGGTGGCGGCGGCGAGCGCCGCGGTCAGCCGGTTCATGCCGCCTCTCCCGCGAACGGGCGAACGGTGACGACGCGCATCATGCCTGCGGTCATGTGGTAGAGATTGTGACAGTGGAACGCCCAATCGCCGGGTGCATCGGCGGTCAGATCAAAGGTCATCTTGCCTCCAGGCGGCACGTTGACGGTGTGCTTGCGCGGCGCATGATTGCCGTGCCCCGTCACCAGCTCGAAGAAATGGCCGTGGAGATGGATGGGGTGCGGCATCATCGTATCGTTGACCAACGTCACCCGCGCCCGCTCGCCTTTGCGGAACGGGATGGGGTCGGCGGGATCGCTCAGCTTCTGCCCGTCGAAGCCCCACATGTAGCGCTCCATGTTACCGGTCAGATGGATCTCGAACTGACGCGACGGCGCGCGCACGTCGGGGTTGGGCGCGAGCGAAACGAGGTCGCGATAGGTGAGGACGCGGTGATCCAGGCCCTCCAGACCCTGGGGCGGTTCACCGCTACGGTCCTTCGGCATCGGGGAGATGGTCTGCACGCCCGGCCCCATCTTCACGCCCGGCGCATTCTTCGGGTCGCGCATGTTCATGTTCATGCCGCCACCCGACCCGTGGTCCATCCCGGCCATGCCGCCAGCCTGGCCCGATCCGCCCGACATGGCACTATGGTCCATGCCGGCCATGCCAGCACCGCCCGCTGCCATTTGGCTATGGTCCATCCCGGGCATTACAGCGCCGCCCATCTGGCTGTGGTCCATGCCCGACATGCCGGACATGCCCGCCATCGCTGCGCCTGCCGCGACCGTCCCGTGATCGGTCGGCCCCTTCCAGCCCGTCAGCTTCCAAAGATTGCGCGAGGCGTTCTGCATCAAGGTGGGGTCCGGCCCGCGCGTGGCGACCGGGCTCTCGTCCTTCATGCCGGACATGCCCTGCATCCCGCCCATGCTCCCCATGTCCATGCCCATATCGGTCATGGTCAGCAGCGTGCGCGGACGAAGCGGCGGGACCGGGGCGACCATCCCCTCACGCGGGGCGAGCGTCGCCCGGCCCATGCCGGAGCGATCGATAGCCTCGGAGACGAAGCTGTAGGCCCGGTCCTCGGGCGTCACGATCACGTCGAACGTCTCGGCAACGCCGATCTGGAACTCGTCGATCTTCACCGGACGGACATTCTGCCCATCGGCCTGCACGACGGTCATCGGCAGGTCGGGGATGCGGACGTTGAAGTTGGTCTGCGCCGCGGCGTTGATGATCCGCAAGCGGACCCGCTCGCCCGGCTTGAACAGCCCCGTCCAGTTGTCATACGGCCCGTAGCCGTTGACCAGGAAGGTATAGGTCGAGCCGGTGACGTCGGCGATGTCGGCGGGGTCCATTCGCATCTTTCCCCACTCGATCCGGTCCTTGAGCGGCATTTCCCGACCCGCGAGCAAGCCCGCGAGGGTCGGCCGCTGATAGTTGAAATAGGCGCCGCCCATCTGCTTCAGCTTCCGGAAAATCTGCTCGCCGGTCATCTGGCTGTGGTCGGACAGCACGATCACATGCTCGCGGTCGAACGCGATCGGATCGGCACCGGCCGGGTCGATCACGATCGGCCCGTAAAGTCCGCCCTGCTCCTGCTCGCCGGAATGGCTGTGATACCAGTAGGTGCCCGACTGGATGATCGGGAACTCGTAGATGAAGGTCGAGCGCGCCTTGATGCCGGGGAAGCTGATGCCGGGCACGCCGTCCATCGCGAACGGCACGAGCAGCCCATGCCAGTGGATCGAACTGTCCTCGTCGAGATTGTTGGTGACGGAGAGGCGGACCTTTTGCCCCTCCTTCAAGCGAATGAGAGGGGCCGGCACCGTGCCGTTGACGCCGATTGCGGGCGTCGACTTGCCGTCGACGGGAAGTCTGAAACTGTCGATCGTCAGCGCGATGTCAGTGCCCGAGACGGTCGGCAGCGGTTTGACGATCCCGCCCGAGACAGGCTGCGCCCACGCGGGCATATAGGCGGTCAGCGCCATGCCACCGCCAGCAAGGGCGGCGCCGCGAAGCATCTGGCGGCGATCGATAGTGCGGCTCATACGGTCCTCAAGGCTCTCGAACGGGAGTGTCCCTCTAGCCTTGATACGCAGCTCAGGGCGCTATCCCTCAGCGCCCGCCCAATCGCTCCAGCAACTTCGATCGCGCGCGATAGAGGCGGGTTTCTACCGCCTTTTCGCTGATCGACAACACTGCCGCGGTTTCAGCCTGGCTCAACCCCTCGATCGTGCGCAGCACCAAGGATTCCTTCAATGCGGTCGGCAAGCCCGCAATGGCGCGCGTCACGCGGTCGAGTTCCTGTCGGTCGCCCGTCGCGTCGTCGATCGCCACCTGGTCGTCTGCAATGGCTTCGGCTTCCGGGCCGATCGGTGCGGCGAACGCCAGAAAGCGCCGCACGGTGCGCTTGCGCCCCCAATCGCGGCACTTGTTGATCGCGATCGTCGATAGCCACGCGCGCATCGATCGATCGCCGTCGTAGCGGGGCAGGGCCTGATGCGCCGCGACGAAGGTCTCCTGCAGAAGGTCCAGCGCCTCGTCGGCCTCGCCGACGCACGCGCGCACCATGCGGAAGATTGACTGCCGATGGCGGCGCATGATCTCGGCGAAGGCGGCTTCGCGCCCGGCGATGCTGAGGGTCGCCAGCTCGCCGTCCGTAAGCGTGGTCCAGTCGAGGCTCACGCGCCGAACCTCAACGTGCGTCGTCGGTGAGCGCCTTCACCACGGCCTGATCGAACTGGCCGGTCTGATTGGGCCGCAAGAGCTGGCGCATGGCGAAGATGTGCGCCAGCGTCGCTTTCTGGAGCTCGCCCATGACGGCGTGGCTCTGGTCGACCGCTGCGGCGACGCGCGGCCCGTTGCCATGCTCGGCCTCGATCGCTTCAGCGAGCCGGGCATTGTTCGCCCGCAATTCCAGCTCGAATGCGCGCCGCTGCACGGCGAAACGCTGCTCCAGCACTTCAAGTCGCGCTTCCTGGTTGGCGTCCAGCGCCAGCTTATGATGCAGCACGTCGTGCAGCTCCGAGCCGGGCTGGGCACGTGGCGGAAGTAGCGCCCGCCCCACGAACACACCGATGATCGCGGCGATGAAGCACGCGACAATGCCAAGCAGAAGGCGGATGCGGCCGCTCATTGCACGCCGACGAGCAGCGTGGAGGGCGCGAGCGGCGACACCGGCCCCAAGGGCGATAGCGAAGCCGCGCTGGCTTCCTTCGCGGGCACACCGGCACCGAAGATGCCCATGACGAGCGCCGCAGCGATCGTCATTGCCCCAACGCCTAAGCCGGCGCGCGCCGCTGGACGTGCGGCGACCCGCGCCAGCACGCGATCTTCCATGCCATCAAGGCTCGCGGGCACGGGTGCTTGCGCCAGCCTCATCAATACTGCGTCGAGGTCCATGTCGTTCACTCCACCCCTCTAGCATGGATTACGCAAGCGACGCGCCCATCCCTCAAATCCATCCGTGAGGGGTGGTCGATCGGGGCGCGTAATGAAGGACAGGAACCCTCCTGTCGAAAGGCCCCCTATGCGCCGCCTATCCGTTCTGACTGCTGCTGCCGCTCTCGTCATGTTCGCCGGAACGGCGAACGCCCATCCTAAGCTGGTGTCGGCATCGCCGGCCGCCAATGCGACGGTCGCGAAGCCCGCTCGTATCGAACTTCATTTCAGCGAGAAGCTGATGCCAGCCTTCTCCAAGGCCGATCTCACGATGGCAGCGATGCCCGGCATGGCAGCCATGAAGATGGCCAGCGCCTCCGCGCTCTCGTCCGATGGCCGGACCCTCGTCATCACCCCGAAATCGCCGCTCCCATCGGGTCGGTATAGCGTCGCGTGGAATGTCGTCTCGACCGACACCCACAAGGTCGCAGGAACCTACGTCTTCGCGGTGAAGTGAGGCGATGGGGGACTGGTCGCTTATCGGCGTCCGCTTCGCGCTCTACGTGACGCTGGCTGCGCTGTTCGGCCTTGCCGCATTCAGCCTTTATGGGCTGCGGGCGCGCGAGCGCGGCGACGCGCTCGCGCTGCGTCCCTGGTTCATCGCCAGCGCTGGCCTGAGCCTGTTGTTTTCAGGCGCCTGGGTCGTGCTGATGGCCTCCTCAATGGCCGGAACGCCGGCCTGGCCGATCGACCGTGAAGCAGTCGGCGCGCTGCTCACCGGCTCTGCGATCGGAGCAGCATGGAAGCTGCGCATGGTCATGGTGGCCCTCGCGGCGCTGGCAGCGCTGGTCGCGGGCGGGCGCGGCATCTGGCTGAGCATCGTCGCGCTCTGCTCGGCCGTGGCACTCGCAACGCTGGCGTGGACCGGACACGGCGCGATGGACGAAGCCGTGATGGGCTGGGTCCACCTCATCGTCGACATTCTCCATCTGATCGCCTCGGGCGCTTGGGTTGGCGCACTACTGGGGCTGCTCCTGCTCGTCTCCCGACCCGCGGCGCGCGTAGACGCGGCGCATCTGGGGCTGACGCACCGCGCGCTGCACGGGTTCGGCGCGATCGGGACGGTTGTGGTCGGCACGATCCTCGTCACCGGCCTGGTCAACGGCTGGATGCTGGTCGGGATCGGCAACCTCGCCACGCTTCCTGCGACGCTCTATGGTCAGCTCCTGATCGCAAAGCTGGCGCTGTTCGTCGCCATGCTAGGGCTCGCCTCGCTCAACCGCTTCCGGCTCACGCCGGCATTCGAGCGGTCGATCGCAGCGGACGATCACAAGGGCGCCCTCGGCGCGCTGCGGACAAGTCTGGCGATCGAAACCGCCTGTGTCATCGCGGTTCTCGGGCTGATCGCCTGGCTCGGGACGCTCGCGCCGCCTGCATCGGCGATGTGATGCGCGGCCGGGGAGCCCTCGCGGTCCCCGGCCGTTCACGAGGCCGCGCCTGATGGATCAGTCGATCCTGCTCGACGAGACGGGGAGGATGCTGGCCGTGGCCGGCCTGATCTGCGTGGTGCTGCTCGTGCCGATGATGATCGTCGGGCTGATAATCAGCATCATCCAGGCGGCGACGTCGATTAGCGAACAGACGCTGAGCTTCGTGCCTAAGCTGATCGCGCTAGGCGTATGTTTGGTGATTTTCGGGAGCGCAGCGACCGAGCTCCTGACCAAGTTCACGGCCGAGCTGTTCGCTGTGATCGCGAGCATGGGCCGTTGATATGCAGATAGCTGCGCGGGCGGGCGACCGCCCGCGCAAGCCCCGCTATGCCGCCATCCGATCGCAGGAATCGGCGCACTTCCGGCACGCTGCCACGCAATCCTCCATGCCGCCCAGGGCCTCGCAGCTCGCTGCGCAAGCCCGGCAGATCTCGGCACACTCGCGGCAGATATGCTGATGGTGGGCGGACTTGCGCGCCATGAAGTCGATCGCAACCGCGCAAATTTGCGCGCAGTCGGCCATGATCTTCATATGCTCGGGCGCGGCGTGCTGGCCGCCCATTTCGAGGCAATGGTTCATCGCCATGTGAAGACAGGTCACATGGCATTCGTGGCAGGCGTCCATGCACGCCTTCATGCCGGGGTCGATCTGGTGCATCGCATTATCTCCGTATGAGCCCCCGCCTGTTCCTAGATACGCGCGCCGCGCGATCACCCCTTGCCGCGATCTCCGTCGTTCGCGGCAAGTTACATGGCCCACCGACCGAACAGCGTCGCAACGATGATGCCCGCGCCAAGCATGATGAGCGTCAACACTGTCATCGCGGCGATCTGAGGTCCGGTCACGCGCGCGCCGGCCGCCATGCCGCTCATCCCTGCCATTGCGTCGTGTCCCATGTCCGGCATCGGCGTGGCCGATTGCCGGTCCGCGCCGACTTCGTGTCCGCCATGCCCCAGCGCGCGCACCGTGCCCATGCCGTGCTTCAAGCGCACGCCAACCAGCCAAAGGTTGATCGGATAGGCGACTGCGAACCCGACGAGTGTCGCCAGCGACATGACGCCCCAAAAGCGGAGCGAGCTGGCGTGCATCGCGGCCATGTCGCGGCTCATCAACACCACCATCGTCGGGATCATGCCGGCCATGACGGCATTCATCGACAGCCATTCGGGGATGAACGACATGCGAAGCGCGCCCCAATAGGAACCGCCCGCCATGTCGCGCATGAAAAGCGCCTGGAAAATCAGCAGTCCGAACGCGAAGCCGAACACATATTCCGCGATCACGTCCTGCCACATCGGCAGGCCGAGCGCCGTGGTGATCGCGGCTGCGGCGATGACGCCGGTTGCATCGCCCGCCATGCAATGGATGGCCGAGCCGAACGCCTGCTTCCAGAGCGGTCGAACGAAATCCTCGTGCCGCTCGTTCGCCGGCTCCTGGCAGGACAGGACATAGGCCGCGGCCATGATCGGGCCACCATAGAGCGTGACCAACAGCCACCCCCATTTCATCACGCGCAGCTCGGGGTTGCGGGTGAAGGCATCCCACGCGACGTAAGCGACCGAAAGGGCGGTCAGCACGAACCACCCGATCAGCACGGCGTCGAGCCAGGGGGCCGGGGATGGCATCGTCACGGCAGCACTCCTCTACATGCTAGAGGATACGCGGCTCTCCGGATCATCCCTTGCGCGGAGCGGGCTAGGCGAGCTTGCTGGAAACGGCCTTGATCGCTTTCAGTCCCGATCCGAACCGCGCGATGGCCTCCCGGTTCTTCTCCAGCTCGCCATAGGGCAGGTAGGATATGTCGAGGTCGGCTACGCGGCTGAACGCGGGCCGCTGCAACTGCGCGCGAACGTCCGTCTCGCGCGCGTCGGGCGCGACAAGGAACAGCCCCGCGGTCGCGTGAAGGTCGCCACCGCTCAAGGCCAGGTCGAGCATCCTGACGATGCCCGAATAGATCGAGGTCGAATGCTCCACCTCGAACGCCGCGGCGACATGATCGCCGGCCTTCTCAAGCCACAGCACGTCGATCAGCCGGATCGAGTCAGCGCCCTTCGACGTCGCGATCGTGTCGGGCAGGCGCTCAAGGCATCCTGCGCCCAAGGGTGATCCGTCGAAGGCGCGGCTGCGGTCGTTCGCGGCGATCCATACGTCATAGCCGAGCGCCAACCCTAGATCGCGAAGCCATGCCTGGATTTCGGTATGGGTGCGCTCGTTCTCGCCCTCGCGCTGAGCGGCCTTGCTGAGCGTGCGCGCTTCCTCGCGCGCCGCCTCAAGCCGCTGCCCCCAGCTCGCCAGCGTCGCGCCGCTCACGTCGAGGGGCGGAGCCGGATAGCGATCGGAGCCGATGTCGAACAACAGACCGCCGATCGCGCCTAAATCATTCGATAGCAGCTCGCGGAAGCGGTCGTTGAGATCGAGGATGCCGGTCCGCATCGCCAGAAAATGCTCCCAGCTCCCGAGCTTCACATTCGCCCCCGTCAGCGCGTTGTAGCCCTTAACGATTGCGGTGTTGAAGGGCGGCACCAGCGTCGGGTGAAGGAAGTAGAGGAGGTTGGCGACCGCCGGACCCAGCCCCTTGATCTTCAAACGGTCGATCGCGTGGATATGGCTGATGATCTCCTCGGCCGTGTCGCAACAGGAACAGGCGTCGAGCAAGCGGCCGAACGCGCGCTGATTGTCGGGGCTCTCGTAAATGTCGGGGATGCGGAGCTTCGGCTTCCAGAGGAACGCATGGTCCGCGCCCTTGAAGATTTGCCGCTGCTCGGCGACGGAATGGACGACGGTTTCGAGCGACGATCCGCGGTAGGCGACGCCGAACGTGCCGCGCTCGATCTCGCCGACAACCTGGGTGATGCCGCGCCGGATTGATCGGAAGTTCTTCAACCGCTCGTCCCAAAGAAACCAGCTCCGATAGGTCGCGCCCTGATCGTCACGCCAGCGGGCAATTAAGCGGCGCACCAGGCCGTCATGGTCGGTGCCAGTAGAAAGACTGTCGATCTGCGCTGCCATATGTCCCCGATTGCCCCCGGCCCGCGTTTGGCGAGCTAGTAATAGACCTAAGCTGCGGCCCTTATGGCGTCGAGGGTGTAGAGCTGGCCCCCGCAATATGAGGGCAACGCCGCTCCCGCGCGTAGATTCAACATACACGCCAGCGGTGCCGACAGGGCCTTGACCCTAACACGGTGTCATACCCTACATGCTCTCGGGTCGAAGGAGTCTTGCCATGAACGACCCTCATTACCATTCCCAAGCCGGGCGTTGCGGCTGTTCGAAGCCTGCGCCTGAATCGGTCTCCACGCCCTCATCCTGTTGCGGGGGCGGCTCGGCCGCTCCCGCAAAGATCGAGCACGAACATCATCACACCGAAGCGGGCGGCTGCTGCTCGGGCAGTAAGGACAACGATGCCGCAGCAGCAGTGATCGACGCGGTGTGCGGCATGACGGTCGATCCCGCAAAAACGACACACCATGCCGAGCACGCTGGTCATGCCTATCATTTCTGTAGCGCAGGGTGCCGGAGCAAGTTTGTCGCCAATCCTGACGCCTATCTGAGCGATAAGCCGAAACCGGAGCCGATGGCGACGCCGGGGGCGATGTGGACGTGCCCGATGCACCCGCAAATTCGCCAGGAAGGGCCGGGAACTTGCCCAATCTGCGGCATGGCGCTCGAACCCGAAGAACCGTCGCTCGACGATACTCCCAACCCTGAGCTGGTCGACTTCACGCGCCGACTGTGGGTGGCGGGCGCGCTCACGATCCCGCTGCTCGTCGTCTCGATGTTCGCGGAAATGTTAGGCCTGCATGTGGTTAGCCCTGCGGCCTCGCCTTGGGTCCAGCTCGCACTCACCGCGCCGATCGTGCTGTGGGCGGGCTGGCCGTTTTTCGAGCGGGGGTGGACATCGCTTCGTACCCGCCATCTCAATATGTTCACACTGATCGCGATCGGCGTAGGTGCCGCCTTCCTCTATAGCGTGGTCGCGACGCTCGCGCCGGGCATCTTCCCAGCGACCTTCCGCACGCATGGGAGCATGGTTCCCGTCTATTACGAGGCGGCCGGCGTCGTGGTGACACTGGTGCTGCTCGGGCAAGTGCTCGAACTGCGCGCTAGGGCGGCGACAGGGCGCGCGATCCGCGCTCTCATGGATCTCGCCCCCAAGACGGCGCGACGCTTGCAGCCTGACGGTTCTGAAGAAGAAGTCGGGCTTGCCGACGTGGCAACCGGTGACCGGCTGCGGGTCCGCCCCGGTGAAGCCATCCCGGTCGATGGCGTCGTGGTCGAGGGTCGTTCGTCGGTCGACGAAGCCATGCTCACCGGCGAACCCGCGCCGGTCCTCAAGGAAGTCGAGGCGATCGTTACCGGGGGCACCGTCAACGGGACGGGCAGCCTGGTGATGGAAGCCCGCGCGGTTGGTTCGGACACGATGCTCGCGCGTATCGTCCGCATGGTCGCGGAAGCGCAGCGAAGCCGCGCCCCGATACAGGCGGTCGCCGATCGGGTTTCAGGATGGTTCGTGCCGCTCGTCGTGCTGATCTCGATTGCGACCTTCATCACTTGGTCGCTGGTCGGCCCTGAGCCGCGCATGGGCCATGCCCTGCTTAACGCCATCGCAGTGCTGGTGATCGCCTGCCCGTGCGCGCTCGGGCTCGCCACGCCCATGTCGATCATGGTCGGCACGGGACGCGGCGCTCAGGCCGGCGTGCTGGTGAAGAACGCGGAAGCCTTACAGGGGCTGGAAAAGGTCGATACCCTTGTCATCGACAAGACGGGTACGCTCACGGAAGGCAAGCCCAAGCTGATCGCGGTCGAGACGGTCAGCGCGGTCGGAGAGAACGACATGCTCGCGCTTGCCGCGGCCGTCGAAGGCCAATCCGAACATCCGCTCGCGCACGCAATCGTCGTTGCCGCCAAAGAACGAGGATTGCAGCTCGGCACAGTCGCGGACTTTGCCTCGCAAACCGGGCTGGGTGTCAGCGCCACGGTGGGCGGCCGCTCGGTCGTGATTGGCAATGCGGTGCAAATGAGCCGGATCGGCGCTGATCTCAAGCCGGTCGACGCCGCGGCCGATCGTCACCGTGGCGAAGGCGCGGGCATCATCCTCGTCGCGATCGACGGGGCGCTCGCCGGTCTGCTCGCAGTCGCCGATCCGGTGCGCGCATCGGCGCGCGACGCTATTGCCGCGCTTCGCAAGGAGGGCCTGCGGGTCGTCATGCTCACCGGCGACAATCGTGGGACGGCCGATGCTGTCGCGCGCGCCGTGGGCGGTCTTGATGACGTGCGCGCCGATCTGCTGCCGGAAGACAAGGCGCGTATCATCGGCGAGCTGAAAGCGAGCGGCGCAAGGGTCGCAATGGCGGGCGATGGGATCAACGACGCTCCGGCGCTCGCCGCCGCGGATGTCGGCTTGGCGATGGGAACGGGAACAGACGTGGCGATCGAAAGCGCCGGCATGACGCTCACGCGCGGCGATCTCTCGGCGATCGTGCGCGCCCGCAAGCTCGCTCGCGCGACGATGCGAAATATCCGCCAAAACCTGTTCTTCTCGTTCTTGTTCAACGGAATCGGCGTGCCGGTTGCGGCCGGCGTGCTTTACCCGGTTGCCGGTATCCTGCTGTCGCCGATGCTGGCCGGTGCAGCGATGGCGCTCTCGTCCTTCACCGTGGTCCTGAACGCACTGCGGCTCAACGCGGTAAAGCTGTGAACATCGGAGCGGCGTCGGACGCCAGCGGCGTCTCCCAACGCATGATCCGCCACTATGAAAAGATTGGTTTGGTGCCCGCGCCGCCACGGCGCGGGAACTACCGGGACTACGCCGACGCTGACGTTCATCGGCTGCGATTTATCGCCAACGCGCGCGACCTGGGGTTCCCGATCGAGGAAATCCGCACGCTGCTGGGGCTGTGGTCGGATCGCGATCGGTCGAGCGCGGAAGTGAAGACGCTGGCGGAAGCCCGCGCTGCCGAACTGGGCCGCAAGGTCCGCGTCTTGGACGCCATGCGCCGCTCGCTTACCGGGCTCGCCCAAGCCTGTCATGGCGATGATCGGCCTGATTGTCCGATCATCGAACGCTTGGCTGAATAACTTGCGCGGCTAACTTTTACTCCACTTGAGCGTGATCGTGCGTCGCACCGTTTCACGCGTTTCGCGCTGCGGCTTTGCCGCACCCCTCGATCGCCGCGCGGTTGGCCGTCACGATCCTGTCGGCCCCGACGATGGCGCGGAACGCGGTGGGACTGGCGCTCTGGATCATACGCTGCCCGGCTTCCCAGCGGGGCAAGTCGAGCGTCCGCGCCGCCATGCGCTCGGGCCATTGCCAGCTCGCCGGTGCGATCTCGCGCGCGACCAGGCCCGGCACGATCGCCCATGCGAGGATGCCGGCCGCCACCCCACCCAGGGCAAACCATAGCTGCCGATTCTTCTGGTCGGCGCGTGTCCATGCGGACCCGGCGATGGCGCGAAGATCGGCCATGATGCGGGCCTTGTCCTCGCCCGCCTTGGCGAGCGCCGCCTGATCCTCGCGCCGGGCGGCGCTGCCCGCCGCGGCGATGCGCTGCGCCATCTGCTCCGGCGTCATCGCCAGCGCCGGGGCCGCTTTCAGGAATTGGCCGATGCGCGCGACGTTCTCGCCTGCCGTGTTCACGTTCTGCTGGAGCACGCCAAGCGTCTCGGTATGGTCGGGTATGTCGATCGCCGCGCTCGGCCGCCAAGCCCTCCACGGCGCAGCGCCAGCTCGCCGCGCATGGCCTCGAACGCCTCGGCCGCGCCTGCTCCGCCCTGATCGTCCTCGTTCGTCACCTGTCGTGAGCCTGCAACCCGTGATATTCCTCCGAGTTAATCAAAGGAGACCCAACAATCACCGGACCGGTCATGCCTAAGACACCACACACGAAAGGCCCGGACGAAACCCTTTCTCTCCTCGCCGATCCCTATCGGTTCATCTCCAGGCAGTGCCAGCGCCTAGGCGCAAACGCTTTTGAATCCCGTTTCCTGCTGAAAAAGACCAACTGCCTTAAGGGGGCCAAGGCCGCCGAAATCTTCTACGATACGACCCGCTTCGAGCGCGAAGGTGCCATGCCGGTCGCTATTCAGAAGACACTGCTGGGCCAAGGCGGCGTTCAGGGTCTGGACGGCGAGACCCATCGGCACCGCAAGCAGATGTTCATGGGCCTGATGACACCAGAGCGCGTGCGGGCGCTGGCGCAATTGTTCGAGGCCGAGTGGCGCAGGGCGGTGCCGGGCTGGACGCGCAAAGGAGAGATCGTCTTCTATGACGAGTTGCATGAGCCGCTGACGCGAGCGGTATGCGCTTGGGCGGGAGTTCCTCTTCCGGACGATGAAGCCGGCAACCGCGCGGGCGAGCTGCGGGCGCTGTTCGACGCCGCCGGCTCGGCGAGCCCAAGGCATCTTTGGTCACGGCTGGCCCGTCGTCGCGTCGACGCATGGGCGAAGCGGATCATTGAAGGCATTCGGGCCGGGAGCATCGGCTCGGGCTCGGGGACCGCGGCTTACGCGATAGCCTGGCATCGCGACCGGCACGACGATCTTCTTTCGCCGCACGTCGCAGCGGTCGAACTGGTAAATGTCCTTCGCCCGACCGTCGCGATCGCAGTGTACATCACCTTCGTCGCCCACGCGCTGCAAACCTGTTCAGGGATCAGGGCGGCCTTGGTTCAGCAGCCGGACTATGCCGAGCTCTTCGTCCAAGAGGTCCGCCGATTCTATCCCTTCTTTCCCGCTGTGGTGGCGCGCGCGAGCCAAGATTTCGAGTGGGAGGGGATGGCCTTTCCGGAAGGGCGTCAAGTGGTGCTAGACCTTTATGGGAGCAATCACGACGCAGCGACCTGGGCCGACCCCCAGGAGTTTCGCCCTGAGCGTTTCAGGGCTTGGGACGAAGACTCCTTCAACTTCATTCCGCAGGGCGGCGGCGATCACTATCTCGGCCATCGCTGTCCCGGCGAATGGATCGTCCTCGCGATCATGAAGGTGGCGGCACACCTCCTCGTCAACGCGATGCGCTATGACGTACCGGACCAAGACCTGAGCATCGATTTCGCCAGGCTGCCAGCGCTTCCGAAAAGCGGCTTCGTGATGCGCAACGTCCACATAGGTGGCTAGGGCCGCGTGCCGTGGTGATGGTGATCGGCTCCGTTATCGACCGTTTGCGCGAGTACGGGGTGCGATGCGACATCTACGCAGTCGAATGTTGGTTCAGCAAGTCGATCACGGCGCACCTCGCCGCCCCGTCGCCTTCGCAACGGTCGATGGTCGCAGCCAGCAGGCTTTCTAGTTGCGCCAGATCCTCCATCTTAGCGCGCACACGCTCTAGATGGTGAGCCGCGATCTCGCGGACCTCACTGCATGACGCCTGCGCAGAACCGCCAAGAGACAGGATCGCGCGCACCTCGGCCGGGGAGAAGCCGAGTTCGCGCGCGCGACGGACGAACCCAAGTGCGCGGACGTGACCGGTCCCATATACCCGCCGCCCGCCGCTTGTGCGGGGTGGCGTTGCGAGAACACCAACGCGCTCGAAGTACCGGATCGTCTCGATATTCACGCCAGTCCGGCGAGACAGCTCGCCGATCGTGATGCTTTCCTCAACGCGCATATATTGCTTGCTCCTGTAGTCACTACAGGATGCATAACGGGCTAACCCGCTAGAGGCGATAGATGAACCAAGAGACCATCCCGCGTGAACCCCTAGGCGCACCAACGTCACGACGTCGCGCCGACACGGGGCTATCCGCCCTCGGCGCGCTTGCGAGCTTAGCCGCTGTTCTAGCTGCGGCGTCATGCTGCGTCCTGCCCCTCGCACTCGCGGCGCTCGGCCTGGGGGCGGGCCTGTCCAGCAACTTCGCCGCGCTGATACCACTACGGTGGCCGCTAACGGCGACCTCCCTCATCGGCTTGGCTGCTGGGTGGTGGGCCTACGCGCAGCGGCGGAGGTCCTGTGCTGGGGACCGGTCCTGCACAATGCCGCTGCCCTCGCGCGCGACACCTATCCTGCTCGCGATTGGAACGGTTCTGACGCTTATCGCGTTCGCCTGGGACCTCCTAGAAGCGCCGCTGATGAACGCGCTTTCCTGATGCAGCTCACCTCAACCCTGACCTGTCCCAAATGCGGCGGGGTGGCCACCGAAAGGATGCCCACCAACGCCTGCCAATTCTTCTATGATTGCCGGCATTGCGCGGTGGTGCTGCGGCCCCTGGCTGGCGACTGCTGCGTGTTCTGCTCATTTGGCGATGTCCCATGCCCTCCGATCCAGGAAGCGAAAGCAAACGGGACTGTGGCGGGCTGCTGCGGGTGAGGCGATAGCTTCACGTTTCTTCGTGAACTGGGGTCCTGCTCGCCAAGGTCGCGCAAGCGAAATTGCCTACTTCGGTCTTATTCGACCGGTTCCTGACCTGCCTCAACTGCTCATTTTCGAGAGGGCATTTGAACAGGATAGCATTTCGGGCGCTTCAAAAACCCTTGCTCCTCCAGTTGCTAGAGCATGTAACCGCAATTTGCTCTCCTGCGGACGGGGGGCTGGAGGTGGCTTTTTGACGGCCCGTGTTGAAGCAATCGGTATGTCTCGACGCTCATTAGTGGCGCGGTTGGTGGCCTGTGGAACCGGCTTGGTGCTCGGTTCTCCAACGCTCGCGCGACAGACTTCCCGGTCTGCGGCCTCGTGGAACTTCGGCGCGGCTCACCTCGAATGGGAGCCGCTGGAAGTCGGCACGGGTGATACCCTCCTTGTTTCGGCACAAGTGCGCGGAGTGCCGGCGCGGGCGGTGCTCGACAGTGGCAGCGGCGCGTCGATCCTGAGCACGGCGCTCGCGGCGAAGCTCGGCTTGAACAATGGTGAGCGGCGCATGATTAGCGGGCTGAGCGCCAAGGCCCCGGTGCTGCTGGTCCGCGACATCGACGTACAGCTCGCCCGCGAAACCCGTCGCTTACCCTTTGCCGTTGTTGGTGATCTGAGTTCAGTGTCGGCGGCCTTCGGACGACCGATCGACGTTCTCCTCGGTGCCGATATGTTCACGGGCAGCTGCATCGCGCTCGATTTCGCGAACAGGCGTATGGCGGTCGTCAAGTCAGGCACGTTTCTCGCCGGCCCCGACTGGCGCGCTGTCGCGCTCGGACGCGGTGCCAAGCAGGAGCTGTTCATCCGGGCCTCCGTCGAGGGCCTGTCTCCCGTGCCCTTGATGATCGATCTTGGCAGCTCGGCCGCGCTGATGCTCTCGTCGGCCTATGCCCGCGATCAAGGGCTGTTGAACGGGAAGCTCGTCTCGACCGCGGCGATCGGCGGCGTCGATGGTGTGCGTATCAACGATGCTTTCACGATCCAGAACATCAACATCGAAGGGCTTGGCGTCTCGAACGTCCCCACACTCGGGATGAGAGCTTGGCTCTCCACCAGCACGGTTGGCAATGTCGGCCTACCGCTGATCGCTCAATTCGACGTGGTGTTCGACGTGACCGCCGGATTCGTGTGGCTCCGGCCACTCGGTCCTCGTCGTCGCCTGCCGATGCTGAAGGACCTTAGCGGCCTTGGCCTCGCAGCCTCACCAACGGCGCTCACCGTTGTTCATGTGGCGGCGAACAGTCCCGCGGAAAAGGCTGGCTGGGCGGTCGGCGACCGGATCGTGGCGGTGAACGGCCATTCGATCGATGCGAACTATACGCGTGGGGAGCTCTGGCAAGTGCGCTCCCGGCCTGCTGGCACCCTCGTAAAGCTGACGATGGCCTCGGGTGATGTGCGCGAGCTCAGGCTGGCCGATTATTATTGATCGGCTTGAGGGTGGCCTTTGCCGATCGCCTTCATGATCCGACAATCGGCCATGCGCGCCTTGGTGCAGCTCTGGCTGAGCATTGCCAACTCATCCCGCAACACCGCGAGTTGCGCCAGTCTCTCCTCCACATCCTTGAGGTGCTGAGCAGCGATAGCTGAGGCGGCACCACAATCCTGGTCCGGGTTCTGCGCCAGCCCCATCAACGAACGGATCTCGTCGACGGAGAAGCCAAGCCGGCGACCGTTGCGGATGAAGTGCAAACGCTCAATGTCACTGGCATCGTAGGTTCTGCGACCCGACGCCGTGCGAGGGGCGGATCGGAGCAACCCGATCGACTCATAAAAGCGGATCGTCGTCACCTTCGTCGAGGTCTCGCTGGCGAGCTGCCCAATCATCACCGGCTTCATCATGCCATCCTTGCTTATGCGAACGTGTCGCACATTTCGCTTGCTTCTACAGCGACTGGAGGTGGTAAGGAAGGCCGCATGAATGCTTCTACCGAAAGCTGCGGGTGCCACGGGGAGCCCGCGCGCGCGCAAACCGATCCGGCCTATCGCCGTGCGCTGCTGACCGTCGTGGTGCTCAACCTCGGCTTCGGAGTCGCCGAGCTGTTCGGCGGGTTCATCGCCGATAGCCAAGCGCTGAAAGCGGATTCCCTCGATTTTCTCGGGGACGGGTCGATCAGCCTTATCGGTCTTCTCGCGCTTGCCTGGTCCGCACGGGCGAGGGCAAAGGTCGCGCTGACGCAGGGGTTGTTTCTCGGTGCGCTTGGCGTGGGCGTAATCGGTTTCGCGATTTGGCGCGCCCTGAACGCAACCGCGCCGGATGCCGAACTGATGGGCACAATCGGCGTTGTCGCGCTCGCGATCAATGTCGTGTCCGCCTTGGTGCTTGCGCGTTTCCGGGAAGGGGACGCCAATGTTCGCGCGATCTGGCTGTTCAGCCGCAACGACGCGCTCGCCAATGTCGCGGTGATCGCCGCGGCCGGTCTGGTGGCGTGGACAGGAAGCGCCTGGCCGGACCTCGCCGTCGCCGGCCTCATCGCCCTCCTGTTCCTCCACTCCGCTTATGAAATCGTCACTGGCGCTCGGCGCGAACTGGGAGAGCGGTAGTGCGTCTGCTCACCTTGATCCGGGCAATGCTCTCGCTGCGGCTGCTCGCCGCGCTCGCTGCGCTGCTGATCCCTGCTGCGGCATTCGCCGAACCCGGCGACGTGCAAACCGCATGGCGGCTGCTCGACTATATGGCCGTCGA
This sequence comes from Sphingomonas sp. S6, assembly GCF_043498045.1. Classification (NCBI taxonomy): domain Bacteria; kingdom Pseudomonadati; phylum Pseudomonadota; class Alphaproteobacteria; order Sphingomonadales; family Sphingomonadaceae; genus Sphingomonas; species Sphingomonas sp. S6. The sequence goes on from NZ_JBIEOE010000010.1 coordinate 29,015, forward strand.
TTATGGAGGCGCGGTCGCGAACGGTCGGATCAAGAGCGCGTCGGAATACGCCGAAATGAATGAGTTTGCCGCGTCGGTCTCGACACGGCTTCAAGGCCTGCCGGCGAAGCCGGAGCGCCAAGCCCTCATTCAGCGGGCCGCCAACCTCCAAGCGGTAATCGCGGAAAAGGGATCGACTGAACAGGTGGCAACACTGGCGCACGGGCTCGCGGCCGATCTGCTGCGCGCCTACCCGGTGCCGCTCGCGCCCGATAAGGCTCCGAACCTCGTCTCCAGCGATGCACTGTTCCGACAATCCTGCGCGTCCTGCCACGGGATGACGGGCAACGGCCGTGGCCCTGACGCCGCCAAGCTCGCTACGCCCCCGATTGCTTTCACCGATGCCGAGCGCGCGCGCCAGCGCAGCGTGTTCGCGCTCTATCAGGTGGTGACGCAAGGCATCGACGGGACCGCGATGCAGAGCTTCGCCGATCTGCCCAACGATCAGCGCTGGGCGTTAGCATTCCGAGCCGGGAGCTTCGCCTTCACGGATGCGCAGGCGCGCGAAGGCGAGCGGCTTTGGAAATCCGACCCGACCCTTCGCCGGCGCATTCCGGACCTGAAAACCCTGGTCGCGCTCACCCCGGCCGCGCTCGGCGCGGCGATCGGCGACGCCAAGGCTGACGCCGTGCTCGCGTTCCTGCGTCGTCATCCCGAACAGGTGATACAACAGGCTCCCGGCTCGCTCGCGGTCGCCCGCGCCAAACTCGCCGAAAGCGTGGCGGCTGCGCGGCGCGGCGATGCGCGCATGGCGAAAGAGCTGGCGCTGTCGGCCTATCTCGATGGGTTCGAGCCGATCGAGCCAACACTCACCGCGCGCGACGCGACGCTGATGGGTCGAATCGAGGGCGCGATGGGGGAGTTCCGCGCCTCGATCGACCGGGGCGCGTCGCCCGATGATCTCGCGGAGAAGGTCGCAGTACTGGGCGGCCTTTTCGACGATGCGGAAGCGGCGCTCGCGCCTGATGCCGCCACCGAAGCGTCCACGTTCCTGGGCGCGTTCACGATCCTGCTGCGTGAAGGGCTCGAAGCCCTGCTCATCGTTGTCGCCATGATCGCGTTCCTGCGTAAAGCCGAGCGCGGCGAGGCGCTGCGGTACGTGCATGGCGGCTGGGTCAGCGCGATCATCGCGGGCGGGATCACCTGGGCGGTCGCCACCTATGCGATCGGGATCAGCGGTGCGAGCCGGGAGCTGACGGAAGGGTTTGGCTCGCTGTTCGCCGCGGTCGTGCTGCTCTCGGTCGGGATTTGGATGCACGGCAAGGCGCAGGCCGATCAGTGGCAGCGCTATATTCGCGAGAAGATGTCGCGGGCGCTCTCGGGCGGGTCGGGCTGGTTCCTGTTCGGGCTGGCGTTCGTCGTAGTTTATCGCGAGGTCTTCGAGACGATCCTGTTCTATGCCGCGCTTTCGGCGCAAGGTGACAACGGGATGCTTCTCGCGGGGGCCGGGTCGGCGATTGGACTGCTCAGCCTGATCGCTTGGGCCATGCTTCGCTACAGTCGCAAGCTGCCGATCGCGCAGTTCTTCCGCTATAGCTCCTGGCTCATGGCGGTCCTGACCGTCGTGCTGGCGGGTAAAGGCGTCGCCGCGCTCCAGGAAGCCGGCCTTATCAACATCGCACCGCTCGCGGACGTGCCACGGCTGTCGATGCTCGGCGTGTTTCCCACTTGGCAATCGGTGCTGGCGCAACTCCTGATGGCGGTCGCCATTGCGGTCGGGTTCGCCTGGAACGGGCGCGACCGATCCCGCTCGGGTTCCGGCTCAGTGACCCTTGGTTCGAATTAGTGCAATGACATGAAAACCCTTCCGTGATAGAGGCAAGCTAGTGCGAGCCTTTTTGCCTTTCCTGACATGCCTGATGCTGGTCCTGACCAGCTTCTCCGGCATGGCCCATGCCGCCGATCTGGCGGGGGGAAGCATCGCGGGCGTTGAGTTCACGGTCCATACCGCCGGTGACATCGATCAGGTGCCATCGGACTCGGACAAGAATGTCCCGCATCATCACAATTATTGTCACGGACACGACGTCGGCGCGCCTGCGCGCACGACGATGGAATATACCCCCGTCCTCACAGTGCCCAAGCCGACAATCTCCGCCTCTGCGTCGCTCGACGGCCGCACCGGCATGGTCCATTTGAGGCCCCCCCAAGCCTGACGTCCGATTTGGGCGTGCGTTGGCGCGCCCCTGTCGATCATCGTCAGGAGTCCTATTTTCATGAATCGTATCCTCGCGGCCATGCTGGCCGCAGCGTCTTGCGCCACGATGGCGCAGGCGCAGGTCGGACCGTCCGCGCCTGTTGCGCAGGATGCGCCGGTCTACACGCTTGACCAAGCGGTCAGTGCAGCGGGCGGTTCGGCCCCTGCTGCGGAAGCGGCGACAGCTGGAATCGACGCGGCCCGTGCAGGTCGCACAGTCGCCGGCTTGCGGCCCAATCCGGTGGTTCAAGGCCAAGTCGAGAATGTCATCGGCTCCGGGCCGTATCGGGGGGTCCGCAGCGCGGAAACCACGGTCGGCTTTGCGATCCCGATCGAGCTAGGCGGCAAGCGCGGCGCCCGCGTCGCGGTCGCCAATGCGCAATTGTCCCGGGCCGAGATCCAGGCCGCGATCATCGCGGCGGATGTCCGGCTTCAGGTAACGCAGCTCTATGTCGAAGCGGTCGCGGCCGATCGCCGGGTAATGACAGCCCGCGATCAGGCCCGGATCGCCAGCGATGCGCTGCGGGCCGCGAGCGTTCGCGTGCAGGCAGGGCGGGCATCGCCACTCGAGCAACAGCGCGCGGATGTCGCGCGTATCAATGCCGACGCCAATGTGGAGCGGCAGCTTCGCTTGGCCGAGGCGGCCCGCGCCAATCTGGCGCGTCGGATCGGACGGCCGATCGACGGCCTGCTCGATGACACGCTGCTCGATCGCCTTCCCGATGTGAACGTCTATGGGCCGTTGGCACCGGTCAACACGACCGGCACACTCGCGCTGGCGGCAGCCAACGCGGATTTCTCCATTGCCGAAGCCGGCGTGCGGCTCGCGCGCGCCAATCGCGTGCCTGACCTGAACGTCGGGCCGTCGATCCGCCGCCTGGAAGCGACCAACGACATGGCGGCGGTGTTCAGCGTGTCGATCCCGATCCCGGTGTTCAACAATGGTCGCGCCGCGATTGCGCAGGCGACCGCGCAGCGGACCCAGGCGGATGCGCAGCGCCGCGTGACCGCGCTCGACATCGAACAGGCGATCACGGACGCGCAGGCGCAGGCGGCCAATGCCGCAACGACGGCTCGTGCGGCGTCGGGGCCGGCGCTGGCGGCTGCACAGGAGGCCGCCCGCATCGCGCGGATCGGCTATCGCGAGGGCAAGTTCGGCCAGCTCGAATTGCTCGATGCTGAACGCACGCTCGCCGAAACGCGGGTCGCCGCGATCGACGCGCTTGCCAATTACCAGAATGCCCGCGCGCAAGTGGAGCGACTGACCGCTCGTGCGCCCAATGGGGGGAATCAGTGATGAAGAGCTTTTATCTCGCGGGCGCGGCGTCGCTCGCCCTGCTCTTGGCTGCCTGCGGCGGCAAGGATGGCGGAAACGAGGCAACTGCCGAAGGCGCAGCTGCCAATGAGACGGCAGCGGGCACGGAAAAGGGCGGTGCTGAAGGCGGTCATGCCGGTGAAGGCGTCGTCACATTGGGTGCCGACCAGATCGCCACAGCGGGCGTCCAGGTCGGACGGCCGATCATCGGCGGGGCCGGGACGATCGAGCTGCCCGCGATCATCGAGGGCGACCCACAGGGAACGCAGGTCGTCTCGGCCGCAATTGCGGGACGCGTGGTCGCGCTCACCCGTAACCTCGGCCAATCGGTCGGACGCGGCCAGACCATTGCGGTCATCGAAAGCCGCGAGGCGGCGCAGATCAAGGGCGAGGTCGAGGCGGCGCGGGCGCGGCTTCAGCTCGCTAATTCGAACCTCGCGCGCGAACAGCGGCTGTTCGCGCAGAGAGTCTCCCCTGAACAGGATCTGATCGCCGCCCGCACAGCGGCGACGGAGGCGCGGATCGCCCTGACGCAGGCGCAGAGCATGGTTTCGGCGGCGGGTGTCGGCGGCGGCGGGCTCAACCGGCTCGGCATTGCCGCGCCGATCTCGGGCCAGATCATTGCGCGCCCCGTGACGCTGGGACAAACGGTCGCGGCGGATGCCGAACTCTATCGCATCGCCAACCTGAGCCAGGTGTCGATCGCGCTTAATCTCAAGCCCGAGGATGCGGGCCGGGTGCGTCCCGGCAATACGGTGCTGGTGAAGGCGGCAGGCCGTCAGGCGACCGCCCGCGTGACCTTCGTGTCGCCGGCGCTTGATCCGCAGACGCGGCTCGTGCCTGCGCTCGCCACCCTCGACAATCGCGGTGGCGAATGGCGGGTCGGCGAGCCTGTGACGGCAGCCGTGCAGCTCACGGGCAGCGGCGGGAGCGGGGCGGTCCGCGTGCCGACGACGGCGGTCCAGAGTTTCGAGGGCAAGTCGGTCGTGTTCGTGCGCACGCCCACCGGCTTCAAGGCGACCCCGGTCCAGCTCGGCGATGCGTCGGGCGACACGGTGATCGTCCGGTCGGGCCTGACCGGCAACGAACAGATCGCCACCACCGGAAGTTTCACGCTCAAGGCCGAGATCGGCAAGGGCGAAGCGAGCCACGAGGATTAAGCCATGATCGCCCGTATCGTAACCTGGGCGGTCGAGAAGCGCTGGCTAGTCCTGCTCCTCACCGTCATCGTCGCCGCCATCGGCGCGTTTTCCCTCTACCGGCTACCGATCGACGCGGTGCCGGACATCACCAACAATCAGGTCCAGATCAACGTCCGCGCGCCTGCCCTCTCGCCCGAGCTGGTCGAGAAGCAGGTGTCGTTTCCAATCGAAACCGCGCTCGCCGGCACCCCCGGCCTGGAATATACGCGCTCGTTGAGCCGCAACGGCTTCGCGCAGATCACGGCGGTCTTTTCGGACGCGACGGACATCTATTTCGCCCGCCAGCAGGTGGGCGAGCGTCTGCGGGGCGTGCAAGAGAATCTGCCCGACGGCGTGAACCCTGAAATGGGTCCGATCGCGACAGGCCTGGGCGAGGTGTACATGTACACCGTTCGTCTCGATCATCGCGAGGACGACAAGCACAAGCCCGGTGAACCGGGCCAACAGCCCGATGGCAGCTACATCACGCCAGAGGGCGAGCGACTGACGACCGAAGAGGACAAGGCGACCTACCTGCGCACCGCGCAGGACTGGATCGTGACGCCGCTTCTGAAGACCACACCGGGCCTCGCCGGTGTCGACTCGATTGGCGGTTACGCCAAGCAGTTCCTCGTCGTGCCCGACGTGCAGAAGCTGGCCTCGCTCGGCATCACGCTGACGGACCTGGGAAATGCGCTGGAGCGCAATAACACCAGCGTCGGCGGTGGCTTCGTCAATCGCAATGGCGAAGGTCTGGCTGTTCGCTCGGATGCGCTCGTTCGCAATGCCAGCGAGTTGGCCAGGACCGTGATCGCGACACGTAACGGCGTGCCGATCACGGTCGAACAAGTTGCGACTGTGAAGACGGGTCAGGCGATCCGCATGGGTTCGGCATCGGAGAACGGTACCGAAGTCGTCGTCGGCACGGCGATCATGCGGATCGGCGAGAACAGCCGCATCGTGTCGACCGCGGTCGCTGAGAAACTGAAGACGATCAACGCTTCGCTGCCTCCTGACGTCGTAATTCAGCCGGTGCTGAACCGCACCGAGCTGGTCAATTCGACGATCAAGACGGTCGCGAAAAACCTGTCCGAAGGCGCGGTGCTGGTCATCGTCGTGCTCTTCCTGCTGCTCGGCAACTTCCGTGCGGCCCTGATCGCGGCGTTGGTCATCCCGATCACCATGATGCTGACAGGCTTTGGTATGCTGCGCGCTGGGGTCTCGGCCAATCTGATGAGCCTTGGGGCTTTGGACTTCGGTCTGATCGTCGACGGCGCCGTCATCATCGTTGAAAACGCGCTGAGGCGGCTTGCCGAACAACAGCATCATGAAGGTCGCTTGCTGACCGTCAAGGAACGGCTTGCGACCGTGGCAGCCGCCGCTCGCGAGATGATCCGCCCCTCGGTTTACGGGCAGGCAATCATCATCCTCGTCTACGTACCGCTGCTCACGCTGACCGGCGTGGAGGGTAAAACGTTCGGACCGATGGCGCTGACCGTCATCATCGCGCTCGCCTTCGCCTTCATCCTCTCTCTCACCTTCGTGCCGGCGATGATTGCGATCTGGCTGTCGAAGAAGGTCGAGGAGAAGGACGGCCGCATCATCACGTGGCTGAAGAAGCGCTACGAACCCGGTCTCGACCGGGCCATGAAGCGCCCGACGCTGACGATCGGTGCGGGTGTGGGAAGCCTTGTGGTGGCGGCGCTTGCTTTCACTACGCTCGGCTCGGTGTTCCTGCCGCAGCTCGACGAAGGCGATTTGCTGATCCAGTCGCTCCGCATTCCGGCAACGTCGGTCCAGCAGAGCCAGGCGATGCAGGTGCCGATCGAGCGGATGATGTCGAAGCAGCCGGAGGTGCAATTCGTCTATTCCAAGACGGGCACCGCCGAGCTGGCGGCCGACCCGATGCCGCCGAACGCGACCGACATGTTCGTCATCCTGAAGCCGCGCAAGGATTGGCCGGATCCTGAGCTTCCCAAGGAGGAGCTGGTCAGCCGGATCGAGGGTAATCTCGCGAAGATTCCGGGAAATGCCTACGAGATCACCCAGCCCATCCAGATGCGCTTCAACGAGCTGATCGCCGGCGTGCGCGGCGACATCGCGGTGAAGGTGTTCGGGGACGACTTCAACCAGATGAACCGGACGGCCGAGCAAATCGCGGCGGTGCTGCGCAGAACGCAAGGCGCAGCGGACGTGAAGGTGGAGCAGACGACCGGTCTTCCCATGCTCGACATTCGCGTCAACCGCGACGCGATGGCGCGGTTGGGCGTTACGGCTCAGGATGTGCAGGACACCGTGACTGCGACGATCGGCGGGCGAACATCGGGCCAGATCTTCGAGGGCGACCGTCGCTTCCCGGTGGTGATCCGCCTGTCGGAGGCGCAGCGCGCCGACATCGGCCTGCTCCAGCAGGTGCAGGTGCCGGTGGCAGGCGGCGGCTATGTGCCGCTGTCCAGTGTCGCTGACATCAAGGTCGTCGACGGTCCCAATCAGATCAGCCGCGAAAACGGGAAGCGGCGCGTGGTGGTGCAAGCCAACGTGCGTGGTCGCGATGTCGGTAGCGTCGTTGCAGACGCGCAGGCGGCGATCGGCAGCCAGGTCCGGCTGCCTGCCGGTGCCTATCTCGAATGGGGCGGTCAGTTCGAGAACCTGCAATCGGCGAGCGAGCGGCTGAAGCTGGTCATTCCGGCCTGCTTCATCCTGATCCTGTTGCTGCTTTATGGCGCATTGGGATCGGTCCGCGATGCCGCGATCGTCTTCACCGGCGTGCCATTCGCGCTGGTGGGCGGCGTTCTGCTGCTCTTCCTGCGCGGCATGGACTTTTCGATCTCGGCGGCGGTGGGCTTCATCGCCCTGTCGGGCATCGCGGTCCTCAACGGCCTCGTCATGGTCAGCTCAATCCAGGATCTGATCCGGTCGGGGCTATCGCGCGAGGAGGCGGCCCATGTCGGCGCAATGCAGCGTCTGCGGCCAGTCGTCATGACCGCGCTCGTCGCAAGCCTCGGCTTCGTGCCGATGGCGCTTGGCGAGGGGGCGGGCGCGGAGGTGCAGAAGCCATTGGCGACCGTCGTCATCGGCGGCCTGATCTCGGCGACGCTGCTGACGCTGTTCGTGCTGCCGACGCTCTACGCCCGGTTCGGGCAGAAAGTGATCGAGAAGCCCGAGCACTACAATGAGGAGCATGAAGGGGACGACCACGGTCAGACCTTCGTGAACAACTTGGCCTGATGGGTGCGCGGGGCGATCCGCGATCGCCCCGCTCATCTCTGGGAGATGGGGATATGCCTCGCACCATAACCAGCTCAATGCTTCACGGCGGGCCACTGCGGATCTGGTCGGCGATCACCGATCCGGATCATCGTCGGGCTTGGAGTCCGCTCGTATTCCTCGACAACCCGTGCCAGCTTGGCGAAACGGAATGTACCTTCGCGATCCAGGGCATCACCCGGCCAATTCGGACGCCGGCCCGGGTCGATCAATTCGATAAGCCGCGCGCCTTCGCTTGGTCCTGCGGCATCCCTTATCTGTTCACGCTCGAAGAACGGTACGAGCTGGCAGGGGACGATGGTGGCACTAGGCTAACACATAGCTGCACGCTGGGCGGGGCGCTGTCTCTGCCGTTCGCGGCGATGATGTTGCGTCGTCTGCGGTCCCTGATGATCGAGGCTGATGATCGCCTCGCAACCTATCTGCGCTGGCGGGTGGGTCAGCCTGCCCGTGGGATCAATCGTCAGCGCGTCCCCTCCCGCTACAGGAGGAAGGCGCGATGATGCCGTTGAAGCGGGTACTGCCCGCCCTCATCCTCGTTGTCGGCCTGGCGGCTTGCACGGAAAGCAAGCCGCCAGCCCCGCCAACGGAGCAGCAAATCCATTCGTCCGACAGCGCCGTGGCGACCGGGGAAATGGGGCGCCATCCCTATCGCTGTTCCGACGGGGAACCGCTGTTCGTCGACTACAAGGACAACGGCCTGCAGATCGATTTGCGGCGCTCCAGCAGCGCCGTGCCCATGACGCTGACCGCGCCAGCGCAGGGCCTCCAATATGTCGGCGAGACAGCCACCGCGACCTTCAAGGGGTCGCAGCTCACCGTCGTGGATGGCGAGGGCCGCACCCGAATCTGCGAACGGGAGGGCACCCGATGAACCGTCCTGTCTTCCGACACGTCGCACTGGAACGGGAGAGAAACGATGTCTGACACGTCGATCTCGAATGTGATGGCCATTCGGGCCGAAGTGATCGCGCGAAGCCGCGCTTTGCGTGCGGCGCAGCCGACGGCACCGCCCGGCGTGACGCCGACCGCTCCGGCGTCGAACTTTGCCGACACCCTCAATGCCGTGGTCGCGAAGGTCAACGAGACCCAGGAGCAGGAGGATGTCGTCACCGAAGCATATGAGCGTGGCGAAACCACCGACATTGCAACCGTCGCGCTCATCCAGAGCCGCGCATCCATTACTTTCGAGGCGACCCTGCAAGTCCGGAACAAGCTGCTGTCCGCTTATCGGGACATCATGAACATGCCGATCGGATGACGATTGCTAAGAGATTTAGGGCGTAATTGATATGATAGTCGGCGCGAGGCCACGTTTTAGGCAGATCATTATCGAGGTTTGGAAGCCTCTCACGATCCTGTTCGTGTGGGACGTGGCGGTGACGGCATTCCACATGATGACCCCGATCAAGGAACCGCCTTTGCCGACGGCGCTGTTCGGCACTGCCATCGCGCTCTTCATGGGGTTTCGGACCAACGCAGCTTATGCGCGCTGGTGGGAAGCGCGAACCCTTTGGGGCGCGCTCATCAATGCGTCGCGCAGCCTGGCCAGGATCACACGCAGCCTGACCAAGGGGGAACCCGAGGGCAGTGAGACGCGGCACAACATCATCCTGCGGCAGATCGCCTTCGCGCACTCGATGCGCTGCCAGCTTCGCCGACAGTCGCCCTATGAAGACATTGCCCGGATCGCCGGAACGGACGTCGCCGATATGGCGGTCGCTCGCCTGAACCCTGCCAACGCGCTCTTGGAGGACATATCGGGCAATTACGCCGACGCGCTCGCGGAAGGTCGGATCACCGAGATCCAGCAGGCAACTGTAGAGCGCGTCCTGATCGACATCGCCAATGCGCAGGGTGGCATGGAGCGGATCAAGAACACGCCGCTGCCCAATGGCTTTCGGTTTTTCCCGAACCTCTTCACGCGCGTGTTCTGCGTGCTGCTTCCGATCGCGCTGGTCGAATCCCTGGGCCTTGCCACGCCGATCGGATCGACGCTGATCGGACTCGTCTTCCTCGCGGTGCTGAGCATCGGCGAGGATCTGACCGATCCGTTCGCCAATAGCGTCCACGATGTCCCGCTCACGGCCATGTGCCGCACGATCGAGATCGACCTTCTTCAGACGGCGGGACTACCGGCCCCTGAGCCGCTGACGCCCGATCACGGCGTGCTGTGGTGAGGGCGGTGCGCGCCTTGCGGCACCTGCCTGGCCTGACAGCCGCGCGCATCGGCGCCGTTCTGTTCGCGGGTATGGTCGTAGGGGCGTGCAACCCCGCTCCAAGCCAACCGGCCGAGCCGGCGCATGAAAAGCATCTGACGCCTCGATTGATCGCGCAGCGCATCATGTATTGCGACGATGGATCGCGCGCCGATGTCGACTTCATCGACGACGGCCTGAAGATGGGTGTCACCTGGCTGCCCAAGGGCAGAACCGAGATCCTGCACGCGCAACGGACCGGCGAAGAATTTCGCGGCGACCAGTCGCGGGCAGTCGTGGCGGGCGGGTCGATCGCCTTCACGCAGCGCGGGAAGATCCGCGTCTGTCATCGAACACCGGAGGAATCATAGGATATGCAGGCATTGCTCTACACGCTTGCGCCTGTGTTGGCGGTCGTGCTCGGCGCGATCATCGCGAGCCGCACAAAGTTAAATCCTGGCCTCGTGGCGGGGCTACAGCATCTTGCTGCCGGCGTCGTGTTCGCGGCGGCAGCGACTGAAATCCTGCCGCAGGTCAAGCATGAGGCTTCGCCCAGCGCGACGTTGATCGGCGGGGCGGCGGGCGTCGTAACGATGCTGGGTCTCAAGGCTTTCGAGGCCCGCTTCAAGGGGCCGATGGCGCTGCTCGCCGCGATCGGCATCGACATCCTGGTCGATGGCCTGGTGCTCGGCCTTGCGTTCGTCGCGGGCGAGAAGGCGGGATTTCTGCTGACGATCGCGCTGACACTCGAAGTGCTCTTCCTGGGTCTGACACTGACCAACGAGCTGGCGGAAACCTATCGCTCGCGCCTGCGCATCATCGTGATCGTCTCGGCCTTGGCGCTGCTGCTGCCGATCGGCGCGCTCGCTGCCGTTCCTGTCGCCACGCTCTCGCCGGTAATGGTCGCTGGCTTCCTGAGCTTTGGGCTGATGGCGCTGCTCTACCTCGTCACGGAAGAGCTGCTGGTTGAGGCGCACGAGAAGCCTGACACCCCGCTCATCAGCTCGATGTTCTTCGTAGGGTTCCTCGCCCTCCTGACGCTCGAGGAGATCATGGGATGAATGCGAGCAACGACAACGCGGGCACGCAGGAGCGTCGCACGCTCTGGATCGTGCTGCTGCTGAACGCAGCAATCGCAGCGGGCTTTTTCGTATCCGGCGCGTTCGCCGATTCAAGTGCGCTCATCGCCAACGGCGTCGACAATCTGTCCGACACCGCCGTTTACGCTCTCAGCCTCGTCGCGCTGACCCACGGTAAGACGTGGAAGACGCGCGCCGCGATCGCATCGGGGGTAATGCTGCTGATCTTTGCGGGCGGCATCCTGATCGATGTCGGGCGACGCTATGTGCAGGGGAGCGAGCCGATCGGACCGACCATGATGGTCATGTCGGCGATCGCCGGCGTCGTAAACTACCTCTGCCTGCGGCTGCTCCAGCGGCTCAAGGATCCGGACGTTAACCTACGGGCCGCCACCACCTTCAGCTTCAATGACTTCATTTCCAATGGCGGCATCCTGATCGCGGGCGTGCTGGTGCTGTGGCTGGGCACCAACTGGCCGGACCTTCTGGTCGGCTTCGCTACCGCCATCATCGCCATCAAGGGCGGTGTCGAAATCCTGCGCGACGCGCGCGCCGAAACCAAGAAAAGCGAAAGGAGGTCGTCATGAACGACAAGCTCGAACTCGATATTCCAGTATTGTTGCCGGACCTTCCTGACGCGGCCGACGCTTGCCTGGACCGTCTCGTATCAACCCTGTCAAAGCGCGAAGGCGTCGAGCGGGCGCATGTGATCTGCCTCGATGGCGACACGCCGGCGGCCCTGTGCATCCATTTCGACGCCGCCAAGCTACCGCTGCCGCGATTGCGTGAAATGGTGCGGGCCGCAGGTGCCGAAATCACTGAACGCTACGGTCATGCGATCTGGCAGGTGACGGGGATCAGTCACGAACGGCGGGCGCGCACGGTCAGCGATGCGCTATGCGCGTTGCCCGGGGTGGTACAGGCAAGCGCCAGCACCAGCGGGTCGGTCCGGGTCGAATATGATCGCCGAGAGACCACAGAAGAGGAAGTGCGCGCTGCTCTTCGCAAGCTGAAGGTGAGGGTTGGCAAGCGGGTCGCCGCCGATGACCATGCCGGCCACGACCACGGCCCCGGGGGCCACGACGCGGGCGAAGAGAAGCACGGCCCCGGCGATGGTCACGACCATAGCCACGCCGAATTTCTCGGCCCCAATACCGAGCTGATCTTCGCGCTTGCCTGCGGCGCGCTGCTGGGGATCGGCTATGCGATCGAAAGGCTGGTTGCCGGCGCACCGGAGTGGCTGCCCACGGCCTGCTATGTCGCAGCCTATTTCTTCGGCGGGTTCTTCACGCTGCGCGAGGCGATCGACAACCTTCGGATGAAGAAGTTCGAGATCGACACGCTGATGTTGGTTGCTGCCGCCGGCGCCGCTGCGCTGGGCGCATGGGCCGAAGGCGCGCTGCTGCTGTTCCTGTTCAGCCTTGGCCATGCGCTTGAGCATTACGCGATGGGACGCGCCAAGAAGGCGATCGAGGCGCTGGCGAAGCTCGCGCCCGAAACCGCGACCGTGCGACGCGACGGCCAGACCAGCGAAATCCCGGTCGAGCAAATGGTCGTTGGGGATGTCGCCATCGTCCGCCCGAACGAGCGCCTGCCTGCTGACGGCTTCGTCATCACGGGCACCAGCGCGATCAACCAAGCCCCGGTGACCGGCGAGAGCATCCCGGTCGACAAGGTGCCGGTCGCGGACGCGGCAGCCGCCCGCGCCAAGCCCGATGCGGTCGAGGCGGAGAGCCGCGTCTTTGCCGGCACGATCAATGGCGGCGGCGCGATCGAGATCGAGGTGACGCGCCGATCCAACGAGTCCGCGCTCGCCAAGGTGGTGAAGATGGTGAGCGAGGCGGAGACGCAGAAGTCGCCGACGCAGCGCTTCACCGATCGGTTCGAGCGCATCTTCGTGCCCGCCGTCCTGATCCTGTCGGTGCTGCTGCTGTTCGCCTGGGTGGTCATCGACGAGCCGTTCCGCGACAGCTTCTATCGCGCGATGGCGGTACTGGTCGCAGCGAGCCCTTGCGCGCTCGCGATCGCGACGCCGAGCGCGGTCCTGTCCGGCGTCGCGCGCGCGGCACGTGGCGGTGTGCTGGTGAAGGGCGGTGCGCCGCTCGAAAACCTCGGATCGCTCAAGGCGATCGCCTTCGACAAGACCGGCACGCTGACCGAAGGGCGCCCGCGCATCACCGATGTCGTGCCCGTCGACGGCACCGACGAAGGCGAGCTGCTGTCGCTGGCCGTCGCTGTCGAGGCGCTGAGCGATCACCCGCTGGCCCAAGCGATCGTCAACGACGGCCGCGAACGCCTGAATGGGCGCCCGTTGCCCACCGCTGGCGACCTCAAGAGCCTGACCGGTCGTGGCGTCACCGCGAGCGTGGATGGCGAGACGGTGTGGATCGGCAAGGCCGAGATGTTTGGGGGCGAGGGCATACCGGCGCTGGGGCAGGGGGCGCAGGACGCGATCGCGAAGCTGCGCGAGAACGGCCGCACGACGATGGTCGTCCGCAAGGGAGACCGCGACCTAGGCGCGATCGGCCTGATGGACACGCCCCGCGAAGCGGCCAAGACCGCGCTGCGCCGGCTGCACGAGATGGGTGTGTCGCGGATGATAATGATCTCCGGCGATCACCAGAAGGTCGCCGAAGCGATCGCCAACGATGTCGGAATCGATGAGGCGTGGGGCGACCTCATGCCCGAAGACAAGGTGGCCGCAATCAAGAAGCTTGCCGGCGAGGACAAGGTCGCGATGGTCGGCGACGGCGTGAACGACGCGCCCGCGATGGCGAGCGCCACGGTCGGCATCGCAATGGGCGCGGCGGGGTCGGACGTAGCGCTCGAGACGGCCGACGTAGCGCTGATGGCCGACGACCTGGCGCACTTGCCGTTCGCGGTCGGCCTGAGCCGTCATACGCGCGGCATCATCCGTCAGAACGTGTTCGTCAGCCTGGGCGTCGTCGCCTTCCTCGTGCCTGCCACCATCCTCGGCCTCGGCATCGGGCCAGCGGTGGCGGTCCATGAGGGATCGACACTGCTCGTCGTCATCAACGCGCTCCGGCTGCTCGCCTACCGCGACCCGGCGGGGAACGCGGCATGAAGTGGCTGGTCGCTTTCGACCTCGACGGCACGCTCGCGGAGAGCAAACGCCCGTTATCGGAGGATATGGCCGCGATCATCGCCCGGTTGCTCGCCGTTACCGATGTGGCGGTGATCTCGGGCGGGGACTGGCCACAATTCGAAAAGCAGGTCGCGTCGCGCTTGCCTGCGGACGCAGCGCTCGACCGCCTCTGGTTGATGCCGACCACCGGCACCAAGCTCTATCGCTTCATCGATGGGGCTTGGTGCGTGGTCTATGCCGAGCTGTTCGACGATGCGGAGAAGGCGAAGATCCGCGCGGCCTTCGACCGGGCGCTGGCCGATGCCGGCCTCGCCGATGAACGCATATGGGGCGAGCGGATCGAGGATCGCGGCAGCCAGATTACCTTTTCGGGGCTGGGGCAGGCGGCGCCGCTGAAGGAAAAGGAGGGATGGGACCGGGATCGGAAAAAACGCACTGCATTGCAGGCGACCTTGCGCGCAGTGCTGCCGGGCCTCTCGATCAATCTTGGCGGTACGACATCGATCGACGTGACGAGGGCAGGGGTCGACAAAGGCTACGGCCTGAAGCGCCTGAGCGCCGAAAGCGGCGTGCCGCTCGACGGCATGTTGTTCATCGGCGATGCGATCTTCCCCGGTGGAAATGACTATCCCGCCGTCGAGATCGGCCTCGACACGGTCAGGGTGCGCGACGTTGCGGAAACCGCCGCCGTCGTGGCCGCCATCATCGCATGTCTGCACCGGTAGGTTCGCAGATGTTCACGATCCTCGCCTTAATCACGAGCGCCTTCAAGGCGCTCGGCCCAACATTCGTTTTTAACCTCCGATTTGGAGCGATCGCGTAGAACAGGCAGGCCGGCATGTTTCAAAGCTCATGGTGGGAGATAACCACCCATATCATCAGTCTCGCCGTCGCCTACGCGCTTGCCCTTCCGGTTGGCTGGGATCGCGAGAAGGACGCCCGTAGCGCAGGCATCCGCACATTCCCGTTGGTTGCCATCGCCAGTTGCGGCTTCGTGCTGGTAGGCATCGCGATCCTCGGCCGCACGTCCCCGGCGCAGGCCAGGTTGCTCGAAGGTCTGATTACAGGCGTCGGTTTCATTGGGGGCGGCGCGATCCTGAAGAAGGGTAGCAAAGCCTCGGGTACGGCAACAGCGGCCAGCCTGTGGGCGACTGGCGCGCTCGGGGCGGCCGTCGGCTACGGCCTATACGATATCGCCTTCATCCTGAGCTGCACCACCTTCCTGACCCTGCGCTGTTCTCGTCCGCTCAAGCGCGCTACCAATGGCGACGCCTGTACTCCGGCAAGTCCATGACGACCTCTCAGGCGAGCCGATGGACACATCCAGTGCAAGCCCTCACCCGACGTTGGGCGCCGGCGCGGACTATCCCGGCGCGGGACCGCCAACACCGCTTGCTGCGCTGGGCGACGCTGTTGGAGCGCAATCCTCACCAGATCATCGGCCTGCTGCCTCCCTCTTGGGCAGGCGGTGACGCGCGCGGCCCGATGATCGATCGGCCGAGCGCGATCGATGTCGCATGGGACGATGTGGTGCTGCGTGTGATGGGGCTGGCGGGTCGATCGCGCCGTGAAGCCAAAGCATTCTTCGGGCTGTCGGACGCGGAATTGGATCGAATTGTCGCTGGGTCGTGGCGGTGTCCGATCCGCCCCGCTTGGCAGGTCGCCGCGCGGATCAGGAACGTCGAGTGCCCGCGACTGGAAAACGCGATCGTAGGATCGGTCCTCGCCCTCATCCTCGTGTTCTGCGCCATCTTCTATTGGATCATCTGACGAGGCTGTCTTGTGTTCGACATCATAACATCGATCCTATCGGCACTCGGCGGCTTTGGCGTCTTCCTGCTGATGCTGGCCGAGAACGTCTTTCCGCCGATTCCATCGGAAGTGATCCTGCCCCTTGCGGGCTACACGGCCGCGCAGGGGCGCGGCTCGCTGTGGGTGGTCGTTATCGCTGGCACCCTCGGATCGGCCGCAGGAGCGATCCTATGGTACTATGTCGGGCGCTGGATCGGCATCGATCGGTTGAAGCGCTTTGCTTCTCGCCACGGTCGATGGCTGACGTTGACGGCGGACGAGATCGATCATGTCGATCGCTGGTTCGACCGCTATGGCCGTTGGGCGGTTCTGTTCGGACGAATGGTCCCGGGAGTCCGGACGTTGATTTCGGTGCCAGCAGGGGTCAGCGGAATGCCCCTCGGTCCGTTCCTGCTTTCCACGCTTGCCGGCTCGGCAATATGGACCGTGATCCTCGTGCTAGCCGGCTACGAGCTGGGCGAACGCTATAATCAGGTGGCGAGCGTCATCGAACCGGTCAGCAACGCCGTGCTCTTGCTGGCCGTCATTTGGTATCTCTGGCGGGTCGCGACCTTCGGGCGATCCGGGGATCGCCATTGATGAATGTCAATGGCTCGTCTCCCGTTTTTCCCGCCGGACTTTGGCTTACGGCAGCTTCGATGCTGGTCTTCGTCACGCGCTACGCCAGTGCCCTTGGCCTGGTCCCGCGAGGAACCACGTTCATTCTCATCAAGTGGATCGGGAGGCTTTACCGCATCGGGTTTCGCGCATGGCGTCGCAACGGGGGGAAGTGGCGCTGGGCCGCATCATCAAGATCCACCGCCACAAGGTAAGCGAAGCATCCTATGTACTATCTTGCAGTCAAGGCCATCGTCTCGGGCATACTAATCGCGGCAGCGTCGGAAGTGGCGAAGCGCTATCCCGGGTTCGGAGCGCTGATTGCGTCGCTACCGGTCGTCTCGGTCCTTGGCATGATATGGCTGTGGCACGACCGGCCTGATGCGATGAACATGGCGGCCCATGCGCAGGCGACCTTCTGGTTCGTACTCCCCTCGCTGCCGCTATTCCTACTGATACCAGTCCTTTTGCGTCACGGAATTGGCTTTTGGCCAGCCTTGGCCGCCGGATGCTGCCTGACCGTCCTGCTCTATATCGCGATGGTTCTCGCACTCCGGCGCTTTGGCATCGCTTTGTGATTTCCATGAACAACGAGCGGGTGAACAGAATGACAAACCTCAAGGAACGCGCGCTCATTGCCGCTGTCGCGACCATCGCTCTGACTGGATGCGGACTGATTAAACCACGGGATGCTGGCTATTTCCGTTTCCACGCGGAAGAGGCGAGGCTGGTTGTCACCCGCTGCGAGCGGGGCCAGGAAACCGGCAGCGACTGCGAGGCCGCGGCCCAGGCCGTGGCCGAGCTCGATGCGGCTGCGCGCCGGCAACCTCCGGCCAGAGCCGGACGCCAGCGCGGACATGATGCTACACTGGAGAAGGAACGTGATGATCGGAATTAACGGCACGCTCGCGCTGATGGTCGCAACGGCCGCTGGACTGACGCCACCTGCTGCGAGCGCACAGCACGCTCAACACGGTACGAGCGTGACCCGGGGAGCTGATGCGGGAAAGCGGGCCGACACGCCCGCAACCAGAGCCTACCGGGCCGCGAACGCCAAGATGCATGGCGCTATGGACGTGGCCTTCACTGGTGATGCCGACGCCGACTTCATGCGCGCGATGATCCCCCATCATGAAGGCGCGATCGCGATGGCCGAGATAGAATTGAGGTACGGGCGCGATCCCGCTGTTCGCCGGCTTGCAGCCGAAGTAGTGGCGACGCAGCGGCGCGAGATCGCCGAGATGCGGGCGTGGCTTGCCCGGCGCGAAACCCGCAAGTAGCGGCCCGAAGCCTTACCGCCGTCAATGATGGCGGCGGTAATGCCTCGGACGGGAATGACGATCATAGTGCCGATCGCGCACGTAGTGGCGAGACTGGTATCGCGGAGAGTCGGCATAATAGCCGCCACCATAATAGGGCTGCGCATAGCCATAGCCGTGATTTGACACGACCACACGTCCATGTCCGCCGTAGCTACCATGACCTGTGGAATGACGGCCACCATGGTGCTGCGCCATCGCAGTACCAGGGACCAACGAAGCCAGCAGCCCCGCTGCAATCCAAAATGTCTTACGCATGTCTACTCTCCTACCATCGGACGATAGGATCGAACGACGGCGTATTTGATATTAGGGCTTCTACTTGAACCGACACTGAACTTGATGCCGGTCAACGATACCAGAACGTGCGCATGTAGACTCAAATCTGGGCCTTTGTGGTGCCGACAGTCGAACCTTGTGCCTTTGAGCCTCTCAATCGCATGGACAACGCTGTGATGGCTGGCAGGACAAGAAGGGTCAGGATTGTCGATGTTATAAGCCCCCCGATGACGACCGTTGCGAGTGGGCGTTGCACTTCTGCTCCTGTGCCGGTCGCAAGCGCCATCGGCACGAAGCCAAGAGACGCGACCAGCGCGGTCATCAGCACCGGACGGACGCGCTCCATTGCGCCGCCCACGATCGCATCGTCGTCGGCCGCACCGTCTTCGCGATACTTTCCGATCGCACTCATCATCACGAGGCCGTTGAGGACGGCAACGCCCGATAGGGCTATGAACCCGACCGCTGCGGTGATCGAGAAGGGGATACCGCGCAGCAGCAGCGCAAACACGCCCCCTGCGAGCGCCATCGGCACCGCCGAGAACACGATCGCCGCCGACACGAAGCTGCCGAGCGCCATGTAGAGCAGGGCATAGATCGCGATAAAGCAGATCGGCACGACGATCAGCAGGCGCAACCGAGCCGATTGCAGGCTCTCGAAGGTGCCGCCCCACTCAGTATACATGCCGGCGGGAAGCTGCATCTGGCCGATCCTCGCCTGTGCTTCGTCGACGAACCCGCCAAGATCGCGCCCGCGGACGTTGATCTGCACGACCACCATCCGCTTGCCATTCTCGCGACTAACCTGGTTCAACCCCTGCGTGTAGTTGAACCGGGCGACCTGGCTGAGCGGGATCGAGCGCGCCACCTGACCCTCGGCAGTGGGCAGCATCACCGGGATCGACCCCAGTGTCTCAAGGTCATCCCGTTGCGCATCGGGGAGGCGGACCACGACGTCGAACCGCCGGTCTCCCTCGAACAACAACCCGGCCTCGCGCCCGCCAAGCGCAGCCGAGACCGTGTTCGCCACCTCCTCAACCGACAGGCCATAACGGCCCGCCGCTTGCCGATCGATCTGCACGTCGAAGGTCGGCGCGCCGGACGTCTGTTCGGCACTCACGTCACCAGCGCCCGGGATGGTGCGCATGACGGAAGCGATGCGCCGCGCCTGTTCGCTCATCGCGTCGAGGTCATCGCCGTAGAGTTTGATCGCGACGTCGGCGCGAACGCCGGCGATCAGCTCGTTGAAGCGCATCTGGATCGGTTGCTGAATCTCTGTTCGGTTGCCGATCAGCGGTTTCATCCGCTCCTCGATGCGGCGAAGGATGTCCTCCTTGCTCTTAACCTCCGCCGGCCACTCGTCCTCTGGCTTTGGAATCACATAGGTATCCGACGCATTGGGCGGCATCGGATCGGTGCCGAGATCGGCGTTGCCGTTCTTAGAGAAGACCAGCGCCACCTCCGGCAGCGTCTTCAATGCATTCTCGATCTGAAGCTGCATCTGTGTCGACTGATCGATCGACGCCGATGGCACGCGGAAGTTGGTGACGGTTATGTCCTTCTCGTCGAGCTGCGGCATGAACTCCTCGCCGAGCAAGCCAAAGCTCAGCACTGCCGCGACGAACACGCCGACACCGCCCAGAATGAAGGGCATCGGCCGAGCTACGCCCCTGCCCAGCACGGGGGCGTAGCGTTCCTTGAACCAGCGGATCGGCTTCACTTCCGTCTCGCTGACCCGGCCCTTGACGACGATCGCGATCATCGCGGGAACGAAGGTCAGCGACAGGACGAAAGCGGAGGCGAGCGCCACCATCAACGTGATCGCCATCGGCGCGAACGTCTTGCCCTCAACGCCCTGGAAGGTGAGCAGCGGCACGAAGACGAGGAAGATGATGAGCTGACCATAAACGGTCGGCCGCACCATCTCCTTGGCCGCGAGTGTCGTTTCCTCCATCCGCTCGTCGCGGGTGAGAAGCCGGCCTTCATGCTCCTGGCGCTCGGCGAGGCGGCGAAGCGCATTCTCGACGATGATGACGGCGCCGTCGACGATCAGCCCGAAGTCGAGCGCTCCAAGGCTCATCAGGTTGCCCGATACGCCCAGCCCGTTCATGCCGGCGGCCGTCATCAGCATAGTGATCGGGATGACCGCAGCGGTGATGAGCGCGGCGCGGATGTTGCCGAGCAGCAGGAACAGCACGACGATGACGAGCAGCGCGCCTTCTGTGAGGTTCTTTTCGACCGTCGCGATCGTCGCGTTGACCAGCTTGGACCGGTTGTAGACCGGCTCGGCGAACACGTCGGGCGGCAGCGCCTTGTTGATCTGCGTCAGCTTCTCGGCGGCATCGGTCGCGACGATGCGGCTGTTGTCGCCCACCAGCATCAGCACGGTCGAGATGACCGCTTCCGATCCCATGCGACTGCCGGATCCGGTGCGGACCGCACCGCCGATCACGACCTGGCCCACGTCCTTGACGCGGATGGGAACGCCGTTCCGGGTTGCCACGACGGCTTCCTGAATGTCATCGATCGATTTGAGGCGAGCATCGGCGCGGACAAGGAAGCTCTCGCCGGCACGGCGGACGTAATTGGAGCCGGCAGAGAGATTGGCCCGCTCCATCGCGTCCGCCAACTCCGTCACCGACAGCCCATAGCTAACGAGCGCGTTCAGGTTTGGCTCGATCAGATATTGCTTCACATAGCTGTAGCGGCCTGCAATGATGGTCGGCCCGGCGCGAGATTATAGGTCTATTCTGGCGCACGCTCCGTGAGACCGAAGCCGTGCTCTAGCGCACTATAGTTGAGAACGGGCGCACCTCGGGTGAAACGGACGCGAGACGCAGGCCACGCGACGCACGCTACGTGAGACGTTCATATTGGCAGTCCCGCGATGCGCATCTCGTCCGTTAGTTCGGTCGCCCGTGTACCCTCCAGCTCGCCGCGCATGAGCTTCCTGATCTCGGCGGGCTTGGCGTCGAACTGGTCGCACAGCGCCTTCACGTCGTAGCCGTGCCGGTTCAGCTCTGGCTCTATGTCGTCGAGGCGGCGCGACAGCACGCCGTCAACGATGGTGCCGTCGATCGGCTTGGCGCCGATCCCGAACCCCGCCTCGAACGCGCGGACGAGGTAGCGGCTGAGCTGGAGCGGCGTCTTCAGCCGCGCGGCGAGCAGCGTCGCCGCGTCGTCGGTGATGACCTCCTCGGGCTCGACGCCCTCTTCCAGCGAAGCCCGGAGCACCCAGTCGATGAAGTCGCGCTGCCGGTCGCGCAGCCCTCCGAACTCGAACAGCGTCGTGCGGTCACCCACCTCCTCCATGGTGGGGCGACGCAGGTCGTTCTTCAGACGCGGGTAGCCCAGCATGACGACCGAGAGTTGCCCGCCACCCTCCTGAACCAGCTCGACCAGACGCTTGAGCGCCTTCAGTGTGTTGGCGTGGAGGTCGTGCGCGTCGTCGACGAAGAGCGCGACCGGCTTCTTAGCCTTGCGGAACAGCTCCTGGAGGTCGCGCTCGCGGCGCTCGGCTTGGCGCGAGATGGTGGGTAGCTTGTCCGGGCTGAGGTCGTAGAACAGCGCCGACACGAGCAGCGGCACCGTGATCTTGGCCTTCTCCAGGCTGAGCGCGCGCGACACGATAACGCGGTTCTCGCGCTCCAGCGCCTCGCGCAACCTGCGCACCAGCAGCGACTTGCCCGACCCGATCACGGCCGTGAGCGCGATCAGCCGGCCCGCCATGATCGTCGTACGCAGGTCGTGAACGATTTGCTTGTGGTGCTCAGTCTCGTAGAACCCAACATCGACTGGCGGTCGGGCAAGCCGGTAGTGGTGCATGACTTCGGTCAGCATGGGGCAGGCTCCTCATCCCGCATGGGCGCGGCCGGGCGGGAACCGTTCGCGGATGGCGACCATCACCTCCGCGCGGACCAGCGTGCGGGCGAGCAGGTCGGCGATGAATTGGAGGTCGTCCGCGCTGAGCTTGCCGAGCGGCACGCGCAGCTCTTCCGCGATCGCCGCGCGCGCCTTCAGCGGCGTGGCGAACGCCAACTCCTCGAACCGGTCGGGACCGTCGAATGGGCGGGTGGCGAGCATGGCGCGGTGCGGCTCGCGCGCGATCAGGTCGGGCTCACCCGACAGCGCGGAGCGCGGGATGGAAATGCGGGTCGCGAGTTCGGCGACGCGGTCCTGGCGGACATCGCGCCTGCTCTTGCGGTGCTTGCGGTAGCGATGGAGCGGTACGGGGCCGCCCACGGGATCGAACGGACCGTAGCGCTCGTCGCCATGCTCGGCGAACAGCTCGGCGTCGAACAACCCCCACCACAGCACGACCGCCTCGCCGGCAAGCTCGGGGTCGAGCTCGTAGGTGACCCCCGCGACCGACACCCGCGCGTCCAGCCCGACCATGCGCCGCTCGGGCTCGCGCGCGAACGAGCAGAACCGCTCCCACGCGCACATCGCGCGGACCCCGCCCTCGGGCTGGCGCTCAAGCCAGTCATCGACGCGCGAGTGAGCCTCGTGCCGGTGATCGCGCGCATTTTCGCGATCGACGAACCGGGTCAGCCAAGCGTTCGCCTCGGCTTCGGTGTCGGGCTGGTGATGATGGTAGAGTGTCTCGTGCGCCTCCTTCACCGTCCGGAACGGCCGCTCGACCTTGCCCTTGGCGCGTGCGGTCGTGCGCGCACCGTCCGATCCGGCCGGCATGTGCGGAGTGACGATCACGTCCAGGCTCTCCATTACCCGCTTGAACACGGCTGACTTCGCGACGGGGCCGTTGTCGAGGTGGAGTTGCTTGGGGATACCCTGGAGCGGGTTGGTCGTGCCGTCCGGCTTGGCCGACATGGCGCGGAACAGGAAACCGAGCGCCGCCTCGACATCCTCACCATATACGCAGTGGTATTCGAGGTAGGCGAGCCCCGACCGGTCATCGACGACCGAGAACAGCATCAGCGTGGGCGCGCCGCCCCGTTCCAGGTCGACCCAGGGCGGGGGAACCGCGAGTTGCTTCAGGTCGGACGGGCTCAGGTCGAAGTGCCACAGGTCGTTGGCGTGCTCCGCCTGGAAACGGACGGCCGCGGGCTCTCGTGTCAGGCGCGCGTGGTCATACCCGAGCCGGCGCATATGTCGGTTGAGGGTCGAGATGGTGAGCAACCCGGGCGCGAGCTTGCGATGGCCATCGGGCGTGTGGACCCCATGCTCCTCGACCAGCCTGAGCGCCCGCGCGGTCGAGAGGTGGCGGCCCTTCCTGTTGGTGGTGCTCTTCTTCACCGCAGCGACGATCTCGCACCAGTGTTCGATCTCGCCGTCGCCCATGACGCGCGCGTGCCCGCGATCGGAGCGGTGCGCGTCGCGGGGACGGTGCTCGCCGCGTAGCGCACGGTACAGGGTGGCGCGCGACACGGCGTAGAGCCGGCAGGTCGACGCCATCATCTCCTTGCGGTCGGGGTGCCGGGGCGGCAGCGCCGCGAGGCGTCGTTTCAGGGTCGCGAGCGCCTCGGCTGGAACGGGCGCTCGCCAGACGGTCACGCCGCTTGTCGCTCTTCGCGAGCCCGGGTGGGAGGTTTGGGCATCGCCTTCCCGTCGAGGAGCGCCTGGCCGGGGGCCTTGGGCGTGCCGTCGCCGTTGATGTAGTGGTAGAGCGTCGTGGTCGTGATGCCGAGCCGCTTGGCCACCTCAGCCGCGACCGCCTTCCGGTCGCTCATCGCCGCCATTGCCATTTGCAGCGTCGAGCGGTCCATCTTGCGCGGGCGCCCGCCCAACCGGCCCCTGGCGCGCGCTGCAGCGAGCCCGGCGCGCGTACGCTCGGTGATCAGCTCGCGCTCGAACTCGGCAAATGCGGCGAAGATGCCGAACGCGAGCCGGCCATTGGCGGTCGTCGTGTCGATCTGCGCGCCGGCACCCGTCAGCACCTTCAGCCCGATCCCGCGCGAGCGCAGATCCTCTGCGGTGATGACGAGGTGACGGAGATCACGGCCGAGCCGGTCGAGCTTCCAGATCACCAACGTGTTGCCGGGCTGGAGCGCCTTCAGGCACGCGGTCAGGCCAGGCCGAGCATCGTGCCGACCCGATGCGAGGTCCTCGTAGATGCGGCTCGGGTCGACGCCGCCCGCGAGCAGCGCGTCGCGCTGCGGCTCCAGCGTCTGGCTGCCGTCGGCTTTCGAGACGCGGACGTATCCGATCAGCATGAGAAGGCCGGTTCACCCGCAAGGAAAGACAGCTACCACCCTGCATTCTGACGCTGGTTTCCGCAACGGCTTTTCTCGTTCTGAACGGCCGCGATCGGGTGGCCGATTGCGACCACAAGGAAACCGGACGTATTTCTTGCGAGCCGCGCGCGCTGTTGGGAGAAGCGGTAATGCACTGCCGTCTTAGGCAGGAGACAGGGCTTCAAGGATGCCGCACTCGGCAACGGTGCCGTGTCCGCATCGGTCGATGATACGCGCCAGCTCGCCATCCAGGGCTGCCAAGTCGGCGATCTTGCGCTCGATCGCCGCCCTGTGCTCGCGCGCGATCGTCTCGACCGCGGCACAGGACCAATCGCTATGGTCGGCCAAGCCCAGCAGCTCTCGCACTTGGTCGAGACTGAAACCAAGGCCGCGCGAGCGGCGAATGAATGACAGCCGGCGAAGGGTCGCCGAAGCATAGGTCCGGTAGTTGCCTTCGGTGCGCGCCGGCGCGGGCAGCAAGCCGATCTCCTCATAATAGCGGATCGTCTGCACCTTTGTGCCGGTCGCCTTGGCGAGGTCGCCGATTTTCAGAGCCACGGCCCTTGACCCTACAGTTGCTGGAGGGTGCATATAAGGTTTCGACTATGATCCTGTCGAGGAGCCAAGGCGAGCGCGGTGAGTCGCTGCGGCGGAGCGGGTGAAAGGAACGGCTGTGCCTACTGAGGACTCCCTAACGCGAACGGCCGATAAAACGGGTGTGATCGGCGCGATCATCGCCTCGTTCGGCTGTGCGGCGTGCTTTCCCGCCCTTGGCAGTCTCGGTGCCGGGATCGGCCTGAGTTTTCTGAGCCAGTATGAAGGCCCCTTTATCCGATACGTTCTGCCGCTCTCCGCGCTCATCGTATTGGCGGCGAACCTCCGCACCGGCCTTCGTCACAAGACCTGGCTGCGCCTAGCGTTAGGCGTCACTGGACCTGTGCTTGTTCTCATCGCCGCCCTGCTGATGTCGCTTCGCGGCGTTCGGGCGGAATGGGTGCTGTATGCGGGGCTGGTGTTGATGATCGGGGTGTCGATTCTCGATCTTGTTTCGCCTCCGGGGCGGCGGTTCAGCAATCCGATCCCATCGAGGAACAGATAATGACGGATACCGTCGCAAGGCAACCCTCAACACCGGGTGGGCCGCCCGTCCGGGGTGTCGCATCAATAGCGGCTGCGTTGGGCCTGGGCGCGGTCACGGCCGCCGCGGCCTGCTGCGTTCTGCCACTCGCGCTCGCCTCGCTCGGCGTGGGTGCTGGGCTCGCCGGCAGCTTCGTAGGGCTGGCGAGCATTCGCGCGCCGCTTCTGGTGCTGAGCGCGGTCGCGCTCGTGGTCGCTTGGGCCATGTGGTGGCGCAAGCGCGAGACGGCCTGTGCGCCGGGGGACGCCTGTGCGGTTGATGTCAGGTCGCGCCGGATCGTCGGCCTCCTGATTGCGGCAACTGTGCTGGTCGGCCTGGCCGCTATCTGGGGCTCGATCGAGCCTATCCTCATGAATTGGGTGTTGTAATGCTGCTCACCTCCACGTTGACCTGCCCCAAGTGCGGCCACCAATCGACCGACACCATGCCGACCGATGCGTGCCAGTTCTTCTACGACTGCAAAGGCTGCGCCGCGGTGCTTCGCCCCAACGCCGGGGACTGTTGCGTTTATTGCTCCTTCGGTGACGTGCCCTGTCCCCCGATACAGGAAGCGCGCGCGTCGGGATCAACGGCGAGCTGCTGCGCCTGACGGCACGCCAGCCGGGGAACCTGAACCACGCCAAGGAGAAGCTCGTGCCCGACACCTATGATCTGGTCGTCATCGGCGCGGGAACTGCCGCGCGGGTAGCGGCCATGCGCGTTCGCAAGGCCGGCAAGAGCGTCGCCGTGATCGACTGCCGACCCTATGGCGGCACCTGCGCCCTGCGCGGCTGCGATCCGAAAAAGATGCTACGCCACGGGGCCGCTGTGATCGACGACGCGCGCCGGATGCGGAGCAACGGCGTGGTGGGAAAGGACTGCATCGACTGGCGCGAGTTGATGGCGTTCAAGCGCACCTTCACTGATCCGGTGCCGGGGAAACATGAACGAAGCTACCATGAGGCCGGGGTGGATACCTACCACGGCCCGGCTCGCTTCACCGGCGCGAACAGCCTCGTCGTGGAGGGAAAGACGCTGGTTGGCGGCCATTTCCTTGTTGCCAGCGGTGCCGAACCGGTCCCGCTCGGCTTGCCCGGCGAAGAGCACGTCATCGACAATAAGGCGTTCCTGGCGATTGAGAGCCTGCCCCGGCGCATCGTGATCGTCGGGGGTGGATACATCGCGGCGGAGTTCTCTACAATCGCGGCGAACGCCGGGGCGCAAGTGACCATCCTCCAACGCGGGCCGCGCATGTTGACCGGCTTCGACCCCGATCTGGTCGGCTGGCTGATGCCCCGCCTGCGCGATGCGGGGATCGACGTGCAGCTCGATACGGAGGTCGAGGCGATCGACAAGACAGGCGACGGCTTCTCGGTTCGCGCCTCCACGGGCGGGGTGAGCAAGAGCTTCGCGGCCGATCTGATCGTCCATGCTGCCGGGCGACGCCCGGCGCTCGAAGCACTCGACCTCGATGCGGCGGGGATCGCACACGAGCGGGGCCGCCTCACGCTCAACGAGCATCTGCAAAGCGTCTCCAACCCGGCGGTGTATGCTGCCGGCGACGCGGCCCAGATGGGGCCTCCGCTGACGCCGGTATCGAGCCATGACGGCAAGGTCGTCGCCGGCAACATGCTCGAAGGCAACCACCTCCGCCCGGACTATCGGGGTATCCCCAGCGTCGCCTTCACGCTTCCTCCCATCGCTTCGGTCGGGCTCAGCGAAGCCGAAGCGCGCGAGCGGGGCCTGCGCTTCCGCGTGAAAAGCAATCTGGTCCCCAACTGGTACTCCGCGCGGCAAGCGGCCGAACCGGTTTATGGGTTCAAGGTGATGGTCGATGAAGGCGACGACCGGGTGCTCGGGGCTCACCTGGTCGGACCGCATGTGGACGAGGTCATCAATCTGTTCGCGCTCGCGATCCGGCATGGTCTGACGGCCGACGATCTGAAATCGACCATGTTCGCTTATCCGTCCGGGGCTTCGGATATCGGCTACATGCTGTGATTAAGCGGTCCAATGAACACCAATTCAGTGGGTCCGAAGGCGATAGCCGCTAACTCGGCGTCACATCAATGGGGCTCTCACGATCGTAACATGCGCACAGTCCAGCGACGGATGCGCGTCGCCGGTGCCGATTTGAAGGTCTCACAAAGCGTGCGCTGACTGATGACCGTCTCGCGTCCGTCTCAAAGATCGTACGCTGGTTCTCGAATAACGTGCGCCCAAGCACCTCGACGGTCTCACAGACTATGCGCCAGAGTGCGCCCTTTATCTCGCGTCGAACCGATCATCATTGCAGGCCGTCACAGCTAACCTTAACTGCACAGGACTCCGGCGGAGGAAGGCGTTCACGCCGGTGCCAGTGCCGTCACATCGCCCGCGCCATTTCCCGGTCGATCTGCTGGACCGCGGTGACGAAGGCGAACAGCTTCTGCGGGTCGAGCTGACCACCCGTCCGGACGCCGGAGCACAGGTCGACACCATAGGGGCGAACCTGCCCGATCGCTTCCGCCACGTTAGCGGCGGTCAGGCCCCCGGCAAGAAACACCGGCTTCTCGGTCGCACGGACGAAAGCGGCGCTGACCGCCCAGTCATGCGCGCGGCCGGTTCCGCCCAGCTCAGCGACCGGGGCGTTGGGCCTGCCGGAGTCGAGCAGGAAGGCATGAACGCAAGGCTCATAGGCCGGGATCAGCTGTAGCGCTTCCGGCCCTTCGACGTGGATGACCTGTATCCGGCGGACGTGCGGCTCCAGCGCTGCCAGCTTGCCCGACTCCGCGGGATCGATGTGCGACACGATCTGGACCGCCGACGGAGCGGTCGCGCGGACATGGGCGGAGATGGCGTCGGCGGTCGTCTCGGATGTCAGCAGGAAGGTGGCCACCGGCGGTGGCACGAGCGCCGTCACCTCTGCGATCGCCCTGTCGGAGATCGGACCGGGACCAGAGGGCATGCGTGCTACCAGCCCCAGCGCATCCGCCCCCGCGGCGATCGCGATCCGCGCTTCATCCGGCGAGGCGATGCAGCAAATCTTTATACGAGTTCTCATGGGATGGAGACATGCCGCCAGGCCGATGCAAGGGCAATGCGCCGGTCCGTGCCGGTTGCCGTCGTGAGGTCGGGCGTCCTCTATCGTGGAGCAAGGCGGATCGTGGCCGTGCCGCGCCCCCATACGGGAAGGTACACGCCTTGCCCCGCCGCCTTCAGCTGGCCCGTGCGCACGTCCGTGATGTGGGCGCGCACGATCAGGTCGCCGATCCGCTTCTCGTCGATCGCACGGGTGATCTTGGCGAGCAGCTCGTCGAAATCCTTTTCGAAGTTCTGCGTCAGCGCGGCGGACACGGTGCTGGAGATGCCGGGGGCGTTGACGAGCTTCAGAAGCAGGCTTGTTCGGACCGAGTCGGTCACACCTGCGACGGTGAGATCGTCAAACGCGACACGGCGATCATTGACGGCGTTGCGCGGCGTGGCGGTAAGCCAGATCGTGCCCCGCGAAGGCTCCCCGCCTTCGGCTGCCGCACTGAAGCGGAGCCCGACCGCGATCTTGCCGCCCGTCGTGCCGTAGATGGTCACCTGGTAAAACTGCGCGCGCACCGCACCGACACCGGGCACCTCGAAGGGGCGGCGGGAACGCTTCACCAATGCCTTTGCGAGCACCGGCTCCAGCTGACGATAGTCGGCGATGACGGGTATGGCGAACAGGATGCGGCCGGGTCCAGGCTGCATGCGCGTCATGGCGGGGAGCGGCTGGCGCTGCGGATCAGGCGGCCGATCGCCGACAAAGGTCTCCGTCCCCGCCGTCAGCCCCAGCGCCAGGTTCACCCGATTGCGCGAAATAGTGTAGCCTCCGTAGCTCAACTGTCGGGGAGTGATCCGCATCCACACCGGCGGGTTCGCCCGGTTCAGCTGGACGGAGGTGAACGCCGCGCCCCACACCTGCGCGATCTGCTCGCGCAGCTGCAATCTGCCGAGCTCCTGCGGCAGAGTGTGCTCCAGGCGCGCGACGACGCCGGCGAGCTTGGCGTCGGCCTTGCTGGTGAACTCGATACGCTGGCCCAGGAAGTCGACGTGCGGCTCGTCGGTCCAGTCGTAGGCGATCGATACCGTTGCGCGCGGCGACCAGTCGCCGGCGATGTCGAGCCTGGCTACTGCCCGAACGCGGGCGTCCGCCTCGGCTGTTTCCCGGCTGAGCACGCCTCCCACGTCCCGGGCGCTGATCGCGGCGTGAAGCGGCATGGTGACGGTGATCGTTTTGCCCGAGCCCTCCAGCACCAACGGCCCTCGGACTACGGTGCCCGTGATGCGGCACCGGATCGCGGGCGTCTTAATTCTCGCAAAGAGGATCTTGACCTTCTTCGGCGGGACGCAGGTCTGCTCCGGCTTGTCGATTGACCAAAGGCGACGCGGAACCGCCTTTTCGAGAGTTGCCGCCAGCTTGCCCAGGTCCGCGACGATCGGCACGTCGATGGTGGAGGTCTGCGGCGGTACGCTGATCGTGTCCTTCGCTCGCGGAGGCGCCTCGCGAGGAGTTCGGTCGCAGCCAGTGAGGATGGCAACGCAGAGCAGAGCGAACACGATCGAGGCGCGGGAGACGTCGCTTTTGCGCAAGGAAAACCTCGCAATTCGGTCTGCCGCTTCAGATTTCGACTTAACCGGCATTGGAACGGCTTCAAGAGCCGCCATGTTCATCATCGCCGCGTACCTCCAGACGTCCGAGCGGCCACCTCTCCAGCAGAGCGCCGAGGTGCGTCGCAAGAAAGGGAACCGTTCCGTTTCCTTATCGTTCGACCCGTTGATTTCGGTCAATGCCTGACAACACCAACGGAGAACCTCGATGAAGATTGCGATTGTCGCTGCGCTGCTCACCCTGGCGCCGGTACCAGTGCTGGCGCAGGCCGTTTCGCCCGCCACTTCGGGAACAATGACCAGCGCTGACGTCGGCGTCTCGCCGATCGCGAGCCAGAGCGGACCCAATTACGTGCTCGCTGCGGCCGATGCGAACCTTTACCAGATCAAGGCCGCGCAGCTTGCCGCGACGCGCGCGCAGAGAGACGACGTCAAGGCCTATGCAAAGCGCGTGCTGGCGGAAACGCAGAGCAGCCACAAGGCGCTGCTGGCGGCGCTGAAGAATGATCAGCGCACGATCAAGGCGCCGTCCTCGAGCCTGTCCGCCGACCGCGCTGCCCTCCTCAAGCTGCTCCAGAAGGCGCCCAAGAGCGCCTTTGACAATCTGTATCTGACGCAGTCCGCGCAGGTTCAGCAGGCCGCCTGGGCCGTGCACAAGGGTTACGCGCAGGACGGGACCGACCCGGCGCTGCAGCAGGTCGCCGGCACCGCGGTCCCGGTGCTGGAAAACGAGCTCACCACCGGCAAGTCGCTTACTCCCTCCGGGCTTGCAGGATAGGTGATACCCACCGGGCCAGGTCGATGAAGCCCCCTTTAGACCTGGTCCGGTACCTGTTTATGGCGATTATTGACGGGAGTGCAGCCTGCGGAACTGGTCCCGTGCTTCACCGCGCATGAGATGCTGCATTACGATCCAGTAGCCCGTGACGGCTGTCTCTCCTGCCGCCTGATACGCGTTCGCCATGTTACGCCTGAGCTCCTCGAACAGCGCGTGCTCGAGCGCACGTCCCTCGTCGGTGAGCGACAGCAGCTTCTGCCGTCGATCGCGCTCCCCGACACGTCCGCAGACTAGCCCGCGGTCTATCAAATCCCGCATTACCCTGCCGAGCGATTGCTTTGTGACGCAGAGAACGTCCAGTAGTTCGCTGACTGAGATTTCCGGGTACCTGCCGAGGAAGTACAGGGCGCGGTGATGCGCCCGTCCGAGGGTACGCGTTGCCAGCTCGGCGTCGGCATGCGCCAGATGGGATCTGTGGGCAAAGAACATCAGATCCATTCCTCCCCTGATCGCGTCATCACGCAGATACTGGGCAGGAGGCGGCAGAAGCGGAGCCGTCACGCGGTCGGTGCCCTCCCCTCGCATCGCTGCAAGACTGTCACTGCTGGCTCCATCCAAGTCCCATCGCCTTTTGGAGGGCGATAAAGGCACGATCAAGTTCGCCGGTCGCTTCCAGCACTGACTGGTCGGCAGCCAGCGCCGCGCGTTCGGCATCGATGGACGTGGTCAGCGGTATCGCTCCCTGTGCATATCGCTGCCCGGCATAGGTCGCTGACTGTCTGGCACCGTTACGGCTCGCGACAGACGAAAACAGGTTACGGCGCTGATTGCCGAAGCGGGTCAGGCTGGTTTCAGCATCAGACAGCGCGCCGAGAACCGCCTTGCGGTATTGTGCTTCCGCCTCGTCTCGGTCAGCCCGCGCCTGCTCGACCCGGGCACGATTACGGCCGAAGTCGAGAAAGCTCCAGCTGATCCGCGGCAGGAGCAGGCCCGCGACGCTGTCAGGATCAACCACATCGGCGATATTGGGACCACCGAGCCCGATGATCCCCATAATGCTGACCGATGGGAACTGCCGGGCGACGTTGACCCCGATCTGCGCGTTCGATGCCGCCAGCTGCCGCTCGGCTGCGCGAATGTCAGGCCGGCGTCGCAGCATCGCGGCCGGGTCGCCGATCGCGACAGTTCCTGGGATCATCGGGATCGGGGCAGGAGTGGACAGCAAGGCATCGTGTGTTCCGGGCTCGTCGCCGGTGAGCAGGGCAAGCTGGTCGAGCGTGGTCGCGATCTGTCCCTCGAGCGGCAACAGCCCGGCCTCCGTGCGGGTCAGCTCGGTCTTCAGCCGAACCACCTCGTCGCGCGACGATGCACCGCGTTGTTCGCGCTGTTGAAGCAGGGCGAGTGATCGCTGTTGAAGCTGCGCGGAGCGGCGAGCCAGGATCAGGCGCTGCTGAAGTTCGCGCAGAGTCACATAATTCTGGGCAACCTCCGCCGACAGACGAACCTGCGCATCAGCTTTATTGGCTTCGGCCGCCTGAGCCTGGGCCTCGGCACCTTCGGCAGCGCGGCGTCGCGCGCCGAACAGATCGATCTCCCACGATGCGTCCAGGCCGGCATTATAGAACTCGGCCCTGATACGATCGGATTGCTCGCCTTGCGTCGGCAGCGCGAGCGAGCCTGCGGGAAGATCGGCGACGATCGCAGTGCCTGACGCCGACACGGTGGGAAGCTGGTTCGCGCGCTGTTCGCGCAAGCTGGCGCGCGCCTTGCGGATGCGCGCCTCGGCGATCGCCACGTCCGGATTGGAGGCAAGCGCGCGGTTGACCAGGGTCGTGAGCTGCGGGTCGCCCATGCCTTCCCACCAGCGTGCGATAGGGAGCTGCGGTGACGTGACTGCCTGATCTGCGCGGCGAAATGTCGATCCGGAGCGCTCCCCACTCGCGACGCCCGGCGGCCCTCCATAGTTGGGCCCGACGACGCATCCGGTCAGGAGGGCGGGCAGAATGGCCCAGCTGAGTCGCTTCATCAGTGCATCGCCATCTGCGTGTCGGAGGAGATCGGGCGGAGGAACAGTGCCAGCGGCGTCGTGACCGCGATCGCAACGCCGAGCGCGAAGAACAGGTCATTATAGGCCATAACGGTGGACTGCTCCAGGAGTTGACCCGCAAGCTGCCGATAGGCGCCGGCTTCGCCGGACGGCATGGCCATAGCCTTCGCGAACCATTCCTGCGTGGTCGCTGCATTGGCCGACACCGTTTCGCCCAGCCGATTGAAGTGGAGAAAGGTCTGCCGGTCCTGGAGGGTCGCCATCATGGCAAGGCCGATCGATCCGCCGAGATTGCGCCCCGCATTGAACAGCGCGGACGCATCACCAGCATCCTCGGGTGCTACAGCGCTGATCGCTGCCTGGTTGAGGAACATCATGGCGAAGATCTGCCCGAAGCCCCGGACGAGCTGTGAACCCGTCAGGTCGCCCCCAGCCGACTGCGCGGTGAGGTGCCAGTCCATGGCGCAGCTGACGCCGATCAGCGTCATGCCGACGAAAACCGCCAGGCGAACGTCAAGATATTTGAACGCTAGCGGCAGGAACGGCATCAGCATCAGGGCGGGGATACCGGAGACGAAGACCACCTTGCCCGATTGCAGCGCGCTATAATCCGCCATCGACGAGAGGAACTGGGGGATGAGAAAGGTCACGCCGTAGAGCACGACGCCGATGATGAGGCTGAGGACGAATACGCTACCGAAGGAGCGGCTGAAGATCAGCGACAACTTGAGCACGGGATGCGCGGAGCGGACCTGTCCGATCGTGATGAGCGCGAAGCCGAAGACCGTGGCGATCGCGAGTTTCACGATCATGGCGGACTCGAACCACATCTCGCGCTGCCCCTCCTCGAGCATGACGGTGAGCGCACCCAGGCCGATCGCGAGTCCCGCGATCCCGAACCAGTCGGCATGGCGTAGCTGGTCGAGCCGCAGATGCTCGTGCTTGAGCCCGAACAGCAGGAGGAGGACAAGCCCTGCACAGACCGGCACATTTAGAAAGAAGGCGTAATGCCAGCTGTAATTGTCGGTGAGCCAACCGCCGATGATCGGCCCGAGCACCGGACCAAGGATTGCGGTGCCGCCGAACGCGGCGGTGCCGATCGGCTGCTGCGACGGCGGCAGCCGTGTCGCGATGATGGTCATGGCGGTCGGGATCAGTGCACCGCCGGTGAAGCCTTGGCCCACGCGGCCAGCGATCATCATCGGCAGCGTCGTCGAGATCCCGCACACGATGGAAAAGCCAGTGAAGCTGACCGCTGCCCCCAGAAGGAAGTTGCGCAGGCCGAACAGGCGCACGAGAAAGGGGCTGAGCGGTATCATGACGATCTCTGCCACGAGATAGGAGGTCGCGACCCAGGTGCCCTCGGTGCCGCTCGCGCCGATCTCGCCCTGAATGGTGGGCAAGGCCGCATTGACGATCGAGATGTCGAGCAGCGCCATGAACGACCCGATCGTGCCCGCCGCAACGGCGAGCCAGTCGCGCAGGCCGGCGCGTTCGGACGCCATCAGCGCGAGCCCTGCGTCTCGTCGCGCTTCAGCCGCTCGGTTTCCTGCTCGATCCGGTCACGACTTCCCTTTGCGCTGATCGTGTCGACCGTGACCTCGACCGACAGGCCGGGACGCAGCACCCGGCGCGCCTCCGGCCCGGCTTCAATGCTGATCCGCACGGGCACTCGCTGAACGATCTTGGTAAAGTTCCCGGTCGCATTCTCGGGCGGGATGAGCGAGAACTGCGCGCCCGTGCCTGGCGAGAAGCTCGCAACCCGGCCGCGCAGTTCGGCGCCGTCCAGTGCATCCACCTTGATGGTCACGGGTTGCCCGACGCGCATCAGTGCGACCTGGGTCTCCTTGAAATTGGCTTCGATGTAGAGTTGATCGACTGGCACCACCGACATCAGCCGGGTCGCCGGCTGGACATATTGCCCGGCCCGGACCGCCTTGTCGGCGACAATGCCGTCGATGCTGCTGCGGATCTCGACCGCACCGAGGTCCGTCGAGGCGCGCGCAAGCTGCGCCTGCGCGGTGCCACGCTGCGCCTCCGCCTGGCCGATGCGAGCCGCTTGCGTCGCGACACTACGACGGGCGGCGAGGTAGGCGGCTCGCTGCGCGCGCAGCTCTGCGGCGGTTCGATCACGCTGAAGGACAAGGTTTGCCAGACGCTCACGCGATTCCGCTCCTGTCCGAGTAAGGGGTTCGTAGCGTCTTACCTCGTTCTCTGCCGCTGCGGCGGCAGCCTCGGCGCTCGCAACCTGGGCGGCGGCCTGAGCGACAGTGGCCTGTTGTTCGTCAAGCGTCCGGCGCGCAGTCGTAATGTTGGCGCCGGCGGCGGCGATCTGAGCTTGCGCCTGTTCGACATTGGCGCGGTAGTCACGAGGATCGAGGACGGCAAGCAGCTGGCCGCGGCCGACAGGCTGGTTGTCGGCGACGAGCACTCGCTCGACATAGCCGCCCACCTTCGGTGAAACGGTCACGAAGTCCGCGCGCACATAGGCGTTGTTGGTCGACTGCAGGTATTGGCCGCTCGCGCGGTAGTTCAGGTACCAGACGACCGCCGCGAGGATGCCCGCAACGAGCGCGGCGATGAGGACGTAGCGGATGATCGGAAAGCGCTCGAGAAGCGAGGGCTTCTTTTCGCCATTCTTCTCCTCGGAACCGTCCTCTGACCCGGCTTTTTGCTGGGAATTTGCGTCCGAGTGGTCATGCGGCGCGTCGCCGCCTCGATCTTCAGCCTGCTCGTCAGCCACCCAGCAACCCTATCGTATGTAAACTAAGCCGTATCATAGTGTGTGTCGGTCGGCATTGCCACCCACTCTGATGGGCTCGTGCACAGCAAACTCAAGCTGCGCGAAGCATACAGCCGCGGGATCTCCGCGGCGGAATGCTTCGGCGTGAACGACTGCGATCCGACGCCCGACACGCCTGACCTTAGGCGTCGTGACAAGGGCATCGGGCCGAGCAGAGGCAAGGAACTGGAGGTTCACGCTGATGAGCTTCGGGACGTGCCCATGCGGAAGTTGGCGTGCAAGGGCACGCTTCGCTGCCACTTCGAGAAAGGATGCCACAGCTCCGCCATGCAAGGCGGGAAGGAGGGGGTTGCCGATCATGTATTCCACTGGCGTCAAAACAAAGGCGTCACCGCTCTCCGAAATCGTGGAGCCTAGCAGCTGCGCGAAGCCGCTCATGACCCGACAGCCCGATTGATCGAAAAGACGCCTTGGGCAGTCGCGATCAGGTGAGAAGGATCGGTATCCCAGACTTCGGTCCGTACGAACGCACGGTGCTCGGTGGCGTCGTAACAATGCGCCCACGCTGTCGCGGAGCATCTCGCCTCGGGGGACCGCACATGGTCCACCTTCAGGTTGAGAGTCGAGATTGCCAATCGCCTTCCCAGTCGGGACATTACAGCAACGCCGCAGGCCTGATCGATAAGGCTCGTCAACACGCCCGTTGCTAAAGTCTCGTCGTCGTCCGCCAGCTCCTCACGCCAACCGACACGTAGCGAGCTGAGGCCATCGCCGATCGAAACCAGCTCCAGGCCAAGCCTGTTGCCCCACGGTATGTCGCCTGGTTGCAGGCTCCAGTCTCCAGCCACGATTCCATCCTCGTCCTGATCAGGCCTTGCCAGCTTAAAAGGCCGCCTTTGCTCCAGCCACCTGGGAAACGGTACGGTTTACATATATGGTCCTGCTTCTTAATGGTTATGGTCTCGCATGGAAACGCGGTCGAACAAATTCCTGGTGCTCGTAGTGACCGGCTTTCTGCTTGGCACGCTCCTGATCTTCACCCTGTGGCTGTTTGATGCACGCGATGGAGACGGCAATCCCTATATGATCCGCTTCACCGGGAGCGTTGCCGGCCTGGAGAAGGGGTCGCCGGTGACCTTCTCGGGCGTACCGGCCGGTCATGTCACATCGATACGGTTCGATAAGGATGACCCGTCAGCGGTTCTCGTCACCGTCAGCCTTGACCCGCGGATCCCCATCGTCGCAGGCGTAAAAGCGTCGATCGCAAGATCGGCACTGGCCGGCACCGCGAACATCAGCCTCGACGGCGCTACATCTGGTGCGCCCCCGATCGTTGCGGCGAGCGACACCGAGCTTCCCGTCATTCCCGCCAAGGAAGGCGGGCTCCTTGGCGGCGGAGGGGACCCCGTCGCACTGGTCGAAAAGATCAGCCGCACCGTGGATTCTGTTTCTCGCAACCTCGACGCCGCTCAGCAGCAGCGGGCCAGCGATCGACTGGCGGCGCTTGCGGAAAGTTCCGCCGGTTGGGCAGACAAAGCCGGAGCAGCGTCCGATGCTCTCACCGGTGCGCGCGGCCGCGTGATTGCCGTGGGCGACGCCTTGCAGCGATCCCGCGACAGCGCCCAACAGCTGAGAGCGGCAGTGGACGAACGCAGCGCGACCGTTCTCGCGAGAGCGAACCGCACGTTGGTGAACGCTCGAGACGGAGCCGAGCGATTTGTGGCGCGCGTTGAGGCGGTTCGACCCGCGATCCGCGGCACGACTGCCAAACAGGCTCAACTGCGTGAGACCATTCGTTCAGCAAGGAACAAGGTCGGTGCTGTCAGGGATACGGCCGTTCGCATCAATCAGGAGGGACTGGGCGTGGGTGCTGCGTCTCTTCCCGTCTACAAGCCAACGTCACAGGATTGAGCGACGGCGATACAAAAGCACAGCCTTGGGCTGAGATCGAGCTGGCAGGCGAGCAAGCGACCCTCTCGGCGTGATTTCTCGTCAACCTGTCCGGATCAGGCTACCGTCGATCCAGGAGAACGAGATTGAGCGACAACGAAAAGAAAGGTCGGCCCAGGAAGATGGGCAGACCCACGACCGAGGATGCGCTTCGCCTGACCTCGCATATCCTCAAGAGCGCCCGCGAGATGTTCTTCGCACACGGGTTTGACGGCGCCAGTGCCGACATGATCGCCGAACAGGCGCGTATCTCCAAGCGAACCCTGTACGCGCGCTTCGGCAGCAAGGCCCGCGTGTTCGAGGCGGTGATCCTCGACGAGATCGATACGCAGCTGCGCGCGCTCGAACCTTCCGGCAGCGACGAACCCGACATCCGATCGCGGCTTCGCGTAATCGCCGATCGTCTGCTTGAGTGGCTGCTGACGCCGCGGATCACCTCCATGGAACGCGTCGTCATCGCGCAGGCCGTGCGCTTTCCAGCGCTTGCGGCAAACATCCACGACTTCGGCTACCAGCGGGCCGTGCAGTGGGTGGCCTCGATCCTCGCCCATGCCGATGCAAAGGGTGAGCTATCGCTGGCAGACCCGGTGTTTGCCGCCGAGCAGTTCGTCACCCTCGTAGTGGTCGCACCCATGCGCCGCGCAGCGCTCGGGCTGTCTCCTCCCGCGTACGACGATGCCGCACGTGATCGTATCTCTCGCGGTATCGACCTGTTCCTCGATGGCTGCCGTCCGCGCGAGGCGGATGGTTGCAGCGCCTGATGCCCACCACCGACGACGAACCTCAGATCGGTGAGCGCGCGCGCCTGGCCGAGCTCCTCCAGATCATGGGGCGCCATGGCTTCAACGGGCTCGCCTCGCGCCTGGGCCTGCTGCCCGGTCGTTCGGAGCAGCCGGTGGACGTCGGTACCCCCGAGCGGGTCGTCGCGCTGCTGCGAGACCTTGGACCCGTCGCGGTCAAGCTGGGGCAGGTGCTCGCGACCCGT
This sequence comes from Sphingomonas sp. S6, assembly GCF_043498045.1. Taxonomy (NCBI): domain Bacteria; kingdom Pseudomonadati; phylum Pseudomonadota; class Alphaproteobacteria; order Sphingomonadales; family Sphingomonadaceae; genus Sphingomonas; species Sphingomonas sp. S6. The sequence goes on from NZ_JBIEOE010000010.1 coordinate 67,838, forward strand.
GAAGACCTGCTCGGGCCGGAATGGGTGCGCGCGTTGTCGACGCTGCAGGACCGGGTGACCCCGCTGCCGTTCGAGGCGCTGGAGCCGACGATCCTGACCGCGCTTGGCTCCCCGATCGCGGACGTGTTCGCGAGCTTCGACCGCGAACCGATCGCCGCGGCCTCGATCGCGCAGGTTCATGGCGCCATCCTGCGCGACGGAACCGAGGTCGTGGTAAAGGTACGCCGACCGGGGATCGCGGAACGCGTCGATGCCGACCTGAGGCTGCTTCGCCGCATTGCGCGGCTCGCCGCGAGACACTCACCGGAGATCCGTCGCCTCAAGCCTGACGAACTGCTCCGGTTCTTCGCTGAGAGCCTGTCGCAGGAAATGGACCTCAGCGCCGAAGCGGCAGCCTGCGAGAGCATCGGCGTGTTCCTGCAGCCGCTCGGCGTTCGCACGCCCGGCTTCTACTGGGATCAGGTTGGTCGCCGGATCAACGTGCAGGAACGGCTCGACGGCGTGCCGGTCCGCGCGATCCTCGACCGAGCGGGTGAGGACGGGGCGGGTCAGGGCGCTGCCGACGTCGCCGGCAGATATGCCGATGCGGTGCTGCGGATGATCATCTTCAACGGCCGGTTCCACGCGGACCCCCATCCCGGCAACGTGTTTGTTCTGGCCGACGGGTCGTTGGCGTTCATCGACTTCGGGGCGGTCGGCGTGCTCAGTCCCGCCCGGCGGAACGAGGTTGTCACGCTCGTCCTTGCCATCGCGGGTGAGGACACACGATCGGTGACGGACGTACTGTTGCAATGGTCGGGCGAGACCGACGTCGATCGCCCGGCACTGACCCGCGACCTCGACGCGCTGATCGACCAGTTCCGCGGGGCGGTACTCCAGCAGATCGAGCTCGCCGACATCTTCGGCCGCGTGTTCGCGCTGCTGCGCACCTACCGCCTGGCGCTGCCACCCGACCTCGCCCTGCTGCTGCGCACCCTGCTGATCGCCGAAGGATTCGTGCGACGGCTTGATCCCGGCTTTGACATTGCCGCGCGCGCGGCACCGATCGCGCGCGAACTGCTGCGGGAGCGGATCGGCCCAGCCGGCCTAAAGCGTGGCGGACGCCGGCTGGCGACGAGCCTGGGCCGTCTGGCCGCCGCCTCGCCCGAGCTGGTGGCCTTCGCCGAGCGGGTTGCGCGGTCGGGTGCGCTGCCGATCGAATTGCAGGGAGGCGCGGTTTTCCCAACTCCGGCATCGCCCCGGCGCGCCGATCCCAACATTCTGTCCACCGGACTGCTTGTCGCGGGCGCGATCCTTCAGCGCGACCATGATGTTGTCGGCGCGATGTTGATGGCGTCTGCGGTGCTGCCTGCAGGCTGGGCTTGGTTTTCGAGCAGGCAGAGGCGCTGACTTCCTGCTGCCCGACCTTCCCACACCCGACTCTCCACCCTTACCCTTTCGCGCGCTTGTTCGGGTATCCGGCTCCTCGCTGAGAAGTGGAACAACCCACGAGAGGGGGCGTTTCCGAACAAGTAAACCAGGCGGTGTATAAACCGCACCCTGGTTCGATCGAGCGAGGGCTTTTGCGTGTCGGAACAACCGGATCACGAAGCGCATGTACCGGCTGAGGAGTTGTCTGACTTCGGTGCTGCACTGAGCGACTTGATGCCCAGGCTGGCGAGCTATGCGCGATCGCTAACAAGAAATCCCGATGCTGCACAGGATCTCGTTCAGGATACCGTGCTGAAAGCCTGGCGCAGCCGTGCGTCCTTCGAGGCCGGCACGAATTTGAAAGCTTGGACCTTCCGTATCCTTCGCAACTCCTTTTTGTCGCAGGTTCGTCGTAAAGGTGCGGGACAGGCAGGCGAGACCGCCGAACTCATTGATGTTCCGGTGGCGTCAAATCAAGAATCGGTCGTGACATTGGGCGATGTTCGCCGCCTGTGGCCGCGCCTGACACCCGAGCAGCAGCGGTGCATCCAATTTGTCGGGATCGAGGGTTTGAGCTACGAAGAGACAGCCACGATCGAACAGGTTCCTGTCGGTACGATCAAGAGCCGCGTGGTGAGAGGGCGGCAGATGCTGCGCGCACTCCTGGATCAAGCGAACGTCGTGCCAGCCAAGGGGACAGCATCCCGGATCCTGTCGGTCGATTCGTCCCCTCGGTATGAGCCGTCGCGCGTTGATGATGAACACTCAAAGCAGATCGAACTGCTGCGAAGGTGGCGCGCGGAGCGTGCGGCCGCTCGCTGCGCCGTCGGATGACTTTCTTAGGATCCACCAGATCCCGTTTGTGTCCCTTCCGTTTCAGACCCGCGATGAGCCCCCGTGGCGCCACGAGTTAATGATGGCGCGATGGAGTCGTCTCGCGAGTTTGCCCGTTAATCGCTGCCAAACAGGCGATTTTCCCTGGATCATGTATTTTCGTTAGCATTCACCTCTGATCGTTGCGCCCTGGTTACAAGCGAGCAGGTGCTACGGGAACAGATCGTCCACGTTTCGGTTCGACGGTCGATCCTGCAGCGACCGTCGAATCTCGCTCGCGATCGTTACCGCGGAGTTATGCCTCGTACCTCGACGAGCTTGATGCCCACAGAAACCTCTTCGCGGTCGAGCTCAACGCCATCACTGTCCGGGAGCAGCAGCTGAACGCGCTGGTTCGCGTCTGGGCGTCGCTTGGGGAAGGTGGGGCGATCGGACGATTGCGGATCGTTCGGCGCTGCCACGCTGGGCACTACGCGTCTGGACGACGCTGCGATCGTGAAAGGACGCGGTCTCGGCTGGTCAGGCGAGTTCTGCCCCGTGGCTGTCCTGCCAGGCGGCATCCTCGATCGCGTCATGCCCCGGCTCGCCCGCCGACTGCGCCCCCGTCCACCGCCAGGCATCCAGCCGTTTGCCCGTCACCGTCGCGGCAGCGTCGGAGCAGAGCCAGAGCAGCGGCGGGACCACGATCTCGGGCGACAGCAGCCCGGCGCGGGCACTGTCCGGCAGCCCTTCGGGGATCATGCCGGTCAGCGTTGCGCCCCCTGGCAGCAGCGCGTTCACCGTGATGCCGCTATCAGCAAGGTCCTGCGCCCAGATCGCGGTTTCTGAATCCAGCGCCGCTTTGGACGGGCCATAGGGCGAGAAGCCTCTGCGCCGCATCGTCTCGCGGTTCATCGAGACGTTGACGATCCTCCCGCTGCCTCTCTCCAGCATCGCCGGGACAGCCGCGCGCGCCATCAGGAACGGTCCGTTGACGTTGGTGTCGATCACCAGGCGCCAGGTGTCGGGGGCGACCTCCCAGAATCGGGTCGGTTCGGTCAGGAAGGTATCGCTTACATACTTCATGCCGCGCCCGGCGTTGTTGACGAGGATGTCGAGCCGGCCGAACCGCGCGACCGCTTCGCGCACCGCCGCGGCACAATCCGCCGCCCGGGTCACGTCGGCGAGCAGCGGCCGCACCCGATCGTCGCCGCATTCACGCTCTGCCTCCTTTGCGACCGCCTCGACTTCGGCAAGCTCGCGTGCAGCGGTGGCGATCACCCGCACGCCGGCCTGCGCTAGCCCCAGCGTCATGGCGCGGCCCAGCCCGCGACCGCCGCCCGTGACGATCGCGACTTGGCCGGCGAGCCCGTGCTCCTCGGGCGCGCTCACCTGTTTAGCGCCTGCATCTGAGGTGCCGCGTAACGCTCGCCCGCGGCAGCCCCCCTTGGCGCCGCGTAATCAAGACGTTCCAGTTCTTCCCGGCTCAGCATGACGTCGAGCGCGGCGACATTCTCCTCCAGATAGCGGCGGCGCTTGGTGCCCGGGATCGGAACAATGTCCTCGCCTTGTGCCAGCACCCAGGCGAGCGCGAGCTGGGACGGCGTACAGCCCTTTTCCCGCGCAAGCGCCTCGACCGCGGCGACAAGCTCCAGGTTACGCTGGAGATTGTCGCCCTGGAATCGCGGACTGTGCCGGCGATAATCATCGGGTGCGAGGTCCTCCACCCGCCGGATTGCGCCCGTCAGGAAGCCTCGGCCAAGCGGGCTGTACGGCACGAAGCCGATCCCCAGCTCCCGAATGGTTTCCAGGATCTCGCCCTCCGGGTCACGGCTCCAAAGCGAATATTCGGTCTGGAGCGCCGCGATCGGATGAACGGCGTGCGCGCGCCTGATTGTTGCGGGCGCCGCTTCCGAAAGGCCGAGGTGGCGCACCTTGCCCTCGCGGACCAGATCGGCCATCGCACCCACCGTGTCCTCTATCGGCGTGTCGGGGTCCACACGGTGCTGATAAAAGAGATCGATCACCTCTATTCCTAGCCGGCGCAGGCTCGCTTCGCAGGCCGCTCGGACATAATCGGGTCGCCCGCACACGCCCCTGAAGCTCCCGTCCTCGTCCCGGACATTGCCGAACTTGGTCGCAAGCACGACCTTGTCACGACGATCGCGGATCGCGCGCCCGACCAGCTCCTCGTTACGGCCGACGCCATACATATCGGCCGTGTCGAGAAAGGTCACGCCGAGTTCGATTGCCCGGTGAATCGTTGCTACCGCCTCGGCGTCGTCGGCCTGTCCGTAGAACTCGGACATACCCATGCATCCCAGTCCCAGCCCCGACACGCGCAACTCACCGCCCAGCGTTCGTTGTTTTACCGTCATTGTTGATCCTCTCGTCTTCGGGCGAGTGTGCCAAGTCTGGGCCCGCTTCCCATTGTGCAAATCAGCGATTGTGGCGAACTCAGCGGCGCCGCTCACTTCTTGTTCCGACCGGGACTCGGCCGTCCTGATACCGACATGCCACACGAGCCGGCCGACTGGCGGCGCGCCCTCGGCCTGTGCAGTTCGTGTGGTACAACCTAGCGCGCAGTCCTGGCTTCGAGGCGCTTACCAGCCGTATCCATGATCATTGCGTTCCAGGCGAAAGGGCAGGGGCACAATCACCCACTGCTCCTTCGCCTTGCTGAAACCGTTCGATCCCGGACGAGTTCTGAGGCCGTTCGAAACGCTTGTCGCTCAGTTCCCGCTTAGCAGCTGTTCGGCGAGTTCGGTGTGCTTGGCGTCCGCCTCTTTTGCCTCGTCCGCGCACGCCTTCATGTCACGCGCCACGTCCTCCATCCCAAGGTGTCCGCAATAGCTCGCCATCGTGCCGAAGGATGCGACCCAGTAGTGCAGCGCCAACTGTCCGCTTGCAATAATGCCGAGGTCCCGTGAGGTGTCGTCCGCAGCCTGTTGGCGGATCCTGCGACTTACTTCGTAATGGGCTTCGAGCACGGGGTTGTCCTGCTGCTCACCCGACCCCGTCTGCTGGACAGCACGCTCGATCTTATCGGCCCACTGCCGGGATGCCCGGTTTCCTTCCTCGAGCGCCGCTTTCAGGGCCGGGTGGCGGGCATCATTATTGACCTCGTCGGTTGCCTTTGCAGCCACATCACTGCCGGCCTTCATCGCAGCCAGTCCCTGAACTACGAGCTTCTGCAGATTGTCTTTTTCCATGGAGCCTCATCCTCATCCTGCGGCCGGCTCGAACGAAGAGCGGCTTGTTCATTAACCTTGAAGGCGATTGAAGTTCCGTCGGAACACGAGGCGGGAGTATGGACTATACCCTTTGTCGATCGCGGATGATCGCCTGGGGAAGGCACCGGCGTCGGAATGAGTTAGGAACCGCGCGCCCACCTGAGCAATCGTCGCCAACGTGATCGTGGAAACCTTGGCAAGAGCTCTTGCGTTCCCACTTGAGAGGAGCAGAACTATGAAAGAGGTACACGACGCCCCTTCGGAAGCGGAGGCGAACCACGGCCTGGTCGCAGTTAAAGGCCCGGATGCCGTCGACGTCGTGATGACGCCAAAAGCAGCGTTGCGTACGGCCGAGCGGATCAGCAGTGCTGCGGTCGAGGCGCTTGTCGAACAGAACCTCAGCGAACCGGGCGACCGTCACTAAAGCAGTTCAGGCCTGAAGCGCAGCGACGGGTGCATGAAGCGACCAGATCAGCCCGGTTGGGAGGTCATCGACGCCTCCAACACCGCCTAGCCGCTTTGGGGTGGCGACCTCAAGCAAGCGTTCACTCCATGTGCAAAGCGGCGTCCTTACTTGCGGACCGTCACGTTCTGCCCATTGAAGCCAGATGTGCGGCTGGTCCGTGACGTTGACCTCCCAACGTAATGACACGTATCCGTCTTTTTCACTTAAGGCGCCGTAGCGCAGCGAATGCACCTCCAGCTCGTGAACAGCGAGCGCAAGGGCCGCCGCCGTGCTCGGTCCTACCGGAACAGGTGAGCCGACGATGCGAACGCGACTACGACCCCCTTCGGCAAGCGCCAGCTCGACCAGTGTCTGAAGATCGGTGACGTGGGCCTCGGGTTGCACGATCAAGTCGCTGATCCTGCTGAGCATCGCCACCCGGGCTGACAGCTCTCGGCCCTTCTCAAGAAGAGGCTCGTCGCCGTCCAACACCTGATTGGTCGTCGCTGAGACGATGGTGAGCAGGTTTCGAAGAACATGGCGAGCGCCATTGACTGGCATGAAGCCATTTGCTGGCGGCTGACTTTTGGAGGGCAGACCGAGCCCCATCACGACCTTTTCGTACGGAACCTTGAGCTGCACCTGCGAGCCATCAAGGAAGCGAATTGTCGTCGCGAAATCGTCGCTGCACAGGTGCGACACGGTAGCGGGATTGATCGCAACGACTTGGCCATCAGCCAAGCCAAAGGTGGCGAGCGGCGTAGCCGCGTGCGGGCCGGGAGAGACCAGCTCCATCATTGAGGACCGCGGTGCCATGTCGGTCGCATTCGGTACGGCGACATCCAGCGCCTCGGAGAGACGACAAGCAAAGAGGCTGCCGCCGGCGTCAACGCCGTCCAACAAGCTCAGCGCTCTCCGAGCAAGAACGGCCGCCGTTCGCTCCGCTGCCTCTTTATCCACGACGATCCTCTTCCATTCGATCTGCTCTGTGGCCCCGCTTGTAGCCCCGAGCTTCGTTCCGCGCTCAGGTCTCAATTAAATCGCCTGCTTCGCTCCCTGCCGGCATTCTCCGCGCGAGCAGAGGCCATAGCTTTCGAGAAGAGTTCCCGGAACACTCGCCCGGCGAGTGCCGGATTGTGCCGGTTCATGTTCTCTGACATTCTCTTGATCAGGCCGCATTGTCGCACCTGCGGGATAGAGGAGAAGCGCAACAAAAGGAAACCGTTCCGTTTCAACGTGGTTCCCGCCTTACGCAGCCGACGGGTGTGCCGCGACGAGGAGGCGCTCATAAGTGCTGCGCTGTCGCGTCTCTTAAATCTCGTGCAGGAACTGGTCTGTGCGTCCGTCAACGCGGCTGAGGTTCAGCCGACGACCAGCGGATTTCCTCGCCGGATCCTCCCTCTCACACCGCACAACACGCGAATTTAACATAATCTATGTTATCGGATTGCGAGCGTAACGGCTCAGCGGCGCCTCAAGCTGCCCCAATCGCGGCCGGCGCTTCGATCAGCCATCGCCCGACGACCCGCTCGAAATCGACATACGGGATCCGATCTGGGTGAAACTCTAGCACGGCCGCCAGATCGGGCAAGTCGGCCAGAAACGCCTTATAGACGCGCTGCACGCGGTCGGCGCTCGGCAGCTCGCGACGCGACACGTTGGCGAGCCAATCACGCGCCTCGCGAAGTGCTCGAGTCGGGTCGCCCCCATGCTCGTGGATGTCCATGCCAGCCAGATCGGAGATGAAACGCTGGTAGCGGAACTGCTCCACGTCGAGGATCAGGATACGCTTGACCTTCTGATGTTGGCCACCGTAGCGCTTGGCGCCAAGGAACAGCCCGAGTTCGAGCGGCATGTTGAAGCGCGGCAGGTTGTTGACCGCGTCCAGCTCGGTGCGTGACAGGTCATGAATGCCGTAGCGGCACTGCTCGATCAGAGCGAAGATCTTGTCAATCCGAGTCTGGCCACCGTCATCCAGTTCGCGCGCCGAGCGCGTGCGAAAGCCGCAGACGAGAATGGCGAAGATCAGTGCGCGGAACGTCGGCGCGAACGCATCGTCGAAGGGGCAATTGATGAAGACGTCATCCGTCGACGTCTGAACGACCGGCAAACTACTTCTTCTTGGCCAGAACGCTCTTCACTGCCGCGGCGATACGCTGGTCGGAGACGGTCGCCTTCTTGGTTGCCACCGGCGCCAGAACGTAACGGCCCGTCGCTGCGCTGCGCCCGAGCACGCCTGGCTTGCTCCCCTTGGTGGTTATCGTATCGGACCGGGTCGCCATGACAGTAATATGCGCCTCCCCGTCTCGCCGCGCAAGCGGCGTCCATGGCACCGGCCCGACTAGCGCGATCGTTCCCGTCGCGGCGTCGAAGCTGATTGCATCGGCAAAGGGTCGGAGCACCTCGCTTGGACTTGCTTAGGTGATCGGCAGGCTGACTTCGCCGACGGTCAGACCGCTCGTCACCAAGGTCAAGCACCGCCCTGTTTCTCGGATCGCGCACGACTCCCCCGCTGATCCCGTCCAGCGCCACCGAGCTGATCCGTAACAGCCTGATCTCGCCGCGCTGGATGGCTGAGATCACAGCGCTTCTTAAATCATAAGCAGGAGCCGCCGAGAGCGTACACTCGAGCGGCTTCTGGACTGGCAAGCAATTCATGCCGGCGGGTCTCGCGACAGTAAGCCTAGCTCACGGGCAAGCTCAAGAGCGTCAAATTGCCATGCGACCCTGATCCAGCAGACTGAGGGTTGTCATGACCAGCGCGGATTTAGCTCTACGCCTTGCCTAGTGCGCGCATCGTATCGGGCAATAACGTGTACACCGCCTCGCGCCGGGCGCCTCGATTGTGGTGATCTACTCGCCAGCCCTCATAGTGGCGCCGGACCAGCCCTGCCCGGACCAGCTCGGACACCGCCCGGCTGACATTACACCGGCCGGAGCGGCGCACCCGCTCCAGCACCACTTGCTCCACTAGTCGTGACGCTGCGTCAGGGTCTCCTGGCAGCTGCTCCTGCCCTGCCAGTTCCACCCTCACCTGCTCGGCCAGCGCTGCCCGCTTATGATCGCGGGCTGCCATGGGAGCGAGGGAGTCGCACAACCAGTCGCGCAGCCGAACGGCCTGCCCCTGCCGGAGGACGTAGGGTCCTGCCTTGCCCCCCTGCCCTGCCGCGCGCGCGATCAGGTTCAAGACCATGAAGGCGTAGCGCGGCCGGGTCGACACCTGCGCGATAACATCGATGATCGACGGCAGACCCTCGGCTAAGGGCGTCTGGGACGAAATCCTCGGCGGGGCCACCGGGGATGCGGAGAACAAGTCACCTTGAATCATGGGAACAGGAGAAGCACGAAACGGGAATCGTGTGAATCCCTTCCGGTTCGGCCGGCGGCGTTTCTGTCGGCTGCGACACTTTGCCGCTGGGCAAAGTGTCACGATTGGCATTTCCAAACTATCTACTTGTGGGCGTCCACACTCCTGATCGGCCTACACGCAATCAGTACCCGTTTTCGCTCGACCGGAAGCCATTCGGCTGCGCGCGGTCCGCCGTTCTGTCGTGGAGCGGCAGCCCGAACTCTACGCCAAGCGCTAACTGTCGTCGGCCCTCTCGCCGGTGTCCGCGGCGTCCGGTTCCAACCGCCTCCACGACCATCCCGCTACCGCGAGCGCTCTGTCGATCCAAGTGGCAACGTGCCCTGGCTCGCCGCTGCAATACCAGGTGAGATAGTCTCCCTCCTCGCGCACCCAGGACACCACCTCGCCGGCCCGCCTGAAGCCGTAGGAGACGTCCATGCCATCTGGACCGGACCAACGAATGTTGGCGAGCGCACACCAGAGGTCGACAGCGCACGCGCCATCCGCTCTCACCCGTTCGCCGAGAACACGGTCGAGGATGATCTCGAATGCCTTGTAGGGTCGGTAAACACGGCTGCTGGGCTGACCCTGGAAGTCGTTGCGGCTGAAGAACGGGAAGGTTGCCTCCGTCGAGTTGATCCGCATCATCGCGGTCACGACACCTTACCATTGGCCGCCCCGTGTCGCACCGCTGATGATTCCAGCGGCTGACGCAAGCCGCTACGCGCTTCTGGGAACAGTCCCGGCATCCAGCGCCCCGCCAGCGTGGCAGGAAAGGCGATCTGCAGGGGCGCCCGGGAACTGTCGGCCGTCAGCACGCCGAGACTCGTCAGCGCGGAGGTAACCCGGCGCGCTTGGCGTTCGCCAGTGCCGACGATACTCTCTACCTCGCCGCGCGGGAGCTCGCCTCGGTACAGCGCTGCGTCAATTACCTGGATGGCCTTGGCCGGCAGCCTTCCCCCGTCCGTCTCTTCGGCCGCCCAGCGCCGGATGCGACTGCGCAGCTGGTCGGGCTCGACCAAGCCGGCCATGAAGTCGACTTGGTCGATGCAGGTCTTCAAGAAGAAGGTCGTGAAGCTCGCCAGCTCCTCCTCGCTTAGCGAGCCCCGCCCATCAAGGTCGTTGCGGCGGGGTAGGTCGCAGGCGGCAAGGTGCCGCTTATAGGCCTGCACGTTGCGGCCGAGGCCGCGCGATGGACCACACGCCGCCCGTGTCGAGCGCGTCGAGCAGCATGGCGTGCGACATGAGGCGGGCGACCCGCCCGTTGCCGTCGAGAAAAGGGTGAATCCAGGCGAACCGGTGATGCGCGGCCGCGAGAGATACGATGGCGTCCGTCGCGCCGCGCTTCTGATACGCCCAGGCGAAGTGCTCGAGAAAGCGCGGCACCGCCCCGGGGCTGATCGCAATGTGCTGCCCGACCCGGAGATCGCGGGTCCGCAGGGCACCGGGCTCGACCAGAACGCGCTCGCCGCCCTCGACCGGCTCAATCCAGAGCATCGACTCGGGCAGATGCTCGCAGAAGCGTCGGTGAACCTCTTGCAGGCCCTCCACGCTCGTCGCCCGGCCCGCCAGCCCTCCCCCGTCGATCCAGCCCTGGACCGCGAAACGGGCGGTCGCCTCGAGCTGCAGGTCCCGCTTGGCCGGGTCAGCGCTGAAGTCGTTCTTCAGCGCCCACTCGATGTCGACGGGGTGGGTATCATGCCCCTCGATCAGGTTGCTGTAGTAGCAGGTCACCGTTCGGACGAGACCGGCGAGCCCAGCCCGGAGTGCGGGCGGCAGACTGCTGCGGAAGGCGGCAGACTTGGCGGTCAGCTCGATCGCGAGGTCGACGGCGTCGCGGTACCGCGGCCCGCCCTCCCCCATTTTCATGGGCTGCACGGCGCCGATGCCCTCGCCCCGGTCGGCGACCACCCCGAAGTCCGGTTCGTTGGCCATGTCCTGCAGCATCTGGTTTACCTGCTTGCCTCGCTAAGGTCGTCCGATCTCCGCCATCCTTGGCCTCTACGATGTCCGCTTCGACGGCCGGCAAACCCAGATCATATGAGCAGGAACGAAGCTGATCCGCCCACCCGTAATCGCAACGCGATGTCTCACATGTCGAAGTCGTAATCGTGGTCGATCTCGATCTCCGGCTCCTTCACCAGCTCTCTGACCGAAACCGGCGCCTGCCGAACAGCCTCCGCCACCGGCTTGGCAGGCTCGCTGCCGATGGATCGGAGGGCGGCACTCATCGCCTCCAGTTGGCGGCGATCGCTCGCGCCAGGATCGTCTAGTCGGGGCAGCTCGCCCGTGGCCGGATCGAATCGCTCCCTACCGGACAACGAGAGCTCGGGTGCCACATCGCTCGCGTGCGGAACGTCACCGCGATGTGACTCGATCGCGTTGGCGAGCGCTTTCTTGTCGTCGGTGTGCAGCGACACGTCCTCGCGCGCGCGGGTCTGGAGCACGTAGTAGAGGCTCTCGCTGTTCAGCAGCCTGTCGCGGCTGTCCATCACCGTGATCGCGCGATCGACCGTCATCCCTTGCGCACGGTGCATGTTGATGACAGCGCCATGGCCAAGCCGCTCGCGCATCGGATCGTCGGGCCCGATCACATGATCCCGGTCACGGCCGGACAGGTGGAGCGTGTCGCCATCGATCGCGGTGAGCGTCATCGCAGCACCGTTCGCCATCCCGCGCTTCAGGTCGCTGGCCGTGAAGACCAAGCGGTCACCTTCGCGAACTTCGATCTCTCCGGGAACGGAGAGCGCGGCCCCCTCCCCTCCCGATCGGAGGCTTTTGGGATCGAAGAGCCTGGTTTGACCGTCACGGGCGAGCTCGAGCATGCCGCTCGCCCGATCGATCAAGCCAACCTCGTAGGATCCCGGCACAAGCCCTGACTGGTGGCGGTAGATGTCGAGCCGCATCCCCTCCGCCCAATGCCGGATCTGGCGCAGCTCCTCGCGGGTCAGGTTCAGCGTGTCCCAGCTGCGCAGGCTCAGGGCGTCCGCGCCCAGCTTTCCTCTAGCCAGCAGCTCGGCCCGAACCGTCTCCAGCACGGCTTCGCGCAGCACGTGCCCCGAAGTGAGCAAGGCGGTGCGGTCGCGTTCTTCGGGCGAAAGCTGCAGATATTCTACAACGGCCGCTCCTGCGGGATGAGCGTTCTCCTGGACCTTGTTCCCGAGCCGTTCGAAAGCAGCAGCGACCCTGCCCTCGCGTGCCAGGGAGGCGGCCTCACGGAGCACATCGGTCTGTTGGCGCCGGTTCTCGGTCAGCCGCACCGTCGGAGCCTCCGCCTCCTGCAGCAGCGCGAACGGCCGCCCGGCCTCTACGGCGGGTATCTGCTTCACGTCACCGACCAGCACCAGCTTGGCGGCCTCGCCGTTCCAGGCGACCTCGAACAACCCGGCAAGCTGACGCGAGGACACCATCGAGGCCTCCTCCAGCACCACGACCTTGCCCTTCATCAGCGCCGACAGCTGCTCGTTCGGCTTGGCCGGGCCGACCCGGCTAGCATGCTCCTTCAGCACGGATGCGAGCGAGCGCACCTCCAGCCCCCGTCCGGTCAGGTCATCCATCAACTTGTTCTGCGGGACCAGCACCAGCATCCCCGCCCCTACTTCCGCGCCAACCTCCCGTACGAGTTCGAAGAGGAACGACTTGCCGGTACCGGCATCGCCTTGGACGACCTGGATGCGGTTGGTGCCGGACAGCATGGCGTGTACCGCGACACGCTGTTCGCCGGACAGCGTGACCTCGCGCCGACTGGCCGCGCGGTCGAGTGCGGTGTCGACCGAAGCGGCCTCGAGGATGGGTGTCCCCTGCCCCACCCCGCCATGCGCGGCCGCAACCAGCGCCTTTTCCGTCGCCAGCATATCGCGGGTCGTGAGCCGGTCTGCGTGCAGGCTGCCGCGCGGACCGGCGATGAGCACACCTGCCTCGCGCAGCCGCTCGATGCGCTCCTCGATACCGCGCACCGTCGCGCCCTTCTCCGCCATATCGAGGCTGCTTTTCAGCAGGTTCGCGTAGGTGAAGCTCGCTTCGCGTTCGCCGAGGTGCCGAACACCGGCCGCGACCGCATAGCCGCTCGCCAGCTCGGCGCTCCGGCGCACCGCATCCGTGCCGTGAAGCAGCGGCTCGGGTCGTGGTCCGAAGGCATTCGTGATCCGCTCAAGCAAGGCGGCCCCCCAGGCACGCACGGCATCGAGTACGGACCGCGGCCGCTCGATTCCGCGCGCGGCGTTCACGACGGCGGAGATGGCAGCACCATGGACCTCGGCCTTCTCGGCCCACATGACGCGGGCAACCGTGGCATCGCCCGCCTGTTTGGCGTCGCGAGTACTGACCGCGATCGTCTCCATCGCCTTCGGGCCGGAAGCCCCAAGCTCAGCCGCCCGGCTAAGGATCTGTTCGCGCCGTGCGCTGAACGCATCGATGGCGGCACGCGGGATACCGCTGATCTCGAACTGACCGTGCTTGCCGGTGATCTCGATCCGATAGCCGAGCTGCTCCAACCGGGCACGGAAGTCGGCATGGAAGGCGGCGCCGATCGTGCTCGAATGCTTCCACAGCGCCGGATTGTGGAGGGCGACCCAGCGACCGTCACCCCGCTGTGCGGCATTCGCCACGACGACATGAGCGTGGGCCTGCGGGTCGAGCTTCCGGCTAAGGTCATGGTAGAAGATCGCGTACACCAAGCGACCGGGTTCGATCACCGCGCCGGCCTTGCCCCACCGCACCTCCCCGAACCGCTCCTCGGCCCACGCCATGGTGCTCCGGATCGCTTCCGCAAACGCTGGCATGACCCGCTCATCGCGGCCGATCATGGCGACCAGCGATACCGACTTCGGCGCGCTGAACGTCAGCTCGAACCCCGGCGCCCGCTCGCCATTGCCCCCTCTCGCAATAACGGCCCCGTTGGGCAGTTTGCCGTCCAGCACCTCGGCGAATTTTCCGGCATTCACGGTGCCGGACAGACCGAGTTCCTCGGCCCCCCCCCCGCCCCACTCGGAGGGCCCTTCCTGCTCCCCGGTGTAGTAGTTGTCGGCCGCATAATAGCCGGCGGCATCACCGCCGCCGGCGATCGAGTTGGGCCGGACGGTCACGGCGTCGTGCCGAGCAGAGGCGGAAAGGTGAGCCGGCACGGAAACGGCTTCTTCATGCGCTTCGCGTGGTCCACGCATTCGGCGTACCGGACCCGGTATGTATCATCGCCGAGAAGGCCTTTGGTCTCCGCCATCAGCTCGCCTTTCGTGCGCCCATCGCCTGCCAGGCTCCATGCCGCAGATGCCGAGTCACTCTCACCCAGAAGGCGGATGGAAAGCCAGCGCGTCGGCGCCGTATTCGCGAAAAGTAGGCAGATCAGAACAAGTCCGGCGATGCCAAGGGCGGCACCTGCGCCAAGCTTTGTACGCGTACCCGACTGACGCTTCTCGATGCGATCGAGCTGCTTCCCGAGGCTCTTCGCCTGCTCCTCGGCGGCTTTGGTGACATTGAGAACCGAGGCGGCCAGAGCGCTCTGCGCTTCCTTGAAGATGGTCGTAAATTCGGCCTGGAACTTGGCGATCATGTCGCGGAGATGTCCGGTCCCGCCGGTCTCCTTGATGGTCGTCTTGATCGCGTCGAAGCCTGCGTTCAACGCGCCGGGCAGATCCTTCGTTTGCTGGGCGATCAGGGCCGAGACGCGGCGCGTGATCTCGCCGATTTGAGCGGTCTGTTCCTCCATGCGATCGGCATGGCGGCGCTCACGTTGCTGACGCACCGACAGGGCTGCTTGTGCCTCCCTGTCGAACATGGTGGTGACCGCCTGTTCGACGAGATCACGGATGGGAATATTGCGCCGTTTGGATTCGGCATCCAGGCGGCTGTGGACCTCACTGGAGACGTCGATCCGCCTGCGGCCGGCATCGGTCATCGCCGCAGCATCCCGCGCGCTTCGGCCAGCATCCGGGTTGCCAGGTCGGTCCGGCGCTGCCGCATCTCAGCCAGCCCCTTCTTGCTCTCCGGGCCACGCCCGACCTGCACTTCCGCGACGACTTCCAGGCCGGCACGAACCTTGGTGAGCTGGTCGAGCAGGATCTCGTCGAGCGGCAGCAGCTCGTCCTCGAGTGAGCGCACCAGCGTGTCCGCCACCCAGGCGCTGCGCGTCTTGCCGACCTGGCCCGCGCGGCGCTCGATGCCGGCAAGCTGGTCGGGTTGCAGGTACACCGTGATCGGTACGCGCGCCATGCGGACCCCCTTCTACCCCGGAAGGGAGTGTGCATTGCGCATAACGGGCGCGCAAGGAGGAAGTGCAGAGCAGCGCCAGAAGAAACGCTGCAAATCCGTGCTCTAGATGCTCTGTGGACCACCATGGACCGGTAGCGTCCGCGGTCGTGGTGTAATTTCCCGGTGTAGATGACGGTGTATGCCGGGGTGGGGCCGAGGCCCCACCCCGG
>NZ_JBIEOE010000011.1:0-81373 GCF_043498045.1 Sphingomonas sp. S6
AGAGCCGCTTGCGCAGACGCCAGGGCGGCGCGCAGCTGCGGTTCGGGCAGGCCGTCGAATAGGCTCATGGCCGTCCTCCTCTTGCCAGCCGGGCGCCCAGCGACAGTTTTTTGGCCGGTGCGGCGCTGGTGACTGACACAACCGGAGCAGCAGCGGTTGTCGCCTGTGGCGCTGGCGATGAGATCGGCATCGCCGGTGTCGGCGGCGCTTCAGCGTCGGGGAGGTGGTCGCTTTCGTCGCGATCCCCATCATCAGGATCGCCGACCACCTCGGTATGCGGCGTCACCTCCGCGCCGACCTTGTCCGCCTCACGGTTCAGCTTCAGGCCAGTGTGCATTAAGCCGCGAAGCGCGGCGAGCGCATAGACGCGGCAGTCGAGGCGTTCGTTCGCTCGCCCAGCGATCGGGACCCAACGGCGGATTTTCTGCGAACCTTCGCCTTTAATTTCGATCTGCTCGGAGGTGAGCTGTTCGAAGGCGGGGAGGTCCCAATCCCCGTTGAAGTGCATGTACCCAGGCCCAGGCGTGGGCTTGGGTAGATAGCTCTGAAGGATGGTGTCCTTACCGGCGTTCACGCCGAGAATGATGGGCCGGAAGGTCTTTTTCGACCGCGACGACGGCCGTTTGGTAGGCCACAGCGGATTACGAAAACCCGTCCGCGCGCTCTCGCCTTTGATTGCCCACCACTTACGTCGCAGGTTTTCCTTCGAAAACGTGTAAACAGCGTCCGTGTGGTGGCCGCCGCTGTCCTGGCACGCCGCGGCAATCGTGAACGGACGCTCGTCGGCTCTATACCACGTCCGCGATAGGAACCGTTCCAGTTGGGCGCGAACATCGGGATCGCTCATCTCGCCGTCGATGACGTGATGCTCGATCGACCAGCTTTCCTCGTCGCGGCCCCAGCCGACAACTTCGATCTCGATGCGGTAATCCTGCGTGTCGATGCCGGCGGTCAGCATCGCGACGCCGTTGGGCACGAACCCTTCGGGCCAATTCTCGCGGCGGGCGAGTAGCGCATGCCCATCGACCTGCTTGGCCATGTGCTTGCGATAGGTCAGCGCCAACTGGGTGTTGTAGAAGGTGAGCTTGCCGTCCTCGTCCGTGATGGCGAGGAACTTCTCTGCCATCCGCGGCGGGGAATCGTTTTGCCACGGGCTATAGAGCTTGCCCGCCTGGAAACCGGCATGGATGTTTGGCACGGCCCAGGTGCCGCATTCGCTGCACTTTGCCCTATAGACGGCGTGGCGAGGGCCTTCCCACCAGTCCCAGATGCGATCAACCGCCGCCGACCCGGTATCGCTATGCCACGCGGCCTCGTAGCGATCGAGCGGCTTCTGGAACACGCCGCAGCATTCGAACGGACGCGTCTGATGCCAACGGATTGTGCCGAGGGCGCGCAGGCGCTGACCTTCGGTCCAGCTCTCATTGCAGCGTTCGCAGTAGACCTGCGCCGTTTCCGGGCGGTGCGTCTTGCCGTCCTTGCCCTTCTCCCAATGCACATGGCGGAAGAAGTCTAGGAATTGGCGATGACCGCAATGCGGGCAGGCGACCGAAGCGCGACGCTGGTCGGACTGGTTAAAGCGAACCTCGATCTTGCTCTCGCCCGTGACCGTCGGCGAGCAGACCGCAACGTCGAGCGAGTTTGATTCGAACGTGGCGAGGCGCTCGGCGCCGATGAGGAGCGGGTCGCCCTCCTTCAGGGGCGCGTACTTGTCGACCTCGTCGAAGAGGATGATCCGGATCGGCCGGCGGGCGAGGTTGTCGGGGCTGCCGGCGCCGACGATGCCGAGGAAACCGCCGGGGAAGGCCTTGTAATCCAGCGTGTCGCCGGCGTCGCGCGTCTTGGAGGCGCCGACCAGGCCCCGTAGGACCGGCGTCGCTTTGATGAAGGGCGCCACGCGCTCCTTCGAAAACTGGAGGGCCGCCGTGTCCTTCGGCTGGACGATCAGCATCGGACAGGGGTCGAGATGGGCGTGATACCCGGTGATGTTCTCGATCAGCGTCGTTTTGAGCAGCTGCGTCGCGACCATCGCCGAGATCTTGCGGCAGCCTGGCTCCGTCGCTGCCAGCATCGGCCCGCGGGCGATTTCCACACGCCCGGTACGATATTTGCCCGAGGTGCTCCCCGCCTCCTTGGCGAGGACGCGATATCGATCTGCCCATTCAGGCAGGCTGATACGCGGCGGCGGCGTCCAACCTCGTCGACTAGCTCGGCGGAGACGATCAGCTTTCGACGGCGGTGAAGTCGAGATCCGGCTCGCCGAGCTCATCAAGCTGCTGGTGGACATACGGCTTCAGCGCCTCCGCCAGCGTGGCGCCATCGATATCGAGATCGGCGGCGAGCAGGGGCGCGAACCGCGAAGGGAACGCCATCCACGCGTCGCGCGCGGCGCGCCGGTCATCGAAAATCACCGCCTCGGCAACCTCGATCTCAACGAGCTTGCTGGCCTCCTTCTGCGCGGCGAGCAGGTGCTTCAGCGCGAGGGCATTCTCTTTGATCGCGACCGCTTCGACCTTGGATCGAAACTGCCCTGCGAGCAGCTCTTCGATGAAGCCGGTAGCGATCGCCTCGTCGATCTCGTCGTCTTCCGCGGCCGCTTTGAAGTCGGCAACGACCTCGTCGATGACCGCAACAACCTCAGGCGCAACAGCAGACTTGTTGCGTTTCTTGTTGCGCCCGCTGTTGCGGGGGCTTGTTGCGGGTGCGGGAGCAGCTGTTGCGGCCTCCAATTTGAACCGGCCGAGCCCAGCTTTGCGCAGCGCTTCGTCGGAGGCGCGCACGTCGACCAGCTTACCGGAAAGCGTGATAAAACCGCGCTTTATCCAGTTCTGAACCGCCTGCCGCTTCATGCTGTGCGTTTCCGCATAGGCCGTGATCGACAGCAGCGTCATCCGCGCCCCCTCCCCCGCAACAAGCGACCCCCCGCAACAAACTTTTCGCCCCCGTAGCTGGGCGAGCATCGGGGTGCGCAATTACCCTCGTTGCAGAAGGGGGCAGGAGGGACCCATTCGGGGTCGTCTAGCGCCGCTTGGTTGCGAGGGCGCGGCGCAGTGCCTGGTCAAAGGCGGCGGCGGCGTGCCGCTCGATGTACGTCCGCGCCACCCTATCAAAAGGCAGGCGCTTGCGGACTGGCGTCGTGTCCTCAAACTGGATCAGCAGCTTCAGCGTCGTGCGAGCGCCACCAATCTTGTTCAGCTTCCCTCGAGTGCTGTACTCGCCACCGCCCTTGTAGCGCTCGCCTCGCTTCGTCTTACCGCGCTGCCATACCCCGTTGATCGTACGTCCGTTCTTTAGCGTCACCGGCCCAATGAACACGCCGGGCTTTGATTTCAGCGAGGCCAGCTTGCCCTTCGACAGGTTGCCGTACTGATTGAGGCCAACGGCACGAGGGGCGAGCATCCCGCGCTTGGTGCCGAGCGAACGATTGCCACCCACGACGTATGGCTCGAGGTAGCTAGCTTGGATGTCTTTGAACGCGACGGTAGCCACCGGCCGAGATTTCGTCGCGACCTCGATGCGGGTTGCCTTTTGAGTGAATGGTGTCGGCGTGTCGAACGTGTCGTTGATCGCGTCCTGCTCGCCAGCGGCGACGCCGCGAGCAAGGTGGTTCAGCGCCAGCGACATCGCGAACGGGACCTGCTGCGCGCCAAGCGCGATCATCGCGCGGTGCAGTGGTTTGAGGTCGGCCTTAATGCTGATCCCGACCGGCATCAGGCCCGGCCGCGGCCCCGCACGGCGGCGCGGGCTTCCGCCGCGATGCGCTCTACGTTCTCAATGCGCTCCTCAGCGCGACCGTGGGTTTCCACAGCATCGGCGAAGTCGAACGCGGCGCTGTGCAGTTCACCTGCGAGGCGCTCGAGGATCATCGCGGTCGTAGCAGGCTGGGGCATTCACGCCTCCCAACTTCCGAAACTTCGGTAGCCTTCGGACTTCCATCGACGCGCCGTGCGTCAGATGGTTCGGCTGGGGATGCGGAAGAGCATGGAGCTCCACATCGTCTTTCCCCTCAGCTGCTCAGGCAGCGGCCCTATCGAAGGTGTTCGCGCTATGTACGCCAGTTGATACGATCTGCCAAGCCTCTACCGTAAGGGTCAGCGCGCCCCCGAAATGGACCTTGGCTGTAGCGCCTTTGCTTTCCACAATCACACCCGTCATGCCCGCGAGCGCCGGCATGTCCGTCACCTCCACCTCCGCCCCGGGATTGAACGCCTTGCGTTCGCGCCGCAGCGCCTTCCGCCGTTCACGCTCTCGCCCCATGCGCTCAGCCCGCTCCCGCCGCGCCGCTTCGCGATTGTCGGCTTCCCGCTCGGCGATGATGCTGGCCGTGGCCTCCGCTTCGGCGTCGAGCAGCCCGCGGATCGCGGCGGCGCCGATCTCTGGCGCGCGCCCGGCGACCTGCATTATCGAGAATTCCGGGAGCGGTCCGAACGGGATGAGGCTGACAGAGATGGCGTCGTGAAGCCGACGCGCGTCAACAAATACGATGCCCGGGAGAATGGGCACCGTCACCTCGACCATGATCCGCCGCTGCCCCATGACATAGCGACGCCCGCTGCGTGGCGCAGGTCGCTTTACGGTTCGCCGCGGCGACCACGCGTCAATGCCGATCGCCAGCAGCGCCTCGGCCAGCGGCAGCGTGCGGGAGATTGAGGTGCGCAATATGCACCACCGCTCTGCCGCCACGACCGCTGCGCCGGCCTGCCCTTCGATCCTCTGGTGCATCATTACACGTTCCCCCGGCCGCAATGCTCGCCGGGGAGCGCTCATCGCTAACCCGTTGTGAACCGGGCAACGGTAGCGCGATAGTTGCCATTCCGTTCCGCTTTGCCGGCCAAGTTCGGCTAGCGGAGTGATAATTGCAAAGAGTGATGCTGCATAAGATCTCTGCAGGTCCCACTTTCCAAAAAAACCGGTATACCGTTCCGCGACAAGTCATTCCACGCACCGGCGCCGGCCATAGTGATATCTCCGATAGCATCGTAGATCATATGACGATCCGCATCGGAAAGGCCAAATGCTGTTGCGAAGGCTCGCGCACTTTGTCCTCGATTGGGCGGCCTCAGTAGATCGTTATTCTGCTCGGCAAATCCATACCCCATAAACAACGTAACATGCGATGCTGCGATGTACTGCCTAACTTTCTCATCAACATCTGCCGCTACGGACTCCGTGAAAGTCTTAATATTGGCGGCTACGCGAAACAGCTTTTCTGGTTCGTCTTCCCCGAATTCTACACTCCCGTTTTCCGTTGACGCCAATTGCCAAGGTAGATTTCCCACCGAGCCATACGGATGCACTACATCCAAATTTCCTATCAAAAATGCTGCTTCTGCTGAG
Source organism: Sphingomonas sp. S6 (assembly GCF_043498045.1). Classification (NCBI taxonomy): domain Bacteria; kingdom Pseudomonadati; phylum Pseudomonadota; class Alphaproteobacteria; order Sphingomonadales; family Sphingomonadaceae; genus Sphingomonas; species Sphingomonas sp. S6. The sequence goes on from NZ_JBIEOE010000011.1 coordinate 5,338, forward strand.
GCAATATCAAAGTAGGCTTGAACGGCTAGCCAAAGAAATTGCTCCAAACACCGATCGTAGTTGAATACTACAAATCGGAGATCTTTGAACGCTCTCTCAGGATATTTTTTATCCACACCTGTAAAAAGCCAGCGGGCAAGATCGGGAAACCAGCTAATTCGTTGGAAATCGTTACCCTGCAACGTATCAAGTCGATTTACGTGATTGAATGGCGGCCGATGCGATTTCTCAAAGAGTAGGCTTTCCCGCTCAGCCAGTAGTATGTTAGCCGCTATACCATACTTCCCAAGCATATTGATATCTGCATCATCTTGGTGAGTATGGAGATAATTATCTATAGATGCAGCAACGCTCATGCCCACTTGAATCTTATGGGCGGCGTCGGCAAGTGCGAACATTCTGTCTTGATTAAGGTGTCCATTGACACCCAACATTCCGCGTAACGCACGTTGCAGGCGCTCCTCCCGGAAACGCCAAGCGTTGCTGTAATCGGGCTCGAGAGACTTCGCGATTAATCGACGCAGTTCAGCGCCTGACGGAAGGCCGAGTTCACAACTTGAACCAGCACCGATAACTATCGTTGTAGGCCGGCGGATCATAGTGAGACTTTCATGCGTCTCAAACTGGCATGACGGCGTGATGACCACAAGCAATAGTCAAATCACGCCATGGCGCTGTCGCTCGACTGCTGTAGTGGCGCGATAACTTGCCAGCCCCGCTTATGAAGCAAAGCGACTGCCGCCTCTACGTCTCCAGGCACCGCTAGCCCATCGGCGTGCCGCACCAGCCGCCCTGCCGCCACAAGCCGCGCCACCGCGCGACTGACCGCCGTCTTCGACCCCGCCCCGACCTCGAGCATGATCTCACGGAGGCTGGGGCCGCGGTCGTATGTCAGGCGGAAGGCGCGCACGAACGACACGATCTTGACGTCGATCCGAACGGCACGCGGGATCGTCTGCTCGTTCACGCCGCCTCCCGCGCCGCCATCCCCGGCATGATGCGCGCAGCGCTCGACGCCTTCAGCTTCGCCGTTGCGATGATCTCGCGCATCGCCTCCGGGGTCAGCGGATCGGCGGCGAGCTCAGCGGCGCGGGCTTCCGCGCGTTCCGCCTCATCGGCAAGGCGCGAGAGGCGCATGGCGCGCGCGCGGCGTTCATAGAGCATGGGGTTGATGAAGGTCCGCAGCTCGCCGGCCGACTTCGGGAAAAACCGCCGGCCAGGCACATTGCAATATGCGCGGCACGCCGCCTGCAGGATGTCGAGCGGCACGTCGTCCAGATGGGCGCGCAGCAGCTTCAGGGTCGCGTCCGCTTCCTTGGCATCCTCATCGCGGATGATCGTGCTGCTGCGCATACCGAACAGCACGGCATGACGCTCAGCGCTGGTGCTGGGGGCAAGTGCCTCGGCATGCATCATCGCGGCAGCGCGCAGGCCCTCGCCAGAACCGGCGGGGATCGGCATGCCGTACCCATGCGGGAAGCTGGCATCGAGCGCGTGACGGTCAACCCAGGCCGGGATCTGCGCCGCCAGCATAGTGGTTGAGAAGGGGGTCGCGGAAACCGCTCCGTTGCTGCCGCCCGCCGCGATTGTCAGATCGTTTCCCACTGCGAAGCACTCCCTCGATGTAGCTGACGGGCTCGATGGCCCCTTCCCTCTGCGCCTTGCCCAGCGCGACGATCACCGCCTCCGCGCCGAACTCGCCCTTCCACCTGCCAAGCAGCTTGCCTGCCTTCGGATCACCGATGGCGTTGGCAGCCAGGAAGGCCCTCCCCTGGTCGAACATGACCTTCTCGGGATCGGCCGGCGGCGCCGCGGCGCCCGATCCGGTAGGATCGGAATTAGAATCTCTCTGTCCCTGTCCCTCTCTCTGTCTCTTGGAGGCTTCGTCCCCGAGGACATGCGCTGCTGTCCCTGGGGACAGGTGCGGGACAGAGGCGGGGAAATGCTGGGACAGGAAGGTGACGAAGTCGGGCGCGGCCACGTCTGTCTCGTGGCGCTGGTTATGCTTCTTCACCCGCGCGCATTCGGCACGGTGACGCTGTTCGACCTTGCTGCGCCAGGCGGCGAGCACCTGCTCGGCGACCACCGGATGGTAGAGCCGGCCGTCCGCAGCCTCGACCCAACCGCGCAGCGCATCGGCGCGATGCTTGCGGAACGTCTTCAGGTCGCGCCCCAGCCCGCATAGGCGCGCCAGCACGGCGTCCGCCGCCGGCAAAGACCCGGCCGGCAGCTGATGCCACGCCGCCGACCAGAGCAGCACGGCGTACCAGCACGCCTCCGGGTGGCCCTCGGCGGCGAGATCGCTGTCGCGCAGCCGGGCGACGTGCAGCGGCATGAACGGGAAGTCCTGCAGGTCCGCATCGGCGGGTGTCAGCGGCGCGGTCATGCGCGATCCTTTGCGGGCGGTGAGGTGTGGACGGAACGGAGCGGCGTCATCGCCACCCCCACGCGCGCAGCGCCAAGGCGCCGCCGTCCGGCGTGTTGATAAGTGCCCACGGGAAGCCAAGGCGCTGGAGCTCGTCGCGCCACCAGATCTGATCTGGATCAAGCGTCGACTTTCCTTCCCGCTTCACCTCCATGAAACCGACGCGCAGCGCGCGCTGGTCGATCACGGTGAGGTCGGGGAAGCCCGGTCGTACGCCGTCGGCCTTCAGCGCCGCCGTCTGTTTGGCGCGTGCCAGCTCATCGCCAGCGAGGTGCGACCCATTCGGCGTGTGAACGACGTGACAGCCCATCATCGTGAGGAGGTGGACGTTCGCGCGCTGGATCGGACGCTCGGCGAGCTTGGGCGGCTTCACGAGCCCACCAGATCGCGAAACAGGATGGGCTGCACCGACCCGTCATTGTGCATGGTATCGAGCCACACGTCCGCGTTCGGCTCGCCGCCTGTCCAGCCGTTCGGCCACGTCTCGAGCGCGATCAGCTCGCGAATGCGCGCCTCCTCGTCAGCGTCGATCAGGACCATGCCCTCACGGCCAAGCCGCGCCGCCGCTTCATTCACCTGCGCTTGGATGCCTAGAACGCGGTCGAGCGCCCAGAGGCGAGCCTCGAATGTCAGCGGGCCCATGCGCTGCTGGTTCGACTGGAGCGAGCCGTCCTTGCGCGTCTGTCCGCCAGGCTGGCGCTTGCGATGCTGTGGCTTGCGCAATTCGCGGTATAGGCGCTTCAGCTCTGTAAGCGGGCTCAGATGATCCCAGCCCTGCATACGCATCACCGCGCCGAGGGCGCCGTCGTGCTCGACCAGCGCGCATTCGACGCAGCCGGTCCGCATATCCTCCTCGCCGCCGTAGCCCTCCGCCAGCAGGCCAGTCGACCATGCCCCGAACTGTGACCAGGGCGCGAAGACCGTAAGCCAGTCCCACACCATACAGAGCGACCAGTGGTCGATCGGGGCGAAGGTGTCGGTGAGAGCGCCGGGGAGATCGGTCTGCAACCACCCCTGCCCGCACTCTGCGCCATTCTTCGAACAGGATAGCGAGATGCGCTGGTCACGCGCCGCGCTCTCGCCACGCCGAACGCCGGTGATGGTGAGCGCGCGACCGTCGAGCCCGGCCATGTGCCGCTCGATCGCCGCCGTCATCGGCTCGACTTTGATCTGGGGCGTGCACCACCGGAACGTGTTGGACGGCGGCGGCACGCCACGACCGAGCATGTAGACGAAGAACCGCTCGTCCATTGGAGCGACCACCTCCATGACGGTGATGCCCATGGCGCGCATCCGGTCCATAATTGCGCGAGCCGATGCCTGGAGCGGGGGGAGCTCCATGCGGGTGTCCGCGTACATGACCGTGATCGACTTTGGCCGCGGCAGGTGGCCGATCTCGATGAGGGTGACAATAACTGTCACCGCTGTCGTGCTGTCCTTCCCACCGCTGAAGGCGAAGATCCAATGGTCATAGGCGAGCGCGTGCGCGCGCATATTCATGAGCGTCCGCTCGACGCATTCGCCGACTGGCATGTGCGGGCCATCACCGGAGAACAGGTTGCGGGTCGAGCGAGGCCGATAGCCGAATTGCTCGGCGTGCTGCTCGATCATGGCACCGATGTCGGTCACTACGCCGCCTTCGCCCGCGGCGAATAGCGGCCGAGCGAAACCCGGTCGGACCAACCGGGAACTGCGCTCGCAACTTTGTCGAGCAGGTATTCAGATTCGACTAGGTCGCGGCGCCGGATCGCCGCCGCCAGATCCTGCAGGTCATCGCTTACGACCGACCTCTCCAGCAGCTCGACGATATCATCGTCGTCCGGCGCACGTCGGTCACCATCATCGCCATACTCGCCATCTGCACAGTCCTCGCACAACAGGCGATCGGAGACGCGCTCGCAGCTGTCGCACTTGAGCTCGGCGTGATCCGGGCAAAGAACCTTTTCGACGACGGTCGGACAACGGTCGCAGGATGCATGGGCGGCCATGGTTATTCTCCTGAAACGCGGATGGGCATGAGGACGAGCGACACGCCGCTCGCTTTGGGGCTGGTGATGAGTGCAGGGGCAGCGGGATCGCCGAGCGCGAAGTCGACATGGTCGACGTCGAGCACTGCCAGGGCATCGCGGAGGTAGCGGCTATTGAAGCCGATCGTCAGCGGCGCGCCGCTATACTCGCAGGGCACCTCGTCGACGGCGACGCCATGCTCCGCTGACGTGACGGACGCTCGCGTAACATCGCGCTCGATCTCGAGCTTCACGACGCGCACCTTGTCCGAAACGGCCGTCGCTACCCGCCCGATCGCTTCCGTGATCGCATCGCGGTCGATCACGAGCTTTCTGTCGTTCGACGTCGGGATAACCCGGGTGTAATCCGGGAAGGTGCCATCGACGACTTTCGCAACGATGACGTAATCCACCGCCGACATCGTCACCTTGCCGTCACCGACGGCGATCTCGATCGGAACGTCACGGGCATCGGCGGCGGCCCGGACTAAATCGATGCAGCGTGTCCGCAGGATGGTGTCGGGCAGCGCTGCCGCGCCATCGGGCAGGTCATCGACGTACCGAGCCAGGCGGTGGCCATCGGTGGCGGCATACCGGAGCTTGCCTTCGCTCGCATGGAGGAAGACGCCATTGAGGTAATACCGCGTCTCCTCGGTCGAAACGGCGTGCCGCACGACGCCAAGCGCCCGCGTCAGCACTTTGGGGTCAAGCGTGAACCGAGCCTTCACCGACTGCTGGTGCAGGATCGGAAAGTCCTTTTTGGGCAAGGTGGCGAACCGCAGGCGCGCGCGGCCTGATGACACCATCGCCGCCGGCGGATCGTAACGGATCGTGGTTTGACTGCCTGGGGTGAAGGAACCGACGACATCGGCCAGTCGATGCGCATCCAACGTGAATGCGATCTCCTGATCAACCGTCGCCGCGAGGGTACGGCTGACCATCACGTCGAGGTCGCTCGTCGTGAGGCGGACGCGGCCCGGCTCCGCCTCGATCAGCACGTTGAACAGGATCGGGATGGTGTTGCGGCGTTGCACTGCGCCGCGGACCTCCCTCAGGGCGGCGGCAAGCGCGTCGGTTTCGAAGGCGATGTTCGTCATGCGATGGCTCCGATGGACGGGGCGGCAGGCTCGACAGGCCCTTCGCCAATTTCGCGGAAGAGGTTTGCGGACACGCGGGCGCAGCGCTCGGCGACCTTGGCCAGCTCGCGAGCGAGCATGCGGACTTCGAAGTCCGTGATGGTCGTGTTGCCCTGTCGCTTGTCGTACAGGCCGCGCTCGCTGCACCCGATCAGCGCGGCGACGTTCTTGAAGCCGCCGCGGTCGCACATGATTTCGCAGGCGGTTTCGAGGCCGGCCATCCGTGGCACCGACAAGCGCCGCGAGACTGCTTCCGAATGTTCGGAAGTCACGTTAGCGCCGTTGCTGTGTTTACCGCAGCTCATGCGGCGGCGCCCCGGCGGGCAGGCAGCCCGATCACCGGGTGCCAACCCATCACGCAGCCGTTCACCGCGTACAGGCGCGTTGCGAGCGCGCTGGCCGCAGGACGCAGAGGTTCGTCCGCCGTCCCGCCCTTCGACGGGATCGACGCTGTTCGCATCGTCATGGTGTCACTCCTGGCGGGCGGCTGCCCGCGGGCTAGATCCTCAGGTCAGGGCAGGCAGGCGTCGTTGGGACTTGGCGCGCTGCTCACGCAGCCGGTCAATGTGTCGGGAAACGGCCTCGATCTCGGGCCACATGCCATCGAGCTCTTCGTCATCGACGATGTTGTCGTTCTCGAGCGCCGCCGCCTTTTTCGACATTAGGTCGGCTAGAGCCTTTAGCGCCGTCCGACCCTCGCAGGCTCCAGCCGCGTCGATCGGGCTGATCCGCATGCCGACAAGGCCCATGACGTCATTGGCGAATCGGCCGTCCCACTCCCGGCAGCCGCGGAGGAACGACACGACACCCATCTCGCCCAGGGCGGTGCGGTAGCGCGCGGCGGTGTCCTCGTGCTTTCCCAGCACCGCACCAAGGTCGGCATCGGTTGCCCCATCCTCCATCTTAATCGTCTCGAGGCTGCTGCCGAGCGTCTCAAGCAGTAACGATGCGGGAACAGTGCGGTAGCGGTTGTGGATGTGCGGCGCGGTCATGCTGCAAAGCCTTCGACATGAACAGGGAAACGCTCCACTTCGCCCCCAAGGCGGTCCGCCTCGCGGTTGCCCGCGCGCTGATCGACAAAGGTGCCGGTGACGCAGGTACGCGCGTCACCGGCGAGGGGGCGGCCGCCCGTCATGGTTTCAGCGGCCGCGGGGAGAGCTTGAGCGCGACGGATCGCGCAATCGGTGTGGGTGCAACTATAGGCCTCCGGATGCCAGGGGCCGATGCCGCAGCGATCGCAGGTGCTCATGCGGGCACCGCGCTTCCGGGGCCGCGCCTTGACAGCGCGACCCCTTCCGCCATCGTCGGGTTGCTCCACACCGACGAAAGGAAAACCGAGTGCCGCACCGCGCTCTCACGCAGACGGAAATGGCCGCTGCTCAGAAGCTTTTCGACCACATCATGGCGGCCGAATACGGTGGCGCGCCGGACGATGGTGAGAGCATGGCGGACTACACACTGCGCATCTGGGATCGATGCGCAAGCTCCGTCATCGAGCCGCCGCCGCGAGAAGGATAAGCGGCGGTTCATGCGGCTACCTCGACGGCTTCGCTGGGCAGGTGCCCGGTCATGAAATCCCGAACGCGCTGCTCCGTTTCGGGCCAAACGCGACGGCCGCGCCGCAACTGCCGGACGAAATGCCGGTCGCCGAGCGCGTCGTCGCCGAAGCGTGTCGCTGACACCTGCGGGTTCTGCTCGAGGAAAGCCTCGACGTCTGCGAGAAGCTGAGCCATGGCCACAGCAAATACGTGTGCAATATCACACCGTCAAGGTGTGAAACGTCTCACCTTTCGCCGTTCGTCGCATTCGTGTGAAAAAGCACACATGGCCGAACCCTATGAAGTTGCCCGCGTGAAGGCCGAGCTCCGTCGCCTGATGGACCTAAAGGGCATCAAAGCGAAGCCGTTGGCCAAAAAGGCCGGCCTTGGCGAAACTGCGGTCAGGGATATTTTCGAGCGCGAGGGATCCGACATGAAGGTCGGCACCCTCCATAAGCTGGCGGTCGCTCTAGACAGCACGATCGACGACATCGTCGGAGCTACCGGCGTCTCGATCGTGGGTAGGGTGGGCGCAGGCGGCAACGTAATCTACGCTGAGGACCACGCGGGGACCGCGCCCCGCCCACCCGGCTTAGCGATCCCGGTCGAGGCGCTCGAGGTCGACGGATCATCAATGCTGCCGCGCTACTCATCTGGCGACGTCGTCTACATTGCACGCGAACATGACGGTGTGATTGATGAGGACATTGGTGAGTTCTGCGCCGCCCGGCTTGTGACTGGCGAAACCTATATCAAGCAGCTTGCGTATGGCTCGCGCCCTGGCTTCTTCACCCTTCGGTCATTGAACGCAGAGGATATCGTCGACGTCGAGCTGGAATGGGCTACGCCGATCGTTTTCGTTCTTCCACGAGCCGCGCGGCGCCGGCTGGGATTTTGATCCAATAGCGAAAGCCCCCGCGGGGCGGGACTGGGGCCGCCCTATCGGGGAAATAGGACGCCACCTGCGGATCATCGTCGCAAACGACGGCGCTTATGGTCGCGCCCAGCACACAAGCGCGACTGTATCCAATGCTGGCGAAGACGCCAGAAATGCCGCGCCCTTGTTGGTGAACCACGTGATGGACCCAGCCTCCGCGCGGAACATATCCTACCGTTTCGCCCCGCGCCGAAACAATGCGAATCGCCTGCTGATCGTGGGGATTATCCGGCTCGTGGACAAACAATACGGCTTCGCCGGCAGAGCAGCGCTCGAGGGCATCTTGATAGAAGGAGACGCCCGCCACGCGAAAATGCCCCAGATCGTCATCCATCACGACTCGCTCCCTTCCTGCGCCAAACTCCCCAATGGCTTGGAACATTGCAAGAACGATGTGACGTTGCACATTTCCGTATTGACACAGTGTGATTTTGCACACTATCTGACCTCGAGCCGCACGACGCGGCATGGAGGTTTCACCCGTGGCCACCGCCCTACGCACCGATTGGCCGAGCGACGAACGCGATCCCCGCGTCGACGCCGCCGTCGAGGATTTTCGCGCCGCCGTCATTGACCTGCGCCGGCTGAGCGCCAAGCTGTTCGAGCTGCCCGCTGGTAGCGCGCATCGCCCGCCGCTGAAGGAGCAGATCGACGATCTGGTCGGCGGTATGCAGGCGCGCTGCGACATGCTGGGGATCGACCTCGACCAGCTGTTCCAACTCATAAACGCCGACCTCGCCGCCCGCCGCGGCGGCGGCAACGACCACCGCCCCCATGGCGATCACCTTCGCGCGCTCGTCGATGAGGTGAACGGAGCCTACGCCGACGAGGCGACCATCCGTCGCAACATCACTCGCCTGCAGGATCTGCTGCCCGGCGCCGCCGCGCGCCGGATAGCTGCCGATCGCGCGTGCGCGGGTTTCGTCGCCGGCTGGCCGGAGCGCGCGCGATGATCGCCGCGGCACCCGCCCCGCGGTCGGAAAAGCAGGAGGAGTTCCTCATCTACCTCCGCCGCATCGGACCGGAGGGGTGGGACAGGTCCCGCAACGACAGCGTCCTCTGCGCCCTCGAGCGCGACGGCTTGGCCGAATATCGCGGCACCCGCGCCCGTCCCCGCGTCGAGGCATGGCACGCCACCCCCGCCGGCGCGAAGTGGGTCGAGGATGCCCGCGCCGCCGCCCTCGCACAGGAGGTCTGACATGACCCGCGACACCTTCCTTCACATCGTCGGCTGGCTGTGCCTGATCGCGATCGCAGAGGTCGCCGTCTTCACGATAATTGAGACGGTCGCACCGCAGTGGCGCCGGATCTGGCGTCTCGCCACCGGCCACATTGACCCGGTGCCCGCACCCTTCCTCCCTGCCGCCTCGGACGCGCTTGTGTCGTCGGCACTCCCCCAGCGCCGCGATGACGAGGCCGCCGCCGCGCCAGCTCTTCAGGTGCGCGCATGATCGGGCGCGACCCGGCCCGCCAGTGGGTCGTGGCCGGCGGGGAAGTCATATCCCGTACCGACGGACAACGCCATTACGTCAGCGCCGACCAAGTAGCGCGTTCGCACCGCCTTCGCGATGACGAATGGCGCCGGTGGGACGGCAACGAAACGGCCCACCTGTGGCCGCGGCACGACGGCGACTACCGCAATCTGCGCGATCAGGTGCCGGTTACGCCGCCACCCACCGTGATCGTCGCCGGCCTAGGCCGCTGTGGCACGTCGATGGTCATGCAGATGCTGGCGGCCGGCGGCATGACCACGATCGGCACGTTCCCCGATTTCGAGGATATGGACACCGATCGCCAACGCAGCCTCAACCCGGCCGCGTGGATAGCGAGGTGCGAGGGCTGCGCGGTGAAGGTGCTCGACCCGCAGCGCGTGCCGCCGCCGGCCGGGCAGTCCTACCGCACGATCTGGCTGACCCGCGATCCCGAACAGCAGGGCCGCAGCCAGATCAAGCTGATCGACGCGAACCCCAGCCGCGCGATGCGCAAGGCGATGGCGCAGTCGATCCGCCGGGATGAGCCACGCGCGCGACGCGCCCTCGCCGCCGCCGATCTGTCGGGACGGCCGATGCTGCGGCTGACGTTCGAAGGCATCCTCGGCGACCCATTTGCCGCGGCAACTGCCATCGTCGATCACATCGACGCCGAGGGGTTCGAAGAGGGGGCGGCCTGGCGCATGGCGACGGCCGTGATGCCGCGCGGCCCGCATTGCCTCCCCTTCATGCTCGAAACCCATCTGCTTCAGGGAGCCGCCGCGTGACCGATCGCAGCTTCAAGATATACGACACGGCGCTGATCGTCAGCGCCGCCGGCAGCAAGCCCGACCGGGTCGGCGGCGTCGCGATGACGTGGAAGGCGCCTGACTACGAAACCTTCAATCGGCTGTTGCTGGTGCTGGAGGGCAAGGGCTTCACCGTCACCCGCGATCCAAAGATCGAGCAGCACTATCCGAGCCTCGGCCGACATCATCGCGTCGGCTCCCGCCCCACCCCGTCGGGCGACCTCTGGTTCCATGCCGAGGCGAGGCCCATTGGCTGCAAGGTCGAGTTCTATCAGGAGGTCGTGACGGTCAACTGCAACGGCGGCCGTTACGACTTCGACCGTCGCGCCAAGATGCCGTACCTGCTGGGGCTGGCGTACGAGGCTGCGATGCGCTCGGCATGCGCCCACCTGATCGACCGCGGCTTTGCCGACGTCACGCAGGCTGTTTCGCCGGTCGCCGATCCCCTCGGCTATTTCAACCAGCGGTGGGACAGCGAATGGGATCGCGCCGCCAGCCGGCACCGTTTCAAGCGCGGCGAGGATGGCTGGCCGATCGCGAGCGAGCTCAACAGCAACCAGGTCAGCGACACCAACCCACTGCCTGCGCAGGGGTCCGTCTGGTATTTCCGGGATCGCGGCGGCCGGCTGGCCCGGGGCCGCGTCTATGGCGGGATCGGCGGTGTGTGGACGGTCGTCTACGGCCCGCGTCCGAACGACTTCACGCATAAGGCGCGGTTCGAACTGTTCCAGTACGACCCCGCCGCCGAGCCGCGCCGCGTCGTGCCCGCCAAGCGTGGGATCGATCGCCTCACGCGCGAGCTGCGCGCCGCCGTCGAAACCGAGAACTTCGAACGAGCGATCATCCTGCGCGACAGCCTGAGGAAAGCCGCATGAGCGATATCCTACTCGAAAGCACGAAGGCGCCATGAGGAGCGCGATCGCCTATGCAACGCCCGACCAGCTGGTCGCCTGGGCGGCGGCGCAGATGCAGCGCGCGCCCGACTTCGTCATCGGCGAGGTGTCCGCACCGTATCTGCGCCGCTGGTGGCAGGTGCCGCGCAACAGGCAGTGCAACGTCTACCTGCACGAGATCCTGCGCAGCGACGACGATCGCGCGCTGCACGACCATCCCTGGCCGAACACCTCGTTCGTGCTGGCGGGCCGGTATGTCGAGCACACCCCGGACGGCTCGTTCCTCCGCGAGGCAGGATGGTCGGGCAGCCGGCCGGCTGAGGCGGCGCACCGTCTCGAGATCCTGCCCGGCGAGCGCGCGATCACCCTGTTCATGACAGGGCCAAAGCTGCGCGAGTGGGGCTTCCACTGCCCGAAAGGCTGGGTGCATTGGCGCGAGTTCACCGGCGGCGCCAATGGCGAGCTGATCGGCCGTGGTTGCGGGGAAGCGTAAAGCGATGAGCGCGATGAGAAATATTGAAGCTGCTGATCGTCTGCTCTGCCTCGACGAGGTCAAGGTGGTTGCTGGCATCGGCAAATCAATGATCTACCGCAAGATGCGCGCTGGCACCTTTCCGAAGGCCTGCAAAGCCGGGGGAAGCTCCACGCGCTGGAGCGAACGCGAGGTCCAGGAGTGGATCGCTTTGCAACTCAGCAGCAGACAAGCGGCCTGAAAGCTGGGCGGCGTCAGATTGCGCCTCCCGTTCAGGCTGTTAGACTATCCCGCATGTCGACTGAGCAACAATATCCAGGCGGTTCTCGCAAACGCGTAAGTCGGGCTGGAGATGCTGTCAGAGATGGAAACGCGTCGGCAGATGATCTGCGGGTATTCAACCTGTGGAGAGGCGCCCACGCGTACGTCATAAACAGCTTCCAGGCTATGCTCCGCGGTCGGACGCGCGGTCTCGATATTGCGGTGGCTCAGCGTCATAAGCGTCGCACAACGATATTCCGGAAACTCCGTCGCTTTCCGGAAATGCGTCTACATCGGATGGATGACGTTGCGGGATGTCGTCTTATCTTTCCAGACATCGACGCCTTGCGGGTTTTCCGCGCCGGACTGCACAGCGCCAAATTCCAGCACAAGCTCCGCAACGACCCCGACAAATATGATTATATCACGACGCCCAAACCTGACGGGTATCGTGGCATACATGACGTGTACGTCTACGACGTGCGAGGCAAAGGCGGGGCGGCCTATAAGGGGCTCCAAATAGAGTTGCAATACAGGACCATATATCAGCATGCTTGGGCAACGTGCGTTGAGGTCATAGGCTTTGTAACGCAAAGCAATCCAAAATTCAAAGAGGGCGATAAGCGCTACGAGCAGATTATGATCCTCGCGAGTGAATTGATCGCTCGTGTGTGGGAGGGCGTGAGCGGCCCCCTTCCCGATCTATCAAACAACGATCTTGTTAATGCGTTTTCGGCTTTGGATACCGATCTTGGCTTCATAGATATGCTACGCGCCCTTAACGCTTCCGACGAGGTTCTTAGGGGAAGGTCACAAAATCTCATTCTTATATTCAGTCGTGACGAACCCCTTGAAATACGGGCATACTCAACTGATCGCGAAGCACTTTCCGCGTTGCTTGATCTGGAAATTGACGCCATGTTTGGCGAGAAAGATATTGTCGCTGTTCGGGGAAATAAGAAGGATGTGCGAACTGCGTTTCGCAACTATTTTACTGACGCACGCGACTTCCTGGAATTTATTGATCAGGCGCTTGAGGAGACGACGAATCAGGCAATTCGAGATGAGGCTGTGCTAGTTGACGCCAATCTCAACAGAGTGTTCGGCTTGGACCGCCACCTGTAGGAGCAGCGGATCGGCCCGCTGGAGCGGATGCGAGGTCCAGGCGTGGCTCGGTGAGCAACTGGCGCACGGCGCCGCGACGCGGTAACGACGCCCTATGATCCGATTTCGCAAACGTCGCCGGCCCGAAACTCGCATTGATGGGATAGTGGTGCCGGAACCAAATCCGACGCCAAAGGCGGTTCGCGGATGGTCCGAAGACTATATCCACGAACGGCTTGCAAAGGCCAAAGGCACCTATCCTTACGGCCAGAGCGTTCTGGAGTCTGAGCTTCGGGTCATCGAATCATGGCGACAACCCGCTGCCAAATCACTCTGGATCAGCCTCGCTGCGCTGATCATATCCTTGGTGGCATTGTACGTCAGCGCGACGAAGCCCGACCAGTCCACGCCACCGACTTCGACCGCCGGCAATACTTCGGCGGCCAGCTAGGCCTCCCCTGGCCCCGTCGCCGCGTAGCGAATCGGACGTCCGAGCTGCGCCTCTGGGGGCTCAAGCCCCACGATGATGAGGTCGGCATATTCCTGCGCGATCTCCCGTCGCCGCGGCATGTATGCAGCCCGGTTGTACGCCCCCTCGACCTTGTCGTCTGGGACGTGCGCCAGCATCAGGTCTATGATCGCACGATCCGGCGACGCGCCCTTGTGCCCCGCCTCGCGCCATGCACGGTCAAATATCTCGTTCATGATCGTCGAGAAAGTGGCGCGGAAGCCGTGTGGAACGTGCTCATTGCCGTACCCGGCCCGCTTTAGCAGCGCATTGAGCGTATTTTCCGACATCGACCGATGCGAAAATCGCTCGCTGGGGAATAATAGGGCATATCGGCCGGTCAGCGGTTCAAGCGCTGAGAGGACCTCGACCGCCTGGCGTGACAACGGCACGAGGTGATCGCCGCCGACCTCGTGCTTCCGGTCGTCGTCGCCCTTCATCCGCGCCGCCGGGATGCGCCACAAAGGTGCCGCACCGCGCAAGTCTTCGAATTCCGTCCACGCCGCGCCAGCGACCTCACCCGGCCGAACAGCCGTCAGCGCGAGGAGGCGCATCGCGAACTTGGTGGTGGCGCGGGTCCTCTTGTCCTCAACGTCGCGAAGAAGCTTGCGGACGCGGCGGATGCGCTCGTCGTTATTCTGGGTGTCATCCACCACCGATGGCTGCGGACGCGAGCGCGGCCGGGCAGGTAGCAGCTTCAATAAGGACACCGGCGCAGGATCCGCGCGGATCAGCTTGAGGGGGATCGCGCTGCCGAAAATGTCGGAGAGGCGCTGACGCAGGCGCTGGGCGCTCTCGATCGAGCCGCGGGCAACGATGGCGTTCAGTAGGTCGAGCACCATAGCGGTGTCGATGTCGGCGATGGGCAGATCGCCGAAGGCCGGGAAGGCGTCGCGTTCAAGCGACTTCCACACGTCGTCTGCATGGACGGCCGACCAGCCGCGGACCTTGGGGTCAGACCAGTGCCCGGCGTCGCGAACGCGCGCGGAACCGTGCTGCTCGCGCCAAGCCTTGCGCTTCGCAAGGGACCAGCCGCTCTTCAGCTCGAACCAACGCTCGGCAACGACCCGAAACGTATTCACCGCCGCCGCCGATCGATCCCGGCGGGTCAGCTGCTTCACAACAGCCGGATCGCGCCCCTCATGCAACAGGCGCTTCGCCGCGTCGCGCGCCTCGCGCGCCTCGCCCAACGAAACAACTGGATAGGGACCGATCGTCAGCGTCTTCTGCGCAGGCTTGCCGGCGGCGTTGATCCCGAAGGTGTAGTTCATCCGCCAGTGCTTGCCGCCGGCGGGGGAGACGTGCAGGAACAGCTGCCCGCCGTCGGTGAGCTTGTAGGCCGTCTCGCGGGGCTTCGCCGCTTTCACCTTCGCATCGTTCAGCGCCATGGTTCGAGGCTCCATACCATGGCGAAAGCCGCCGATACCATGGGCCATGCCATGGTATGGGGTGGACGCGAGTGGACGACTATGGACATCACGACCCCGGTTAAAGGGTCAAAAACCGCAGTTTTCAAGGGGGTGTGGACGGCTATGGACGTCCATGGAAGAGAAATTGGCGGAGAGGGAGGGATTCGAACCCTCGGTGCCCGCAAAGGCACGCCGCATTTCGAGTGCGGTACAATCGACCACTCTGCCACCTCTCCGCAGAAGACGTCTTTGGCGGGTCGGTGAGACCCGCAATCCGTCGGTCGAGGGCGGGCCTTTAGCGGCTCGGTTTTCCGGTGGCAAGCGCCGTTGTGCTTGTGCAGCGCGGAAAGACGATTAAATTATGGGCATGCCCCGTCATGACCCTATCGGCACCCTGCCCGCGCAGGGGCGCCCCAATGTCGTCGAGATCGATGCGCCGGCGATCGCGCATGCGCGCTTCTCGATCGGCGATGTCGTGCGGCACCGCCTGTTCGATTTCCGCGGCGTGATCTTCGACGTCGATCCCGTCTTCGCCAATACCGATGAATGGTATGAGGCGATCCCAGAGGCGGTGCGGCCGCGTAAGGACCAGCCCTTCTATCACCTGCTCGCCGAGAATATGGATTCGAGCTACGTCGCCTATGTCAGCCAGCAGAATCTGGTGGTCGACGACAGCGACGAGCCGGTCGACCATCCGGCGATCGCCGGCCTGTTCGATGATTTTACCGACGGCCGCTACGCGTTGCGCCGCGAACACCGCCACTGACCGGTCAGCGGGAGGGACGCCGTAGCGCCCCTCCCCGCCCCCCCCCTTAGAAGTTGATCGCCGCGCGCGCGTACAGGAAGCGCCCGTTGAAGCCGAACGGCGAGAAGTTGCTATATGGCAGGAACTGATAGGTCGTCGGATAGCTGCCGCCGACGCTCGCCGGGCGCAGGCCGAACGGCCGGCGATCCGGATAGACGTCGAAGGCATTGTCCACGCCCAGCGTCAGCTGCACGCCGCGATATTCGTAGCTTAGCGAGAAATCGGTGATCCACTTGGGGCGCAGCACCTGATCGTCCGGCCCGAGCAGCGTCAGGCTGGTCGCATCGGCGAGCGGTGCGGTCGTTTCGGGCGAGATCACCGAACCATAACGCGTCGTACGCGCCGACACGCCGATGCCCGCGATCTTGCCGTCGGTCGCCAGCACGACCTTGGTACGCGGCTGGCCCCGTTCGAACCGGTAGCCCTCGACGCGTCCGAACAGGACGAGGCCGGGGATCTGCGCCAGCGACCCCAGCGTGTTCAGCCGCTTGTCGATCTGGTTCTTCGTGTAGTTATACGCGGCCGAGAAATTCCAGGCGCCCAGGCCGCCCAGATTGGCGCGATAGGTCGCAACCGCATCGACGCCCTGCGTGGTCGTATCCAGGCCGTTGATGAAGAAGCGCGCCGCACCGACGGTGTTGAAGCCGTTCGCCACCAGCACCTGCTGCACCGCGGCATTCTGCGCCGCCGTGCCGACGCCCGCCGCACCCAGATTTTCCGACAGCACGATGCGGTCGCGGATCTTGATGTGGAAATAATCGACCGTCAGGTTGAAGCCGCGGAACGGATTGAGCGTCGCACCGCCCGACAGATTGACCGACTTTTCGGGCTTGAGCGGCTGCGAACCGAGCGCACGCGCCACCGGGCTGTTCACGGCGACGGTCGACACGTCCACGGGCACGCCCGACAGGAAGTTGGTCGAGGTGGTGGTGAAATATTGCTGGTGCAGCGACGGCGCACGGAAGCCGTTCGACACCGACCCACGCAGCGCGAACCCCTCGGTCAGTTCGTAGCGCAGCGCCAGCTTGCCGTTCACCGTATCGCCGAAGTCGCTGTAATGTTCGTAACGGCCCGCCGCGGTCGCGGTGAAGCCGGTGAACAGGTCGGCGTCAAACTCGAGATAGCCGGCATAGCTGTTGCGGTTGACGTTGGTCCGGGCCGAGGCAGGCAGACCGCCGAAGCCCTGCGCACCCGCCGCCGCGGTACGGCCGGGGAACGAGCAAGTACCGGTCGCTGCCGCGCCCCCGCCATACACGCCGCCCAGCGTGGTGCAGTTCGCCGCCGTGGTGGTGCGCGTCGCCTGGAAGAACGGGCCGGTTTGGTACGACTGCGGATCGCCGGGGCGGATCTGGAAAATTTCGTGGCGATATTCGCCGCCGAACGCGAAGGTCAGCGGGCCCGCCAGGCCGACGTCGAACTGGCGCGACAGGTCGGCGTTCGCCAGGATCTGCGAGAAGGCGAGGCCGCCGGCATCGAACGAACGCTGGCTCTGCGGACCGAAGGAGACGTTGACGCTATCCTCGGTCCGGTAGCTCAGCTCGTTGCGACCGAAGCCGAGCGAGAAGTCGCCCTTGAAGCCCGCGACATCGGCCCGGATGCCGCTGGTCGCCGACAGATCGTCGATGCTCGACTGGATCTTGGGCAGGTAACCGTCTGGCGTCAGGCCGACGAAATTGGCGCTGGTCGGCGTTGTGCCGGGCGCGATCGTCGAGAAGTCGCGGTTGGTCGCCGCCGACTGCTGGCGGAAGTTCGCCGCCGACAGGCCGTCGCGGTGACCATATGTGAAGAAGGCGTAGAAGTCGGCCGAGCCCAGCGGCTGACCCATGTTGACGAGGAAGTTGAAGTCCTGCGTCTTCGCATCGCCGTAGCGGAAGTCGAGGCGGTTGAAGCTCGCTTCGCGCGAATCGAACGTGGTCGACGACGGACGGATGTAGTTGGGCCGCAGATCGTAGCCCTGGCGGTTGGTGAAGTCGCGGTCGCGATATTCGCCCGTGAAGTTGAAGAAGCCGCCGTTGCCGATCGGCAGGCCGACGTTGACGCCATAGGTCAGCATCGCGCCGTCGCGCGCCTTGCGCTCGCCGTTGCTGTTCGCCTGGAGGTAGCGCGAGTCGGTCGGGTCGAGCGACGGGGAATTGCCGAGCAGGCCGTTGAAATTGGCCACTCCGTCCAGTGTCGTCACATATTTGCCGTAGCTCACCTGTGCGCGACCGCCTTCGCTCGCGGTCTTCAGCTGGACGTTGATCACGCCCGCGATCGCATCCGAGCCATATTGCGAGGAGGCGCCGTCACGCAGCACCTCGACCCGCTGGATCGCGAGCGCCGGGATCATGTTCATGTCGACCGCTGCCGAGCCGCGCCCGACGGTGCCGTTGATGTTGAGCAGTGCCGACACGTGGCGGCGCTTGCCGTTGAGCAGCACCAGCGTCTGGTCGGGGTTGAGGCCGCGCAGCGTCGCGGGCCGCGTCACGTCGGAGCCGTCGGCGATCGAGGGCTGCGGGAAGTTGAACGAGGGGACGAGCTGGTTCAGCGTCTTGTTGAGTTCGCCGGTGCCCGACGCCTGCAGCGCGCTGCCGGAAATGACGTCGATCGGCACAGGGCTGTCGATCGCGGTCCGGTTGGCGACGCGGCTACCGATGACGACGATCTGGTTGGCCGCCTCGTCGCTTTGCGCCGACGTATCGGCCGTCGCTTCCTGGCTGGGCGCCGACTGCACCGCTTGTGCCCAGGCCGGTGCGGACAAGACCGCCAAGGATGCCGGCACGGCGACGCCGGCAAGCAAGATTGCGCGCTTCATGATTTTCCCCTGTTTCGCTCAGCTTAGTTACCGTCGCGATCGACGACACTTTATGTCGCGCTGGGGGCCGGGCAAGTCATCGTCACAGACCCTTCATACGTTTGTCATACCGCTGTTGCTGCGCCGCCACATGATGAATGTCGGCGTGCCCCGCTTCAAAGGTTGACAGAAGCCTGCACATTCCTTAGCTGCCGCCGCTCATCCCGCCGGGTCTCCCTGTGCGGGCACATGTTTTTTGGGAAGTGACTAGAGCCATGTTCGCAGTCGTGCGCACGGGCGGCAAGCAGTATCGCGTCGCCGCCGGAGACAAGATCGTCGTCGAGAAGCTGGACGGCGAAGCCGGCGCATCGATCACGCTGGGTGATGTCCTGCTCGCGGGCGAAGGCTCGGAGCTGAAGAGCGTCGAGGGTCTGACCGTCGCCGCCGAGATCGTCGCACAGGCGAAGGGCGAGAAGGTCATCGTCTTCAAGAAGCGCCGCCGTCACAATTATCGCCGCAAGAACGGCCATCGCCAGAACCACACGATCCTCAAGATCGTTTCGGTCGGCTGAGCCCAGCGCGAACAGGAGTAGAGCAGCATGGCACATAAGAAAGCAGGCGGTTCGTCGCGCAACGGTCGTGATTCGGCCGGCCGTCGTCTTGGCGTGAAGAAGTTCGGCGGTCAGGAAGCGATCGCGGGCAACATCCTCGTGCGTCAGCGCGGCACCAAGTTCTATCCGGGCGCCAACGTGGGCATGGGCAAGGATCACACCCTGTTCGCGCTCGTCGACGGCCGCGTGGCGTTCCACGAAGGCAAGCTCGGCCGTAAATTCTGCTCGGTGCAGATTATGGCGGAAGCCGCCGAATAACGGGCAACCAGCCGGGTTGCCCACCAGGGTGACCCGGTCGCATCTTTCACAAGATGCCAACCAAACAAGGGAGACGGGTCACCCCGGCTCCCTTTTTTCTTGCTCCCCGACCCCGACTGTCCCTGCCGCGTCACAGGCGCGTGGCAGCGGCGTGGCCAAGGAGAGAGCAGGAATGTTCGCGAGAACCAACAGATTGACGCTCCGGCCGGCGTGGCCGGAGGATGCGGCCGAGCTGGCCGCGGCGATCGATCACGAAGCGGTCACCCGGATGCTGAGCGGGGTTCCCTATCCCTATACCCTGTCCGACGCAGAGGCCTTTTGCGCCCGTCCGCATGCGCCAGACGATGCGCGGATGCTGATCGTCAGCCATGATCTTGCGTGGCCCGATGGCGCCCCGGCGATCGTCGGCGGCATTGGCATTTCGGAAATGGATGGCCAGCCCAATCTTGGCTACTGGCTCACCCCCGCCGCCTGGGGCCGCGGCTATGCGACCGAGGCGGGCCATGCCGTCATCGCGATGGCGCGTCACGCGCTGGGGCTGCGGCGCATCGCAGGCTGGCACTTCGCCGACAATCCGGCGTCGGGCGCCGTCCTGCGCAAGCTGGGCTTCCGGCCGACCGGGCAGACCTTCGTCAAGCCGTCGCTTGGCCGGACCGAACCGGCGCCGTCAATCGGCTATACGCTCGATCTGGACGCCGCAGAGGAGGATCACCCTGCCCTGCGTATCGCGGCGTGAGGGGGCGTGACTTGGCGGTCCGTCACGCCGTTCAGCTGCTGTAGGCCGCTGCCGGTTCAGCCCGCCCCTACCGTCACCCCGGACTTGATCCGGGGTCCCGCTAAATGCGGACAGCCCTGCAGAAGCGGGACCCCGGATCAAGTCCGGGGTGACGGCATGTGTGGTGCGATCGCAGGCCGACGATCGACTATGTGCGCGATCGGAATGCGGTGGACGGGGATCAGCCATCGCCGCGTGGATGAGGCCTGCCGGTCATTCCCGCGCAGGCGGGAATCCACACTGGCTGACGGTGGTGAGGCCCAGAAGCGTTAGCGGCTATAGATTCCCGCCTGCGCGGGAATGACGGAAGAGAGAAAGCCTCCCCGCCCTCCGCTCAATGCTTCTCCGCGACCCGCGTCAGCTTGCGGATGAAGCCGATCAACCCCGTCTGGCGCGAGCGCTTCAGCCTTTCGGCCGCCAGGATCGTCTTCACGCCGCGGAAACATTCCTCGACGTCGTCGTTGACCAGGACATAGTCATAGCCATCCCAGTGGCTCACCTCGTTGGCGGCGCGCGCCATGCGGGCGTCGATCACCTCGGCCGAATCGGTGTTCCGATTCGTCAGCCGCGCACGCAATTCCTCCATCGAGGGCGGGAAGATGAACACGCGCACCACGTCGCCGCCGGCGATCTGGAACAGCTGTTGCGCACCCTGCCAATCGATGTCGAAGAGCACATCCTTGCCCGCCGCCAGCATCGCCTCGACCTGCGCGCGCGGCGTGCCGTAGCGGTGACCGAAGACGTGGGCCCATTCCAGGAACTCGTCGTCCGCCACCATGCGGCGAAATTCCTCAAGCCCGACAAAGTGATAGTCCTTGCCGTCGGTCTCGCCCGGGCGAATGCTGCGCGTCGTCGCCGACACCGACATTTCGAGGCCGGGCTCGTCCGCGAGCAATTTGCGCGCGATGGTGGACTTGCCGGCGCCCGAAGGCGAGGACAGAACGAACAACATACCGCGGCGGCGGAAGTTGTGCGGATCATTGGGGGAGGAAGACGGCATGCGCGCTACTGGCGTAGCCGCGGGCCGGGCGTCAAGCGCAGGCGCGTGGTTGGCGGCGAAAAGTGGCTGGCTGATCGCAGCCCTGCTGGTGCTGGCTGCGGCGACATTGTTCGTCATGGGCCGCTCGCCGATCTGCCCCTGCGGCCGAATCGCGCTGTGGCATGGGGCGGTGCAATCCGACCAGAACAGCCAGCAGATCGCCGATTGGTACAGCCTCAGCCATATCGTCCACGGCCTGCTCTTCTACGCCGCGGGCCGGCTGGCGCTGCGCCGTTGGCCATGGACCGCCCGGCTCGTTCTGGCCGTGGCGATCGAGTCGGGTTGGGAGATCCTCGAAAACTCGCCGCTCATCATCGATCGCTATCGCAGCGTGACGATGGCCTGGGGCTATAGTGGCGACAGCATCCTCAATTCGCTCAGTGACATCGGCTGCATGATGCTGGGGTTCGCTATTGCGCGGCGTCTGCCCTGGTGGGCGTGCGCAGCGCTGGTCGTGCTGCTGGAAATGGTGGCGCTGGTCGCGATCCGCGACAATCTGACGCTCAATCTCATCATGCTGATCGCGCCGGTCGAGGCGATACGACATTGGCAGATGGGTTAGGGGAAAATGGCTCAGGGCCAGACCGAATGAAGCGCGACCCCGGCCAAAACGCCGGGGCCACGCCCCTCATCGATCAGATCTGGCCGCGCGCCGCCTTGCGACGATCATAGGCCTTCTTGGCGACATAGCCGCCGCCCAGGATCATGCCGAGCGGCCCCATGCGCCGCATCGCGCCCATGGTCAGCGCGCCGATCGCCGCGCCCTTCAGGCCACTGTCGCCGTTGCGGCGCTCGACTTCGCGACCAACCAACGCACCAATAATCTTGCCGATCATGCTTCCACCTTTCCGAAAATCTGGTCCTTCAGCTGCTCGGCGCCACGCAGCACCGCCCAGCCCACCGCGTAGGTCACCGCCAGCGGGAGCACGACCTTCAGCACGTTCGCGGTGACGGCGCCGATGATCGCGCCGTCCGCGACGCTGTCGTCGTCGCCCGAGATCGAGTCGATTGCCGCGCCGATCAGCGCGCCCGTGGTCGTCGTACTCACGCCATGCCCTTCGTGGTTGTTATGCCCCCAGCAAGCGCGCGAACCACGGGGAAGTTCCGCGACGGACCCGTCCGGCCGCTCAGCGACCGATCATCGTGTCCGGGCGCACCAGCCGGTCGAACGTTTCGGCATCGACCAGCCCCAGTTCCAGCCCTGCCTCTTTCAGCGTCTGGCCGTGCTGGTGGGCGTGCTTGGCGATCTTGGCGGCATTGTCGTAGCCGATCTCGGGCGCCAGCGCCGTCACCAGCATC
Organism: Sphingomonas sp. S6; assembly: GCF_043498045.1. Taxonomy (NCBI): domain Bacteria; kingdom Pseudomonadati; phylum Pseudomonadota; class Alphaproteobacteria; order Sphingomonadales; family Sphingomonadaceae; genus Sphingomonas; species Sphingomonas sp. S6. Next base: position 27,865 of record NZ_JBIEOE010000011.1, read on the forward strand.
AGCGATCGGTCGAGCAGTTCGGCGATGCGCGCGCGATTGGCGGTCATCCCCTCAACCGTCCGCTCGGCAAAGCTGTTCATGCCGACGCTCAGCAACGCGATCGAGCGCAGCACATTGGCACCGATCAGCGGTTTGAAGACGTTCAGCTCCATATGGCCCTGCAGTCCCCCGACGGTGACGGCGACGTTATTGCCCATCACCTGCCCCGCGACCATGGTCAGCATCTCCGCCTGGGTCGGATTGACCTTACCCGGCATGATCGAGCTGCCCGGTTCATTGGCGGGCAATTCCAGCTCGCCCAGGCCCGACCGCGGGCCGGAGCCGAGCAGCCGGATATCGTTGGCGATCTTGGTCAGCGCCACGGCGAGCACGTTCAATGCGCCATGCAGATCGACGAGGCCGTCGTTGCTGGCCAGCGCCTCGAACTTGTTGGGCGCGGTGACGAACGGCAGGCCGGTGAGGCCGGCGATCTCTTGCGCCACCTCCTCCGCAAAGCCCGCGGGTGCGTTGAGGCCGGTGCCGACCGCCGTTCCGCCCTGCGCCAGCGGCATGATGTTGCGATCGAGCGTCCCGGCGATCCGGTCGCGCGCATTGGCGATCTGCCGCGCGTAGCCCGAAAACTCCTGCCCCAGCGTCAGCGGCGTCGCGTCCTGCAAATGCGTGCGGCCGATCTTCACCAGGTCGCGCCATTCGACCGCCTTGGCGTCGAGCGCCGCATGCAGCCGGTCGAGCGCCGGGTACAGCTGCTGCGTCACCGCCAGTGCGGCGGCGACGTGGAGCGCGGTGGGGAAACTGTCGTTCGAGGATTGGCCGCGGTTGACGTCGTCATTGGGGTGAACGGGCGTCTTGCCACCGCGTGTGCCCGCCAGCGCCTCGTTGGCGTGGCCAGCAATCACCTCGTTCACGTTCATGTTCGATTGCGTGCCGCTGCCCGTCTGCCAGATGACGAGCGGGAACTGGTCGTCCAACTGCCCCGCGACGATCGCAGCCGCCGCCGCCTCGATCGCGTCGGCCTTATGCGCATCGAGCCCGTGTCGCCGGTTCACCCGCGCCGCCGCCTGCTTCACGATGGCGAGCGCATGGGCGATCTCCACCGGCATCCGCTCGCGCGGGCCGAAGGGGAAATTCTCCAGGCTGCGTTCGGTCTGGGCGCCCCAATAGGCGTCGGCGGGAACCTCGATCGGTCCGATCGAATCGGTTTCGGTGCGCGTGGTCATGCTGCTCCAATTCGTCAGACAAGCGCTTGTTGCAAGACAAGCGCTGTGCCAAATTTGCGACACGCGGATCCTTGCCCTGATCGCGCAGGCCGCCCTCGCCGCCGGCCCCTGCCATTACGACCGCGCCGCGATGCTGACGCTCGATCAGGCGGCGTTCGACCAGGACACGACCGGCGGTTGGCGCAAGCTGGAAGAGGACGGCTGCGAGGCAGAGGCCGCCGACCTGATCCGCGACTGGCGGATCGCACACAAGGCGCAGAACGATATCCTGTTCTGGCATGAGGGGCAGCTGCGCGCCGACATCGGCCAGACCGCCCAGGCGATTGCGCTCTTCCGTCAGTCGTACAAGCCGGCGGCGAAAGACCGCATCGGCTGGAACCATTATGTCGACGGCACGATCGCCTTCCTCAACCGCGACCGCGCCGCCTTCGATGCCGCCCGTGCGCGCCTCGCGGCCGTGCCGAAGCCGGCCGGGTTCACGTTCAACGGCCCGGACGGCAAGCCGCTGCCGATCCGCTGGCCGCTCAACATGAACGTCTTCGAAGGGTTCGATCGCTGCTGGGGCCAGCCCTATAAGGCGGCCTATGCCTGCGCGACTCCGATGCGGGTCGTCCACGTTCCCGACCGGAAATAGCGTTCGAGCGAGCGGCCGGAACCGCTCACACGCCGCGTCAGGCCCGCAGCGTCATATGCGGGGCAACCTCCGCCAGCAGTTGCGCGACCCTCGCAATCTCGCCGCGCGCGACGATGGCGATCGCCGATCCGTCGCTGCCGTCTTCCAGCGAGACAATGGCATAGCCGGCTTCGGCAAGGCTGGCGGGATCGACGGTGTCCGCCGATCGCACCCGTGCCGCCGCGAGCCGCTGCCGGGCGAGCTCCTGCACGAGTTCGTCGACCGTCTCTTCCTTCCAGTCGACCAGCGCGACCCATCCCTCTTCGCTGAGCAGTTCGAGGAAGGAGTCGATCCGCATCGACTCCGACGTATCCTCCTGATCGACGAAGAAGCCCTCGCGCAACCGCCGCCGCGCGCTGGCGAGCGACCGGCCGGACAGTCGATGGTACAGCTCGGCGAATTGCCGTTGCCACGTCGGGGTCCGCGGACCCGGCTCCGCCGGGGTGACATCGGGCAGGACCTGCTCGGCCCAGGTCATCAACGCGGACAGGAATTTTTCCTGCCGGACGGTCAGGTCATCGGTCTCGCGTCGCCCTTCGAGATGGTGCAGCACGACGATGGGCTCGCCGCCGGACGGGAAGCCGATCCGGAACCGGGCATGTAGCAACGCCCGACCCGTCACGTCGGATCGCAGCCCCACCTTCAGGCGCAGCTCTGCTTTGTCCCGCTTGCGCGAACAATCGGCGAAACGCCCCGTGTCCTGCGCCTTCAGCGACTTCCCCACGGGACAATGGCCGACCAAGTCGAGCACCCGACGCGCATAGCGATCGGCGAGGTCGGACGGAGCGTCGGTCATTGCGGCGGGACGATCGCGCCGACATCGTCGGCGACGGCACGGCTCGCATCCGCCGCCATGCCCGACGCCCGACGCGCGACCGCCAAAAACTCCGCTTCCGAAACCGGGGCATAATTGCAGCCGACGAACAGGCTGTCGGCGGGCGGCGGCGGCGGTGCCTTCGCCCCGAACGCCTTGGCCAGCAGCGCGGCGGTGGCATTGCCGGTCGGCGCGAACGCCCCCAGCATCGGGCCGCTCTTGGGATCGACGAAGCGATAATATTGCTCGGTGATGGCCATCGGCGCGCGCTTCAACGCATGCGCCGCGATAAAAGCCTCGGCCACCTTGCGCGGCCACAGCGTCACGATCCAGTTGTTGAGGAAGTAGACGCGATCGACGCGCTGCCCCATCAGCGACGCGGGCGTCGTCAGCGTATAACCTTCGATGCCCAGCATGCCCTCGGTCGCCTTGTCGGGGGCGCCCTCCTTCATCCAGGCGGGGATTTTCGGGTCGAGGAACAGCCCGTTGGCAAAGGCCTCCAGCGCATCGCGCGACCGGCAGGACAGCGCATCGCCGAGCAGTTCCGGCGTCAGCGCGGCCTGCGCTTCGGCAAGCGACGGCAGGGCAAGCGCCAGCACGAGCGGCAGGACGAAGGGCATGCGGCGGATCATGGCGCGTGTCTGCCAGCGCAGGGCAACCGGATCAATGGTCAGAATCGGACAGGCTTGACCCGCATCGCGCGCGCCGTCACCTGTCGGGGCATGAGAGTGATCCTGTCCCTGACGCTCGCCTTCGTCCTCGCGCTGGCGGGGACCGGCGTCGCGAGGGCGATCGACCCCGGCGTCTTCGGGTCCTGTTTCGAAGGGTCGTGCGGCTATGCCGCGATGCTCGTTGCGCTGCTCGGCACGCTGCTCCTCGCGCCGGTCCTGTGGATCGGGCTGGGCCGCGCAGGGCCGCTCAGCCGTCTGTTGCTTGGCGCGATCCTGTTCGCACTTGTCGGTCATTTCCTGCTGACGCCGCCGCTCTGGGTCGCCGGCCTTGCCGCCTTCGCTTATGCCATCGTCCGGTCGATCCGCCGCGCGCGTGCCGAAGGGCGCGCGACCGGCGACCTGTTCATCCTACCGCGAAACTAGACCCTCTACCGTTCAGATGGCGGTCGCCCGCTCCACGCGCAGCCCCATCGTGCCGGCCAGCGCCAGAAGCCGGTCCGTGTCGGATCGGCGCACGATGACGACGTGCAGATTATCGTCGAGGCCATTGTGCCATAACAGCACTTCCCACGCGGTCGGTCGCGCCAGCAATTCCGCGTCGAGCCACGCGAAATAGTCCTTCACGAGCACCTTTTCCTTATCCTCGCGATAGGGAAACGGCGGCAGCGGCTCGGCGAATTCGTCGCTGATCAGCTCGTGCAGCTCATCGATCTTGTCGCCGATCAAGAAGAACTCGCCCAGCGTCATCTCGACCACGAGCTGCCGAATTTCCTCAGGCTCGTAATCGAGCAACCACGCCTCGGGGTCGGTCACCGCCGCATCCAGCTCGGCCGCTTTCTCGCGCACGGCCTCGTCGTCGAGCGACCCGGCGCTGAGCAGCCTGACGATCTCGGTGTACATTGCGCCTGTCCCTGCCGCCGTCGAACCGTACGGGGGATTAAAAGAGTCCGTTCCGGATGGAAAGCGGCTATCGCGATCTGGGCCGTCCGCGACCGGCAGCGATGGTGACCCCGGCGCGATTCGAACGCGCGACCTACAGATTAGGAATCTGGCGCTCTATCCTGCTGAGCTACGGGGCCACTGCCTCGCCTGATACCGGTGCGCGGGCGCAGGGTCCAGCCCGTCAGTTCGCCTCTTCGGGCGGCCGCACGGGCAGTGGCAGCGGTGCGATCGGCACGCCCTCCTCCACCAGCGCCTTCGCCTCGGCAAGGCTTGCCTGGCCATGGATCGCGCTTACCGTCTCTTCGCCGTCGTGCATCGCCCGAGCCCGCGTCGCAAAGTCGCGCCCGACCCATTGCGACCCCTCCAGCGCCTTGGCCTGCAGGCCCGCCAGCTCGCGCAGCGCCGCCTTGACCACGTCGGGCGACGGCGCCGCCTCGCGCGTGTTGCCCTTGGCCGGAATGCCGGGCGCCATCACCGCCTTGCCCACCCCGGTCGTCCCGCACATCGGGCAGACGACGTGGCCCGCCGATCGCTGCGCTTCATAGGCCGCGCTCGACTGGAACCACGCCTCGAACACATGACCGCCGTCGCAGCGCAGGTCGAATACGATCACGCCCGGACCACCGGCGGAATGGGCCGATGATGCTGCAGCACCGGCATGCGCACCCGCACGTCCGCCACGCGTGCCGGATCGACCTCGGCAAAGCCCAGGCCGCGCGCCTCGCCCATGTCGAGCAGCACGTCCCCCCAGGGATCGACGACCAGCGAATGGCCATAGGTCGCGCGGCCGTCCGCATGCGCCCCCGCCTGCGCCGCAGCGACGACGAAACACCCCGTCTCGATCGCGCGGGCGCGCAGCAGCGCGTGCCAATGCGCCGCGCCAGTCGGACGCGTAAAGGCCGCCGGGATCGACATGACCGTCGCACCCGCCTGCGCCAGCGTGGCATACAGGCCGGCGAACCGCAGATCGTAACAGATCGACAGCCCCATGCCGCCCAGCGGCGTATCGACCACCACCGCAGTGTCGCCCGGCGCATAGCTCGCCGATTCGCGCCAGCTCTCGCCCGTCGGCAGATCCGCGTCGAACAGGTGGAGCTTGTCGTAGCGCGCACGGATTGCGCCCGTGTCGTCGATCACGAAGCTGCGATTGGCGAGCCGCCCGTCGTCACGCCGGATCGCCAGCGACCCGAGTTGCACCCAGATCCCCGCCTTCGCCGCCGCCTCGCGCATCGTCGCCAGCACGGGGTCGTCGCCCTCGGCGTGGATCGACACCGCGGCCCGCGCGCGATCGCGATCCAGCAGGCCCGCCATTTCCGGCGCGAAGACCATGCCCGCGCCGTTCGCCTTCGCCGCGGCGATGCCGTGGCGCAGGTCCGCAGCGTTGACGGCGGGATCGATCCCGCTCGTCATTTGCAACAGCGCGATCAGCACGGGGGTGACATCAGCCGGCGAGCAGCGGATCGAGCCCGCCGCGCGCGTCGAGCGCCGCCAGATCGTCCGACCCGCCGATATGCGCGCCGTCGATGAACACCTGCGGCACGGTGGTCCGCCCGTTGGCGCGCTGGATCATCTCCTGCCGCTGCGGACCGCCCATCGTGATGTCATATTCCACTGGCTCGACGCCCTTCTCGGCCAGCAGCCGCATCGCGCGCGAGCAATAGGGACAGAATGCCTTGGTGTAGATTTCGACCTTTGCCATGCCTGTGGAGGTGTGATGCGACGGCGGTCTTGTCAATCGTCGCTCTCCGCGATCACCCGCGCCCAGCACAGGATCGTCACCGATGCCGCCCCCGCACGCAGCAGCACTGCGGTGCAGGCGTCCGTCGTCGCGCCGCTGGTATAGACGTCGTCGACCAGCCCGATATGCAGCCCGCGCAGCCGCGCCGGATCAGATACCGCAAAGGCGCCCTTCACCGCCCGCGCCCGCGCCTTGCGCCCCATGCCGCGCAACGCCGCGGTCCGCCGCCGCCGGGTCAGCGCGAAGGGATCGTGTCGCAGCCCCGCCTCGCGCGCCAGCGCCGCCGCGATCAGCCCCGCCTGGTTATACCCGCGCGACCACAGCCGCCAGCGATGCAGCGGCACCGGCACCAGCAGATCGACGTCCGCGGGCACCAGCGGTGCGATCCGCTGCGCCATCGTCGTCGCGATCCCCATCCGCCCGCCATATTTCAACCGCAGCGCCAGTTGCCGCGCGATCGGGCCATAAGCGACCGCCGCCCGCACCCCGCGGTGGCGCGGCGGATCGGCAAGGCAGGCGCCGCAGCGCGCGCCCTCCCCCATCGCATGCGTGAAGGGCAGGTTGCAGGTCGCGCACCACGGCGGCCCGATCAGGTGCAGGCTGCTCCAGCAGGCGGCGCAGAAGCGATGGTCCGCCGCCACCGGCTCGCCGCATCCCGGGCAGCGCGGCGGCAGCGCCTGCGCCACCAGCACGCCGACGCCGCCCGCCAACCCCTTCAGGGCAGACGCGGCGATGCGTGGCGCAAATCGGCTCATGCCCGCTTGTCGCCCGGCCGTCCGAAAGGCACAAGCCGGCCCGTGACCAGTCCCGCCCCCAATGCCATTTTCGACGCCGCGGCCCGCCGCCGCCGCCGCGACCGCGCCGCTGCGGGCGACTATGCCGCCCACGCCTTCCTGCGCGAAACGATGGTCGACGGGCTGCTCGAACGCCTCGCCGCGGTGAAGCGCGATTTCGCCGACGTGCTCGATATCGGCGCCAGCGACACCGCGCTCACCGTGTCCGGCGCCCGGGTGGCGCGGATGGACCCCGGCTTCGCCTTCGCGCGCGCCAGCGGCGGCGTACAGGCGGACGAAGACCGCCTGCCCTTCGCCGATGCCAGTTTCGACGCGGTGCTCAGCGCCGGCGTGCTCGACCAGGTCAACGACCTGCCCGGCGCTTTGTCGCTCATTCGCCGCACGTTGCGGCCCGATGGCGTGTTCCTGGGCGCGTTCCTCGGCGCCGGCAGCCTGCCCGCGCTCCGCGCCGCATTCCGCGCAGCGGAGGGCGACCGGCCCGCTCCCCGGCTGCACCCGCAGATCGACGTCCGCTCGGCGGGCGACCTGCTCGTCCGCGCCGGCCTGACCCTGCCGGTCGCCGACGTCGAGACGCTCGATGTGCGCTATGCGAGCTTCGGCCGGCTGCTCGACGATCTGCGCGGCAGTGCGCTGGGCAATATCCTGACCGCGCGGACCGGCATGACGCGCGGCACGCTCGCGCGCGCCGCCGCCGCCTTCGCCGAGGCGGCGGGGCCGGACGGGCGGACGACGGAGCGCTTTTCCATTGTCTTCCTCACCGGCTGGGCCCCCGACGCCTCGCAGCCCCAACCCGCCCGTCGCGGCAGCGCCACCGCCAGCCTGGCAGCGGCGCTGAAGACGCCCTGATCCCCCCATGCTCCGTCACCCCGGACTTGATCCGGGGTCCCGCTATCGACGGTCGACAAAGCGGGATCCCGGCTCAAGGCCGGGATGACGGAAGGGAATAGCTCAAGCGCACCGCCCCCGCTCGATCTCGCAGCCCACCGCTGCGTCGGGATACACATCCAGCTTCATCGAGCGCACGCGCACATGGCGGACGCGCGGATCGGCGAGGCACAGCGCCGCCACCGCATCGACCAGCGTCTCCTGCAACGCAAAGCCCGGCCCATCGGCAAGCCGCCGGATACCGTCGCGCACGAAGTCATAGTCGAGCACTTCCTCGATCCGGTCGGCACTGGGCGGCGCGGCATAATCCACCGTCATCCACACCGACAGGCGGACGCGCTGCGGCTCGGCCTCGTGCGGGTGGATGCCGAGGCGCATCGCCACCTCCAGCCCGTCGAGGATCGTGGTGTAGACGCTCATGCCTCGTCCCCGAACATCACATCGCGCGCGCTGGGCACGAACCGCTGGCCGGCGTCGACGTACAGTGTCTGCCCGGTGACGCTGCGCGCGCCGAGCAGATACACGACGGCCGCCGCGACATTGTCTGCCCCCACCGGATGGCGCAGCAGATTGTCGGAGGCGACCGCGGCGAATTCCGCCTCGCTCTGCCCGCCGCTCGGCAAGGTGATCCCCGGTGCTACCGCATTCACCCGCACGCGAGGACTCAGCGCCTGGGCCAGCATCGTCGTCGCACCGGCGAGCGCATATTTGCTCAAGCTGTAGCTGAAGAAATCGGGGTTCGGATTGGCGAGCTTCTGGTCGAGCAGATTGACCACCGCCCCGTCCGCAACGTCATCCTGCGCGGCGAGTGCGCTTGCCAGCATCGCCGGCGTCACCGCATTGGTCGCATGCAGCCGGGCCGCGAGCCCTGCATCGATCGCCTCGGGCCGATCGAACTCGAACGCCGATGCACTGTTCACCAGCGCCGCGATCGGCCCGCCCGCCGCTGCACGGGCGCGTGCGAACAGCGCCGCCGCCTGCGACGGATCGGACAGGTCGCCCTGCACCACCGCACCGCCGATCTCCTCCGCCAGCACCTGCGCGTCGTCGGCGGAACGGCCGTAATGGATCACCACGCGCCACCCGGCGGCGGCGCAGGCACGCGCGATGCACGCGCCCAGCCGCTTGGCGCCGCCCGTGACCAGCACATGCCCCAGCGCCGGGCTGGCCATCAGCTGCGCAGGCCCATCAGCGACAGCACTTCCTTGCGGCTGCGCTCGTCGTCGCGAAACACGCCCATCATTCGGCTCGTCACCATCGACACGCCGGGCGTGCGCACGCCGCGTGCGGTCATGCAGGCGTGGCTCGCCTCGATCACCACCGCGACACCCTGCGGGCGCAGATTTTCCCAGATGCAATCGGCGACCTCCGCCGTCAGCCGCTCCTGCACCTGCAACCGCCGGGCAAAGCCGTGCAGCACGCGCGCGAGCTTGCTGATGCCGACGACATGGTCCTTCGGCAGATAGGCGATATGCGCCTTGCCGATGATCGGTGCCATGTGATGCTCGCAATGCGACTGGAAAGGGATGTCCTTCAGCAGCACGATCTCGTCATAGCCGCCGACCTCTTCGAACACGCGCGACAGGTGATGCGCGGGATCGTCGCCATAGCCGGCGCAATATTCGCGCCATGCCTTGGCGACGCGGCGCGGCGTGTCGACCAGCCCCTCGCGCGTGGGATCGTCGCCCGCCCAGCGGATCAGCGTGCGGATCGCCTCCGCCACATCCTGAGGGATCGCGGCCTCGGCCGCGGAGGCAACCAGATCCCCGTCGTCCGGTGCCGCGTGATCGTGTGACATTCCATACCCTTTCAGCCAACTGGCTCATCGCTGCGGTGCAGCAAACCTTACGTTCAATTTCGCAACTTATCGTGGTGATCGCCGCGGCCTCGCATACGGCAGTTTCCCACTGTACAAAACGTTTGACGACGACGAAATTCCGACGCTAACTCCACCATACCGCAGACTGGAAACCGCTCTACCGGCGCAAGACCGGATGGCGACAGGGAGACGAGGCCATCATGAAGAAATTCGAACTGCTTGCCGCATCCGCCCTCGCCATGACGGCCGCCATGCCCGCCGCCGCACAGACGGGCGCTACCACGTCCGCGCAGAATACGGCACCCACCATTGGGCCCGGACAGGAAGCGACCTCGGCGCAGAGCATCGATCCCAATGCCGCGTCCGCCGATACGGGCATCCAGGACATCGTCGTCACCGCGCAGCGCCAGTCGCAACGGTTGCAGGACGTGCCGATCGCGGTCAGCGCCTTCTCCGCCGACAACATCGAAAAGCAGCAGATCGTCAATCCGATCGCGCTGCAACAGTCGCTGCCCAGCATCACCTTCACCAAGACGGGCTTCACCACCTCCAGCTTCACCATCCGCGGCATCGGCGATCTGTGCGTCGGCGTGACCTGCGATCAGGCGACCGCAATCCACGTCAACGATATGCCGCTCGCCACCACGCGCCTGTTCGAAAGCGAATTTTTCGACCTCGAACGCGTCGAAGTGCTGCGCGGGCCGCAGGGCACGCTGTTCGGCCGCAACGCGACGTCGGGCGTCGTCAACTTCATCACCGCCAAGCCCGATCTCAGCGGCGTCCATGCCGCGGGCGAATTCGAATACGGCAATTACGATTCGAAGCGCGCGAAGGCGATGTTCAACCTGCCGATCACCGACACGCTCGGCATCCGCGTTGCCGGCACCTATCTGAAGCGCGACGGCTATACCTTCAACACCTATGACAACAGCCGCATCGACGATCGCGATCTGTATGCGATCCGCGGCACGCTGTCGTGGGAGCCGTCGTCCGACACGCGCATCGACCTGATGGGCTATTATTTCCGCGAAAAGGACAATCGCAGCCGCATCCAGAAGCAGCTGTGCCATCGTGATCCGACCGGCGTGTTGGGCTGTCTGCCCGATACCAAGAGCTATGAGACGACCAACGGCCTCTCGACGCTCGCCGCGGTGCTGACCTCGACCGAATTCTTCAACGTCAACAACCCCGCGCTCGGCCGCTTCGCGCTGCAGAGCCTGTATGGTGCCGACCCGTACGCCGGCGTCGTCAACCCCGCCGACGTCCGCACCGTGCGGCTCGACTATCGTCCGACCTATTTCGCGGACGAAGAGCAATATATGGTCAAGGTCTTCCACGATTTTGGCCCGGTAAACCTCAACATCACCGGCGGTTACACGCGCAATTCGGTCGACAGCACCGTCGACTATAACCTCGCGGTCGAGGCGCCGCTGGCGAACAACGCCGGCCTTGCCAACCTCAATGCGCTGGGCCGCGCTGGATCGCCCTTCGCCTTCCTCAACGGCGTGCGCCAGACGCTGATCCCCAACGGCCCGGCGGGCGGCGTCTGCCAGTCGGCGTCCGACCCCAACAATGTCGGCGTGTACGGCGGCAATGCGATCGGTTGTTTCCCGCAGAGCCTCGACTTCGACCGGTCGCGTATCCAGAACCGCCAGTTCTCGGCCGAAGCGCACATCGACAGCAAGTTCGACGGCATGTTCAACTTCCTGCTGGGCGGCATCTATCTCGACAGCCTCAGCAAGAATAACGACTATTTCGTCAATGCCTTCGGCCTCGATTACGCCTCGGGTATCCTGGGCGCGGCCTCATCGGCGGCGATCCCGGGCGTGGGCGGGAATGCCTTCCTCTCGACGCCCTTCTACCGCAATGACTCGCCGCGCTTCCGCCTGAAATCCTATGGCATTTTCGGTGAAACCTATTTCGAATTCAGCAAGCGTGCCAAGCTGACGCTGGGTCTGCGCTACAACCATGACGACAAGTTCGTGCAGGCACGCAACCTGACGCTCAACGTGCTGACGCCTTATGGCGCGCAGGGCATCCAGAACGGCTTCAACTATGCGCAGGTCGATTTCGACCCGACGACGCCCGGCATCCAGGATTATGCCCGCCGCAACGTGTCGTTCGGCCGCCTGACCGGCCGCGCGGTGTTCGATTACAAGATCGACGACAACAAGCTGCTCTACGCCTCCTATTCGCGCGGCTATAAGTCGGGCGGCATCAACCCGCCGGTCGCGGCCAGCTTCTCGGTGCCGACCACCTTCACGCCCGAACAGGTCGATGCGTTCGAAATCGGGTCGAAGAACACGTTCCTGAACGGCGCGCTGCGCCTAAACGTCACTGGCTTCTACTATAAGTACAAGGGGCTACAGCTCAGCCGCATCGTCGCGCGCACCGCGGTGAACGACAATGTCGACGCCAATATCTACGGCCTCGAAGCCGAAGCCATCGTCGCACCGATCCCGCGCTTCGTCGTCAACATGAACGCCAGCTACCTGCACACCGAAATCACCGGCAACAAGGCGCTGATCAACCCGCGCCTGCCCTCGGGTGGCCGGACGGACACGGTGATTATCAAGGATATCACCAATGCCTCCAACTGCGTCGTCATCCCCAATGCGGGCGGCGCAGCGGTGTCGAACGGCTTCGTAACCGCGGTGAACCGCGGCATTGGCCTGCAGGGGCCGACGTCGATCTCCGGCACCGGCACGACCGGCGCCTTCGGCATCTGCTCGGTGCTCCAGGCGCAGGCGGCCGCAACGCAGACCCCGGTGACCGTCACCGATGGCGTGCCGGTCGGCCTCAACGGCAACACGCTGCCGCAGGCGCCGACGTACAAATGGTCGGTGGGCGCGCAATATACGATGGACTTCGGCAGCGGCTGGAGCCTCGTCCCGCGTGCCGACCTCAATTACACCGGCAATTTCTCGGCGAGCGTGTTCAACATGAACATCGATCGCGTGCCGGGCTATGAGGTCGTCAATGCCCAGGTGCAGCTCAATGCGCCGGACGACCGCTTCTACCTGCGTGCCTTCGTCCAGAACCTGACCAACAACAATGCGATCACCGGCCAGGCGGTCGCCGATCAGTCGTCGGGCCTGTACACCAACATCTTCACCATCGAACCGCGCCGCTACGGCGCGGCGGTAGGCTTCAAGTTCTGACGTTCGATCCGCTCACGCGGATGTACGGTGCCGGCCCGCTCCCCCTCCCGGCCACCCATCAGGATACCGTGTGGGCGGCCGGGAGGGGGAGCGGGCCGGCACCGTACCTGATCCAGCTAGGCTGGATCAGCAACCAAGGCGCAACCCTTCGCCCCGCCAAGCGCTTGATCGCGCACCACGCAACGGAGGCGATCATGGCAGACCTGAAGAAGGGCGACGAAGTGACCTGGAAGAGCCATGGCGGCACCGCCCATGGCACGGTCGAAAAGAAGCAGACGAGCGACACGACGATCAAGGGCCACACCGTCCGCGCGTCGAAGGACGACCCGCAGTTCATTGTAAAGAGTGACAACGGCGGAAAGGCAGCGCACAAGGCGGACGCGCTCAAAAAGGCGTAACGTTTCAACGCCCCGGGCTGGACCGGGCGCAAACAGGAAGGAATGCGATGGCTACTGCACCCAAGACCGGCGGCATCCACGCCCCCGTGCAGCCGTCTCCCGAGCTGGGAGCGGTCGTCGGCAACGAGAAGCTGCCGCGCAGCCAGGTGATCAGCAAGGTGTGGGAATATATCAAGTCCAACAACCTGCAGAACCCTGAGAACAAGCGCGAGATCCTCGCCGACGACAAGCTGAAGAAGGTCTTCGGCAAGGACAAGGTGACGATGTTCGAGATGAACAAGTACATCTCGCAGCACGTCAAGGCGTAACCCCGCCTTCCCCGAATCGGGAACATCGCGCCCTCATGCGGCCGGCGATGTTCCCGATCGGTTTGGATAACGTGACGGGTGCGGGGCTGTTACAGCCCGCGATTGCGGAGGTTGTTCCGCAACATCGGCAACGGCAACAGCGCAGCCAAAATCACGCCGTCACCCCGGACTTGGTCCGGGGTCCACCGAGCCGCAGAGACGGCATCAGAGAAGATGGGCTAGAAAAAGGTCTGTCTCAGCCACGCGAATAAGCCGTCATCCCAGCGAAGGCTGGGATATCCCGGTTAAAGCGCGCGTCGATAGCCGCACGAGACCCCAGCCTTCGCTGGGGTGACGCTTCTACTAAAAGTCTATCAGAGCGAAATCAGGCACCAACCGCCGGCCAGCGTCACCGCGACCGCGCGTACCAAAACCGCCCGGTCAGCCCCTCAGCGCGACCGCGCCGGAACGAACGGCAGGGCGATCACCGACGCGATAATCATCAGCGCACCGGCCAGCACGTACAGATAAAAGCTCAGCGGACGCATGGCTTACAGCTCCGCCGTGGCGATGGCGCGCATCGTCGTCAGAATTGCCGAAACTGCACACGTCATGTCGATCTCCCGCCCCCGGAATACCGCCAGTTAGCCGTAAAATGTGGCCATAATTTTGCAGACCGGCACATGGGGACGGCCGGCGACGCGCGCAACCCTGCCCGCCCCGTCCGCATTCGCGCCTGACTACCGGGCGAAGCGCCTTACTTCTTGCGCTTGAAATCCACGCTGACGACGTTCGACCCGTCTTCGGCCGGCGTGACGGTGGGGCCGTCGTTCTCCGCCTCGTCATGCGGTTCGGGGCCATCGTCCGGGCCTTCGGTCGCCTGGAAGCGCAGCTCGAAATTCACCGCCGGATCGTGGAAGCCGGTGATCGCCGAATACGGGATAACCAGCTTCGAGGGCACCTGGTTGAACGACAGGCCGACCGAGAATTTCCGGTCGTCGACCAGCAGGTCCCAATAGCGGTTCTGCAGGACGATCGTCATCTCGTCCGGGAAGCGTTCGATCAGCCGTTGCGGGATGTCGACACCCGGCGCCTGCGTCTTGAACGTGATGTAGAAGTGATGTTCGCCCGGCAAGCCGCCCGAATCGGCGACGGAGCCGAGCACGCGTCCGACGACGGCACGCAGCGCCTCCTGGACGATTTCGTCATACGGGATCAGGCTATCGGGCAGGCCGTCGGTCATGACCCCTTGGGTAGCGCGATCGGCGGCGGGGTCAAGCCGCCACGATGGCCCATCAAATTTGTGTGTGACGACATGCACTCAACCGTCCTATGGGGCACGGCCATGCGCACCGCCACGATCAACCGCTCCACCGCCGAGACGCGGATCGACGTCACCGTCAACCTCGACGGCACCGGCGTCTACAGCATCAAGACCGGCATCGGCTTCCTCGATCACATGGTCGAACAGCTCTCGCGCCACGGCCTGATCGACATCGACCTAAAGGTCGACGGCGACCTGCATATCGACGGCCACCACACCGTCGAGGATTCGGCGCTGGCGCTGGGCCAGGCGATCGCCAAGGCGCTGGGCGACAAGCGCGGTATCCGTCGCTACGGCGACGCGCTGTCGCCGATGGACGAAACGCTGACCCGCGTCGCGCTCGACATTTCGGGGCGGCCGTGGCTGGTGTGGAAGTCTGGCTTCACGATGCAGCGGCTGGGCGAACTCGACACCGAGCTGATCGAACACTGGTTCCACAGCTTCGCGCAGACCGCCGGGCTGACGCTGCACGTCGAGACGCTGTATGGCAGCAACAACCATCATATCGTCGAGAGCGCGTTCAAGGGCCTCGCCCGTGCGCTGCGCACCGCGGTCGAGATCGATCCGCGCAAGAGCGACGCGATCCCGTCGACCAAGGGTGTGCTGTAATGGGGGGCATTTCGTGAGCGAGCCCTTCGCCCGCCCCGGCACGACGCTCTGCATCGTGTCGCTGACCTATGGCGCAGACCTCGACGCGATCGACGCGGCGATGAGCGATCATGTCGACTGGCTGCGTGCCTGCTATGTCGAGGGGCGCCTGATCGCCTCGGGCCGCAAGCAACCGCGCACCGGCGGCATCGTCATCGCGATCGGCACACGCGCGGAAGTCGAGGCGATGGTGTCGCTCGACCCGTTCGTCGCGCGCGGCCTAGCCACCGCCGACATCACGCCCTTCACCGCCAGCATGGCGGCGCTGCCGCTCGAGGATATGCTGGCGTCATGAGCATCGCGCTGATCGATTACGGCGCGGGCAACCTCCACTCGGTCGAAAATGCCCTTCGCGCGGCCGGCGCCACCGACCTCATCGTCACCGCCGACGCCGATGCGGTGGCGAAGGCCGACCGCATCGTCCTACCCGGCGTCGGCGCGTTCGGCGCCTGCGCCAGCGCCCTGCGCGCCGTGCCCGGCATGGTCGAGGCACTCGACCGCCGCGTGCGGGCGGAGGGCGCGCCCTTCCTCGGCGTCTGCGTCGGCATGCAGCTGATGGCGGACGTCGGCGAAGAGATGGGCGACCACCGCGGTCTCGGCTGGATGCGCGGCCGCGTGCGGCGGCTCGAGCCCGGTACGATGGAGGCGAAGGTCCCGCACATGGGCTGGAACGATGTCGTCCCGACCGGCGATCACCCGCTCGTCCCCGCGGGCGAGGCCTATTTCCTGCACAGCTACGCCTATGAGGGCGAGGACGTGATCGCGACCAGCGACCATGCCGGCCCGATCACCGCCGCCATCGCCCGCGACACGATGCTGGGGCTGCAATTCCACCCGGAAAAGAGTCAGCGCTACGGCCTGGCGATGCTCGAAAGGTTTCTCGCATGGCGGCCGTGACCATCGGCCTGACCGTTGCTGCGACGCCGTCATCCCAGCGAAGGCTGGGATCTTCTCCGACTTGGCGTTGCCCTTTCCTCATGAAGACCCCAGCCTTCGCTGGGGTGACGAAATCGCGGAGCGCCGCATGACCCTCATCGTCTTCCCCGCCATCGACCTCAAGGGCGGCCAGGTCGTCCGCCTCGCCGAGGGCGATATGGACCGCGCCACCGTCTATGGCGACGATCCCGCTGCACAGGCGCTGCTGTTCGCCGATGCCGGCGCGCAGCACCTGCATGTCGTCGACCTCGACGGCGCCTTCGCCGGCGAATCGGTGAATGGCGAGGCGGTGCGCGGCATCGTCTCCGCCTTTCCGGGCCATGTTCAGCTGGGCGGCGGCATCCGCAACCGCGCCAGCGTCGAACGCTGGTTCGACCTCGGCGTGTCGCGCGTCGTCATCGGCACCGCCGCGCTCGAGGATCCCGATTTCGTCCGCGAGGCTGCCCGCGACTTCCCCGGCGGCATCGTCGTCGCGGTCGACGCCAAGGACGGCATGGTCGCCACCAAGGGCTGGGCGGATGTCTCGACGACCAGCGTCGTCGACCTCGCCCGCCGGTTCGAGGATGCAGGCGTCGCCTCGCTGCTGTTCACCGACGTCGGCCGGGACGGCCTGCTGAAGGGCTGCAACGTCGACGCGACCGTCGACCTCGCCCGCGCCGTCTCGATCCCCGTCATCGCCAGCGGCGGCGTGAAGGGCATCGACGACATCCACATGCTCGCGGTCCACGCGGCTGACGGCATCGAAGGCGTCATCACCGGCCGCGCGCTCTACGACGGCCGCCTCGACCTCGCCGCCGCACTCGCCGTGGCGCAGGCGGCGTGATGATGTTCGCGCGAAGACGCGAAGACGCTAAGGTGGCGCGCGCGTGGCCGCGTCATTCCACCGCAGCAGGCGGCCAGCCGTCTCCCGATCGCGATTGCAGAGCGGCGCGTGGCCAAGCGACCGGACCTCTTCGCGTCTTCGCGTCTTCGCGCGACCATCACAGGCCATCCGCATGACCGTCCGCGCCCGCGTGATCCCCTGCCTCGACGTCGCCGACGGCCGCGTCGTGAAGGGCGTGAACTTCGTCGAACTGCGCGACGCCGGCGATCCGGTCGAGCAGGCGCGCGCCTATGACGCCGCCGGTGCCGACGAACTCTGCTTTCTCGACATCACCGCCTCCCACGAAAACCGCGGTACGATCCTCGACGTCGTACGCCGCACCGCCGCGGTGTGCTTCATGCCGCTGACCGTCGGCGGCGGCGTGCGCACCGCCGACGACGCCCGCGCGCTGCTGCTGGCGGGCGCGGACAAGGTCGCGGTCAACTCCGCCGCAGTCGCCCGCCCCGAAGTCGTCGCTGACATCGCCGAACGCTTCGGCAGCCAATGCTGCGTCGCCTCGGTCGACGCGCGCCGGGTCGGAGAGCGCTGGGAGGTGTTCACCCATGGTGGCCGCCGCCCGACCGGCATCGACGCGATCGAGCACGCGCTGCGCCTCGCCGATCTCGGCGCGGGCGAGCTTCTCGTCACCTCGATGGACAAGGATGGCACCCGTTCGGGCTATGACCTCGATCTGGTTCGCGCCATCGCCGACCGGGTCAGCGTCCCCGTCGTCGCCTCGGGCGGCGTCGGCGGCCTCGACGATCTGGTCGCCGGCATCCGCGACGGCCACGCCAGCGCCGTGCTCGCCGCCTCGATCTTCCACTTCGGCGAGGCGAGCATCGCTGACGCGCATAACGCCTTGGCACAGGCGGGAATTCCGGTCCGCCGGCCGATCCTCGCTTAGCGTTTCCGCAAGGCTTGACCGCTATACAGGTCAGCCATGTACACCATTTCCTTTCGGCATGAGTGCAACCTGCTGGATATCCAGTGGCAGAAGCTGTTCGATCTGGCCGGCGTCGAACGCTATGCCACTGAATTGGTGGACCGGTTCCGCAAGGAAGGCTTCACGAGCGGCTATCGCCTGCGGATCGACATGGGCGCCTGCAGCGTCCAGCCCGTACAAGCCGCGGCGGCGATCCACGAACGTCTGGCCGGCTTCCCCCGCGCCAGCCGCATCGCCATCGTCACCGCCAGCGCGATCACCCGCCTTCAGGTACAGCGCTTGATGACCCAGCCCTATCTGCGCATCTTCGACACCGCCGAGGCATCATGGGACTGGCTGACCGCGCCGGACGCGGCCGCCACGGTATGACGTCGCTTGCTCTGCTGTCGGTCGCCGGGGGCCATTCCGGCACCGTCCACCGCCGCACCGGCCCCGAATGGTCCGACATCGCGCTGTTCGTCGTCGCGGCGCTCGGCCTGTGGCTCGTCCGGCGCGCGCTGCGCCGCCGCTTTGCGCATCGCAACGCCGACAAGGATTGACCCCGCCCCCTCCCCCGCGCCAAGCGGGGCACATGGACCCGCTCGACCGCCTGGACGCCACGATCCGCAGCCGCCGCGATGCCGATGCCGGCACGTCGTACGTCGCCAGCCTGTTCGCCAAGGGCCGGCCAAAGATCGCGCAAAAGGTCGGCGAAGAAGCCACCGAAACCGTCATCGCCGCTTTGGCGGAGCCGGACAAGCTGGCGTCCGAGGCGGCGGACCTCGTCTTCCACCTGCTCGTCCTGCTCGCCGACGCCGGCCTGTCGCTGGACGACGTCCGCGCCGAACTGACGCGGCGCGAGGGCGTATCGGGCCATGTCGAAAAGGCCAGCCGGTAACGCCGCCGACACGCGGATCGCGCCTCATCTCCCTCGTCACCCCGGACTTGATCCGGGGTCCCGCTACCTCCAGCGGCAGAAAGAAGCGGGATCCCGGATCCAGTCCGGGATGACGAAATGGAGAAGCCCGCCGTAACGACGCGAGGCTCGATCACCCCCCACAACCCGGCTACACAGGCCCGCAGGAGGACCCCGCATGCCGATCGACGCCACCCTGCCCTATGACGACCAGAACGTCTTCGCGAAGATCCTGCGCGACGAAATACCGTCGAAGCGGGTGTACGAAGACGATTACGCCGTCGCCTTCCACGACATCGCGCCCGTCGCGCCCGTCCATATCCTGGTGATCCCCCGCGGTCCCTACGTCTCGTGGGACGATTTCAGCACCCGCGCCTCCGATGCGGAGATCGCCGGTCTCGTCCGCGCGGTGGGGCATGTCGCGCGCGAACACGGCCTCGTCGCCCCGGGCTATCGCCTGCTCGCCAATATCGGCGTACATGCCGGGCAGGAGGTGCCGCACCTCCACGTCCACCTGTTCGGCGGCGCACCGCTGGGCCCCATGCTCGCCCGGTAACGCCATCCACCTGCATTAAGGGGATTGCCTCCGTTTCATTTGAGACTAGCATCCCCCCCTTCACCATGCGGCGGCGCGCTCAAGACGCCACGCACCTGGGGGGATACGCTACATGATATTCGGGCGCGTCAAACCACTCGACGCCATTCTCGCCACGGCCGAAAAGAAGGGCCTGCATCGCTCGCTCGGGGCCTTCCAGCTCACCATGCTGGGCATCGGCGCCGTCATCGGCACCGGCATTTTCGTGCTGACCTCGGAAGCCGCGCAAAAGGCGGGGCCGGGCATGCTGCTCAGCTTCCTCGTCGCCGGCTTCATCTGCGCGGTCGCCGCGCTCTGCTATTCCGAACTCGCCTCGATGGTGCCGGTGTCGGGCTCGGCCTACACCTACACCTATGCGGTGACGGGCGAGATTCTCGCGTGGATGGTCGGCTGGGCGCTGATCCTCGAATATGCGGTCGGCGCCAGCGCCGTCGCGGTCGGCTGGTCGAACCACGCGGTCGGCCTGCTCAACGGCATCGGTTTCCACGTGCCCGCCGCGATCAGCAACGCCGACGCGCTGATGGCGCATATGTATCTCGCCTTCGGTGCGGAGCCCAGCGCCGACCTGACGCAGGCGATGGCGACGGGCGGCTGGGTCAACGTCCCCGCGATCATCGTCGTCTCGTTCGTCACCTGGCTGCTCATCATCGGCACCACCGAAAGCGCGCGCGTCAATGCCGTGCTGGTCGCGATCAAGATTGCCGCGCTCACCGCCTTCGTCGCGCTGACGATCCCGGTGATGCAGGCGGATAATTTCAATCCGTTCCTGCCCACCGGCATCGGCAATCCGTTCAGCTCGTCGGGCCTGGGCGTGCTGGGCGCGGCCGCCTCGATCTTCTTCGCCTACGTCGGCTTCGACGCCGTCTCGACCGCCGCGGAAGAAACGAAGAACCCGCAGCGCAACGTGCCGATCGGCCTGATCGGCAGCCTCGCGATCTGCACCATCTTCTACATCCTCGTCGCCTCGGGCGCGATCGGGGCGATCGGCGCGCAGCCGGTCACCTCGCTCGCCGGCAAGGTGCTCTCGCCCGGTACGCCGGAGATCGCCGGCCGCTGCGCCGCGATCGTTGCCAGCGGGGCGCTCGAACCGCTCGTGTGCTCGAAGGAAGCGCTGGTCCACGTCCTCGACGTCATCAACTGGCCGATGATCGGCCGCCTCGTCGGCCTCGCTGCGGTGCTGGCGCTGCCGTCGGTCGTGCTGATGATGATGTTCGGCCAGACGCGCATCTTCTTCACCATGGCGCGCGACGGTCTGCTGCCGAACAAGCTCGCCTCGGTCCACCCGCGCTATCGCACGCCGCACGTCGTCACGCTGATGACCGGCGTCGCCGCAGCGGTCGCAGCGGCGATCCTGCCGGTCGGCAAGCTCGCCGATTACTCTAACGCCGGTACGCTGTTCGCCTTCTTCATGGTGGCGATCTCGGTGATGGTGCTGCGTCGCACCGATCCCAGCCGTCATCGGCCGTTCCGCACGCCGGCGGTCTATGTCGTCGCGCCGCTCGCGATCATCGGCTGCGTCGTGCTGTACCTGTCGCTGCCGCTGACCGCCAAGCTGGTGCTGCCGATCTGGGGCCTCATCGGCCTCGTCATCTACTTCGGCTACAGCCGCAGCCGGTCCTACGTCGGTCGCGGCATCATCGACGTCGTCGACGATGCGTCGATGCAGCCCGAAACGGCCCGCAAGCTCGACTGATCGGTTCGCCGGTCACACAAAAAAAGGCCGGGGGAGCGATCCCCCGGCCTTTTTGTTTGTGGGTAGAACGGAAACCGGGCCGGCGGCGGACGCCCTCGGCCCGGCGTGGCCTACGCCGCCAGCCGCGTCATCCAGCCCTCGGCATGCGCGAAGGCGGGGGCGTCATCGACGTCCAGCCAGTCTAGGTCGCTGCAATCCACCACCTGCGCCCGGTCCTGCGCGGCGAGGATGCGCACGCCCTCGGTCAGCGACGGGCTGTCGAGGCCGGCGAGCGCATCGAAGAACGCCTGCCCCACCGCGAACACGCCGGTGTCATAGCAGTCGTGCGGCTCCAGCTCCTTGCCGATCGCGACGATCCGGTCGCCGCGTGTCGCGACGCAGGTGACGTCGAGCGGATCGACCCAGGGATGTCCCAGCCGCCGGTCGATGCCGAGCCGCAGCCCCTCTCCCGCACCTGCGCGGGCAAGACGCCGATAATGGCGCGGCAGCACCAGATGATCGCACATCGCCATCACCGCCCCCTCAGGCCCAACCAGCGCCCGCGCGGCAAGCGCGCTGACGCCGTTGGGCTGGTGGAAATCGGTCATCACCGTCAACACCTCGACCGGCCAGTCCCGGCCGGCGAGGTGCGCGGCGATCGCATCGGCGCCATAGCCCAGCGTGACGATCACGCGCGTCAGGCCCGCCGCCGCCATGCTGTCCAGCGCATGGTCGATCAGCGCCCGGCCCGCCACCGGGCACAGCGGCTTGTACGGCGTGACCGAGCGCAGGCGCGTGCCCTGACCGGCGGCGAGCAGCAGGCCCGTCGTGATCATCAGGCGGCCTTGATGAAGTCCTCGACCGCGATCTGCGCGAGATCGTCGGTCATCTGGTGGCGCGGATGCTTGCAGAAATACGCCGAGGCCGGGTCGATCACGCCGGCGATGCCGCGGTCCTTGGCGATCGCGGCACAGCGGATCATGTCGATCGCGACACCGGCGGAGTTCGGCGAATCCTCGACCGACAGGCGCAGTTCCAGGTTCATCGGCACGCCGCCGAACAGCTGGCCTTCCATGCGCAGGAAGCAGACCTTGTTGTCGTTCTGCCAGGGCACATAATCCGACGGGCCGATGTGGACGTTCTCGTCCTCCAGCCGCTCGGCCGCGACCGACTGCACCGCCTCGGTCTTCGACACCTTCTTCGACGCCAGGCGGCGGTGGTTCGACATGTTGAGGAAGTCGGTGTTGCCGCCGGTGTTGAGCTGATAGGTGCGGTCGAGCTTGACGCCGCGCTTGGCGAACAGGTCGGTCAGCACGCGGTGAACGATCGTCGCGCCCAGCTGTGCCTTGATGTCGTCGCCGATGATCGCGACGCCGGCATCTTCGAACTTCTTCGCCCATTCGGGGTTCGACGCGATAAAGACCGGGATGTTGTTGACGAAGGCAACGCCGGCTTCCAGCGCGCATTCGGCATAGAATTCGGTCGCTTCCTGGCTGCCGACGGGCAGGTAGTTCATCAGCACGTCGGTGCCGGATGCCTTCAGATCGGCGACGACCTGTTCCTTCGTCGGCTGCGTGTCGTTGGCGACCACGAACGTGCGGTCGTCCTTATACTCGCTCATATGGTCGGCGACGCCGTCGAGCACGGCGCCCATCTTCACGACGGTGCCGGTCGCGGGAATGTTGGCGGCGAAGACCGCGGTGCAATTGGGCTTGGCAAAGATCGCCTCGGCGACATCCTTGCCCACTTTACGCGCATCGACGTCCCAGGCGGCGACGACCTTGATGTCGGAGGGCTTATAGCCGCCGACTTCCCAGTGCATCAGGCCGACCGTGTCGTTCGTGCCTTCGCGATAATATTCGAGTCCCTGGACAAGCGAGCTCGCGCAATTGCCGATGCCGACGATGGCGATGTTGATGCTCTTCATGAATGACCCTGTTCGCTGGATAGAAGGATGGAATGCGGCGCTTGGCCGTGGACGAAGCGGCGCTCGACGCGCCGGTGACGGAGCAGGCCGATCAGACAAATGGCCGACAGCGGGCCGATCTCGACCCACCAGAAAATACGCGGATTGCCGATCAGGCAGGCGAGGCAGATCGTCCAGACGCGGACGTTGGCGGTGAGCAGCGATTGGAGGCGCATCACCGGCACCGCGGCGGCGGCATAGGCCGCACCGAAGGCGGCGCGATCCTCGGCCGCACCGAAGCGGCGTTCGAACGGCATCGAGATGCGGTCGACGCTGCCCGCGACGCTGTCATAGACGCGCACCAGCCACGGGCCGGTCGGGACCGGCACGCTCGACAGCGCCTCCCCGCGTGCCCGGCGGTGGAAACGGGCGCGCTCGCCCTCGTACAGGCTGGATTGCACCGCATGGCAGGCGCCCGCCGCAATCGCGAGCGCCCAGCCACCGGCCGTGCCGACGGTATAGGCGAGCGAAAGGTAGATCAGCGCGAAGACGCCGTGATCGCACAGCCCATCCAGCGTCCGCCCGAGCGCGCTCGCGGTCCGCGTCGCCCGCGCGATCATGCCGTCGAGCCCGTCGGCGACCAGCCAGGCGACCGAGAAGGCGAGGCCGACCAGCGCCATCAGCGGATCATGCCATTGCGCATAGGCGAAGGCGGCGATCGTCCCGCAGGCGAGGCCCGCAAGCGACACCGCATTCGCCGACACGCCGTGCCGCAAGGCAAGGGGGAGCAAGGCGTGCGACGCGGGGTGGATCAGATAGAGGTTGGATGGGTCCTCGATCCGGCGATCGCGTGAGCCATCCCGGGGAGGCGGTGTCATCAGGGCTTCATATTGCGCCCGTATGATACCGAAGGCAATATTCTACGGAACGTTTCGGCGCAGTTCGTTCAGCCATACTGACGCAGTGCCATCCGACGGCGCCCGCCAATCGCCCCGCGGGCTAAGTGCCCCACCCGCCGACACTTTCGGTCCATTGGGGATTGCGGACCGTTTGAACTGGCTGGTCTGGAAGAAGCGAATCAGAAAACGCTCCAGCCAATATTTGATCGTGGGCAGGTCGTAGGCGACGCGCGCGTCGGCCGGAAAATCCTCCGGCCACCCACCCTGCGCTGCATCGCGCCACGCATGCCAGGCGAGGAAGGCGATCTTCGATGGCGCCAGCCCGTGGCGGATCACGTAATGCACGAAGAAGTCGTTGAGCGCATAGGGCCCGATCATCGATTCCGTCGATTGCATCGCGCCCGTATCCGCGTCGGCGGGTACCAGTTCGGGCGAAATCTCCTGCGCCAGGATCGTCGCGAGGACGGCATTAGTCGCCGCGTCATACTGGCCCGTCCGGATGCACCAGCGGATCAGGAACTGGATCAGCGTCTTCGGAACCCCGGCGTTGATCGCATAATGGCTCATCTGGTCGCCGACGCCATAGGTGCACCAGCCAAGCGCCAGCTCACTGAGGTCGCCGGTGCCCAGCACGATGCCACGGCGCTGGTTTGCCAGACGGAAAAGGTAATCGGTTCTGAGGCCTGCCTGCACATTCTCGAACGTGACATCATAGACCGCCTCGCCGTTGGCAAAGGGGTGGCCCATGTCGCTGAGCATCTGACGCGCGGCGGGACGGATGTCGATCTCGTCAGCGGTGCAGCCCAGCGCGCGCATCAGCGCCCAGGCGTTGCTTTTGGTCGCGTCGCCAGTGGCGAAGCCCGGCATGGTGAAGCCGAGAATGTCGCTGCGCGGCCGCCCCATGCGGTCCATCGCCTTCGCCGCGACGATCAACGCATGCGTCGAATCGAGCCCGCCCGACACGCCGATGACAAGCGTCTTGGAACCGGTGGCCGACAGCCGCTTCACCAGCGCCTCGACCTGGATGTTAAAGGCCTCGTAGCAATCCTCGTCGCGGCGGGCGGGATCGTCGGGTACGAAGGGGAAGCGGCGGATGCGGCGGTCGAGCCCGGTGTCGCCGTCCCGCGCACCATGCGTGAAGCCGATTCGACGGACGCCGCGCTCGGGGTGCCCCGCCGCGGCCGCGCTGTCGTTGAACGTGCCGTTGCGCAACCGCTCCTGCACCAGCCGCTCGCAATCGATGTCGGCTGTGACGAGCTCGGCCGCGTTCGAAAACCGGCTCGATTCGGTCAGCAACTCGCCCAGTTCGTAGATCAGCCCCTGCCCGTCCCAGGCGAGATCGGTGGTGCTCTCACCCGGCCCCGCGGCGGAATAGACATAGGCGCAGGCGGCGCGCGCGGATTGCGCGGCGGCCAGCAGCATGCGTTCGCGCGCCTTGCCGATGACGATGTTGGAGGCGCTGAGGTTGCAGCAGATCGTCGCCCCCGCCAGCGCGCCCATGGTCGACGGCGGCGTTGGCGCCCAATAATCCTCGCAAATCTCGGCATGCACGACGAAGCCCGGCAGATCCTCCGCCGCGAACAGCAGGTCGGTGCCGAACGGCACATCGGCGTCGCCCAACCGGATCGTCAGGCCGGTCAGGCCCAGCCCCGGCGCGAACCAACGCTTTTCGTAATATTCGCGATAGTTGGGCAGGAAACTCTTGGGCACCACGCCCAGAATGCGCCCGCGATGCACCGCCACCGCGCAATTGTAGAGCCGCCCGTTGCGGACCAGCGCCGCGCCGACCAGCAGCAGCGGCGCGCATCCTGCGGTCTGTTCGGCGAAGGCCAGCACCGCCGCGTCGCTGGCGCGTTGCTGCGCCGATTGCAGGTGCAGGTCGTCGAGCGCGTAGGACGTCAGGTTGAGTTCGGGAAAGACCACGCAATCCACGCCGCGCGCATCCGCCTCCCGCGCCATCGCGACCGCCGCATCGACGTTCGCGGCGATATCGCCGACGCTCGCGCGCGGCGTCGCGGCCGCGACGCGGACCATCTGGTGGGCGTGGATCGAATGAAAGCGCTGGGTCATGGTGGTAAGGCTAGCCGCTGTGAGGAAGGGGGGCTAGCGGCAACGGCTCGTAAGCCGGGGCGATCCGGCGATGTTAAGGCGATTCCCGCCAACGTCGCGCCCCTCCCTCGTCACCCCGGGCTAGACCCGGGGTCCCGCTTTTCCCCACCCAACGGAAGGCGAAGCGGGACCCCGGCACGTCGGCCGGGGTGACGGAAGGAGGCCCTACTTCCCCCCCTCGCGCCGGGTCAGCGCCGCCACGCAGCTTGCACGGTCGATCGTGCTGCCATCGGGCTCGCGTGCGTCGAGATAGGTGACGCGGGGGCCCTCATTCTCCTTCGGGTACAGATAGGCGTCGAGCACGCAGATCGGCCCGGCGAATTGCAGCTTGCGCGCCGCACCTTCGCGAATATCGGCATCCGGCTGGCCGAACAGGCGGACGAGTCCCGCCGCGTCCTGGCCGATCACCCGCTCCAGCCCGGCGCTGGTATAGGGCACGACCGGGCGGCTGACCGTCGGCACGACCGCCCCCGGTGCGGCGCACGCGCCCAGCCCTGCCGCGAGCGCGAGGCTCAAGATCGTGCGCGTCCTCATGCGTGTCCCCCTCGCCCCCCGTGGAACAGGTGCGTCGCCATTGCCGCGCCCAGGATCGGCGCGAACAGATTGGCGAGCGGAACCACGAACAGTCCCGCGACGGCAAGGCCCAGCACGAACCGCTGGCCGCGGGTCGCCTTGCGCCAGCCCCGCATCGTCGCATCGTCGATGTGCCGGCTCGCCACCATGTCGCCGAGGTCGCGCCCCAGCAGCCAGCCATTGACCAGGAAAAAGGCGATCGCCGGCCCGATCGCGGTGAACAACAGCGCCAGATAGACGGGCGTCATCACCAGATTGATGCCCAGCGCGCGCACCGCCGAGGCCAGCGCCATGCGCCCCGAACGCACGATGCCGACGTCCCGCGCGACGGCATGCGCGGCAGGATAATGACGCGCCTCGACCGCCGCGACGATCGCGTCGCCGAACAGACCGATCACCGCGATCGCGACGACGCGGAACAGCAGCCAGGCGGCAACGACGAACACGACCACCGTCAGCGCCCCCGCCAGCCCGTCGCCCAGCGTCGCGCCCAGATCGGCGAAGGCAGCATGCAACCCACCGAACAGCGCCAGCCCGAGCAGGACGAAGATCGCCACCGTCAGGGCCAGCGATTTCGCCAGCACCCGCAAAATCGCGGCATCGCCAAGCTGGCCGAGCGAGAGGGTGAAGGCGCGGAGCATGAGACGTGGGGTGGCGTGTAGGGACGGGGGCGTCAACGCTTGGCGTGTTAAGGGTCGCCACATTCTCTCGGTCACCCTGAGCGTGATCCGCAGAGACCTATGGAGGTAAGCGCCCCGACGCTCGTGCGCGCACCCAAGCCAAACCCTCTCCGTCACCCCGGACTTGTTCCGGGGTCCACTCTGCGGCGAGGGGGACGGTGGGAGCCTCCGGCTATTCCCCCGCGGCCCGGTGGACCCCGGACCAAGTCCGGGGTGACGGCCGGGGTTAGCCCCCACCACCCCGCGTTGCGCGAAACCGCGCACGCCCCTAGGGAGCGACATCTGACTTTTCCGGAGCTGCCCTTGTCCCACCCCACCTATGACGTCGTCGCGATCGGCAATGCGATCGTCGACATCCTCGCGCAGGCCGACGACGCGTTCATCGAGTCGATCGGCGTCGCCAAGGGCTCGATGCAGCTGATGTTTTCGCCCGAGGATGCCGACGCGCTCTACGATCGCATGGGTCCGGGGCGTGAGGTATCGGGCGGATCGGCGGCGAACACCGTCGCGGGCATCGCGGCGCTCGGCGGCCGCACCGGCTTCATCGGCCAGGTCGCCGACGATCAGCTGGGCGAAGTGTTCGCGCACGACATCCGCGCGGCGGGCGTCGCCTTCACCACCGATGTGCGTCCCGGCCAGCCGACCACGGCGCGCTGCCTGATCTTCGTGACGCCGGACGGCCAGCGCACGATGAACACCTATCTCGGCGCCTCGCAGTTCCTGCCGGCCGCCGCGCTCGATCTCGGCATGATCGAAGACGCCGCGATCCTGTATCTCGAAGGCTATCTGTGGGACCCGGAAGAGCCGCGCGCCGCGATGCGCGTCGCGATCGAGGCCGCGCGGAAGGCGGGCCGCAAGGTCGCCTTCACGCTGTCCGACGTCTTCTGCATCGGTCGCCACGGCGGCGACTTCCGCAGCCTGATCGCCGATGGCCTGATCGACATCCTGTTCGCCAATGAGGGCGAGCTGACCGCCCTCGCCGAGACCGAGAATTTCGAGGCCGCGGTCGCCAAGATCGCAGCACAGGTGCCGACGCTGGTGGTGACGCGCGGCGCGCATGGCGCCTGCGCGCTGCAGAACGGCGCGCGTGCCGAGGTCGCCGCGGAGCCGATCGAGCGTGTCGTCGACACGACGGGTGCTGGCGATCTGTTCGCCGCCGGCTTCCTGCACGGTCAGGCGCAGGGCAAGGGCCTGGAGGAATCGCTGAAGCTCGGTGCGATCTGCGCCGCCGAGATCATCAGCCACTTCGGCGCGCGTCCGAACGTCGACATGAAGGCGCTGGTGGCCGCCAAGCTCGGCTGATCGCGTCTGTAGACGTATCGAAGGGAGGTGCCGGTCGGCGCCTCCCTTTTTCGTGCGCGAAACGGCGCGACAGGAGGACGCCGGTCAGCCGCGACGGGGTGTCACCGTGCGTCGATGCCGATCGTGGCGGTGAACCTCACGCTGCATTCTGTTTCGGCACCAGCCGCAGTCCGCGTGCTCTCGCCTGATCTGCCAGGAACGCGCCCACGTCCGCCTCGCGCAGCGGCTTCGCGAAGAAATAGCCCTGGATCAGGCTGCACCCCATGTCCTGCAGGATATCGAGCTGCTCCTGCGTCTCGACGCCCTCCACCACACAGCTGAGCGACAGATCGCGTGACAGCGCGCTGACCGAGCGCACGATCTTCTGGCTTGCCTCGCTGTCGGCCAGGTCGCGCACGAAACTGCCGTCGACCTTGATCTTGTCGAGCGGCAATTTCTGGATCTGGCTGAGCGACGAATAACCCGTGCCGAAATCGTCGAGCGAGATCCGCGTGCCAGTCGCCTTCAGCCGGTGGATGTTGGCCAGGGCCTCGTCCAGATTCATCATCAGCGCGGTTTCGGTCACCTCGAACTCGACGCGGTGGGACGGCACGCCGCTCCGCTCCAGAATCTCGATCAGGCGCGTCACCTTATCGGCGGCGACAATGTCATGGCCTGACAGGTTGAACGAAATGCCCACCTCGTCCGGCCATTGCGTGATCGCGCGCAGCGCCTTGTCGAGCAGCACCGGGGTCAGCGCCGAGATATACCCGCATTGCTCGGCGACCTGGATGAACTTGCTCGGCGATACCGACCCGAGCACCGGGCTGTCCCAACGCGCCAGGCATTCGAGCAGCAGCGTGGTATCCCGGCTCGAATCGACGATCGGTTGGAATTGCAGATACAGCTCCGCCTCCAGGTCGGCGGCACGCAGGGTGCGCTCCAGCAGTGCCGCTTCGCGGACGTCACGCTCATGCTCCTCGCTGAACACGACCGGCTTCATCCGGCCCGTCCGCTTGGCGTGGAACAGCGCGTAATCGGCACGTGCGTACAGATCGTCGCCGCTGTCGGCCATGCGGGGGAAGGCTGCAAAGCCGATCGAACAGCCAACCTGCAGGCGCAGTTCGCCGATGCGGATCGACTTGCCCACCTCGGCGATGATCGATTCGCCGATGCCGAGCAACCGGGTCTCGTCCTGTTCGTTCGCGATGATCAAAGCGAATTCGTCGCCGCCCAGGCGATAGACGTCGGCGATGCCGGCCAGCGCCTGCTGCAACCGTTCCGCCATCCCGCGTAGCAGCCGGTCGCCGACGACATGGCCATGGCTGTCGTTCACCGACTTGAACCCGTCGAGGTCGATGATGCCCAGCGTCAGCGGCTGCCCGCTGTCCCGCGCGACGGCGAGCGCCTTGTCCAGATCGTGGAAGCAGCTGCGGCGATTGCCGATCTCGGTCAGCATGTCGGTGTTGGCGATGCGGAAATTCTGCTCGCTCAGCGCCTCGATCTCCGCCGTCTTGATTTCCAGCGTCAGGCGCGAGCGGACCAGTCGGACGAAATCGTTGAAATTGTGGTTCGCGACATAGGCGAGGCCCGCGACACCGCCAGTCAGCAGCGTCACCACGCCCCAGATATGCGTGCCCGCGCCTGATGCGATCAGCAGGACGCCGACGACACAGCTGATCGCCGCGAGGACCGATGCAACGCGGACATGCTGCAACCCGAACAGCACGAACACCATCTGGCCACCCATGCACAGCGCCAGCAGCAGCCGCATGTCGGACGTTGCCCATTGCGCAATCCAGACCTGCCACGCGACCAGCAGCGACATACCCAGCGGCAGCTCGATGCTGACGAGCCGCATCGTACGCTTGCATTCGTCGGTGGAGGGGATCGCGTTGCGCCGCCGATACAGCAATGCGTACCAGAACAGGCCCTTGGGGACGAGGTACAGCACCGGGAAAACCGCCCACGCCCACCATGGCGCCACCATCGAATGCACCGCCGCGACGGCGGCCGTATCCGCACACAAGGCGATGAACATCGCGGTGCAGACGCGGGACAGCGCCTCGAAACTCGCCTGCTCGACCGATTGGCCTCGAACGTAATCCTTGGTCATCGCACCTTCCCCATGCGGCCGGGGTAGCAATCCAAGGTAAACGGTCCGTCTAGATTGGACCGTTTTTGACAAAAATTATCGCTACGGGTCGAAGTCGCGAACAAGGCAAGGGAATGGCGATGGTGTCGGCTGGGCCTGCACTCGCTTCGACAGCATCGCCGTGCGCCGCTACAGCGGGCCAACCTCTCTGCACGAGCCGACATGCCGCGTCTGATTCTCTTCAACAAACCCTATGACGTGCTCAGCCAGTTCACCGATCGTGGCACGCCGGCGGAGCGCGTCACGCTGTCGCGCTTCATCGACATACCCGGCGTCTATCCCGCCGGCCGGCTCGACCGTGACAGCGAGGGGCTGTTGCTGCTGACTGACGACGGCCGCCTCCAGGCGCGCATCGCCGATCCGAAGTTCAAGCTGCCCAAGACCTAT
Source organism: Sphingomonas sp. S6 (assembly GCF_043498045.1). Lineage (NCBI taxonomy): Bacteria > Pseudomonadati > Pseudomonadota > Alphaproteobacteria > Sphingomonadales > Sphingomonadaceae > Sphingomonas > Sphingomonas sp. S6. The sequence goes on from NZ_JBIEOE010000011.1 coordinate 59,129, forward strand.
GTCGTGCAGGTCGAAGGCGTGCCGGACGCCGCCGCGCTCGCCGCGCTGCGCACCGGCGTCGTGCTGAAGGACGGCCCTACCCGCCCCGCCGAGGTGGAGGCGATCGACCCGCCCGACCTGTGGCCGCGCACGCCCCCGATCCGCGTGCGCCAGGCGATCCCCGATCGCTGGCTACGCCTCACCATTCGCGAAGGCCGCAACCGCCAGGTCCGCCGCATGACCGCCGCCGTCGGCCATCCGACGCTGCGCCTGGTGCGCTGGCGGATCGGCGACTGGACGCTCGACGGCCTTGCACCGGGGGCATGGCGCGACGCCTGACGTCACCCTCGCCAAGGCAAAAGCGTCATCGCAGCGCAGGCAGGGATCTCCCGCGCTCCCTGCCCCGCGCTACGACCAAGAGATGCCAGCCTGCGCTGGCATGACGTTCCTCACCACAACATACCCCCCTAACCGCCCAGCATCGCCAGCTGCCCCCGCACCACGTCGAGGTTATGCTGGGCGAGGTGACTGCCCCGCCCCGCGACGCTGCCCTCCAGATCGGGCCGCTCGCCGATCGCGATCGCCCGCTCCCATGCCCCGCTCGCCAGCGGCAGCCACTGGTCGACCGCCCGCGCCGGATCGGCGATGGCATGATCGAGCAGCAGGTCGCCCAGCACGAAGAAGAAATCCGGCGACGCCGCCCAGCGCGGCATCTCCGCCTCGGCCAACGCCATCGCATCGCCCAGCCGCCCCGCCTTCGCCAGCGCCGGAATCGCGCAGGTCACCAGCTCATGCCGCCAGCCCGCGTCCGGCGGCGTCACCGCCACCGCCTGTGCATAGCCTTCCGCCGACGCCGCACCGTCGCCGCGCATGTCGGCATCCTTGGCGATCTGGTACAGCAGATACGCATCGCCCGGCCGCCCGGCGAGCTCCGCCAGCAACAGCCGATGGTTGCGATCGCGCTTGCGGGCAATCTGCGCCGTCCGATAGCCGTCATGCCCGATATGCAACCCGGTCCGCACCCGCGGCAAAGCGGAGGCGACCTGCTCATGCACCCGCCCCTCGAACCGCACGCCGCGCGGCAGCACCCGCGTGATCCAGCTCCGCGTCGTCGTCGCGCCCTCGCCATCGTCGCTCAGGACGCACGCCCGCCCCAGCCGCTCGCCAGTCGCGCACCAGTCCCGCAAAGTCTCGCCGCCGGAGACGATCCACTCGTCCGCATCGATCACCAGATGCCAGTCCGCATCCGCCAGCCCCAGCGCATGGTTGCGCGCCGCAGCAAAATCGTCGGGCCAGTCGAGCCGATGCACCTCCGCCCCGCAACCCTTTGCGATCGCGACGGTATCGTCGACCGACCCGGTATCCACCACCACCATCCGATCGACGAACGGCGCCACGCTCGCCAGGCACCGCGCGATACACCGCGCCTCGTCCCGCACGATCAGGGTCGCGGCGATGGTTGGGGCGGGCATAAGGGATCTTTCGCTGGCGGGCTTGTGCCGCTTGTCGCATGCGATGGTTAACGACTTCCGACGTGCCGCCCCATCAGCATCACCGCGACATCGCCCCGCGCCCGAAGGCTCAAAATCAACAGATACGGCAACAGAAACGCCGCCCCGCCCAACAGCGCCACGACGCCGAGCAGGCAGCCCGATGGCGTGAAGCCATTACGCCACGCCGTCCACAGCGCCGACAGCATCAGGAAACACATGAAATCGGCGTTGAACTGGCCGGGCCATGCGCCGCGCGCGATGTCGCCGAAAAAGATCGGGATCAGGTTCAACCCGTGATCGCCGATGACGGTCACCGTATAGGCGATCAGCGCCACCCAAGCCACGATCAGCAGTGTGCGAAAGGCGAGCATATATCCTCCGACGGCGATGCCTCGACCGGGGATGATGAGCGACCAGGGCCGCTCCCGCAATCCTGTCCCCCTGTCCTACACGCCCCCGATCCGCTATGATCCCGCCATGCTTCGCGCCCTCCGCTCGCCCGCCCGTCCCACGGCGGCCCGGCACGAGGGACATTTCCGAACAATACGTATCGTCCACTTCGTCCACTTCCGCGCATCCCGACTCGGGCGCCGGACCCGCTTGACCCGCCCGCCCCGATCCCGGACAGCGGCGCCGTGACGCACCTCCCCCCGCCCCCCGCCGACCTGTTGCGCGATGCCGCGTTGTTCCTCGATTTCGACGGTACGCTCGTCGAATTGCAGGAGCGGCCCGACGCCGTCCGCGTCGATGCGCGCCTCGCCGCGCTGATCGACCGGCTGTCCACCGCGCTCGACGGCCGCGTCGCAATCATTTCCGGCCGCCCGGTCGATGGCATCCGCGCGCTGTTCGGCGCCCCCGCCTTCGCCATCTCCGGCAGCCACGGGCTGGAGGTCGCCTGGCCCGACGGCCGCGTCAGCCAAGCGGAACGACCCGCCGCGCTCGACCGTATTGTTGCCGACATGCACGACTTCGCAACTGCAACACGGGGCGTCCTGGTCGAGGAAAAGCCCCTCGGCGCCGCGCTCCATTACCGCGCCGTTCCCACGGCGGAAGCCGCCGCGACGCAGCTCGCCACCCGCCTCGCGACCGATGCCGGCCTCCACCTGCAGACCGGCAAGATGATGGTCGAGGTGCGCGTCGCCGGCGCCGACAAGGGCAGCGCGCTGCGTCAGATGATGCAGGCCCCCGCCCTCGCCGGCTACAAACCCGTCTTCCTGGGCGACGACGATACCGACGAACCCGCCATGGCCGCCGCCGCCACGCTCGGCGGTGCGGGCATCCTGATCGGCGCGCCCCGCGCCACCGCCGCGGCCTGGCGCCTCGACAGCGTCGCCGACACCCTCTCCTGGCTCGAAGCCGCAACCGAAAGCCTTAGCGCATGACCAGCGTAGACCTCTGGCCGATCGGCAATTGTCAGGTCAGCGCGCTGATCGATCGCGCCGGCCGCTACGTCTGGGCGTGCGTGCCGCGCGTCGACGGCGATCCGATCTTCTCCGCCCTCGTCGGCGGCGCCGAGCCGGAGAGCGGCTATTGGAGCGTCGAGATCGCCGATTCGGTGTCGGTCGAGCAGCATTACATCCGCAACACCCCGATCCTGGTCAGCACGCATACCGACAGCGCCGGCAACGCGCTGGAGGTGATCGATTTCTGCCCGCGCTTCGATCGCTTAGGCCGCACCTACCGCCCCGTCGCCTTCGCGCGCATCGTACGCCCGGTCGCCGGATCGCCGCGCATGACGATGCGGCTGCGCACCACCTGCGGCTGGGGCGGCGCCTGCCGCGAACAGATCGGCGGGTCGAACCATCTGCGTATCAACCTCGATACGATGCAGATGCGCCTCACCACCACGGCACCGATCGGCATGATCCAGGAAGAGCGCATCTTCCGCCTCGAACGCCCGCTCCACTTCTTCCTCGGCCCGGATGAAAGCTTCAGCGGCGATTTGGCGGAATCGATGGAGGCGATGCTCACCCAGACGATCGCCGAATGGCAGGAATGGACGCGCGGTCTCGCCATCCCGCTCGAATGGCAGGATGTCGTCATCCGCTCGGCGATCACGCTGAAATTGTGCCAGCATGAGGAAACCGGCGCGATCGTCGCTGCCCTCACCACCTCGATCCCCGAACATGCCGGGTCGGAGCGGAACTGGGACTATCGCTACTGCTGGATCCGCGACGCTTATTACACCGTCCAGGCCCTCAACCGCCTCGGCGCGCTAGACGTGCTGGAGGGCTATCTCGGCTACCTCCGCAACATCGTCGACGATGCGCGCGGCGGGCATATCCAGCCGCTGTACGGCGTGCTCGGCGAAGCGACGCTGACCGAACGCTTCGCGCCAGCACTGGCGGGCTATCGCGGCATGGGCCCGGTGCGCGTCGGCAACGCGGCCTACGAGCAGCATCAATATGACGCCTACGGCCAGATCGTGCTGTGCAGCGTCCACGCCTTCTTCGACCAGCGCCTGCTGCGCCTCAACACCGTCGAGGATTTCCACCGCCTGGAACAGGTCGGCGAACGCGCCTGGACGCATTACGACAAGCCCGACGCGGGGCTGTGGGAGCTGCGCACCCGGCAGAGCGTCCACACCTATTCGGTCGCGATGTGCTGGGCGGCGTGCGACCGGCTCGCCAATGCCGCGCATGCGCTGGGCATGGAGGATCGCTGCACGCTCTGGCAGGATCGCGCCGACCATATCCGCGGCGTGATCGAGGACAAGGCATGGCGGCCGGACACGAACCGCATGTCGGCGACCTTCTCGGGTGACGACCTCGACGCCAGCCTGATCCAGCTGCTCGACCTGCGCTTCTTCGAACCCACCGACCCGCGCTTCCTCGGCACGCTCGAAGCGGTGGAACAGGGCCTGCGCCGCGGCAGCTTCATGCTCCGCTACGATACCGAGGATGATTTCGGCCTGCCCGAAACCGCGTTCAACGTCTGCACCTTCTGGCTGATCGAGGCGCTGCACGTCACCGGCCGCCACGACGATGCGCGGGCGCTCTTTGACGAGATGCTCGCACGCCGCACCGCGTCAGGGTTGCTGTCCGAAGACATCGACCCTACGTCGTTGGAGCTGTGGGGTAATTACCCCCAGACCTATTCGCTGGTCGGCATGATCAACTGCGCCGTCCTGCTGTCCAAACCCTGGAGTTCGATCCGCTGAGCCGTCTGATCATCATTTCCAATCGTGTGTCTGCCCCCTCGGGGTCCAAATCCGGGGGGGCACAGGGCGGCCTCGCCGTCGCCCTCGCCTCTGCCCTGCGCGAATACAAGGGCATGTGGTTCGGCTGGTCGGGCGAGCGGACCGACGAATATACCGGCCAGATCACCTTTCAGCGCAACGAAGGCGTCACCACCGCGACCGTCGACCTCGAAGAGCAGGATATCGAGGAATATTATAACGGCTATGCGAACCGCACCCTGTGGCCGCTCTTTCACTATCGCGTCGATCTGGCGGAATACGAACGGGAATTTGCCGGCGGCTACCAGCGCGTCAATGAACGCTTCGCCGACACCGTCCAGCCGCTGATCGAGGAAGACGACGCGGTCTGGATCCAGGATTACCACCTGTTCCCGCTGGGGCAGGAGTTGCGCAAGCGCGGCGCGAAGAACCGCCTCGGCTTCTTCCTCCACATCCCCTGGCCGCCGCGCCGCCTGCTCGCCATCCTGCCCGAGGCGGAAGGGCTAGTGCGCAGCCTGTTCGCCTATGACGTCATCGGCTTCCACACCGACGAATGGCTGTCGTCGTTCCGCGATTATTGCACCGCCGAACTCGGCGCGATCGTCGAGGGCGACGAGCTGGTGCTCGGCGACCGCCGCGTACGCGTCATGGCCTGCCCGATCGGCATCGATGCCAAGGAATTCGCCGGCCTCGCCACCAGCACGCGCGGCCGCCTCGCCTTCCGCCAGATGCGCGACGCCGCCGTCGGGCGCGACATGATCGTCGGCGTCGACCGGCTCGATTATTCGAAGGGGCTCGAAGAGCGCTTCCTCGGCTACGAACGCTTCCTCGTCGAACATCCGGAAGAGCGCAAGGAAGTGACGCTGCTCCAGATCGCGCCGCCCAGCCGCGCGACCGTCGGCAGCTATCAGAAGATCCGCAGCAATCTCGAAGGGTTGGCGGGCCGGATCAACGGCGCCTATGCCGATATCGACTGGGTGCCGATCCGCTACGTCAACCAGGGCTATCCGCGCGACGTGCTCGCCGGCATCTATCGCGCCGCCAAGATCGGGCTGGTGACGCCCCTGCGCGACGGGATGAACCTCGTCGCCAAGGAATATGTCGCCGCGCAGAATCCGGAGGACCCCGGCGTCCTCATCCTGTCGCGCTTCGCCGGTGCCGCCTGCCAGCTGACCGACGCCGTTCTCATCAATCCCTATTCGGCCGAAGAAATGTCCGACGCGATCATGCTCGCGCTGCGGATGCCGCGCGAGGAACGCGTCGAACGTTGGCAGCGGATGATGGACGTCATCACGCGCGAGGATATCGGCTGGTGGCGCAAGACCTTTACCGAGGCGCTGATGGAAGCCCCGCTGGAGATGGAGCAGGAGCCGGCATGATGCGGGTGCGCGGCAGAGCCTCGGGCATCTCGTCGCGAATGAACGCATAGATCGCCTCACGCACCTCGCACCGCAGATCGAACGCGGTGGAGGCATCCTTGGCGGTCATCAGCCCGCGCACCTCCATCAGCCCATCTTGTTTTGAATCAGTGACTTGGCAGTTGAAGAACCGCTGATCCCAGCGGGGGCTGGCCCGGACGACCTCCTCCAGCTTCGCCCTGATCCGGGCCACGTCGGCCGCTGGATCAAGATACCAGAACACTGACCCCAGCAGCGCACTCGTCTCCCGGGTCCAATTCTGGAAGCTGTTCTCCAGGAACTTCGACACCGGTACCACCAGCCGCCGGTCGTCCCAGATCCGGACCACGACATAGGTCAGCCGGATATCCTCGATCCGCCCCCATTCGTTGTCGATGATGACCACGTCGTCGATCCGGATCGGCTCGGTAAAGGCCATCTGGATACCGGCGATCAGGTTCTTCAGTGCCGGCTGTGCCGCGGCGCCGATGGCAAGGCCCGCCACACCGGCAGAGGCGGCCAGGGTCACCCCGATCGTCCGCACCGACGGGATGCTCATCAGCATCATCATCGCCGTGATCAGGATCAGCACGAACACCCCGATCCGGTGCAGGATGCCGATCCGCGTCCGCCGCCGCCGCGCCCTCAGATTGTCTGCGGCGGTGATGTCGAACCGCACCTCGCTGATGTCCCGATAGGCGGTGAGCCCGGCGAGCAGCATCCAGCCGAAGATGCCCGGCGTCAGCAGCCCCAGCACCCGCTGCCAGATCGTCTCCCAATAGCGCGGCAGGTCCAGCCCCGGCCCCGATGCGGCGAGCGCGATGACGATCACCAGCCAAAAACTTGGCCGGTCCAGCCGTGCGATCAGGATATCGTCGGTCTTCGTCGCAGTCCGTCCCGCCAGCCGGCGCAGCGCCGCGAACAGGATACGATGGACCAGCGACAGCAGCAGGGCGAACGCCAGCACGCCGCCAAGCTTCCCCGCCCAGTCCGGCAGGTCGATATCGAGATAGGGGATATGCATCGCCGCTAACACGCACCACGCCGGCAAAGGCTCCCGCCCCGTGCTCCGCCGCCCCGAACACAATGGTCGATCGGTGCGTTGTCGGCACGGTTCGAATCGGCTGCTGTCACGAACCCGTCACATACAGGGTCCACCGCGGACATATGGCTACGACGCTCTCCGCCGCTTCCCCCCAAACGGCTGCACGCGGCCCGCGGCTCGACGGGCACCTGCACCCCGCCGGCCGGTGGATCTTCCTCGCCGTCCTGATCGGCGCGCTCGGCTATGCCGGCGCCAGCATCCTGACAGATACGGCAGAGGTCGGCGAAACGCTGGCGACGAGCGTCTTCCTGTTCCTCGGCCTCGCGCTGCTGATCGCGCTCGGCTTCGAATTCGTGAACGGCTTCCACGACACGGCCAACGCCGTCGCGACCGTGATCTACACCCACGCCATGCCCGCGCCGCTGGCCGTCGTCTGGTCGGGCGTGTTCAACTTCCTGGGCGTGCTCGCCTCGTCGGGTGCGGTCGCCTATTCGATCATCACGTTGCTGCCCGTGGATCTGGTGATCAACACCGGCTCGGCGGGCGGCTTCGCGATGATCTTCGCGCTGCTGCTCGCGGCGGTGCTGTGGAATCTCGCGACCTGGTATGTCGGCCTGCCCAATTCGTCGAGCCACGCGCTGATCGGTTCGATCCTGGGCGTCGGCCTCGCCAATCAGTTGCTGTCCCGGGGTTTGAACGGCACGTCGGGCGTAGACTGGCATCAGGCAGAAAAGGTTTTCTCAGCGCTATTCTTCAGCCCGCTGATCGGCTTCACCGCCGCCCTTGTGCTGCTGCTGGTGATGAAGCGCTTCCTCCGCGATCCCAAGCTCTATCGCGAACCTGACACGCAGGCGCCGCCGCCCAGGGGCATTCGCGCGACGCTGATCGCCACCTGCACCGCGGTCAGCTTCGCGCACGGCAGCAACGACGGGCAGAAGGGCATGGGCCTGATCATGCTGATCCTGATCGGTTGCGCGCCCACCGCGTATGCGTTGAATCGCACCGTCCCCGAAAGCGCGACGCCTGCCTTTGTGGCGCAGGCACGCTCGGCCGCGGAAATCTACGCACGCCAGCCTGGGCCGGAGCCGACGGTCGACATCGCCCGCGCCACCGTGACGCGCGGGCTTGCCGAACGCCGGGTCGATACGCCCGCCATGTACGGCGCGCTCGCCTCGCTGTCGCGCGATGTCGGCGACAAGCTGGAAAGCTACGGATCGCTCGGCAAGGTGCCCGCCGCTGCCACGCCCAACCTACGCGGCGACATGTACCTCGTCCTCGACGCCGGCAAGCTGATCGTCGCCGACGAAGGCGCCCGCACCCACTTCACCGCCGCCGAGATCGACGGGATCAAGGCCTATGGCAGTCGGTTGGAGCAGGGCACGCGCTACATCCCGCTCTGGGTGAAGATCACCGTCGCGATCGCACTGGGCCTCGGCACGATGGTCGGCTGGCGACGGATCGTGGTCACCGTCGGCGAACGGATCGGCAAGAGCCACCTCACCTATGGCATGGGCATGTCGGCCGAGCTGGTGACCGCAGCGACGATCCTGCTTGCGGATCACTTCGCCAGGCCGGTGTCGACGACGCACATCCTGTCGTCGGGCGTCGCCGGTGCGTCGGTCGCGAACGGCGCGGGCCTGCAATGGCGCACCGTGCGCAACATGGCGCTCGCATGGTTCATGACGCTGCCCGCCGCGATGCTGTTGTCCGGCGTGCTCTACTGGATCCTGCTGACCGTGCTGCGCACGACGATGGCCGCATAAGCGCAACACTTCCGTAACCTCGCCGTGACCGCGGCGTCACATCGACAGGCTATGCATCACCCATGAGGGAACAGCGGGTTCCCGAGGGGGCCACGCATGACCACCGACACGACCACCGCCGATATCCTCGCTTTCGTGCCCCAGCGGCCGACCGTGCCGGAGGCTGCGGGCGTCACGCGCCGCCGCTATCGCACGATCTGGATTTCGGACGTCCACCTCGGCACCCGCGGCTGCAATGCCGACATGCTGATCGACTTCCTCGACCATGTCGACAGCGACCAGCTCTATCTCGTCGGCGACATCATCGATGGCTGGCGCCTCAAGAAGCGCTTCTACTGGCCGGCGAGCCACAACGACGTCGTCTGGCGCCTGATGAAGCGTGCCAAGCGCGGCACCCGCGTCACCTATATCCCCGGGAACCATGACGAGGTGTTTCGCCAGTTCGCCGGCATGGACTTCGGCGGCGTCAAGATCCGCCGCAAGGCGATCCACACCACCGCCGACGGCCGCCGCCTGCTGGTGCTGCACGGCGACGAATTCGACGCGATCACCCTTGCCCACCGCTGGGTCGCGTTCATCGGTGATAGCGCCTACACCGCGCTGATGGTGGTGAACCAGTGGCTCAACGTCGCGCGGCGCTGGCTCGGCCTGCCCTATTGGTCGCTGTCGAAGCATGCCAAGGCAAAGGTGAAGAACGCCGTCGCCTTCATCTCGCATTTCGAAGAGGTCGTCGCCCATGCCGCGGGATCGCGCGGCGTCGATGGCGTGGTGTGCGGGCACATCCACACCGCCGAAATCCGCGATATCCAGGGCGTCGCTTATTACAACGACGGCGATTGGGTGGAGGGCTGCACCGCCCTCGTCGAACATTTCGACGGCCGCATGGAGCTGCTCCATTGGGCGGACGAGATTGCGGCACGCAACGCGCCGGCCAGCACCGATAGCGTGACCCGCGCCGCCTGATGCGCATCGCCCTCGTCACCGACGCCTGGGCGCCCCAGGTCAACGGCGTGGTCCGCACGCTCACCGCCGTCCGCGACGAGTTGGAGGCGCAGGGCCATCAATTGCTCGTGATCTCGCCCGATCGCTTCGCCAGCCTGCCCTGCCCCAGCTATCCCGAAATCCGGCTGGCGCTGGCGCGCAGTAGCACGATCGGGCGGCTGATCCGCGACTTCGACGCGGATGCGGTGCATATCGCCACCGAAGGTCCCCTGGGCCTTGCCGCGCGGCGCTGGTGCGTCGGCGAAGGCGTGCGCTTCACCACCGCCTATCACACGCAATTTCCCGATTATGTCGCGGCACGCACCGGCGTGAATGCCGAATGGATCTGGCGCTATATTCGCTGGTTCCACGCGGCCGCCGACGCCATTCTCACCTCGACCCCCTCGGTCGATGCGGTGCTGCGCGCCCATGGACTGCCGCACCTGCGCCGTTGGGGCCGGGGCGTCGACCTCGCGACCTTTACCGCCGATGGGCCGCGCGATCCGGTCATCACGGCATTGCCAGGCCCGACCCAGCTCTACGTTGGCCGCGTCGCGGTCGAAAAGAATATCGAGGGGTTCCTCCAGTCGACGACGCCCGGCAGCAAGGTGGTCGTGGGCGACGGGCCGGCGCTGGCGATGCTGACGGCACGCTACCCGCAGGCGCATTTCCTGGGACCACGCTTCGGCGCGGACCTCGCCGCGGCCTATCGCAGCGCCGATGTGCTGGTCTTCCCAAGCCGCACCGACACGTTCGGACTGGTGATGATCGAGGCGCTCGCCTGTGGCACCCCCGTCGCGGCACTCCCGGCACCGGGGCCGATGGACGTGCTGGACGAGAGCATCGGTGCGATCGACGCCGACCTCGACGCCGCCATCCCGCGCGCGCTAACTCGCGACCGGGCGACCTGCATTGCGTATGCCGCCCGCTTCACCTGGGCGAGCAGCGCGGCCCAGTTCCTCGACAGCCTCGCCCCGTTGCGAGTGGTGGAAAGCCGCGCGGCCTAGCTGTCGGCCAGCACGAAACGCAGGCGCGCTATCGCCGCCTTGCGGGGTTCACCGTGCCGCGCCTTCGATTGCTGTCCGCTCTTGCGGCACGGTGAACGGGTTAAATGGTTTACTCGAGTCCACCACCCAGCGAGCGGTATAGTTCGACAAGGTTGCTGATGCGTGTCAGTCGGGTCGTCACCAACTGCTGCTGTGCCGAATAAGCGGAGCGCTGCGAATCCAGCGTGTTGAGGAACGATTCCACGCCCGCCCGATAGCGTGCGTCGGAAATGCGCAGCGCTACGTTCGCCGCCCCGACGCGGGCGGTCTGCGCCGCAATCTGCTCGTCGATCGTGCCGCGCTGTGCCAGCGCGTCGGCGACCTCGCGAAAAGCGGTCTGCACCGTCTTCTCATAGGTCGACACCGCCGCCTGCTGCGACGCGCGCGCATAATCGACATTGCCGCGCAGCCGTCCGCCATCGAACAGTGGCAGCGATACCGACGGGGCGCCGGTATAGGTGAAGCTGCCCCCCGCGAAGAGCCCGCTCAGCGCCGTACTGATCGTACCCAGCGTCGCCGTCAGCGAGATGCGCGGAAACAAGGCCGCTCGCGCCGCGCCGATATTGGCATTCTGCGCGATCAGCTGATGCTCGGCCTGCAACACATCGGGCCGACGCAGCAGGACCTCGGACGACAGGCCTGCGGGCAGCACCTGCAACGCCGCATCGCCATTGCCCAGCCCTTGCGGCAGCAGGTCGGCCGTCACCGGCGTGCCCACCAGCAGGTCGAGCGCATTCTTGTCCTGCGCCACCCGAGTCTTCAGCACGGCGATATCGTTGCGTGCGCTCTGATAGCTCGTTTCGGCCTGCCGCGCTTCCAGTTCGGATGCGACACCGATGCGGAACTGCGCCCGCGTCAGCTCCAGCGATTGCTCGAACGCCTTCAGCGTCTCCTGAGAGATGCGCAGCTGGTCCTGATCCGACCCCAGGGTCGCCCAGGCCGTCGCGATCTCCGCGATCAGGCTGATCCGCGCGGCGCGTTGCGCTTCCTCCGTCGCGAAATACTGTTCCAGCGCCGCGCGATTGAGGTTGCGGACACGGCCGAACAGGTCGAGCTCGAAGGCGGAGAAGCCAGCGTTGACCGAATAGAATTCCAGATTCGACGAATTGGACCCGACCGCCGCGCCGCCGGCCCCGGCACCCACACCGCCACCGGTTCCCGCACCCGCTCCGGCACCTGCACCTGCACCGCTACCCGCGCCAGCGCCCGCCCCGGCGGAAGCCCCGCCGAAGATGTTGTTGGTATAGGTCCCCGACCCCGACACCGTGGTCGACGGCACCAGATCAGCCCGCTGGATGCGATATTGCGCCCGTGCTTGCAGAACGTTGGCTGCCGCGACCCGCAGATCGCGGTTGTTCTCCAGCCCCAGCGCGATCGTCTTGCGCAGGCGGTCGTCGGTGAAGAACGTCTGCCAGCCGATCTTGCTGACGTCGGGCGCATCGGTCGCGGCGGCCGGATAGACGCCGCCCTGCGGCAGGGCCACCGGCACCGCGCCTTCGGGCCGAACGTATTTCGGTGCGAGATTGCACCCCGCGAGCGCGCTGGCGCTCAGCAGCGCGAGGACGATTTTGCGTGTCATCACCACTCAGGCTCCCTGCGGACGGGGCGCATCGCCCTCGCCGTCCACGTCATTGCTGTCATGCGGCCGATCCTCGACGGGCCGCTTGCCGTCATGGCCGTGCCCAAACAGGCGCAGCACCACGACGAAGAACATCGGCACGAAGAAGATCGCGAGCAGCGTCGCCGACAGCATGCCGCCGACCACCGCACGACCGATCGCATTCTGACCGCCCGCACCTGCGCCGGTCGAGATCGCCAGCGGCAACACGCCGAAGATGAAGGCGAGGCTGGTCATCAGGATCGGGCGCAGACGCAGCTTGGCCGCCTCCACTGCCGCATCGAACGGCCGCATGCCTTCGTTGATCCGCTCTTCGGCGAACTCCACGATCAGGATCGCATTCTTCGCCGACACACCGATCGTCGTGATCAGGCCGACCTGCAGATAGATGTCGTTGTTGAGGCCGGTGAGCCACGCCGCCAACACCGCGCCCAGCACGCCGAGCGGCACCACCAGCATCACCGAGATCGGCACCGACCAGCTTTCGTACAGCGCAGCGAGGCACAGGAACACGATCAGCAGCGACAGGCCGTATAGCGCAGGTGCCTGACCGCCAGACAGCCGTTCCTCAAAGGACAGGCCCGTCCATTCGAGCGCGGTGCCCGGCGGCAGCTTGGCGTGGATTTCCTCCATCGCCTGCATCGCCGCACCCGTGCTCAGCCCCGCACCCGGCGAACCCTGCAACTGCATTGCGGGCTGGCCATTGTAGCGGGTCAACTGCACCGGCGCGTTCGCCCATTCCAGCGTCGCAAAGGCGGTGAACGGCACCATCTGACCCGTGCCGTTCCGCACGTACAGATCGCCGACATCCTCCGGGCTCAGGCGATAGGGCGCATCGGCCTGGACGTAGACGCGCTTCACGCGGCCACGATCGATGAAGTCGTTGATGTAACCACCACCCCACGCCGTCGCGATCGTCGAATTGACGTCGGCCAGGTCGAGGCCCAGCGCGCGCGCCTTGTCCTCGTCGATCTTTACCTTCAGCTGCGGTGCGTCGTCCAGGCTCAGCGGGCGGACCTGCGCCAGGCGCTTGTCCTGCATCGCCATGCCCAGCATCATGTTACGCGCCTGCACGAGCTTTTCGTGACCGATGCCCCCGGTATCGACCAGCTGCGCATCGAAGCCGGTCGCATTGCCCAGCTCCTGCACGGCCGGCGGCACCAGCGCGAAGATCAGCCCGTCCTTGTACTGGCTGAACGCCCCCATTGCCCGGCCGACGATCGCCTGCGCCTTGTTGTCGGCCCCGCTGCGCTCATCCCACGGCTTCAGGTTCACGAAGACCAGGCCGGCATTCTGCCCCTGACCGGCGAAACTGAACCCGTTGATCGTGAACACGCCGGCGACGTTGGCACCTTCGGCTTTCAGGAAATGGTCGCGGACGAGCGTCAGACCCTTGTCCGTGCGAGCGCTCGTCGCGCCGGCCGGCCCCTGGACCAGCGCCAGCACCGTGCCCTGATCCTCGTCGGGCAGGAAGCCCGAGGGCAGGCGCGTGAACACCAGCACCATGCCGCCAACGATCAGCGCATAGACCAAGAGCGACCGCTTCCAGCTGCGCGCGGTGCGCCGCACGCCACCTTCGTACTTCTGCTGACCGCGTTCGAACCGGTCGTTGAACCAGCGGAAGAAGCGCGCGAACGGCCCGTTGCCCTCCACCTTGTTCGGGTCGTGCGGCTTCAGGATCGTCGCGCACAGCGCCGGCGTCAGGATCAACGCGACCATGACCGACAGCACCATCGCCGACACGATCGTGATCGAGAACTGGCGATAGATCACCCCGGTCGATCCGCCGAAGAACGCCATCGGCAGGAACACCGCCGACAGGACCAGACCGATGCCGATCAGCGCGCCGCTGATCTCGTCCATCGACTTGCGCGCCGCATCCTTGGGGCTGAGATGTTCGGTGACGATCAGGCGCTCGACGTTCTCGACCACGACGATCGCGTCGTCGACCAGCAGGCCGATGGCGAGCACCATGCCGAACAAGGTCAGCGTGTTGATGGTGAACCCTGCCACCGCCATCACCGCGAAGGTGCCCAGCAGCACCACCGGCACCGCGATCGTCGGGATCAGCGTCGCCCGCCAGTTCTGGAGGAACAGGAACATCACCAGGAAGACGAGGACGACCGCCTCGATCAGCGTGTGGATCACCTGTTCCACCGACAGCCGCACGAACGGCGTCGTATCATAGGGGTAGATGACCTTGACGTCGGCGGGCAGCGTCTTGCCGATCTCCTGCGCGCGCGCCTTGACCAGTTCCACCGTGTCGAGCGCATTGGCACCCGCGGCAAGGCGCACGCCGAAACCGGACGCGGGCTTGCCGTTATATTGAACGTCGAAGCCGTAATTCTCCGCGCCCAGTTCCACCCGCGCCACGTCGCGCAGCCGTACGACGGCGCCCGCGGTGGTGGTCTTCAGCCGGATCGCGCCGAACTGTTCCGGCGTCTGAAGGCGCGACTGCACGCTGACGGTCGCGTTCAGCATCTGCGACTTGGGAGCAGGCTGTGCGCCGATCTGACCGGCGGAAACCTGTGCGTTCTGCGCCTGCACCGCAGACGTCACGTCGGCGACGGTCAGTGCATAGCTGTTCAGCTTGATCGGATCGAGCCAGATGCGCATCGCATATTGCGCGCCGAACACCTGCAACTCGCCGACGCCGGACACCCGGCTGATCGGATCCTGGAACTTCGACACGACCATGTCGGACAGGTCGGTATTGCTATGCGACCCATCGGTGGAGACGAGGCCGACGACCAGCAGGAAGCTGGCGGAAGACTTCGTCACCTGAATGCCCTGGCGCTGCACTTCCTGCGGCAACAGCGGCGTTGCCGCCTGCAGCTTGTTCTGCACCTGCACCTGAGCGATGTCGGGGTTGGTGCCCTGTTCGAAGGTCAGCGTGATCGTCACCGTACCCGCCGAGGAGGACGAGGATGAGAAATAGCGCAGGTTGTCGATGCCCTTCAGCTGCTGCTCGATGATCTGCGTCGTCGTGCGTTCCAGCGTCTCGGCGTCGGCGCCGGGATAGCTCGCAGTGATCGCCACCGCGGGCGGCGCGATTTCGGGAAACTGCGCCACCGGCAGGCTGCGGATCGCGATCGCGCCCGCCAGCATCATGACGATGGCGATGACCCATGCGAAGATGGGTCGATCGATGAAATAGCGTGCCATGGTTCGTTACTTCGCCTGGCCCTGCGCCTGCGGCTGCCCTTGCGGACCGCCGGCAGGCTTGGCGTTCGGATTCCACGGCTCGCCCTTCACCGGCATACCGGGTCGCAGCATCATGCCGCCTTCGACGATCACCTTGTCGCCGGGCTTCAGCCCGCCGGTGACGAGCCAGCTGTCGCCGATCGTCCGCGTCGTCTGCAAGCTGCGCGGCTGCACCTTGCCATCGGCGCCGATCACCATCGCGGTCGCCTGCCCCTTTTCGTCGCGGGTCACGGCGCGCTGCGGCACCAGCATGCCATTCTGCTTGATGCCCTGCACCAGTGACGCACGCACGAACATGCCCGGCAGCAGCAATCCGTTGGGATTGGGGAAGAGCGCACGGATCACCTGCGATCCGGTCGTCGGATCGACGGTGACGTCGGCGAAGCGCAGCGTTCCCTGCGGACCGTAGGCCGTGCCGTCCTCCAGCGTCAGCTTCACCGGCGCGTTTCCGTCACGCAGCAGTTGACCGTCCATGATCTGCTGGCGCAGCTTCAGCAGATCGGCGCTAGATTGCTGGATATCGACATAAACGGGATCGAGCCGCTGGATCGTCGCCAGCGCCTCGGTCTGCGACGCCGAGACGAGCGCACCGGTGGTGAAGACCGAACGGCCGATCCGGCCGCTGATCGGCGCGCGGATCGTGGTACGCGCCAGATCGATCTGCGCCGTACGCAGCGCCGCCTGCTGCGCCGCAACGTCAGCGCGTGCCTGCTGCGCGCTCGTCTGGGCGTTTTCATACTCTTGGCGGGCGATGGCGTTGATCTTGACCAACTCGCCATAGCGGCGCGCCAGCGCCTCACTCGACGCGATCGCAGCGCGCGCGCGGGCCAGCGCGGCACGGGCACTGGCGACCTGCGCCTGATAGGGCGCGGAATCGATGCGATATAGCGGCTGGCCTGCGCGGACCATGTCACCCTCCGTGAACAGACGCGCGCGGATCAGGCCGTTGACCTGCGGCCGCACCTCGGACGTTTCGAAGGCGGTGGTGCGCCCCGGCAATTCGGTGGTCAGCGTCACCGGCTGCTCGCGCACGACGGCATAGCCGACCGTCGGCGGCCCCTGCGGCGCCTGCTGCTGCTGTTGCCCCTTGCCGCCGCAGCCCGTCAGCGTTCCGCCCAGAACCAGTGCCAACGCTAGCGTCGCCGCGCCGTGTCGCTTATCCGCCATACCGAAATGTCCGATTTTGATTTTTTGTGAGTGATCGATCACTCACGCTCTGGTACAACCGGATTCGAACGGGCGTCAACCCGTGCCGGGACGAGGATAGAATGAACGACGCGAATTTTTGTTGCACTGCACCAAGGAACAAGGCGGACGCGCGTCGCGACCGCGCGATAGAGGCTGCCCGCAAGCTCTTTATAGACAAGGGTTTTCACAGCACCGGCATCGCCCAGATCGCGAAGGAATCGGGAATTGCGGTCGGCCAGCTGTATCGCGATTTTTCTGCGAAAGAAGATATCGTTGCCGCAATCGTTGACGCCGATTGCTGCGCGTTCATGGCAGGCGACTCGCTGCGAGCCGCCATCGACAACAACGACGCGGCATTGGTTCGCGACTGGCTTCACCAGTTCATCACTGCCGAGGACGAAGCGGACGATATCGAAAATTCGCGCCTGTTCGCGGAAATCGTCGCAGAGGCGGGGCGCAACGAACGGATTGCGGCGATCTTTCGCCGCGTCAACGACGACGTCCGCGACCTGATGCTCAATGCGCTGGAAATGCTCGCCCCCTCGCCGCGGATGGCGGAACGGCGCGCGGTCCTGTCGGACATGATTTCAACGATGGCACTCGGCATGCTGCATCAGGAGCTGATCCGCCGGGATTTCGATCGCGGCCCGCTTGCGCGGGCGTTCATCGTCACCGTCGATCGGGAGATCGATGCGATGCGCGCTGAAGGAGCAGCCCAGCAGACCGCCTGAGCCGATGCGCTCCTACCGGCTCGGCCACATCGCGAGGCTGGTGTCGACCATCCGCTCGAGTTCGTCGCGCTTGGCGCCCGATCCCGCCTGCACCGCCATCCCCTGCAACAGCGCGTACAGATAGCTGGTGAGACCACCGATATCGACCGCCGCGGGCAGATCTCCATCCGCCTTCGCCCGCTCGAACCGTTCGACCAGCGCCGCCTGCGATGAGGCGCGACGCGCGATCATCTCGCCCCGGACCGAGTCGGCCTCCGATCCGCAGGGCATGGTGGCGATCACGCCAAGGCACCCCTTGGGCTCGCCTGGGCTCGTCTGCATCGCCAATGCGCCGCGCAGGATCGTCTCGGCGACGCCACGCGCGGTCGGCTGCTCCAGTGCCGCGCGCATATATTCCAGCTTTTCCTGCTCGTAGAGGTCGAGCGCCTTGTGAAAGAGCGCCTCCTTGTTGCCGAACGCTGCATACAGGCTGGGACGCGTGATCCCCATCGCCTCGGTCAGGTCGGCGAGCGACGTGCCTTCATACCCCTTACTCCAGAAGACGCGCAGCGCCGCGGCAAGGGCCGTATCCGTGCAGAATTCCCGCGGACGCCCCTTCGCACACGGGCCGGGTGACGCGGTAAGAACGCTTTCCATATCGCTCAGTATAGAAAGTCTGGCGCGCCGAACAACACCGTATCGGCACTACCGCTTACGCGGCGCGCTTCCCGGGCTGTCGTTGCCGCGAAGCCGCGCCGTTCGTCCCCATGATCTGCCGCGCGACCGCCTCGGCAATCTTGATACCATCGACCGCGGCCGACAGGATGCCGCCGGCATAGCCTGCCCCCTCACCCGCCGGAAACAGGCCGATCGTATTGAGGCTCTGCAAATCCTCGCCACGCGTGATGCGGATCGGCGACGAGGTGCGCGTTTCCACCCCCGTCATCACCACATCGGGGTGATCGTAGCCCGCAATCTGTCGCCCGAAGACTGGTAGCGCCTCGCGCATCGCCGCGATGACGAAGTCCGGCAGGCAGGTCGCGAGGTCGGTCGGCGTCACGCCCGGCCGATACGACGGCGCGATGGATCCCAGCGCGGTCGACGGCCGCCCCGCCAGGAAATCCCCCACCCGCTGTGCCGGCGCCTTGTAGCTCGATCCGCCCGCAACGAACGCCAGTTTCTCGATCTGGCGCTGCAGCGCGATGCCAGCGAGTGGATCGCCCGGATAGTCGCGCGCCGGATCGATCGCGACGACGAAACCCGAATTGGCGTTGCGCTCGTTGCGCGAATATTGGCTCATGCCGTTGGTAGCGACCTGCCCTTCCTCGGATGTCGCCGCCACGACCGTGCCGCCCGGGCACATGCAGAAGCTGTAGACAGTCCGCCCGTTCGAGCAGTGATGCGAAATATGATATTCGGCCGCGCCCAGAATGGGATGGCCGGCATTGGGGCCGAACCGCGCCTGATCGATCCAGGATTGTGGGTGCTCGATCCGCACGCCGATCGAAAAGGGTTTGGCCTCGATATAGACGCCCGCCTCGTGCAGCATCGCGAACGTGTCGCGCGCGCTGTGCCCGACCGCGAGCACCACCTGCTCCGCCTCCAGATAGTCGCCGTTGTGCAGGTGCAGCCCCCGCATCCGGCGTGTGCCATCCGCGTCGACCGCGACATCGATCCCGTCCACGCGGCGTTCGAAGCGATATTCGCCGCCCAACGCCTCGATCGACGCGCGCATGCTCTCGACCATCGTGACGAGCCGGAACGTGCCGATATGCGGGTGCGCCTCGGTCAGGATCTCCTCGGGTGCGCCCGCTTTCACGAACTCAGTCAGCACCTTGCGGTCGAGATGCCGCGAATCCTTGATCCGGCTGTAGAGCTTGCCGTCCGAAAACGTACCCGCCCCGCCCTCACCGAACTGGACGTTCGATTCGGGGTTAAGCTCGCTACGACGCCACAGACCCCAGGTATCCTTGGTCCGCTCACGCACCACCTTGCCGCGATCGACAATGATCGGGCGAAATCCCATCTGGGCAAGGATCAGTCCGGCGAACAGGCCACACGGCCCCGTCCCGATCACCACCGGCCGCGGTCCGGTGTAATCCGCGGGGGCCTTGGCGACGAAGCGGTAGCCGGTGTCCGGCGTCGGCCCCACGTTGCGGTCGCGGCGGCAGCGGGCCAGCACCGTGCCCTCGTTCTTCACCGTCACATCGACCGAATAGACGAGCTGGATATCCATCTTGTCGCGCGCGTCGTTCGCCCGCCGCGCCACCGTATAGCGCACCAGATCGCGCGGCCCGATCCGCAGCCGATCCCGGATCGCCGCTGCCAGCGCCTCCTCGGGATGATTGAGGGGGAGTTTCAGCTCATTGATGCGCAGCATGCCGCCCGGATAGCCGATGCGGTGGGCCCTCGCCAGTCCGCGTCGGGATCGCCTAACCGATGCGCGCCGCCTGCCCTGCCACGACGGCCCAACCCGTGCCCGTCTGCCGCCAGAGGCGGGTGTAGGCATAATGTCCATCGATCACGGCATCTGCGAACCGACCGACGAGCGTCGCCTTCGTCGTTACGAGCACCATGTCGCCAATGACGGTATAGCGGGTTTCGGACAGATCGAGGCGGCTCAGCTTCAGCAGGCCCTCGGCATGCGCAGACAGATCCTGCTCCCGAGTCAGGACGCTGCCGTCGGGTCCGGTAAAGACCAGCGCCGGATCGACCAACAACGACAGGGTCGCAACGTCCCCCGCCACCATCGCCGATCGCAACCGTGCTTCGCAGCGGGCGACCTCTGCTACGCCATTCATGCCACCCCCCTGCGCAACGACGGCAGCATCGCTACCACCGTCCATCCGATACTCTACGGCCCAGCAGCTCGTCCACCCGCCGCCGCGTCGCGGGAGACGCCGCGGCGGGCAATACATCGGGTGCGAAGAAGCACGCCTCGGCGAGTTCGACGCCATCGATCTGCGGCGTGTCGCCGGTCGAGCCCCGAACGAGCCATACCGTATCGCGCCGTCCCTCGGCGCGCGCTTCCCATTGTCCGACGATCGCCGCCGCATCCAGCCGGCACCCGGTTTCTTCCATCAACTCGCGCACAGCCGCCGCAATCGGGGCTTCTCCGCGCGCGATGCCACCGCCCGGCAGCATCCACAGATCGGACCGGCCATAACGATGCCGTACCAGCAGCACCCGGCCCGACGGGTCGAAGGCCATCACCTTCACGCCCCGCGTCCGCCACCCGACAAGCGCCATCGCGCGGCGGCGCAAGCGATAGGCGAGATCGATCAGCGGACGCATCCCGCATATCCTATCGGGTCGCGCAGGCGTCCGAAAGCTTGCCCTTGCCCGCCGAACCGGCAATGACGCGCGGGTTCAAGGGGAGCCGTTCATGTCCATCCTGTCCGACCGCTGGATTCGCGAGGCCGCGCAGACGCAGGCGATGATCGAGCCCTTCGTCGAAAGCCAACGTCGCGACGGCTGTATTAGCTATGGCCTCTCGTCCTACGGCTATGACGCGCGCGTGGCGGATGAGTTCAAGATCTTCACCAACGTCGAC
Source organism: Sphingomonas sp. S6 (assembly GCF_043498045.1). NCBI lineage: Bacteria > Pseudomonadati > Pseudomonadota > Alphaproteobacteria > Sphingomonadales > Sphingomonadaceae > Sphingomonas > Sphingomonas sp. S6. The sequence goes on from NZ_JBIEOE010000011.1 coordinate 80,284, forward strand.
AGCGCGGTGGTGGACCCCAAGGACTTCGCCTCGAACAGCTTCGTCGATCGCAAGACCGACGTGTGCATCATTCCGCCGAACAGCTTCGCGCTGGCCCGTACCGTCGAATATTTCCGCGTGCCGCGCGATGTGCTCGTCATCTGCCTGGGCAAGTCGACCTACGCCCGGTGCGGCATCATCGTGAACGTCACGCCGCTGGAGCCTGGCTGGGAAGGCCATGTCACGCTGGAATTCTCCAACACGACCCCGCTGCCCGCCAAGATCTACGCCAATGAAGGCGCGTGCCAGTTCCTGTTCCTGAAGGGCAACGAACCCTGCGAGACGAGCTACGCCGATCGGGCCGGCAAATATATGGGCCAGCGCGGGGTCACCCTGCCCCGACTGTAATCCGCACGGGCTTGCCCCGAGCCGCCCGGCTGCGGGGCCGCCTGCCGGGTCAGCGCGTCGCGAGCGTCGTCGGCGTCAGCCGTGACAGGCCCCGCGTCGCCACATCATGCGACGAGAGCACGGCGCCGTTCGGCATGTCCATCGCCACCGCCGGCCGCTCCAGGACGCCGCGATAGAGCGCACGGGCATCCGCCGTCCGACCGGTGCGCAGATAGGCCGCCGCAAGGTTGAGCATGAGTTCGGGACGGTCCGGAAAAATCCGTCGCTCCGCCTCGATCTGCTTCGCAGCCGTGGCGAAATCGCCGGCTGCGATCGCCTGATAGCCGGTGCGGTCCGCCGCCAGAGCCGGCGTCGCCAGACATGCACCCGCGAGCGTTGCTGCCATCATCACACGCATAGCACCATCTCCTTCCCTGCATGACGAGCAGGTTTCACTTTTATGACACTAACGTGTCACTTCGGAGACAGGGTCGCAAGCGATTTGATCAGCTATCCGGTGAACTCCGGACGATGCGGTCCCCCAGACCCGCGTAGAAGCCGGCAATATCGTGCAAATGCAGCGCGCTCGGGCGCAACTGCGCGCCGATCGCATAGCGGCGCAGGTCCGGCGATGCCGATTCCGATGAAGCCGCCCCTCGTTTCCGAGATGATTGCGCCCCTTCGTTCCGAGATGATGTCGCCCCCCCGGAGACAGGGCCGTGCT
>NZ_JBIEOE010000012.1:0-79682 GCF_043498045.1 Sphingomonas sp. S6
GGCATGACCGCTCTCGCCACACCACAGATCGAGGAGGTACCGCCCCTACAGATTACACCCAAGGCCGCCTGAACGATGCGGCCCGGTGGCACACCTGAAATTACACCACGTTGACGGACACGACCGGCAGTGAACTGCCCTCGACGCTTAAGCGGTTCCGAGACGGATTGGATGGGCATCCCGTTTATGCGGCCGAGATCCGCCGGGCGAACAGGCTGTACGAGACAGCAGGCGACAACAATCAATACCTGGGCCTAAAGAAGCCCGACCCGGTTGGCATATCGACACTGGACCCGACCGCGAGTGTCACAGCCGGCTTTATCGAAAGGACGGAACGCAACCGTGATCCGGAACCCGATCGTAGCGGTGCGGGTAGCGGTGCGGGCGTGGATCGGACGATGGCGGAGCCGGCCTTGGCGCCCATCCAGATCGACGCGTTACGCGAGGTCGCGCTTCCAGAGGTGGTTGCCTCCAGCCAGACGCGACCTCAGGTGAGCGAAGGCGATGCGGACCGACCGGTGAGCGTGGCTCGACCAGCGGCCACGGCCAAGGCGACGGATTCCATTCAGCCGGACAATGGACCAGACAAAAGGCCCGATAGCGCAACCCAACAGGTGGACGCGGCGCAAGGGAAGCTAGCGCAAGGCTTCGGAGATCGGCTTGCGGAGCAACATTCGAACAATCAGATTTCAGCTGTTACCGCGCGCAAGTCAGACCCGCCGGGACCGCCGCCGCTATCAACGGGCGTGGCGGCTGAGAGGCAGGCCAGGATGGTAGATAAAGCCGTGGTTCCGGAAGCGTCAGCGCCGCCGCCGGAGGGCTTCGAGGCAGACGCATCCGGTATCGAGACGCCACCGATACCGACGACCCCCGCGGCTCTAGTCCGTGTCGGAGCAGCGACGCAGGCACCGCAGGAGAGCAAAGGGGTGCGTCCGGCGATGCCCAAAGCCAAGAGTGACGCGCTGCCGACGCCCAATCTCACACCGCTGCCTCGACAGGAGCGGGAAGCCGAGCGTACGGAAACGCCGACTGAGCTATTGCGACGCGGCCTTCTCCATCCAAAGCGGTCTGTCGGAGGTCGTGCGGCTAAAACGCCATCCGCGTCGCCGCGATCACCCGACCCTATGAGGAACGTCGCCCCGACCCAGCTGTCGCGGACCGGCCACCGTCCCCCCGATCGCGCCGAAACGGTCGCCGCGATACTCGCCTCACATCGGCGGAATGGGAGCAACGGCGCGGGCGCCATGACCTATGCCGAGTTCGAGCGGCGCGCTGCCATGTTTGTCGATCCCATTCGCGACGGCACTCTGTCGATCCGGTTCGAGGAGGGAAAGGTGCAGGTCGGCGGTATCCCCTCAAGCGGGTTCTATGACGATCTGGCTGTCTTCGCTGGCAGTCCATTGGGCTCGAAGCTGCTCTCGCAGCTGGCGTCGGCGCTGAACGACAAGGTGCTCCCGCTGACTGGTGCGCAATGGGCAAGCGTGCCGACGCCATCCTCAATGCCCCACGGCCAGGAGGCGCTGCTGCAACGTCGCGGACGTGGGGCTGACGGTCCCGGCTGAAGGAGCAGGACCTACGGATAGAACAGGGAAGGGGATGAGGCTGGAGCGATGCTCCTGCAGCTGAGGGTGAAAAAGGCCTTCAAACGAAAGGAGCTGACCTAAACTTCTTTCAAGGTACGCTCCCATGACACGATGCAACCGGCCCATGATCGCAATCGACGATGCCGCGCCCGACGATCGCAAGACTGACATCCTCTCTTGCGTGGCGACGCGCTGAGATGGCCGACTACGCACCCGAACGCGGGCCGCTGCCGGCCGGCATCGACATGGCCCATGGAATCATCCAGACAGAATATAGGGGCAAGACCAACACCGTCGCCGAAGCAATGCTCCGCCGCGTGGCGCCGCATGGTCCCGGCAAGGGCGAGGCCTATCACGGCGAACTGCTGCTGCCGCGGACCGCGCCAGACTTGTTGATGAACATCGAGGCCCTACTGAAGCTTTATGAGCAGCAACGCCTGCCCGCGCAGAAGGACCTGCTCGGCATTACGACGGTGCGGTTCGACCACGACGTGCCAAAGCACGTCGCCTTCGATCTTGCCCGCGGCTGGGCGAGGCAATCGTTTAGCGGCCGCAACCTCGTCGTTGATCTCGTGCAGCACGTGCCGGGCTTAGCGGCCAGGGCCAGTAAGCAGCACGTCCATTGCATGTGGTTCGTCAGGGCGCTGCATGGATGCACATTCGGGGCCTTCAGCGAGCTGACCAAGCCCGGCGCACGCGCCATCCTGGCCGCCGAATGGGCAGATTGGCTCGCCGGCAACGTCTGAGCCGCAGGTAAGCGCGCCGACTCGAGAGGTGAAGCTCGGGGCTGGTGCGCGTGCTTTTGCGCAAATGAAATTGAAGGACAGGTATGAAGACTCTGGTGCTCGACATCGAGACCCGGCCGGACGCGGCTGCCTGCGCGCGAGCCGGCGCCGACCCTGCGGCCGGCTTTCCGCCATTTCCGCTCCACGAGATCCTGTGTGTCTCGATCCTCGAGATCGTGCGCAGTGGCTGGAACGAACACACCTACGCCATCAATACCTATTCGCGTCTCGATCTGTCCGAACGCGGCATTATCGAGGCCGTCGAGGAGCATGTGAGCGATGCCCAGTGCGTCGTCACCTACAATGGCCGCGGATTTGACGTGCCAGTCGTCATCGCTCGCGCGGCGCTTTGCGGGCTCGTCGTGCCGGCGATCAATACCCTCGCAATCCGAGTGACCGGTCGTCACGAGGACCTGCTCGACGAGGTGTGTTTCAATCGGGCGGCCCCAAGACCGCCGCTATCGGCCCTGTGCGGGGCGTTTAATATTCCAGTGAAAATCGAGGCCCATGGCGGCAATGTCACGGCTCTCGCCGAGGCCGGCGACCTCGCCAGGGTCACACGCTACTGCGAGACGGACGTCGTCGCGACCTATCTTGCCCGGTGCATGTGGCGTTCCACACAGGTGCGCGGCACGGGCATCGAGGACTGGAACCGTCTCGCCGCGTGGATCCGCTCGGACCAGCCGCACCTCGCTCATTTGCTGCCCTATGCCACGCCGCCTCGCGGGGGCGGTGGTGGTGCATGTCTGACCCCTGCACACCTGCGCAACTGCGACCTGTGATGATGAAGGAGCGAAATAACGAGAAACTAGAAGCAATCTTGCAGACAGAGGAAAAACGATGACGCTGATTTATCACACGGTGCGCTGGACGAACCAACATGGCGGTGGTAAATTCGGATGGATGCGCACGGCCACGCACGGCACGCATACGTTCTTCGTGGCGCCCGATAATGGCCACTTTGAAAGCATGCGGGAGCTGTTCGCGAGGTTCCGCCTTCGCATGTGCGACTGTGAGCGGGAAACCGACCAGCTCGAAGTCTTGCGGAACGTCCTGAAGCTGGTGACGCTCGAAATCCACGCCACCGACTTCCCCGGCTTTGTCATGCGGGGGTTCGGCGGCAACCGCGCCTTTGCCGAGCATTACATCCACTGGCTGGAAAGCGAGCGGCTGGCCAAGTGCCTGCAGGGCGATCTGCGGTCGCTCGAACTCGATGACGAAGGTCACGCCGTCTCGCGGATGCTCGACATGACGGCGCCCGGCACCAACGTTGATCTCACGCCGCCAGGGGCGATCCGTCGCTTCGACGCGCTTTACCCCAATCGGCGGGGCTGAACCCGGCACATCTCTACCCATGCAGCCGGTCAACGACCGGCAACAGACATCAGGACATTCACATGATCGCTCCTTCTCTGGGCGACGCGCGATCTCGCGCGCTCGTCGCGCTGCTTCGATTTCTACACGGCCCGGTAATCGTTACCTCGTCCGAGCATCACGTCAGGCTGCTGCTGCCGGCCATGAAGCTGATGCTCGCGGCGGGCAACCCACTCCATCCGTTGGATCAGGCGCAGCTGCGCCGGGGGGGGCCGAAGGCCCAGCTCGATCTGGTGACGATCGACGTGGACGAGGATCGGCAGGGCTATCCCCTGCTGTTCGACGTCCACGTGCGAACGAAAGGCCGGATGCAGCACTTGAGCGCCTGCTCGTTGTTCCTGCCGCGAGCCGGCGTCTCGATGCTGCTTGGCGGCTACCCTGCCGACCTTTCCGTTGGTCTCTGCACCGATGGGCTTCGATTAGTCCCGACACCAACGCTCTCGCCCATCGACCATATGGTGGGGATCGGACGGGGCCAGGCCGCGCTGGCTCTGGTCACGTGGGGAGCCAGCATCGTTCACCAGCTCCACCGAGACATGTCCGACTTCGACTGATTACGCAGTTGCCCCCTCAAACTTTCAGAGCCGCTCTTGATCCATGTATCATACGGCAGGGGGAGCTGCCCTGGAGCGCTTAAATGGGCACGCGCAGGCTGTCGAAGCCGACTGCATACATGATCATCCAAAAAGTCGGACGCCATGACCGACGATAATTGCCGTTCATTACCAAACACGTTGCTGGCGCCAGAACGCAGTCAGATCAGGTCAATGGTATGTACAAGAATCTTCATCAGACTGCATAGAAGCCAGCGTGGAGTTTTGTGGGATCAGAATGGGATGGTAGCACACCCATGCGTCATCTCCGAACCATTCCTTGAGCCGTTCAACTTCTGCCTCGGCATCGTCTTTGGTTTCGAGCACGCTTATCGCGTTTGGCTCGTCGAAGCAGCTCATCACGACGTATCGACCGTCGAGATCACCTGGATTCAAATCCTGGCGTGGCGACAACGTATATTCCCTGATTTCGCAATGCGCATGTCCGGCGGAGGCGCCGTCCAGCGTGCCTGCCTCATTTTCTAGGAAGTGTCGTTCGCAAAACTGATCTTTGGCGCGGATGGCGCTTTCACGATCCAAGAAGGGGTTGGCAGTGAGCAGCCCACCCATCTCCGTGGCGAGCAGCCAGCCCGTGATCGGAAGCGAATAGGGAGGTCGAAGTTCGACAATGGCGGCGCGCACCTCGGCCACGGCGCTTTCGAGTGCCTCTGCCTGTGCGCTGTAAAGAGGACGCAATTCCGTCCAGTCTTGTTTTTCGTAATCGGCGGATGTCTCCGCGCACCACTTATAGTAGGCAGCGCGAGCCTCTAAAAGCCCGATAAGATGTTCAAGATTTTTCATATCAGTTTTTCCATGAGACAGTGACAGAAGCGCTCTGCGTCTGGTGCCAGCTGATCTCCCAACGGCGTAGCTTGCGTAAATCCCACCTTCGGGACGGCTTTCCTTGGAACGGAATCAGCGGGGCTTTGAACCGCGGACCTCTGCGGCTGACAGCACTACCTTCGCGGTGAGACCGCGAAGGGCCTACAAGACGTTCACACCTTCGGCTCAAGTGAGGTGAAGGTCGACGTCGGCGTACAGCCCCTCGTAGCTCGCCGACAAACGTACGATCCACAGTCAACGGGTGGACCGGTGCAATTGCCCTCAGCTTAACGGCTATCTTCAGAGGTGCTTGGACCCTGAAGAGGGGCTTACGAGGCCTCCCAGCCCGCGGGCGGGCGCATTACGAAGCGCCGGAGCGATGCCATCTCGGTTTGTTCGGTCACCGGCCGCACGTCGTAGTTGCGTTCGTTGGCGCGAACGAATTCATGTTGGAATCCCTCGTCAATCACCTCGGCATTGAGGCCGGTGAGAGCTGCAAAGGCGGACAGAACGTTGGACACGCCGGGGATCATGCCGTTCCGTGATTGTTCCGTCAACATGAGTCTGCGGTCGGGGCCCTGGTACGCCTGAGCGGATGAGCCGCCGCCATCAACGCACTGTCAGCATTGTCCGTCACCACGATGTGCTGCGCGGTTGTCCGGCTATTCCGGCGAGTGGCAGAGCCGTTGGGGGGAGGGGGTAAGCGAAGGCCGACAGTGGGAGGAAAGCCCCCTTACCCCCATTCCTAATCTGCCGGATGTGAAGACTTCGTAAACGTCCGTTCGTGCGCGTTCGCGCGCGACTTCCGGGAGCCGCCGGCTCCCGCGCCGCCATATGCGGCGGAAGCAGGCGTCCTCGAAAGACGCGGGGTGAAGGTCATCCAAAGGATGAAATTCAAGACCGCGGCGACAGGCGCCGCACGCCGACGGCGCAGCCGGAGAGACGAGTTCCGGCCTTGCCTCGGTGAAGCAACGACAACGATGTTAAGGAGTACACGACATGCTTCCCGCAATCATCGACCGGAACGAGCACTTCCAGATCATCCTCGACGACACGCGTGGCTTCCACGCGCTGCTCGTCACCGCCGATCAACTTGGCGGCTCAAACCCGATGGTGACGCTCTGGGTCGGAACCTGCCTGGATGACGCCACCCTGTCTGCGCTGGCGCGCTGGCTCGGGTTCCGCCGCGACCAGTGGCAAGACTGGGGCAAGCTCGCCGAACGCATCGGCCACGAGGCGTTCGCGCAGCACATGCATGCGATGATGGTTGCTGAACCGCCTGAGCATGTGTTGGGGGCAACGATCACGTTGCACGCCGATCCTCGCGAGCTCACGATTGGCGAGCAGCTGCAGGGTGGATCGGGTATGCGCTCGGAGCTGATCTATCGGCATCGCTTCGCCAGCGCCGCGATGCGCGACCGGTTCGTTCGCTGGCTCCAGGCCAGCGACGACTTTCATGTACTAGAGCGCCTGGTGCAGCTCGCCTACAGCGAGGGGACGAAGGCACTCGGCCTTGAGCTTGATAGGATGGCGGCCGCTCCGGTCGCCGCGGCGAAGCGACGAAAGGGTCGCACACTGACGGCAGCGTGACGCCGCTTGATTCCTCCTCGCCCGAATTGCTTCGGGCAAGGACAACGGTTCCGCTGGGCCAAGGCTTTAAGCGCTTTGCGCCTTGTATGGCGTCTTTTGCTGTAGCTGCACAGGCATCGGTATTTCGTCGATTACGTGCGGTCATCGGTGCTCGAAACGACCCTCGTCTTGTTAAGCCGAAAGCGTGTTCTGCAGCGGCCAAATCCTGTCCCCGCAACCATTTCCAAAAAGCCACAACCGTCTCAGGATACCCCCGAGGCGGCTTTTTTATGCCTTTCTTGCGCGACCTGCCGGGGCTGACCGGGGCTGACGCCACTTCAGCGGACTAAGCACCGCTTCGCTGCCGGGAAAAAACTGTTCGACCCGGTGCCTATTCCAACGACCAGCTTGCTAGGCCCGCCTCAGCGGACTGAGACCTAGCAGAACTGGGGCAGGGCCGTGGTTCGGGTAGAGGGCCGCGCCCGAGGTTGTGACGGCGTTAAAGACTGCCGCACGCGCGCGGCAGCGCCACCGGTCGCGGCTCGCCGACGACCATCCGGCACGGCCGCTCGCCTCGCATCAGCACGTTGCCTCTCCGGCTTGCGGCAAGCCGATAGGCGCAGCGTCACGCTGCCGGCCGATGCCCATGGTACGGAGCGCCGAGGCACCCGACAAGGTCCACAAAGCCGGCCTGTTGGGCAACATTGCAGTCAGATCAACCAAACTGCGATTGCATATGGCTGGGCTACGACAGAGCCGGCTGAGCGTCTTAACGCGCTAGTCGAGCCCAAGCTGCGCGCCCAGCCATCGGCGCGGCCGCGTGAGCGAGCTTTGAACGCTGTTCCGTGCCATTCACGTCTCCAAGGGCGAAAGCGGCACGGCGCAGCGTCATCGCCCGCGCGGTTCCCATGTTCGCGCTCGCTGACCTTGGCACCGACCGATGAGATGCGCGGCGCACACGGAGAAGAGTTGGAGGAGCCGATGGAACTGAGATTCTGTGGCGCTGCCTGCTGTTCAGATGAAGATGAAGCGTGAGCATCTCGTTTCAGTGTCCCTCGCTGCAAGGTGGGAGCCGCAGGAGGGGGATGGCTGGGCGTCGGGAGCTTCGCTAATCAAACCGCACACGCTGTAGCGACGCTGCTACCATCGTCTCCGCCGCAGCCGCTTAGAGGCAGCACAGCGCCGAAACCTACGCATACAGGATCAAGCCCTTGCTGCGTGCTAGGACCAGCCTGAGTGCTGTTAAAGACGGCATATCCTCGTGTCCGAGGGTTAATCCCAGGATTTCTGGCATATCATCCCCGAAAGATCGTCGAGCGATCCCGATCGTCAGGCCTCGGAGCCACCCTTAGCTGGCATCACCATGGGCGCATCGCCCGCCCGCTCCGCAAAGCACGTGATCACAAGGGGCTAGATCGAGCCAAGCGCGCATTGAGATAGGCAGCTCCTGCCGGAATCGGCTCGCTGTCATCCAGGCCTGAGAACCTCACGCCCAATGAGTCTTCATGGTTCGACAAAAGACGGTCTCAACCCCTTCAGGGCCGATTGATCCCGGAGCGCGGCCGGCTACCACCCGCTTGGGCGTGATAACGATGCTGTACCTCGGGCGGGTCGATACGCTGGCCACCGCTAAGGATTACAGAGGCGCTATAAAGAATACGCCCGCGCTCACTAATATCGACGAACGGATCGGCATAACACGTGAGGAAAACGTGAGAGCAGCCCGGCGGCATGCTCATCCTCACATCTCGCCCTCAACTGCACATTGCAGGAGAAAATGGTGCCCAGAAGAGGACTCGAACCTCCACGACCTTGCGATCGCCAGCACCTGAAGCTGGTGCGTCTACCAATTCCGCCATCTGGGCACGGGGTAGGTGGCGGCCTTTAGGGGGCGGCCATGTGCCTTGTCAACACGCCTTTTGGGGGGCAAGGGGGCGATTGTCAGGACAGCGACGAAAAAAAGGCCCGAGGCGCATGCAGGACAAGCTAGTTACGATCTTCGGCGGCGGCGGTTTCGTCGGTCGCTATGTGGTGCAGGCGCTGCTGCGCGGCGGCGCCCGGGTGCGCATCGCCGAGCGGGATCCGCGTCATGCCTGGTTCCTGCGCCCGCTGGGCGGCCTGGGCCAGACGCAGTTCGTCGCGGCCGACGTGACCAAGCCGGAGACGGTCGCCCGCGCCGTCGCAGGCGCGGATGCGGTGATCAACATGGTCGGCATCCTGTCCGGCAATTTCGAAGCGCTGCACGTCGGTGGCGCGCGCACCGTCGCCGAGGCGGCGGCTGCGGCGGGTGTCGAAACGCTCGTCCATATGTCCGCGATCGGCGCCGATCCCGATGCGAAATCGGGCTATGGCAGCAGCAAGGGCCACGGCGAGGCAGCGGTGCGCGCCGCCTTCCCGGGCGCGGCGATCATCCGCCCCTCGATCGTGTTCGGGCGCGAGGACCAGTTCATCAACCGCTTCGCCGGCATGGTCGCCAAGGCGCCGGTGGTGCCGGTGCTGCGCGCGCCGGTGAAGTTCCAGCCGGTCTTCGCCGCGGACGTCGGCGATGCGATGGCGAACGCGACCGGCGCGGCCTATGCGGGCCGCACGTTCGAACTCGGCGGGCCGGACGTGATGACGATGGGCGAGATCATCCGCTGGATCGCCGCAACGCTTGGCCGCAGCCCCTCGATCGTCGAACTGCCCGATGCCGCCGGCGCATTGCTTGCAGCGCTGCCGCTGGCGCCGATCACCAAAGATCAGTGGCTCATGCTCCAGCACGACAATGTCGTCGCTGCGGGGGCGGAGGGGCTGGCCGCACTGGGCGTCGACCCGACGCCGTTGCAGGCGGTCGCGCCCGACTGGCTCGTCCGCTTCCGTCGCACCGGTCGCTTCGGTCGCCGCGCGGCCACCCTCGCCGCATAACGCGGACGGCTCGACCGCTTCCCCGTTCGCCCCGAGCCGGTCACCACCCCCGCCCCACGGGCACGCGGGTGGCATCGACCGGCCCGGGCGACCGGACATCCCATACCGCCCCCGCCTTAAGGACCGTGCATGGACCTCCTCACCGTCATCCTCCTCGGCATCGTCGAGGGGGTCACCGAATTCCTGCCCGTGTCCTCCACCGGGCACCTGATTCTCGCCGGCACGCTGCTCGGCGTCCAGGACAAGGCGACCGCGACCTTTGACATCGTCATCCAGCTCGGCGCGATCCTGGCGGTCGTCGTCCTCTACTGGCGGCGGTTCTGGGATGTCGCGGTCGGTCTGTTCGCGAGGAAGCCCGGCGCCTTCGCCTTCGTGCGCAACATCGTGCTCGGCTTCCTGCCGGCGATGGTCATCGGTCTCGTCGTCTACAAGGCGGTGAAGGCGCTGCTGGAAAGCCCGACCGTCGTCGCGGTCGCGCTGATCGTCGGCGGCATCGCGATCCTCGTCATCGAGCGGCTGGTGAAGCAGGCGCGGATCGAATCGGTCGAGGCGATGCCGTGGTCGACCGCGCTGGGTGTCGGCGTCGTTCAGTGTCTGGCGATGATCCCGGGCGTCAGCCGCTCGGGCGCGACGATCATGGGCGCGCTGAGCATGGGGGTCGATCGGCGCGCGGCGGCGGAATTTTCCTTCTTCCTCGCCATTCCGACGATGCTCGCCGCCTCCGCCTACGATCTGCTGAAATCGGGCGCGACGCTGGGGCAGGGCGAGTGGCTGAGCATCGCGATCGGCTTCGTCGTGTCGTTCGTCGTCGCGATCGTGGTGATCCGCTGGTTCGTCGGCATCGTCAGCCGGCACGGCTTCGCGCCCTTCGCCTGGTATCGCATCATCGTCGGCGCGGTGGCGCTCGTCGCGCTCCAAATGCGATAGGATTTAAAGCGGACCTAGTTTATTGCGTTGCGGCGTTGATGAGAGTCGATCGCAAAGATAATCGCGGATTTTAGGTCAGTAAATAAGCCATATCGGTTATTTTGCGCATGACATAGGCCTCTTCGCTTCCTATTGCGGAAAGTGAGGAGGCCTTATGGCGCACGATTCCATGCTGAAGTTCGTAGGCAGGCCGCAGGCCTATCCCGCCAAGCGCGATGCTGCCGCGCGGGCGGAGGATTTCGCCGAGATCGCCGCGCGCTATGCGCCGCCGGCGGCAGAGGATCAGGCCGGGCGCTGCTCGCAGTGCGGCGTGCCCTATTGCTCGGTCCATTGCCCGCTGCACAACCATATCCCCGATTGGCTGCGCCTGACCGCCGAGGGGCGGCTGCGCGAAGCCTATGAGCTCAGCAATTCCACCTCGACCATGCCGGAGATCTGCGGCCGCATCTGCCCGCAGGATCGACTGTGCGAGGGCAATTGCGTCGTCGAATTCACTGGCCACGGCGCGGTGACGATCGGATCGGTCGAGAAGTTCATCACCGACACCGCCTGGGAAGAAGGCTGGGTGGAGCCGTTGGTGCCGGGGCCGGCGCGCGGCCAGTCGGTCGCGGTGATCGGTGCCGGGCCGGCGGGGCTGACGGCGGCCGAATATCTGCGCGGCCATGGCTATGAGGTTCACGTCTACGATCGGCACGATCGCGCCGGCGGGCTGCTGACCTATGGCATCCCCGGCTTCAAGCTCGAGAAGCCCGTCGTCATGCGCCGCGTCGAGCGGCTGAAGGCGGGCGGCATAGTCTTCCACGAAGGCTTCCGCGTCGGCGAGGATGCCGGCCTCGACGACCTGCGCCAGCGTCACGACGCGGTGCTGATCGCGACCGGCGTCTACAAGGCACGCGCGCTTGACGTCGCAGGCGGTGACGACAGCCGCGTCGTTGCGGCGCTCGACTATCTGATCGCGTCGAACCGCAAGGGCTTCGGCGATGCGGTGCCGTCGTTCGATGATGGCGCGCTGAATGCCGAGGGCAAGCATGTCGTCGTGATCGGCGGCGGCGACACCGCGATGGACTGCGTGCGCACCGCGATCCGCCAGGGCGCGGCGAGCGTGAAGTGTCTTTATCGCCGCGATCGCACCAACATGCCCGGCAGCCAGCGCGAAGTCGCCAACGCCGAGGAAGAGGGCGCCGAATTCGTCTGGCTCTCCGCCCCCGCCGCGTTCGACGCCGACGGCACCGTCCGTGCGCGGAAAATGCGGCTGGGTGCCGCCGACGCCAGCGGCCGCCGCGCGCCCGAACCCGATCCCAGTGGCGACTTCACGCTGCAGGCCGATCTGGTCGTGAAGGCGTTGGGCTTCGATGCCGAGGATCTGCCGACGCTGTTCGGCGCGCCCGAACTGGGCGTCAGCCGTTGGGGCACGGTGCTGGTCGACGGCAAGACGCTGATGACCAGCCTCGACGGCGTGTTCGCCGCTGGCGACATCGTCCGCGGCGCCAGCCTGGTCGTCTGGGCGATCCGCGACGGCCGCGACGTCGCCGCGACGATGCACAAGTGGCTGAAGGCCAAGGCGAAGGCCGGGAGGGTCGCGGCGTGAGGCGCTACGCTATCATGCTCGGCGCTGCGCTGATTGCGGCGCCAATGCCGGCGATCTCACAGGTCGCGCCTGCGGCACAGCCAGGCACGATCGCGACGGCACGCGCGATCGTCAGCAAGCTGCGGATCGAGCGGACGATGGACCCGATGTTCCAACAGATCATGCCGCTGATGACCGCCAATGTCGAAAACGCGATGGCGACGGCCCCGAAAACGCCGGAGTTTCTCAAGGCGAAGCTCAAGACCGAAGAGGGACGCAAACAGATCGGCGACATCATCAGCGCGGAATTCACCGCCGCCTTCCGCGAGCATTATCCGGATATCGCCGAAGGGGCGGCAGAGGAATATCGCAAGCTGTTCAGCGAGCCCGAGTTGAAGGCCATCCTGGCTTTCTACACGTCTCCGACGGGTGCGAAGCTGCTCGAAGCCTTGCCGCAGTTGCAGCAGGTCCTGTCCGAGCAGGGCCGCGCCCTCGGGCGCGAGGCCGGCATGACGGCGTTCCCCAAGATTCAGGCTCGTCTCGCGGCGCTCGGCGCCCCGGCGACGAAGTAGGACGAGATTGATGACCGACTCCCTGAAGACCGACCCCATGAAGACCGACCAGCGCGCCTATCTCGCCGAACACGGCATGTACCGCCCCGATAGCGAGGGCGATGCCTGCGGCGTCGGCCTCGTCGCCGCCACCGATGGCCGCGCCTCGCGGCGCGTCGTGCAGTCGGCGGTCGATGCGCTGAAGGCGGTGTGGCACCGCGGTGCGGTGGATGCCGACGGCAAGACCGGCGACGGCGCGGGCATCCATATCGACCTGCCGCACCGCTTCTTCGACGATGCGGTGGTCGCATCGGGGCACAAGGTGCTGCCCAACCGGCTCGCGGTCGGCATGATCTTTCTGCCGCGCACCGACCTCGGCGCGCAGGAAACCTGCCGCACGATCGTCGAGAGCGCGATCATCGAGGCGGGCTATACGATATACGGCTGGCGCCAGGTGCCGGTGGACGTGTCGGTCATCGGCATGAAGGCGCAGGCGACGCGGCCCGAGATCGAGCAGATCATGATCGCCGGCCCGATGCCGGATGACGTCGATGCCGCCGAATTCGAAAAGACCCTGTATCTCGTCCGCCGCCGGATCGAAAAGCGCGTCATCGCCGCGCAGATCCAGGGCTTCTACATCTGTTCGCTGTCGTGCCGCTCGATCGTTTACAAGGGGCTGTTCCTCGCCGAGAGCCTGTCGGTCTTCTATCCCGATCTGCAGGACCAGCGCTTCGAATCGCGCGTCGCGATCTTCCACCAGCGCTATTCCACCAACACCTTCCCGCAATGGTGGCTGGCGCAGCCGTTCCGTTGCCTCGCGCACAATGGCGAGATCAACACCGTTCGCGGCAACAAGAACTGGATGCTCAGCCATGAAATCCGCATGGCGAGCCTCGCGTTCGGCGAGCATTCGGAAGACATCAAGCCGGTGATCCCGGCGGGCGCCAGCGACACCGCGGCGCTCGATGCGGTGTTCGAAACGATCTGCCGCTCCGGCCGCGACGCGCCGACCGCGAAGATCATGCTGGTGCCCGAGGCGTGGCAGAAGGATACCGACGTCCCCGCCGATCACGCCGCCATGTACCAGTATCTCGCCTCCGTCATGGAGCCGTGGGACGGCCCCGCCGCGCTCGCGATGACCGACGGGCGCTGGGCGGTGGCCGGCGTCGACCGCAACGCGCTGCGCCCGCTGCGCTACACGCGCACCTCGGACGGTCTGCTGATCGTCGGATCGGAAACCGGCATGGTCGTCGTTCCCGAATCGACGATCGTCGCCAAGGGCCGGCTGGGGCCGGGCCAGATGATTGCGGTCGACCTCGACGAAGGCCGGGTGATGAACGACCGCGAGGTCAAGGATCGCATCGCCGGCGAGCATGACTATGCCGCGATGATCGGCGAATTCCACACGCTCGACGATCTGCCCGACGTGCCCGATGCGCTGGTCCGCTACGATCGCGCCGGCCTGACCCGCCGTCAGGTCGCCGCCGGCCAGACGCTGGAGGATATGGAGCTGATCCTCGCGCCGATGGTCGAAACCGGCAAGGAAGCCGTCGGCTCGATGGGCGACGACACGCCGCTCGCCGTCATCAGCGACAAGCCGCGCCTGATCAGCCAGTTCTTCCGCCAGAACTTCAGCCAGGTGACGAACCCGCCGATCGATTCCTTGCGCGAACGCTATGTCATGTCGCTCAAGACGCGCTTCGGCAATCTCGCCAACATCCTCGATACCGAGGATCAGCGCGACCGCGTGCTCGTGCTCGATTCGCCGGTGCTCACCGGCCAGCATTGGGCCCGGCTGCGCGCGCATTTCGCGCGCACCGCGACCGAGATCGACTGCACCTTCGATGCCGATGGCGGCCCCGAAAAGCTGCGCGCCGCGATCCAGCGCATCCGCAACGAGGCCGAACAGGCGGTGCGCCAGGGCAAGAGCGAATTGTTCCTGACCGACGAGCACGTCTCCGAAGACCGGATCGCGATCGCCGGCGTGCTGGCGGCGGCGGCGGTGCATACGCACCTCGTCCGTCGCGGCCTGCGCTCCTACGCCTCGATCAACGTCCGCTCGGCCGAATGCCTCGACACGCATTATTATGCGGTGCTGATCGGCGTCGGCGCGACGACGGTGAACGCCTATCTCGCCGAAGCCGCGATCGTCGACCGCCACACCCGCGGGCTGTTCGGCGACCTCAGCCTCGACGAATGCCTCAAGCGCCACCGCACCGCGATCGAGGAAGGCCTGCTCAAGATCATGAGCAAGATGGGGATCGCGGTGATCTCCAGCTATCGCGGCGGCTATAATTTCGAAGCAGTCGGCCTCAGCCGCAGCCTGGTCAACGATCTGTTCCCCGGCATGCCCGCGAAGATCAGTGGCGAAGGCTATAACTCGCTCCACTATAGCGCGATCGTCCGCCACGAACAGGCATGGGACGAAGGCGTCGCCAAGCTGCCGATCGGCGGCTTCTACCGCCAACGCCACACCGGCGAGACACACGCCTATTCGGCGCAACTGATGCACCTGTTGCAGACCGCGGTGTCGACCGACAGCTATACGCAGTATCTGCAGTTCAGCCGCGGCGTCGCCGATCTGCCGCCGGTCTATCTGCGCGACCTGCTCCAGTTCAACTTCCCCGCCGAAGGCGTGCCGGTCGACCAGGTCGAGGCGATCACCGAAATCCGCAAGCGCTTCGTCACCCCGGGCATGTCGCTGGGCGCGCTGTCGCCCGAAGCGCACGAAACGCTGGCGATCGCGATGAACCGCATCGGTGCCAAGGCGGTGTCGGGCGAGGGGGGCGAGGACGTGAAGCGCTTCAGCCCCTACGAAAACGGCGACAACGCCAATTCGACGATCAAGCAGATCGCCTCCGGCCGTTTCGGCGTGACGGCGGAATATCTCAACGCCTGCGAAGAGATCGAGATCAAGGTCGCGCAGGGCGCCAAGCCCGGCGAGGGCGGGCAGCTGCCCGGCTTCAAGGTGACCGAATTCATCGCCAAGCTGCGTCATGCGACGCCGGGCGTGACGCTCATCAGCCCGCCGCCGCACCACGACATCTATTCGATCGAAGACCTCGCGCAGCTGATCTACGACCTGAAGCAGATCAACCCGCGCGCGCGTGTCTGCGTCAAGCTGGTCAGCTCGTCGGGTATCGGCACCGTCGCGGCGGGCGTCGCCAAGGCGCATGCCGACGTCATCCTGGTCGCCGGCCATGTCGGCGGTACGGGCGCGAGCCCGCAGACGAGCGTCAAATACGCTGGCACGCCATGGGAAATGGGCCTTTCCGAGGTCAATCAGGTCCTCACCCTCAACGGCCTGCGCGGTCGCGTGCGCCTGCGCACCGATGGTGGTCTCAAGACCGGCCGCGACATCGTCATCGCCGCGATCCTCGGCGCGGAAGAGTTCGGTATCGGGACGCTGTCGCTGGTGGCGATGGGCTGCATCATGGTGCGTCAGTGCCATTCGAACACCTGCCCGGTCGGCGTCTGCACGCAGGACGAGGCGCTGCGCAGCAAGTTCGTCGGCACGCCCGAAAAGGTCATCAACCTGATGACCTTCATCGCCGAAGAGGTGCGCGACATCCTCGCCCGCCTGGGCGTGCGCAGCCTCGACGAGGTGATCGGCCGCACCGAATTGCTCCGCCAGGTCAGCCGCGGTGCCGAACATCTCGATGACCTGGATCTCAACCCGATCCTCGCCAAGGTCGACGCGACCGACGCCGAGCGCCGCTTCAGCCTGTCGACCTTCCGCAACGACGTGCCCGACAGCCTGGATGCGCAGATCATCAAGGATGCCGCCGCCGTCTTCAGCCGCGGCGAGAAGATGCAGCTGACCTATTCGGTGCGCAACACGCACCGCGCGGTCGGCACGCGCCTGTCGAGCGAGATCACGCGCCGCTTCGGCATGAGCAAGCTTGCGGATGGCCACGTCACGATCCGCCTGCGCGGCTCCGCCGGCCAATCGCTCGGCGCCTTCCTGTGCAAGGGCATCACGCTGGAGGTGTTCGGCGACGCCAACGATTATGTCGGCAAGGGGTTGTCGGGCGGCACGATCATCCTGCGGCCTGCGGTGTCGTCACCGCTCGCCAGCCAGGACAATACGATCGCCGGCAACACCTGCCTCTACGGCGCGACCAGCGGCACGCTGCTGGCGGCGGGGCAGGCGGGCGAACGCTTCGCAGTGCGCAATTCGGGCGCGACCGTGGTAGTCGAGGGCTGCGGCGCCAACGGCTGCGAATATATGACCGGCGGCGTCGCGGTGCTGCTGGGCACGGTCGGCCAGAACTTCGGTGCGGGCATGACCGGCGGCATGGCCTTCGTCTACGATCCGCACGCGACCTTCCAACGCCGCGCCAACCCCGACAGCATCGTCTGGCAGCGGCTGGCGTCGGCGCATTGGGAAGGCGTGCTCAAGGACCTCGTCGAGCGTCATGCCAAGGCAACCGACAGCAAATGGTCGAAGAGCCTGCTTGCCGACTGGGACCGGATCGCTGGCGATTTCTGGCAGGTGATCCCGAAGGAAATGCTATCCCGCCAGACGCACCCGCTCGACGACACGGTCGAAGCGGTGGCGGCGGAATAGGGGAGTAAACCTCATTTCGTCATCCCGGCGCACGCCGGGATCCATGGAGGCGGTGCAGTCGCATTAGCGCGCATCATCAGCCGTACGCATCCATAGATTCCGGCGTGCGCCGGAATGACGAATGAAAGGGAGCGTCTCTATCCCACCACCGTCGACTGGCCCGGCATCTCGCGTCCCCGCTCTGCCATGGCGTTGCGCAGGACGATCCCCAACGCCTTCTCAACGGTGACCTGCCAACGCGCGCAGCCCGGCTTCGATCTCCGCATGGTCGATGTGGATCACGCCATCGATGACGTGAACACCGTCATCTAAGGTCATCGCTGCTTCCCTCCATCCGCCCATGCTTCTAACACCGCAGGCATGTGGCAGCTCTATCAATTCCCCCTGTGCCCGTTCAGCCGCAAGGTGCGGCTGCTGCTCGGTGAAAAGGGCATCGGCTATCAGCTGGTGCGCGAATCGCCGTGGGAGCGGCGCGACGAGTTCATGGACATGAACCCCGCGGGCGAAACGCCGGTGATGGTCGATGCGAGCCGCCCCGGCGCGCCGCTGATCGATTCGATGGCGATCTGCGAATATTTCGAAGAGACGGTCGACAAGGCGGCGACGATCAACGGCACCGCCGCCAATCGTGCCGAAATCCGCCGGTTGGTGACGTGGTTCGACACGCATTTCTATCGCGACGTCACCGGGCCGCTGCTGCACGAGCGCGTCGTCAAGCGGCTCGCCCATCGCGCCTCGCCCGATGCCAAGGGGTTGCGCGAGGCGATGAAGGCGGCGGTCAGCCACCTCGATTACACCGATTACCTGCTCGATCACCGCAACTGGCTGGGCGGCGCGACGATGAGCCTCGCAGACCTCGCCGCCGCGGCGCAAATTTCGGTCGCCGATTATCTCGGCGGCATCGACTGGAAGGGGCATGACCAGACCGCACGCTGGTATCGCGGGTTCAAGAGCCGCCCCAGCTTCCGCCCGCTGCTGTCCGAGCGGATGGAATTGATCGGCCCTCCGGCGCATTACGACAATGTCGACTTCTGATCCGCTCGGCCCCGACCCGCTGACGTTCGCCGAGTTCGAGCGCGTCGACATCCGCGTCGGCACCATCGTCGCCGCCGAACCCTTCCCCGAAGCGCGCAAGCCCGCGATCAAGCTGCGCATCGATTTCGGCGAGGGCATCGGCATCAAACGGTCGTCGGCGCAGATCACCACGCATTACACGCCCGAGGGCCTGGTCGGCCGCCAGGTCGCCGCGGTGGTCAACTTCCCGCCGCGCCAGATCGGGCCGGTCATGTCCGAGGTGCTGACGCTCGGCTTCCCCGATGCGGACGGCAAGGTGGTGCTGATCGCCCCCGATCAGCCGGTGCCGAACGGCGGCCGCCTCTTCTAGCGTCGAGCACCGTCAAGTCCTCCCCCGCGAGGGGAAGGTGGCATGCCGCAAGGCATGACGGAGGGGGAGGTCAGGGCAAGGCATCGTGCTAGGGGCGTTTTTCCGCACCCCCCGTCACCGCCTTGGATGGCACCTCCCCATGGCGGGAAGGAATGCGCGCGACATCGAATGTCGCTTCGACTCCCGGCTCATGCATCCGCCCAGAACCAGCCGTCATCCCAGCGCAGGCTGGGATCTTTCAGTGATGGCGCGCGCAAAGACCCCAGCCTGCGCTGAGGTGACGCGTACGGGCAGGTCGAGTCTCCCGCCCGTGCCGCCCGCGGTGCCGCGGATCAGCTCCGCAGCACCGCACCCTGTTTCGCCGCTGCCGCGACGATCTTGTCGGCGATGGCCTTCAGTGCCTCATCGGTGAAGCTCTTGTCGGCGGGTTGCAGCACCGCCTCCACCGCGACCGACTTGAACCCCTCGTCGACGCCCGCGCCCGTGAACACGTCGAACACGCGTGCTCCCGTGATCGCCGCCTTGTCCGCCGATCGCACCGCGCGCACCAGTGCGTCGGCGCTGACGCCCTGCGGCACCAGGAAGGCGAAGTCGCGGCGCACCGATTGCAGCGCCGGCGGCGCGAAGGCCGGCCGCATGAAGCCGCTCATGCGCTTGGCGGGTAGCGCATCGAGATACACTTCCACCGCCGCGACCGCGCCGTCGAGGTCGAACGCCTTGAGCAGGCTGGGGTGCAGCATGCCGAAGCGCGCCAGTACGGTCTTCGGCCCCAGCCGCAGCGTGCCCGACTGGCCGGGGTGCCACGCATCCCCAGCTTCCCCCATCACCTGCAGATTGTCGACCGGCGCCCCCGCCGCGGCGAGCAGCGCCAGCGCCTCCGCCTTGGCGTCATAGGCATCGAAGCCCGCAGCTTTGCCCGCGCGCCAGCCGCGCTCGCGCGCGTTGCCCGCCAGCACGACGCCGACGGTCGGATGTTCGCCGTCGGCGAGATAGCGGCGCCCGATCTCGAACAGCCGCACCGCGGCGATCCCGCGCTTCAGGTTGCGCGCGCTCGCCGACAGCAGGCCGGGTAGCAGCGACGGACGCATGACCTTCAGGTCTTCGCTGATCGGGTTGGCGAGGCTCCACGTGCCCCCGCCGAACGGCGCGGCCTGCGCGTCGCTGAGGAAGCTCCACGTCACCGCCTCGTCCAGCCCGCGCGCGGCGGCGGCGCGGCGGACGCGCCGTTCCAGCTTCTGCTCGGGCGTGGCGGTCGGGCGCGCGACGCCGGGCGTGCGCGGCAGCGCGACGGGCGCGACCTTGTCGATGCCCTCGATGCGGATCACTTCCTCGACCAGATCGGCGGGGCCGTCGATGTCGCGGCGCCACGTCGGCACGGTGACGGTCCAGTCGCCATCGACCGCGAAGCCGAGCCGTTCGAGGATCTCGCGCTGCCGCTCCGGCGCCACGGCAAGGCCGCCCAGCGTTTCCGCGCGTGCCGGATCATAGCGAATCGTCCGCGGCGCCACCGGCGGCTCGCCTGCCCGCGTGACGCCGCTCGCCGTGCCGCCGCAATAATGCTGGACGAGGAAGGTCGCGATCGCGAGGCCGTCGTCGAGGAACGCCGGGTCGACGCCGCGTTCGAACCGCTGGCGCGCATCGCTGGTCAGGGTGAGCGCCTGGCCCGTGCGGGCGATCGCATCGGGGGCGAAATAGGCGCATTCGATGAGGACGTCGGTCGTCTCGGCCGTGACGCTGGAATGCTCGCCGCCCATGATCCCGCCGATGTCGTGGACGCCGGCGTCGTCGGCGATGACGGTCATGCCCTTGGCGAGCGTATAGGTCTTGCCGTTCAGTGCCTCGATCGTCTCGCCGTCGCGCGCCTGACGCGCGACGAGGCCGCCGGTCAGCTTCGCACGGTCGTAGACGTGCAGCGGCCGTCCCAGGTCGACCGTCATGTAGTTGGTGATGTCGACCAAGGTCGAAATCGGCTTCTGCCCGATCGCGGTCAGCCGCTGGCGCATCCATTCCGGCGCCTCGCCATTGGTCAGGCCGGTGACCGCCTGCGCATAGAAGGCCGGGCAGCCGGCGGCATCCTCGATCCGCACGTCCGGGCCGGGGCCTTGCGCGTCGATCGCGGGTATGGTCGGCGGCACCAACGTGCCGAGGCCGGCGGCGGCGAGGTCGCGCGCGATGCCGTGGACGCCCATGCAATCCTGCCGATTGGGCGTGATCGACACGTCGATGACCGGATCGTTCAGCCCGGCATAATCGGGGTAGGGGGTGCCGACCGGCGCATCCTCGGGCAGTTCGATGATGCCGTCATGGCCTTCGCCGATCTCCAGCTCGCGCGCCGAACACATCATGCCGTTCGATTCGACGCCGCGGATCGCCGCAACTTTCAGCGTCACGTCGAGGCCGGGGACATAGGCGCCCGGCGCGCCGAACACGCCGACGAGGCCAGCGCGCGCATTGGGCGCCCCGCAGACGACCTGCATCGGGCCGTCACCCGCATCGACGCTCAGCACCTGCAGCTTGTCCGCCTGCGGGTGGCGCTCGGCGGACAGGATACGCGCGACGCGGAACGCCTGCAGCGCCTCGCCGGGATTGTGGACGCCCTCCACCTCCAGCCCGATGCGCGTCAGGCCGTCGACGATATCGTCGAGGCTCGCATCGGTGGTGAGGTGGTCCTTGAGCCAGGAGAGGGTGAATTTCATGTCGCTTTACCTTCGTCATCCCGGCGAAGGCCGGGATCCATGGACCCGAGCGGTGTGAGGCGCGCGGTCCGTGTCCCAATTGTTGTCCCGCTGTCCATGGGTCCCGGCTTTCGCCGGGATGACGGATAGGGGCGCGCGGCCTTACGCCGCCCCGACGCCGCCCGACAGCGTCGGCACGTCCAGGCTGGAAAAGCCGTAATGCTTCAACCAGCGGATATCGCCGTCGAAGAAGGGCCTGAGGTCGTCCATGCCGTATTTCAGCATGGCGAGCCGGTCGATCCCGCAGCCGAAGGCAAAGCCCTGCCACTCGTTCGGGTCGAGCCCGCACGCCTCGATGACCTTCGGATGGACCATGCCGCTGCCCAGCACCTCCATCCAGCCGCCACCCGACCCGCCGATCACGCGCTTGCCCTTCTCGATCGTATAGCCGACGTCGACTTCCGCCGACGGTTCAGTGAACGGGAAATAGCTCGGGCGCAGGCGCAGCACGATGTCGTCGCGCTCGAAGAACGCCTTCAGGAACGTCTCCAGCGTCCACTTCAGGTGGCCGAGCGTGATGCCCTTGTCGATTACCAGACCTTCAACCTGATGGAACATCGGCGTGTGCGTCGCATCCGAATCGGAGCGATAGGTGCGGCCCGGCGCGATGATGCGGATCGGCGGCTGCTGGTTCAGCATCGTGCGGATCTGCACCGGCGACGTATGCGTGCGCAGCAGCGAGAAGGTCGCGCGCTCGTCGAAGCTGCCGTCCGCCTTCGCGTCGATTCCCTGTTGCAGGTAGAAGGTGTCGTGCATCGCACGCGCCGGATGCGTTTCGGGAATGTTGAGCGCGCTGAAATTATGCCAGTCGGTCTCGATCTCCGGCCCCGTCGCGACCGCGAAGCCCAAATCGGCGAAGACTTCGGCCAGCTCGTCCATCACCTGGCTGACCGGGTGGACGGTGCCGGCGAGCGGCGCATCGGCGGGTAGCGTCATGTCGAGCGTCTCGCTCGCCAGCCGCGCATCCAGCGCCGCGCGCTCCAGCGCCTCTTTGCGAGTGGCGATGCCGGTCGCAACCGCTTCGCGTAGGCCGTTGATCCGCGGGCCTTCGACCTGGCGCTCCTCGGGGCTCATCTTGCCCAGCGTCTTCAGCAGCGTGGTGACGCTGCCCTGCTTGCCGAGCGCCTCGACCCGCACCGCCTCGAGCGCATCGAGGCTGGTCGCCGAATCGATCGCGGCGATCAGCTGGCCGCGCAGGGTGTCGAGGTTTTGGGTCACGTCATGCTCTCTTTCGTCGGGACCGGCGGCAGGGGGGCAAGCCCCAATCCGACGCCGAGATCGCCCCAGTCTTCGTTCTGCGCTTCAATCAGCTCGATCTTCCACGCGCGCCGCCATTCTTTCAGCCGCTTCTCGCACACGATGGCGGCTTCCATCGTGGCGTGCACCTCATACCAGACGAGGCGGTGCACGCCGTATGCCTTGGTGAAGCCGGGGATCAAGCCCTCGCGATGCTGGACGAGGCGTACGAGCAGGTTTGAGGTGACGCCAATGTAGAGCGTGCCATGTCGACGGCTGGCGAGGATGTAGACGCAAGGCTGGAAGACGTCGCGCATGATGGGTTGCCCCTTCTGGCCCCCACCTTCGTCATCCCGACGAAAGTCGGGATCCATGGAGGGGGTGTGGCCGATGGTAGCACGCAAACGCGAACGGCCCGAGTCCATGGATCCCGGCGTGCGCCGGGATGACGAGGGGAGAACAAGAACCAAAAAGGGCGCCGGTGTTGCCACCGACGCCCCTTCGCATGCCGTCCGTCAGGCGCGTTACGCGGCCTGGGGCAGAGCCGCCTTCGCCTGCGCGACGATCGCGGCAAAGGCCGCCGTCTCGTGCATCGCGATGTCGGCCAGGACCTTCCGGTCCAGGTCGATGTTGGCGAGCTTCAGGCCGTGCATGAACTGCGAATAGGTCAGGCCTTCCGCGCGGACGCCGGCGTTGATGCGCTGGATCCACAGACCACGGAAGGTCCGCTTCTTCACCTTGCGGTCGCGATACGCATACTGGCCGGCCTTTTCGACGGCCTGGCGAGCGATACGGATCGTGTTCTTGCGACGGCCGTAATAGCCCTTCGCCTGAGACAGGATGTTCTTGTGCTTGGCGCGAGTGGTTACGCCCCGCTTGACGCGTGCCATGTCCTGATCTCCTTACTTGAGGCCGTACGGCGCCCAGGCCTTCACCGTCGCGGTGTCGGCCTTCGACAGCACCTTGGTGCCGCGGTTCTGGCGGATGTACTTGCTGTTGTGCGAAATCAGGCGGTGGCGCTTGCCGGCGACGCCGTGCTTCAGCAGGCCGCTGGCGGTCAGCTTGAAGCGCTTCTTGACGCCGCTCTTGGTCTTGAGCTTGGGCATTTTGGTCCTTTCGCTATGAGCAGGCATGGACAGCCGCGGCAGCCCTTGATGGCCGGGCAGTCCTGTAGCGCCTCGCTCGGGAAGCGGGCCCCTTACCGCCGCCGCGCGCAAAACGCAAGGACGGGGACCGATGCGGAACCGGAACGAGGGCGTGCGCGCTTGGCCACTCGATGGAGACGCCCGCTTCCGCCTCGTCCCAGACGATTCCGCCCGCGCGCCGCCGCCGCCGTGCGTGGCGAATCGCGCGCAACATCGTGCTCGCGGTCATCACGTTGATCGTCGCGATCTGGCTGGTGCTCTATATCACCAAGGGTCGCTTCCTGCGCGCGTCCTTCGAACGATTCGTCGGCGGCCAGACGCATCGCGCGGTGCGCATCGATGGCGACTTCCAGCTCTATTTCGCGCCGTTCAAGATCAAGTTCGTCGCCGAACGGATGACGATCGCCAACCCCTCTTGGGCCAGCCGCCCCTATCTGTTCGACGCGGCGCGGATCGACACGCGTATCGCGCCGCTGTCGCTCCTGTGGGGCAAGCGCCGGCTCTATTGGCTCGATCTGGTCGACGGCAAGGTCGACCTCGAATGGAAGCCCGACCACAGCACCAACACCTGGACGTTCAGCGAGAAAAAGGGCGGGAAGCCGCTCGACTTCCCGCGTATCGACGTCGCCAACGTGCGCGGCACGACCGTGCGCTACGTCGACCCGCGCATGCAGGTTCTCGCCGATCTTTCCATCGCCGACATCCGGTCGACCGACGCGCGCATCGGCAAGTCGGTGGGCGTGCAGGGCACCGGCCGTATCCGCACCGCGCCCTTCACGCTGACCGCGCGGCTGCTGACCCCCGATGCGACGGTGAACCGCGGCCAGAACCAGCTGGTCGCGCGGATGCGTGCGGCGGGGAACGTCATCGACGTTGCGGGCACCTTGCCCTCGCTCGCCGAGATCGAGGGCGTGCCGCTGTCGGTCGCCGCGCGCGGGCGCAACATGGCCGATCTGCTCGGCATCATCGGCGTCGCCATCCCTAACACCCGAACCTATCGCGTTCGAGGCCAAATGGTGAAGGACGGCGCCGACTATCGCTTCACGCGCCTTACCGGGGTGGCGGGCGCGACGGACCTTGCCGGCACGCTCACCGTGACGACGGGCGAGCGGCTGCACCTCGACTCCATGCTTGCGACCAAGCGCCTCGACATCATCGATGCCGCGCCCTTCATCGGCTACAATCCCGATATCGTCGCGACCAAGGGTGCGGAGGCCGCCGCGGCGGCGGCCGGTGCGGCGAGCGGCCGGCTGCTGCCCGACGCGGCGCTGCCGATCGCGACGATGCAGCGCTTCGATGCCGATCTCAGGTGGACGGTCGGCGTCGTGCGATCGCGCAACGTGCCGATCAGCAACGTCGACCTGACGCTGGCGCTGAAGAACGGGCGGCTGGCGCTGTCGCCGCTCACCTTCGCGATGGCGCGCGGCAATGTCGCAAGCGATGTGGTGTTCGACACGCGCGCACGGCCATCGGCGGTCCGCTACGACATCCGCCTGACGCCGACGCCGCTCGGCCGGCTGCTCAAGGGCTATGGTGTCGCCGAGGCGGGGACGACGGGGACGATCCACGGTCGCATCCGGCTCGACGGGCGCGGCGACACGATCCACGATTCGCTCAGCACCGCGCGCGGGCGCATCGCCTTCGTCATCCCCCGCGGCGATCTGACGACCGGCAATGCGCAATTGTCCGAACTCGACGTCGGCACCTTCGTGCAGAAGATGTTCGAGGACAAATTGAAGGAGCCGGTGCGGATCAACTGCGGGCTCGTCGGCTTCACCGTACGCGGCGGCGTCGCGGCGGCGGACCCGATCCTGATCGACACGTCGAAGAACGTGATCCTCGGCCGCGGCGGCTTCAGCTTCCGGACCGAGGGCGTCGACCTCGCCATCCGGGCGGACGGCAAGAAATTCAGCCTGTTCTCAGGGCAGTCGCCCGTCGGCATCGGCGGCACCTTCGCGCATCCCAAGCTCGATGTAATCAGTAACCAGCTGCTCGGCCGCGCCGGCGCCGGCCTGGGGCTGGCGGTGGTCGCAACGCCCGTGGCGGGTATCCTAGCGTTCGTCGACGTCGGCGACGCCAAGGCGGCGGCCTGCGGTCCGGTCCTCGCCGGCGCCACCGCCGCGGCGCAGCGCACGACCAAGGGCGCCCCCCGCGACGACGTCGGCCACGGCACGACCGCCAAGGAAGAGAATGGCAAGGCGTCCGGCGGCGAACGCAAGACCCAGCGTAAGAAGTTCCTGGGGATCTTCTGAGGGGGGAGCACTCGTGCCCCCTCCACCACGCCGTCATTCCCGCGAAGGCGGGAATCCAGACACGCTACCCGCGCGCCTCGAGCCGCAACGTCAGAGGTTATGGATTCCCGCCTTCGCGGGAATGACGGGCCGTGTGGGGCGCACGTTAGCCCACTGCCCCCAGACGCGCTGTAACCCCACTCCGTCATCCCGGCGGAGGCCGGGATCCATGGACAGCGCACCATAAGCGTCGGCGCGTACACGCTGCCGCCACCGCCACCATGGATCCCGGCCTCCGCCGGGATGACGGGTGAGGCGAGGGGAGCTCTCTACCAATCCGTCATTCCCGCGCAGGCGGGAATCCAGACACGCTACCCTCGCGCCTTAAGCCGCAACGTCAGAGGTTATGGATTCCCGCCTGCGCGGGAATGACGGGCCGTCTGAGGCGGACGTTCGCACACCTACCGCCAAGACTGTCGTTCTCACTTTCGTCAGGCGGGGCGGGCTTAATGCCCGTGGCCATCCCCGTGATCATGCCCATGCGCCGCGCGCAGCGCCTCGAGCACGTCGTCCGTCCGCGCCGGGTCGCCGATCGCCAGCACATGGCCCGCGCTCGCCGCGGTCAGCGGGTCGCCGTTCCAGTCGCACATCCGCCCGCCCGCGCCCTCGACCACCGGTACCAGCGCGGCAAAGTCATAGAGTTGCAGCCCGGATTCCGCGACCACGTCGAGGTGCCCGCTCGCGAGCAGCCCGTAATTGTAGCAGTCACCGCCATAGACCGGCCCCTGCCGCGCGTGGCCGCCCGAGGCGGCGGCGACCAGCGCCATGTAATGCGGCACGTCGCCATCCGCGAACAGGTGCGGGCTGGTGGTGGCGACGATCGCGCCCTCCAGCTGGGCGCAGGATCGCGTGCGCGCGGGCTTGCCGTTGAACGTCGTCGGCCGGCCCGCGATGCCCAGCCAGCGTTCGCGCTGCACCGGCTGGTCGATGATTCCGAGCAGCGGCCAACCGTCCTCGACCAGCGCGATCAGCGTCCCGAAGATCGCGCGCCCCACCGTGAAACTGCGCGTGCCGTCGATGGGATCGAGCACCCATTGCCGCCCCGTCACGCCGTCCTTGGTGCCATATTCCTCGCCGATCACGCCGTCGCCCGGCGCCTCGGCATCCAGCAGCCGGCGCATCGCCGCCTCCGCCTCGCGATCGGCGCGGGTCACGGGCGACCGGTCGTCCTTCAGCTCGACGCCGTGGTCGGCGCGGAAATAGGGGCGGATCGCCGCGCCGGCGGCGTCGGCGAGGCGCTGGGCGAGCTGGATATCGGCGGCGGTAATCGGCATGATCGCAGCCCTATCGCGGGGCAAGGCCAGGCGCTAGGGTCCGGTCACGTCTTTGCGAGAGGATCCCTGCCATGCGTCTGTTTTCCGCCGCTATTGCCACGATGGCGCTTGTCGCCACCCCCGCCATCGCCGGTCTGCCGGTGGGCGCGAAGGCGCCGACCTTCGCCACCCGCGGCGCCGTCGCCGGCCAGGTCGTCGGCATCGATCTCGCCCAGCAGTTGAAGAAGGGGCCGGTCGTCCTCTATTTCTTCCCCGCGGCCTTCACCGGCGGCTGTAATGCCGAAGCGCATGCCTTTGCCGAGGCGATCCCCGAATTCCAGAAGGCCGGTGCGACCGTGATCGGCATGTCGGCCGACGACGTGCCGACGCTGCAGCGCTTCTCGGCGGAAAAGTGCGCGGGCAAGTTCGCGGTGGCGAGCGCGGGGCCGGCGGTGATCAAGAATTACGACGTCGCGCTCAACGCCGGCGGCCGCGCGCTGACCAAGCGGACCAGCTATGTCATTGGCCGCGATGGCAAGGTCGCTTTCGTGCACGACGATATGAACCCCGCGCAGCATGTGGCGTTGACGCTCGCCGCGGTTCGTCGCCTCGCAGCGAAGTGAAGCCACGGAAACTTCCTGATAACATTTCGCGGGTACACATCGCGGAACACCGGAAAGGGCGTAAATGAACGGGCCGTTGGCAGCGCGAAAGGACGGCAAGGGTGATCTATTCACCCGAATCGGCGACTTTCTCGCGTCTCAGGGCCTCAGCCCCGAGCCGGCCCATTACACCTTCGCCTATGATGTCATCACCAATCCCGACGGTGCGATCGCGCAGGCGGTGATGCGGCTGACCGATGGCGGCTTCCGCCTCAGCCGCTCCGACATCGAAAAGCTCGGCGGGCGCGTGATGCTGGGGGCCGCGGTGCAGCCTGAGGTGGAGCCGCCGCGCCCCAGCTACCGCGATCACCAGTCGGAGGTCGAGGACGAGGCGGTCCGCCTGGTCGAAGCGACCCAGGCGCAGGTCGACGATTTCGCGACGATGATGCGGGCGATGCAGGATCAGACGCGCGATTTCGGCGCCGACCTCGCCGAAAGCGCGGCGGCGATCGACACGGCGGGGCCGGCCGGTCTCGACGCGATCGCGCGCATCGCCGGCACGATGCTGGCCCGCGTGCGCGATGCCGAAGTGCGGCTCGATCAGGCGACACGCGAGGCGGAAACGCTCCGCGCCAAGCTCGCCGAGGCGAACGACACCGCCCGCCGCGACGCGCTCACCGGCCTGCCCAACCGCCGTGCCTTCGGCGAGGCGTTCGACCATCGCCGCGAACTCGAAGGGCCCTTCTGCCTCGCGGTCTGCGATATCGACCGGTTCAAGCGGATCAACGACGCGCACGGCCACCAGATCGGCGACCGCGTCCTGTCCGCCGTCGCGCGCACGCTCAGCGAGGAATGCCAGAAATATCTCGTCGTCCGCCACGGCGGCGAGGAATTCGCCATTCTGATCCACGGCCTAACCCTCGCCGATGCCGCCGCGCACCTCGACGGGGCGCGTAGTGTCATCGCCGGCAAGCGATTCCGCCTCCGCGAAACCGACAAGCCGCTGGGTCAGGTGACGCTGTCGATCGGCGTGACCGCCGTACAGACAGGCGAGACGATCGATGCCGCGTTCGAACGCGCCGACCGCTTGCTCTACACCGCGAAGAGCGATGGCCGCGACCGGGTGTGCGCCGCCTGATATTGGCGTAAAGCGCGCCATCGCCGTGGCGGAATTTCCCAACTCAATTTGAGAAGACGAAGAAAACCGCGCAAATCCGCGGTTTTTTGCATTTGGCACGATGACTGCAAAGTCCCTGGCATGCGGCGACGAACGGTTCGCTCGCCGCACCAAAAGGGAAAAAGACCATGTCCATCCGCTTCGATATCGCTCAGCGCGCCGCCGTCTCGGTCGTTGCCGCTCTCGCGTTCGCCGGTCTCGCCATCAGCGCTGCCGTCCCCGTCCTGCCGATCGCCTGATCCCCGCAAGCCCTGAGGAGACGCATCATGTATCGCAGCTTCGCACTCGCGCTGTCCGCCTTCTGCACCACCGTCCTGGTCCTCGCCAGCCAGAGCACCGGCACGATCGGCTGAACGGCTGACGACCTATCCGGCGGTTGCGACCGCCCCGATCGGCCCGACCGGCGCATCTTCGCCCCGGCTATAGGTGCCGATCAATACCCCGGCGGCGAGCACATGCCCCGCCATCGCCTCCAGCATCGCGGCACGGCCGGGCGTTTCGCCCGGATCGCCGACGCCTGCATCAAGCGCGAACAGCTGGAAGGCATAGCGATGGCTGCCATGACCGGTCGGCGGGTCAGGCGGCAGCCAGCCTTCGCGTAGATAGGAATTCCGGCCGACGTCGCGCTCGGGCGTTCCCGCGCCATCGCCCCGGATCGCGCCTTCCTCCAGCCGGCCCGTGTCGGCGGGCATGCCCCAGACGACGGCATGGACCAGCGGCTGCGGCGCTGGCGCGTCGGCATCCTCGACCAGCAAGGCGAGATGCGCCGTGCCTTCGGGCAGCGGCCCCCAGACCAGCGGCGGCGACACGCCGCCGCCGTCCGCGGTGAAGCGTTCGGGCAGCCGCGCGCCATCGGCGAAGGCGGGGCTCATCAGCTCGATCCGCGGGATCGCGATGCCCAGCGTGCCGCGCGCGATCGCCAGCTTTTCGGCGCCCGCGCGCACGTCGGACAGCGCCTTGCCCAGCCAGGCGGGGATATGTTCCAGCATCAGCCTTGCTCCTGCGGGCAGTCGCCCGGCCGCATCGCCGGCGCCTTGCTGGGGGCGAACCAGCGGCTGCGGTCGCCCATCGTGTCGGCATCGTGATAGCAGGCTTCCGCACGCGATCCGTCGGCGCCCAGCACCAACGTCCAGTCATTGTCGCCGCAATCGTGCGGCATGCAGCCATGCGCGGCGATGCGGCCGTCGGCGGTGCGGAAGATCGGCACAGTGACCGCATCGCGGTTGACGAATCGCCGGCGAATACGCTCGTCGCCCACCGCATCGTTCAGCGCGCGCGCCACTTCGGTACGGTCGTAGAAGCCGACGCCATCGACGGCATCGGTCGGATATTTGCCGACATAGGCGGTCAGCGCATCGGCATGCGCCTGGCCGGGCAGGGGCTTGGGCATCTGCGTCGGCGGCGGGACGAAGCCGGCGGCGGCGGCATTGTCGGGGGCCTCCGCCTTACGGGCGCCGCCACAGGCCGCGAGGCAGAGGATGGGGGCAAGGCCCATGGCGAGAAGGATCGGACGCATTGCCATGGAACGCAAGACAGGCCCCGGCGGTTGCCTGTCGCATGACCGGCTCCAACGCCACCGATCTCGATCGCTTCGTTCGCGCACAAGAAGGCGTCTGGAATCAAGCGCTTGCCGAGCTGCATGCCGGGCGCAAGACCAGTCATTGGATGTGGTTCGTCTTCCCCCAGATCGCCGGGCTGGGCAGCAGCGCAATGGCGCGAACCTATGCGATCCGTGATGCCGACGAAGCGCGCGCCTATCTCACGCATCCGGTGCTTGGGGCCCGGCTGCTCGCCACGACGCAGGCGGCGAGGGCGGCCCCGGGCGACGCGCAGGCGATCTTCGGCGGGATCGACGCGATGAAGTTCCGCTCGTCGCTGACGCTGTTCGCCGCAGTGACCGACGATCCGGCACCGTTCGATGCGGCACTGGACCGCTTTTACGCCGGCCAGCGCGATTCGCACACGCTGGCGCTGCTCGGCGAACGCTGACCGGCGTTACACCTTCGCCGAAAAGATCATCCGTCCCTGGCCCAGTTGCGCGAACACCTGGGACAGGTCGCTTTCGCCGACCGCGAAACAACCCTGGCTGCGGCCGAGCATGCCGTGCGTGCGCAACATGTCCTTGTTTGCATACCAAGCCGAATGGACGACGATCGCGCGCGCCAGCGCATTGTCGTTGGTGGCGTCGAGGCCGATCAGCCGCTGCGAGCGGCCATGCTTGCCGACGTAATAATCGTCGGTGACGAACGCGCCCTGCGAGGTCGCGTTGGAATTGGGCTCGTTCGAAAAGCGCTTCAGATAGCCGGTGTGCGCCGGGTCCGATCCGCTGCCGTGCGCAACCAGGAACGACTGGCTCTTGCCCGACACCAGGTCGACGAGGTGGAAGCGCGGCTCGGACGACGAGGCTGCCATGTCGGCGATCGCGATCCGGTCGCGGCGCGGAATGCGGCGGCCGTGCTGGTTCAGCGCGGCCATCGCCTGGCGCATCAGATCGGGGCGCACGACGCGCGGCGAGGTGATGGCTTGGGCGAACATGCGCGGACGCGGGGCCGGCAACGGTGGTTCGCTGACCGGGCGCAGGTCGGCCTGGCTCAGGCGGCGGGTCGCGGCGGAGACCGTTCCCGGCATCGCCAGCGTCGTCGCCAGCACCAATCCGTTCTTCAGCAGCGCACGACGATCGCGCGCGCCATCATTCTGATTTTGCATCGAATTTCCGTAATGCCCCGGTTCTTGCCCGCTAGACATCATATAGCAGCTTCGGACTTAATATTCTGCGGGTCTCAGCCCCAAGTCGGCGTTGCGGTTGCACGCTTCGGCGCGGGTTGGGCTCGATTGATCCGATTTGGTCATGGCACCAGCCGCGATATCGCGCGTTGAGACCCGCGAAAGGTAAACGAAAGTCAAGGGCGAATCGATATGGCACAGCGATCGACACGATGGTTTTCGGCACTGACCGCGGCGGCGCTGATGATGGCGCTTCCGGCCCCCGCGTTCGCGACGGCGGCCAGCGATGCCCTGGCGCCGGAGGTCATGTCGCTCGCCCCCAATCGCTTCCTGTGGAACGACAGCGGCAGCAGCGAACCGGTCAGCATCGTGGTCTCGATCCCCGATCAAAAGGCCTATGTCTATCGCGGCACGATGCTGATCGGCGCGTCCACCGTTTCGACGGGCAAGGACGGCAAGGAGACGCCGGTCGGTGTCTTCCCGATCCTGCAAAAGTCGGAAAAGCATAAGAGCAACCTGTACGACAGCGCGCCGATGCCATTCATGCAGCGCCTGACGTGGGACGGCGTTGCGATCCACGCCGGTATGAACCCCGGCTTCCCCGCGTCGCACGGTTGCATCCGCGTGCCGACCGATTTCGCCAAGAAGCTGTTCGCGATCACCAGCCGCGGCACGCCGGTGCTGGTGACGGACGCGTCGGCCGCAGAGGGCTGGACGCTGCCCACCAACGCCGACGCCGTCGCGATGCAAAGCGAAACGGCGACCGCCAACGAGGCGTGGTTGCAGACAGCGTCGCGGTGAGCGCTCGCTGGAAGGCTTACGCCCCCAGCTCCGTCGTTCCCGCGAAGACGGGGATCCATATTCTCTCATGTCCGCGCGTAAGCCGTGAGGTCTGCCAGTCTGGATCCCCGCCTCCGCGGGGATGACGGTCGAGAGACCACCCGACCCTTGCCGCCGCCCCACACCTGACGCACAGCTGGAGCCCATGACCGACCTCGTCACCATCCGCTCCGGCGATTTAACCGCCGCGATCAACCCCTTCGGCGCCGAGCTGACGCACCTGCGCGATGCCGAGGGCCGCGAACTGATGACCAACGCGGATCCGGCCTTCTGGACCGGCCACGCGCCGATCCT
Source organism: Sphingomonas sp. S6 (assembly GCF_043498045.1). NCBI lineage: Bacteria > Pseudomonadati > Pseudomonadota > Alphaproteobacteria > Sphingomonadales > Sphingomonadaceae > Sphingomonas > Sphingomonas sp. S6. The sequence goes on from NZ_JBIEOE010000012.1 coordinate 32,927, forward strand.
GTTTCCGGTGATCGGCATGACGTACGAGAAGGCGATCCGGCTCGATGGCACGTCCTACCCGATGGCCAAGCATGGCTTCGCCCGCCACAGCCTGTTCGACACGGTCCGGCAGTCCGACGCCAGCGTCACCTTCGCGCTGACCGACAGTGCAGAGACGCGTGCCTCTTATCCCTTCGCCTTCCGGCTCGACATCACGTTCACGCTTCAGGATGCGACGCTCCACGTCGAGGCGCGCATCCACAACCCCGCGACCGTGCCCATGCTCGCGAGCTTCGGCTTCCACCCCGCCTTCGCCTGGCCGCTGCCGTATGGGCAGGACCGCGCCGCCCATCGCATCGTCTTCGACGCCGACGAGCCCGACGCGCTGCGCGTCATCGCCGCCGACGGCACGATCGCCGCGGGGACGCGCCCGTCTCCGCTCGACGGCCGCACGCTGCAGTTGCGCGACGACCTGTTCACCGACGATGCGCTGGTGTGGGATCACGTCCGCTCCGACGCGGTGACCTATGGCGCGCCCGAAGGCCCGCAATTGCGCATCGCCTTCCCCGACACGCCGATGCTCGGCATCTGGACCAAGCCCGGCGCCGCCTATGTCTGCGTCGAGCCCTGGCACGGCATCGCCGATCCCGAAGGCTTCACCGGCGACTTCCGCAACAAGCCCGGCGTGTTCGACGTGCCGGCCGGCGGCGAGAAGCGCATCGCGATGCAGGTGACGCTGCTCGCCTGAGCACCGTGAGGTTCGACACTATCCCGTCATTGCGAGCGTAGCGAAGCAATCCAGGGCGTCCTGGTCCGGCTCTGGATTGCCGCGCTTCGCTCGCAATGACGGACGGCGATAGTGTCGTAACGTCCTGCGCGCCCTACACCGTCACCTGCTCGCCCAGCTCCAGCACCTTGCCCGGCGGAATCTTCAGGAAGTCGGTCGGATCGCTCGCATTGCGCTGCATGAACATGAAGATACGGTCCTGCCACAGCGGCATACCGACGTCCGCTTCGGGCTTCAGCGTGTTGCGGCCGATGAAGAAGCTGGTCTTCATCGCATCCAGGCTGCGCATCTCGGTCTTGCCGCCGACGCCCAGGTCGGCGGGGACGTCGGGCGATTCCATGAAGCCGTAGTTCAACACGACGATCTCGAAATTGTCGTCCAGCCGCTCGACCGTCGATCGCATCTCGGGCTCCACCACCGGGCGGTCCGTCGTGCGGATGCTGACGACGAGGTTGCGCTCGTGCAACACCTTATTGTGCTTCAGATTGTGGAGCAGCGCGCCCGGCGCCGATCGCGGATTGGCGGTCAGGAACACCGCGGTACCCGGCACGCGTTCCGGCGGCCGCTTGGCGAGCGCGGCGGCCAGGTCGGCGAGCGGAATGCTCTGCCGCGCCTCGAACGCGCGCACGATGCCCTTGCCGCGCACCCAGGTGTAGATCAGCAGCCCGATCGCGGCGGCGATGGCGAGTGGCACCCAGCCGCCCTCGATCACGCGCAGGATGTTCGCGCCGAAGAAGATGAGGTCGAGGCACAGGAACGGCAGCACCGCCGCCAAGGCCCACACCCGGTTCCAGTGCCATACGTGCCGCGCGACGAGATACCCGAGCAGCGTCGTCACAACCATCGTCCCCGTCACGGCAATGCCATAAGCGGCGGCCATCGCCGAGGATGTCTTGAACTGGATGATCAGCACCAGCACGCCGATCATCAGCAGCCAGTTGATCGCGGGGACATAGATCTGCCCGACGAACGAGGCCGACGTCTGCCGCAGCTTCATGCGCGGCAGCAGCCCCAGCTGCACCGCCTGCTGCGTCAGCGAGAAGGCGCCGGTGATCACCGCCTGGCTCGCGATGACGGTGGCGAAGCCCGCCAGCACGATCAGCGGCCCGCGCATCGATTCAGGCGCCATCAGGAAGAACCAGTCCTGATTGGTGAACGGCTTGCCCGCTGCGGCGGCGGCTTCCAGGCGCGAGAGCGCAAAGGCGCCTTGCCCCAGATAGTTGAGCGTCAGCGCGGGGAACACGAGCAGCAGCCAGGCGATCCGGATCGGCTTCTTGCCGAAATGCCCCATGTCCGCGGTCAACGCCTCCGCGCCCGTCACCGTCAGGAACACCGCGCCCAGCACGAACAGCCCGACCGTGCCGTGCGTGCTGAGGAACTGGATGCCATAGGTCGGCAACAGCACGCGAAAGATCGAAAGCTCGTCGGCGATATGCCACGCGCCCAGCCCGCCGATCGTCAGGAACCAGACGATGCACACCGGCCCGAACAGCGACGCGACCCGCGCAGTGCCCTTGGACTGCAGGAAGAACAGCGCGATCAGGATCACGATCGTCAGCGCGCGGATCGTGCCTTCGTCGAACATCTTGGCGGCGCTGGGGATGGTGCGCAGCCCCTCCATCGCCGACAGCACCGACAGCGACGGCGTGATGATCGCATCACCATAGAAGAGCGACGCGCCCGCCGCGCCCAGCACGAGCGCGATCCGGCTGCGCACGCCGATCGACTTGCGCGCCAGCGCCGCCAGCGCCAGCACGCCGCCTTCGCCGTGATTGTCGGCGCGCATCAGGAACAGCACGTATTTGACCGTGACGATCAGCGTCAGCGTCCACAGCGCCAGGCTGAGCACACCGAGGATTTCCGACGGATCGATGCCGTCGCCCGCCGATTGCTGCAGCGCCTCGCGGAACGCATAGAGCGGGCTGGTGCCGATATCGCCGAACACGACGCCCAGCGCGCCGATGGTCAGGCCGATCAGGGCGGGATGGGATGACGCGGAATGCGCGCCCGTGGATTCGGAAGCGGGTGCTTCGACGGCAGCCGACATGGCGCGCTTTACCCCTGTTCAATCCCCCGGCGCGGGAGGACGGCGCGCTTTACGCCGATTTGCCTGCCGCGCAAGAGGCTTTGGGTGAGGGCAGGGTAACGGCTTGATCGGGTAGGGCTTTGCGGGCATGGGCGGGCCATGGTTCCCTTTTCGTTCGGTGGTCAGACCCTGTGCGCATTGCCGGATGGCGCCTTATGGTGGCCGGCGCGGGCGGCGCTGCTGGTCGCGGACCTCCATTTCGAAAAGGCGAGCTGGTTCGCCGCCCGCGGGCAGATGCTGCCGCCCTATGACTCGCTCGCGACGCTGGCCGACCTCGCACGGATCGTGACGGCGACGGGGGCGAAGGAATTGTGGTGCCTCGGCGACAGCTTCCACGACAGCGACGGCTGCGACCGGCTGCCCGCCGAGGCGCAGTTGCGCCTGCGCGCGCTGACCGAGGGGCTGCGCTGGACGTGGATCACCGGCAATCACGATTCCGGGCTGAAGGATCGCTGCGGCGGCACCGTGCTGGACGAAGCGACGGTCGACGGCCTGGTCCTGCGCCACGAGGCCGATCCGCACGACGGCCGCCCGGAACTGTCGGGCCATTTCCACCCCAAGCTGCGCCTCCACGTCCGCGGCAAGCAGGTCGCGCGCCGCTGCTTCGTCGCGACGCCGCGCAAGATCGTGCTGCCCGCCTTCGGCGCCCTGACCGGCGGCCTCGACGTCGATCACCCCGCGCTGGTGAAGGCAGTGGGGCAGGGCGCCGAGGCGCTGGTGCCGGTCGAACAACGCCTCCTCCGCTTCCCCATCGCGGCGTAACGTCACACTCCCCGTCATCCCGGCGAACGCCGGGATCCATGGACACGATGCAGGCAGCGTCGCGCGCATCACCAGCCACGCCAAAGCCATGGATCCCGGCGTCCGCCGGGATGACAAGTGCGACATCCCTCGCCACCTACTCCCGTCATTCCCGCGAAGGCGGGAATCCAGACTGGCTAACCGTGCGGCTCTATCGCCGGGGTTCGGAGGTTATGGATCCCCGCCTCCGCGGGAATGACGGAGGTGGGGGAGACGGCAACGTCGCGCTACGCCTTATCGCGCCAGCGCCGGAAACCCCGCCTTGAACGCCGCAACCTTCGGCTTGTCCCAGCGCACGATATACGGATGCATCGGGTTCCGGTCGTAGAAGCGCTGGTGATAATCCTCCGCCGGGAAGAACCCGCCCTGTTCGATCCGCGTCACGATCGGCCTGGGAAAGCTTTTCGCCGCGCCCAGCTGCGCGATATAGGCACGTGCCACCGCGGCCTGCCGCGCATCCTGCGGGAAGATGGCGGAGCGATAGCTCGGCCCCGTGTCCGGACCCTGCCGGTTCAGCTCGGTCGGATCGTGCGCGATCGAAAAATAGACGCGCAGCAAGGTCGCATAGCTGACGACGCGCGGATCATAGGTCACGCGAATCGCCTCGGCATGCCCGGTGCGCTCGGTCGAGACCTGATCGTAGGTGGCGGTTGCGCGACTGCCGCCCGCATAGCCGGCGGTGACGCTTTTGACGCCCTTCACCCGCTCGAACACCGCCTCCATGCCCCAAAAGCAGCCGCCCGCGAACACCGCGGTCTGCGTGCCCGTGGTGGCGGGGACATCGATCTTGGCAGTGGGCAGCGGCACCGCGCGTTCGGCGGCGGCAAAGCCGGTGGAGGCGAACAGGGCGCCCGCCAGAGCGGCGCCGGGCAGCAGAACTTTCAGCATGACGCCGATATGGTGAGGAAACCGCGTCCTTCCAGAGCCATGGATCGGATCGGTTCCGACGCGGCTCACGGTCCCGTGCGGTTTACTGGGCCTGCACGATCGGCGAGGCGGCCGGGATCGGCTGCGCAAGCTGCGCGCTCGCCGGCTGCAGCGTCACGACGCCGACGGCGCCGATGGCGAATCCGCCCAGGAACTTCCAGAAGAAGCGGCTGTTGAACATGTTGCGCATAACGCACCTTCGTCTTTGCTCGTTCGGGCCAGCACGTCGCGCGCCAGGCCCCGTTTCAGCGGCCCAGATGGTCGTCCGGACCGCCACTCTCAAGCGCGTTTATAGAAACGCTGGATTAACGCGGCGTGGCCGCTCCGTTCATCGCCCGTCAGGATTTGCGGCCGATGCGGATCCACCATCCAGAACATTACTCGTCACCCCGGACTTGATCCGGGGTCCCGCTGTTCACCCGTCATCGCAGAAGAAGCGGGACCCCGGCTCAAGGCCGGGGTGACGGGCTGGATGATTACCGCAGATCCGCGCACGCCTGCTGGATGCGCGTGCACGCCTCGCGCAACAGATCGTCCGACGTCGCGTAGCTGATCCGCATCGCCGGCGACAGGCCGAACGCCGCGCCCTGCACCGCCGCGACCTTGGCATCGTCGAGCAGATAGCCGACGAAATCCTCGTCCGTCTCGAGTCTGCGGCCGTTCGGCGTCGTCTTGCCGATCAGCGGGGCGAACGAGGGGTAGACGTAGAAGGCGCCCTCTGGCGTCGGGCAGGTCATGCCCTCGATCTGGTTCAGCATGCCGACCACCAGGTCGCGCCGCCCCTGGAACGCCGCGGCACGCTCCTTCAGGAAATCCTGCGGGCCGGTCAGTGCCGCCACCGCCGCCGCCTGCGCGATCGAACAGGGGTTGCTCGTCGATTGCGACTGCAGCTTCGCCATCGCCTTGATCAGCCACGGCGCGCCGGCCGCAAAGCCGATCCGCCAGCCGGTCATCGCATAGGCCTTCGAACAGCCGTTGACGGTCAGCGTGCGCTCGTACAGCTCCGGGCACACTTCGGCGATCGTCGCGAAGCGGAAGCCGTCATAGACGATATGCTCGTACATATCGTCGGCGAAGATCCACACATGCGGATGCCGCGCCAGCACCGCGCCCAGCGCCTTCAGTTCGTCGACGGTGTACGCCGCGCCCGTCGGGTTGGACGGCGAATTGAGGATCACCCACTTGGTCTTGGGCGTGATCGCCGCCTCCAGCGCCTCCGGCGACAGCTTGTAATCCTGCTCCGGCCCGGCGACCGCGAACACCGGCGTGCCGCCCGCGAACTGCACGACGTCGGGATAGCTCACCCAGTACGGTGCGGGGATCACCACCTCATCGCCCGGATCGACGCTGGCGACGATCGCGTTGAACAACGTATGCTTGCCGCCGACGTTCACCGTCACCTGATCGGGCGTGTAGGTGAGATTGTTGTCGCGCGCGAACTTGGCGACGATCGCCTGCTTCAGCTCGATCGTGCCGTCGACGTTGGTGTATTTCGTCTTGCCGTCGCGGATCGCCTGGATCGCCGCCTCTTTGACGAAATCGGGCGTGTCGAAGTCCGGCTCGCCCGCGCCCAGGCCGATCACGTCGACGCCGGCCCGCTTCAGCTCGAGCACGCGGCTGGTGATCGCGAGCGTGGGCGAGGGGCTGATACGGCCGAGCGCGGCAGAGGGCTTCATGGGACAGGCCTTGGATGGCGGAAGGAATGCGCGCGCCTATAGACGAGGGGGTGCGCTTTTCGCAATCGCAACAACCGCCGGCATCAGCCCGCGCAGCGCGTTTCCGACGAAAAATTGCCCGCTGAGGTCCTCTGGCGACACATTCGCTTCCACCACGTGCCCCGAATCGATCAATCCTGACCGCAGCACGCCGGGCAGCAGGCCGAGCGTCAACGGCGGCGTTCGCAACGTCTCGCCGCTGCCGCCCACGAACAGTGACGTGAAGCTGCCTTCGGTCAGCAGCCCGTCGGGCCGCACGAATAACACTTCGTCCGTTCCCGCCGCCGCCCGCGCCGCGTCGTAGAAGCCGCGATCGCTGGTCTTGTGCCGCAAACGGAAATCGCTGGGGTCGACCGGCAACGGCACCACCGCCACCCGCAGCGGTGCGGCGAAGGGCGCCGGCATCGCCGCCACCTCGATCGCGGTCGCGCCGCTCTGCGCCAGCAACAGCCGCACCCGCGCGGGACCGCGCAACCGGAAGGTCGCCGCCTGCAGGTCGTTGCGCGTGCCATGCCGATCGAAGCGGAATCCCAGCGCCTGCGCACTCGCGGTCAGCCGCGCCAGATGCGCCTCCAGCAGCGGCAACCCCTCGTCGGGATCGAACGCCATCGTCTCGATGAGGTCGAGCGGCGCCTGCCCGCGCGTCACGAACGCGCCCTTGGCCAGGCACTCCGCATATTCCTCGTCGACCCGGCTGTCGGCGACCACGCCCGATCCCAGTCCCAGCGTCGCCACCTCGGCCCCCGCCGGCACCGCCAGCGTGCGGATCGCCACGTTGAACGCCGCATCGCCTTGCGGATCGATCCGCCCGATCGCACCGGTATAGATGCCGCGCGCCTGTGGCTCGACCGCGGCGATCACCTCCATGCTGCGCTGCTTGGGTGCGCCGGTGATCGACCCGCACGGGAACAGCGCCGTCAGCACGTCCACCGCATCCGCTTCGTCGGCCAGCATTGCGGTGACGGTCGATGTCATCTGATGCACGGTCGGATAGCGCTCCACCCGGAACAGTTCCGGCACCGCGACACTGCCCGCCTGCGCCACGCGCGACAGGTCGTTGCGCATCAGATCGACGATCATCAGGTTTTCGGCACGCTGCTTGGGATCGCTGGCAAGGGCATCCGCCAGCGCGGAATCCTCGGCCGGCGTCTCCCCCCGCACCGACGTCCCCTTCATCGGCCGGCAGGTGAGCGCATCGCCCTCCAGCGTAAAGAACAGTTCGGGCGACAGCGACAGCAGGTGCGCCGTGCCGGTCGACACCAGCGCGCCATGGCCCGCCGCCGCCTCACGCCGCAACCGCGCGTACAGCGCCACCGGATCGCCCGCGATCGCCACGTCGGTGCGGATCGTCAGGTTCGCCTGATAAATATCGCCCGCCCGGATCAGGGCCGTCACCGCGGCAAAGGCGGCGTCATAGGCGTCGCGCGACGTACGCGGCTGGGGCGCGCTCGCCCAGGCGCCGGCCGGATCGGGCAGCAGATCTGCGACGTCGCCCGCGCTCAGCGCACGATATCCCTCGAACAGCCCGAACCACAGCAATGGCCCGTTGCCTTCACGCACCGGCACCGCGCGCGACGCCAGCGCCGCGCCCGCCTCATAGGTCAGATAGCCCGCCGCATGCAGGCCCCGCCGCCGCGCGCTACGCAGCCGCGCCAGTGCCGGCAGCACCGCCTCGCGCGTTTCGGCAACGACGATCTCGACCGGATCGGTGTAGAGCCGCGCGCCTGCTCCCCCGTCACGGGCATCATCCAGCAGTACTAAGGGCGCAGATATCATCCCGGTCCAAATGCACAGGCGATGCCGCCGGGTGCAAGCGACGATTGCCGCCCCCGCCCCACGCGCCTATCTCTCGGATCATGACCGATACGCCCCCCTTGCGCGCTTCCATCGTCCAGGTGACGCCCTTCCAGCAGAACTGCACGCTGATCTGGTGCACCGAAACCATGAAGGCGGCGATCGTCGATCCCGGCGGCGACCTGGCGCGCATCAAGGCCGCGGTGGCGCAGGCCGGCGTCACGGTCGAAAAGATCCTGCTCACCCACGGCCATATCGACCACGCCGGCGAGGCCAAGCCGCTTGCCGACGAGCTGAACGTGCCGATCGAAGGCCCGCACGAGGCCGACCGCTTCTGGCTCGCCCGCCTCGACGACGACGGCAAGAACTACGGCATGGCCGGCGTCACCTTCGAACCCGACCGCTGGCTGGTCGAGGGCGACACGGTGAGCGTCGGCAACTTGCAGCTGGACGTCTACGAAACCCCCGGCCACACCCAGGGCCATGTGATCTTCCACCACGCGCCCTCGAAATTCGCGCAGGTCGGCGACGTGCTGTTCCAGGGCTCGGTCGGCCGCAGCGACATGCCCGGCGGCAACCACAAGCAGCTGATCGAAACGATCGTCACCAAGCTCTGGCCCCTGGGCGACGACACCACCTTCATCCCCGGCCACGGCAACCCCAGCACCTTCGCGCACGAACGGGCGAACAATATGTTCGTCAGCGATCGGGCGCTGGCGGCGTAGGCGTTCAACGGCGAGCCGGCTGCCGGATGACGCTGAAGTGCGTGACCAACTGAACGCGGAAGGTCGCAACGCCTTTGACCGCAGTCCCGGCAGGGTCGCGTGCCGGTGTGAACAACCTCTTGTTCAGCACCGGCCCGCATGCGGTCTTAACGACGGTTGACGCCGCCTTTTCCGTGACCGGTCGGCAGTCCGTAATCGACCCGTCGGGCGATACGGCCACGCGGAATGTTGCGTCGAAGTCGGCTTTTCCGGATGTCGCGGCAAGTGCGACGAGATCGCCGTTCGGAATCCATTCGTCCCGGCTTTTGACGGCGATCGGGGGGCGGCCGCCCGGAGCGAATTGCGCAGCGTCTGCGCCCCACGCGATCAGCTGATCCGCGCTACAAGCACGAAGAGCCGCAACGGCCTTGGCGGCATTTGGAATGGATACCGTCCCTGCCACCTTCGACCCGATCGTCAGCGCTATCGTGTCCGCGCCTGCCATATCGTCGAGCACGGCCGGCGCCACACCCTCCATGCGCGCTACGGTCCGTCCGTCCGGCAAGACCGACGCGCGGGTAAGGCCCGTCAGTGTCGCCTGTGAGGGCGCGAATAGCAGCGAGCCGGGCCCAAGCGGTGCCGCACCCTGCCGCTCGCCATTCAGGATGAAGACCCGATAGCTATCGCTACCCGGTATGGTGTCCACGATCAAAGACGCCGCCGCCGGGTCGCCGCTTCGCTCCAACTGGCAATGGGCCGGATCGATCTTCACGGCCCAGCGGGGGGCAGACTGCATCTGGGGTGCGCCCGTCTGTACGATGAGAAACGCGCCCACCAACAATGCCGCTATCATGTCACCGTCCTCCCCGAACTTCGTCGAGGATGACATAGCGATCTCACAACCGGCAAGCCGGACGACGGTGGGCGAACCGCCGGAGATTTAGACGGATATCACTCCTCCACCGGCAACAGCTTCCCCGTCTCGCGATCCAGCCCGCGTGCGGTGAACACATCCAACGCCGTCGCCGCCATCACGAACGCTACCGATCCCCATACCGCCTTGTTGCGTGGATGCGCCGCCGCCGCGAAGCCCAGCGCGGTCAGGTCCATCGCGTCGCCCGCCACGCGGTTCCAGACATTGGTCGACACCGCCGGTGCGGCCAGCAGCGTGGCGCCCGCCAGCACCTCGCGCGCGCCGAACCCCTTGACCAGCCCCTCATGCCCCTCGCTCTCCAGCGCGCGCGTGATGCGCTTCGGCGCGAGCAACTCAGCGGCCCCGAGTGCAATCGAAAATAGGCCGAGGCCTAAGCCTAGTGCTTTGTAATTCATGACGAATCTCCCGTCCGAACTCAACGGGAGGCACCGCAGCCGGTTCCTGTCCTTTTGGACAAGGTGGTTAACCTACATCGTGACGCCGCTGTCCTACACGCCCCGATCCGTGTATAGCCGCGTCATGCGCAATTCCCGCCCGCTCGCCACCCGGACCTTCGGGCGTTCGCGGGGGTGCGTTTCGGACGGTTACGTATCGTCCACATTGTCCACTTCCGCGGCCCCGAATCGCCCCGGAGCGTCCGCGAATCAGACGGTCGGCGCACCGTCGACCGGCACGACCTCCATCACCGGCGCGGCTTCGTAGCCGTAGGCGATCGTCATGCCCCACAGCGCGAGGCCGACCAAAATCACCCAGGTCAGCACCGCGCCGCCCGCGCGCCATGGGTTGGGGGCGAGGCGATCCATGCCGAAGGCGTGGGCGATCCGGCCCGCGACGAACAGGCCGCCGGTGATCGCCAGCCAGCGCGGGGATCCGCCCGCCGCCTCGATCAGCGCCATCAGGATCAGCACGAACGGCGTATATTCGACGAAATTGGCCTGTGCCCGGGTGCGGGCGAGCAGGCGTTCGTCGCCGCCGTCGCCGAGCAGCACCTTGCCCTTCAGGCGCAGCTGCACGATTCGCATCGCCAGCACGAAATTGCCGATTCCGGCGGCGGCGGCGACGGTGAGCGTGACGGGCAACAGCATCGGCGTGAGTCTCCTTGGGCAGGCCGCGCCGTGATGCGCGCCCACGGCGCAGCTTGCAACATCGCGGGAAATCGCTATAGGCCCGCGCTTCGCGATGCGTCCGGTTCTCGGTGGCGTCCGGCGGTCGGCGCCTTGCCGATGGCTGGTCCGTCCCGTACGGGCCATCTGATTGTCGTACGTCGATTTTAGAACAAGGTGCCGAAATGGCCGTCCCCAAGCGAAAGACCTCCCCCTCGAAGCGCGGCATGCGCCGTGGCCACGACTCGCTCAGCGTCGCGGCGTTCCAGGAGTGCCCGAACTGCGGCGAACTGAAGCGTCCGCACAACCTGTGCACCGCCTGCGGCCATTATAACGGTCGCGAGATCGTCTCGGTCGAGGGCTAACGCCCTCTTTACCCACTGGATACACGCGCAACCATGCCCGACACTTCCTGGATCGCCGTCGATGCGATGGGCGGCGACGAGGGGCTGGCGGTCATGCTGGCTGGCGTCGCCGCGGCACGCCGCCGGTTCGACGGCATGCGCTTCTTCCTGGTGGGTGACGAGGCACAGGTGGCGGAGGGGCTGAAGGCCCATCCCAACCTCGCCCATGCCAGCGAGATCGTCCACGCCCCCGAAACCGTGGGGTCGAGCGACAAGCCGAGCCAGGCGATCCGCCGGTCCAAGACCACGTCGATGGGAATCGCCATCGATCTGGTGAAGCAGGGTCGCGCCGGCGCCGCTGTGTCGTCGGGCAATACCGGCGCGCTGATGGCGATGGCGAAGCTTGCGCTGCGCACGCTGCCGGGCATCGATCGCCCCGCGCTCGCCGCGCCGCTGCCGACGCTGGGCGACAATGACGTCGTGATGCTCGATCTCGGTGCGAATACCGAGGTGGACGCGCGCAATCTCGTCCAGTTCGCGGTGATGGGTGCCGCCTATGCGCGCACCATCCTCGATCTCGACAGCCCCCGCGTCGCGTTGCTCAACATCGGCAGCGAAGACCAGAAGGGCACCGACGAGATTCGCGATGCCGCCGCCGTGCTGCGCGGTCAGACGCATTTGCCGCTGACCTTCACCGGCTTCGTCGAGGGCAACCAGCTCGCCCGCGGCAACCATGACGTCATCGTCTGCGACGGCTTCGCCGGTAATATCGCGCTGAAGACCGCCGAGGGCACCGCGCGCTTCGTCGCCGATCTGCTCAAGCGCGCCTTCCGTAGCTCGGTGCGCTCGAAGGTCGGCTTCCTGATCTCGAAGCCGGCGACCGAGCTGCTGCGCGATCACCTCGATCCCAACAACCACAATGGGGCGGTCTTCCTCGGCCTCAACGGCATCGTCGTGAAGAGCCACGGCAGCGCCAATGAACGCGGCGTCGCCACGGCGATCGGCAACGCCGCCAAGATGGTGCGCGCCGACCTCACGCGCCGCATCGCCGACGACCTCGGCAATTTCGAGAAAAAGGCAGTGCACGCATGATCCGCTCGGTCGTTCTCGGTACGGGTTCGGCCCTTCCGGAACAGCGTGTGTCGAACGCCGATCTGGCGGAGCGACTCGACACCAGCGACGAATGGATCGTCGAGCGGACCGGCATCCGCTTCCGCCACATCGCCGGCCCGCACGAAACGACCTCGACGCTCGCCGCGGCGGCCTGCCGCGCCGCGATCGAGGCGGCGGGGATCACCGCGCAGGACATCGACCTGATCGTCCTCGCCACCGCGACGCCCGACCAGACCTTCCCGGCCACCGCGACCAAGGTGCAGGCGATGCTCGGCATCGACGATTGCGTCGCCTTCGACGTCGCGGCGGTGTGTTCGGGCTTCCTTTATGCGGTGCAGGTCGCCGATTCGATGCTGCGCACCGGCGTCCATCGCCGCGCGCTGGTGATCGGCGCCGAAACGTTCAGCCGCATCCTCGATTGGGAAGACCGCACCACCGCCGTGCTGTTCGGGGACGGCGCCGGCGCGATCGTGCTCGAGGGGCAGGAGAGCGAGGCCGAGGGCGGTCGCGGCATTCTCGCCACGCGCCTGCACGCCGACGGGCGCCACAACGAATTGCTCTATGTCGATGGCGGTCCGTCGACCACGGGCACCGTCGGCAAGCTGCGCATGAAGGGCCGCGAGGTGTTCCGCCATGCCGTCGTCAACTTGGCGTCCGTGCTGCAGGAGTCGCTGGACATCGCGGGTCTGACGCCGTCGGCGGTCGACTGGGTCGTGCCGCACCAGGCCAATGCCCGTATTCTGGAGGCGACCAGCCGCAAGCTCGGCCTGCCGGCCGAGAAGGTCGTCGTGACCGTCGATCGCCACGCCAACACCTCCGCCGCGTCGGTGCCGCTCGCGCTGGACACGGCGACGCGCGATGGGCGCATCCAACCGGGCCAGATTGTGGTATTGGAGGCCATGGGCGGCGGCTTCACGTGGGGCGCCGCGGTCCTGCGGATGTAATCCGCCATTTTGAGTAGTTTTTCATGCAAGCGTTTCCACGCCGTGTAACAAAGTCACTTTCGGACATGTCTGTGCTGGTGTAGCTCCCCCAAGGGGCTGTTTTGACAGATGGAGTGGGAAGCGTGTTGATGACACCGGTGGGCACGTTGACGCGAGCGGATCTGGCCGAAGCCCTGCATCGCCAGGTGGGACTGGCGCGATCGGACTCCGCGCGCTTGGTGGAACAGATCCTCGGCGAAATGTGCGAGGCGCTGTCGCGCGGCGAGAACGTCAAGATTTCGGGGTTCGGCACCTTCGTGCTGCGCGACAAGGGCGAGCGGATCGGCCGCAATCCCAAGACGGGGGTCGAGGTACCGATCGCACCGCGGCGGGTCCTGACCTTCCGCGCCAGCCAGATGATGCGCGACCGCATCGTGTCGGCCAGCTGACCCGGATGGCCTCCCGCACCGACAAGGCGCGCGGAGCGTTTCGAACGATCGGCGAGGTTTCGGCGGAAACCGGCCTCGCCCACCATATCCTGCGCTATTGGGAAACGCGCTTTCCCCAGCTCAGGCCCGTCACGCGGGCAGGCAACCGGCGCTATTACCGGCCGGAGGACGTCGCGCTGGTCCGCCGCATCGATACGCTGCTCCATCGCGAGGGCTATACGATCCGCGGCGTCCAGCAACTCCTCGCCAACACGGATCGCACGCCGCCGCCGCCGCCGGCCGACGAACAGGCGGACCTGACCACCATGCTGCTCGCGATCCGGAACCGCATCGCCGACGCGTTACGGCAGGACGAATCGCTCCAGTCTCGTTGATGGCATCGGCTTTAGGGTAACAGGCCATCGCGCAGCAGCGATGCGGCCTGGTCCGCCACCTCCGCAATGTCGCGATCCTCGCTCCACACGCCGTACCGAAGGCCCAGAAACACGTTCATTCCCATGATCGCCCAGGCGTGAACGTCATCCACATCCCCCCGCACCTCCCCCCGCGCCGCCGCGGCGCGTAGCCGCGATTCGATTCGCTCCGCTGTGGAGGCGTAATGGGCGCGGAAACTGTCCGAGTCGACGAATTCGGCTTCGTCGATGATGCGATAGATTTCCTTATGGTCGCGGACGAAGCCGATGAATTTGGCAAGCCCCGCCCGTTCCGCCGCCAGCCCATCCGGCGCCGAGCGCACCGCGGGGGCGACATGATCGCGGACCTGCGCCGACATGTCGGTGACGAGCGCACGGAACACCGCGTCCTTCGAATCGAAATAGGTGTAGAAGCTGCCGAGTGCGATGCCGGCGCGACGCGTGATGCCGCTGATCGACGCATCGTGAAACCCGCGCTCCCCAAACTCCACCGCCGCCGCATCGAGCAGCGCGCGCAGTGTCCGCCGTCCCCGCGCCGTCCGCGGTGTCTTGGCCGTGACGGTTGCGGGTGCGCCGGTGCCGTCGGCCGCGTCCACCGCTGCTTCGGTCATAATCGTTCCTCCCCCAAAGACCGAAGTTGAAACCCGGTTCAGGTTTCAGTATAGCGGGTGCAAGAGGGCGTACAAGCCGGGTCAACCGGGCTGACGCCGATCAGGAGGGGAAAGCTATGAACCGGCGTGCATCCACGATCCTCAAGCTCGGCGCGAGCGCAGCGGCGCTGCTAGCGACGCCCGCGATGGCGCAGACGGCCCCGGCCGACGCCCCGCAGAGCGCGGCAGCCGAAACGGCGCCCGATACCAGCGCGACGCCTCCCCAAGACAATGGGGACATCGTCGTCACCGCACGCCGTCGGTCCGAAACGCTGCAAAGCGTGCCGATCGCCGTCACCGCGTTCAGCGCGGACAAGCTCGACAAGATCGGCGCGGTCGACCTGACCGACATCCAGAACGTCACCCCAAATACGACCCTGAAGACCGCACGTGGTTCCAACTCGACGCTCGCCGCCTTCATTCGCGGTGTCGGCCAGCAGGACCCGGTGCCGGGGTTCGAGGCGGGCATCGGCATCTACCTCGACGACGTCTATCTCAACCGGCCGCAGGCAGCGGTGCTCGACATCTATGACGTCGACCGGATCGAGGTGCTGCGCGGGCCGCAGGGTACGCTCTACGGCCGCAACACGATCGGCGGCGCGGTGAAATATGTCACCAAGCGGCTGCCGAACGAGACCGAGCTGCGCGTGAAGGCCAATTACGGGTCGTACGATCAGGCCGATGGCATCGTCGCGCTGTCGACGCCGATCGGCGACATGTTCAAGGTCGGTGTGGCCGGTGCGCGGCTGAGCCGGGGTGGCTTCGGGCGCAACACCAACCTGAATATCGACAATTACAACAAGGACATCTGGGCGGGTCGCGGCACGATCGAGTTCGAGAGCCCGGATACGCGGCTGTTCGTGCGGATCACCGGCGACTACACGCACGACCTCAGCAATCCGCGCAACGGCCACCGTCTGATCTCAGGCCTGCTGTCGGGTGCGCCGGTGCTGGCCAACGTGTTCGACACGCGCGCCGGGCTGAACTTCCCCAAGCAGGACATTCAGGCGGGCGGTCTGTCGATGACCGCGAATGCGCAGCTGACCGATCACCTGACGCTGCGCAGCATCAGCGCGTGGCGCAAGGACACCAGCTTTACGCCGATCGACTTCGACGCGCTGCCCGCGACCGACGTCGACGTGCCCGCCGTTTATCGCAACGAGCAGACGAGCCAGGAATTCCAGCTGCTCTATGCGTCCGACAAGTTGAACGGTCTGGTCGGCTATTATTACCTCGGCGCGAAGGCGGCGACGGGGTTCGGGGTGCTGCTGTCGACGACGCTGCCGGGGTTCGACGCTTATACCGCTGGCGACGTGCGGACCGAGACGTCGTCGATCTATGGCGACTTCACCTATGATTTCACGCCGGAGTTCAGCCTGTCGGTCGGCGGCCGCTACACCTGGGATCAGCGCAACGCTTATGTGTTCAAAGCGAATTACATCGGCCTGACCAGCGAGTTCGGCGGTACGCCGACCCCGTTCGGCACCCCGGCGACGAACTTCCGCGGCATCGCCAATTTCAAGCGCTTCACGCCGCGCGTGTCCCTGAGCTTCAAGCCGGCGGCGGATCATCTGCTCTATGCCTCCTATTCGGAAGGCTTCAAGGGCGGCGGTTTCGATCCGCGCGGATCGGGCACGTCGGCGCCGATCAGCAATCCGGCGGCGGGGCGGACGTATCAGGATATCTACAATTACCTGCTGTTCCGCCCGGAGACCGTCACCAGCTATGAGGCGGGCTATAAGGGCGCGGCGTTCGACAGGCGGCTGACCTGGGCGCTGGCGGGCTTCTATGCGGATTACACCGATGTGCAGGTGCCCGGCTCCGTCGGCTGTCTGCAGAACGGGGTGCAGAGCTTCTGCGGCATCACCACCAACGCCGCCAAGGCGCGGATCAAGGGGATTGAGCTGGAGAGCACCGCGGTGCTGGCGCGCGACTTCGCCGGGATCGGGTCGTCCGTGGTGCTGAACGGGGCGGTGGGGTATATCCACGCCCGCTACCGGACCTTCATCGGCCCGACCGGGGTCGATGTCGCCAACGTCCGCGTGTTCCAGAACACGCCCGACTGGACGGCGAGCGGGACGCTGACCGGCAACGTGCCGGTGGGCGACGGCCTCGTCACCGCCAATTCGACCGTGTCCTACCGCAGCCTGACCCACCAGTTCGAGACGGCGAGCCCGTTCCTCGACCAGCCGGGCTACACGCTGCTCGATGCGGGCCTGACCTATGCGTTCGGCGAGGGGCGGCGGTACACGATCGGCGTGTATGGCAAGAACCTGACCGACGTGCGCTACAAGACCAGCGGGTATCAGTATATCCGGTCGGACATCGCGGGGACGCCGATCCCGGATGCGGCCGGCAAGCCCTTCCCAACGCTGGGCAAGGAGGGCGTTGCGACGGCCTTCTACGGTAACCCGCGTCAGGTGTTCGTGAGCGTCGGGGCGAAGTTTTAAGGTTTGCACTGCCCCTTCGTCACCCCGGACTTGTTCCGGGGTCCACCGGGCCGCATGGGGACGGCAAGAGGCTCCGCTCTCCCCCCTCGCCGCAGAGTGGACCCCGGAACGAGTCCGGGGTGGCGGGTGGGCGGGGCTAGCGCGCGGGAATACCTATGCATGCCATGACTCCCACCCCCCGCTACCGTGCGCTCGTGCTGGCGATGCTGCTGGTCGTCTACACGTTCAATTTCCTCGACCGGCAGATCCTCGGCATCCTGGCGGCGCCGATCAAGGCGGACCTGAAGCTGACCGACACACAGCTGGGGTTGCTGGGCGGCGCGGCGTTCGCGTTGCTCTATTCGACGCTGGCGATCCCGCTGGCGCTGGTCGCCGACCGGACGAGCCGCAGCTGGGTGATCACGATCAGCCTGGCGATGTGGAGCGGCTTTACCGCGCTGTGCGGATTCGCGACCGGATTCTGGCAGTTCTTCGCGTTCCGCCTGGGCGTCGGCGTGGGGGAGGCGGGGGGCGTTGCGCCGTCCTACGCGATGATTTCGGATTACTTCCCGCCGCATCAGCGCGGGCGGGCGCTGTCGATCTATTCGCTGGGCATTCCGATCGGGCTGGCTGCGGGGGCGCTGCTGGGCGGGATCCTGGCGGCGCATGTCGACTGGCGCTGGGCGTTCATCGTCGTCGGGCTGGCAGGCGTCGTCATCGCGCCGATATTTCGGCTGGTGGTGCGCGAGCCGGCGCGCGGGGCGTTCGATCCCGCCGCTGGGACCGAGCGCACTTCGGTGTGGACGGTGTTCGGCATCCTGGCCGCCAAGCCGAGTTTCTGGCTGCTGAGCTTTGCCGCGGCGTTCAGTTCGCTGTGCGGCTATGGCCTGGCCTTCTGGGTGCCGTCCGTTCTGATCCGGTCGTTCGGGTTCACGCTGCTGACCGCGTCGCAATATATCGGGTCGCTGCTGCTGATCGGGGGCACGATCGGCGTGTTCGCGGGCGGGTGGCTGGCCGATCGGATGGGCGGGCGCGATCGCGGCGTCTATGCCAAGCTGCCCGTGGTGGCTTGGGCGATCACGGTGCCACTCTATGCCGCAGGGCTGATGAGCGGATCGCCGGCGCTGTCCTGGTTCCTGTTCCTGATCCCCAACGGGCTCAACATCCTGTGGCTGGGGCCGGTGACGACCGCGGTCCAGCATCTGGTGCCGCCGCCGATGCGCGCGACCGCCTCGGCCAGCTTCCTGCTGATCAACAATCTGATCGGGCTGGGGCTGGGGTCGACGATCATGGGGCGCGTGTCGGACGCGATGACCGCGGCCTATGGGGCCGACGCGCTACGCTATGCAACGGTCTATGCGCTGGGGTTTTATGTCGTCGCGGCGGGGCTGATGCTGTGCGCGGTAAAGCCGCTGCGGCGCGACTGGGTGGGGTGAAGATAGACAACATGAACACCTGAACGGAAACGGTGTAGGGGTATCGTTTCCGTTTGTGTGCGGGTTGAGAAAGTGCGGCGGTCATTGCGAGCGCAGCGAAGCAATCCAGAGCCGGACCAGGACGCCCTGGATTGCTTCGCTTCGCTCGCAATGACGAAACATGGGGATAGGAGGCCTTGGGCGTGTAGGACAGGCTCCGTCATATTGTGCTGCGAATTGAGTGGTTTATGCCGACCCCGGTCCAACACCCCTTTCGTCATCCCGGCGAACGCCGGGATCCATGGACTGCGCGCCATAAGCGTTGGCGCGCCTCCGTTACCGTTCTGCCTCCATGGATCCCGGCGTTCGCCGGGATGACGAAGGGCGAGGGGGATTACCGTTCGCGGGTCGCGGCGAATCGGACCTTCGAATAGCGGTCGGCAATGTAGCCGACTTCCCACGCGCTTTTGGCGAGGAAGACGGGGTTGCCGTCGCGGTCCTTGGCCATCGCCGAGCGGTTGAGGTCGGTGAACGCCTTCAGGTCGGCGGGGTCCTGTGCCGAGACCCAGCGCGCTGTTTCGAACGGAGCGGGCTCAAGGCCCGCGGCGACCTTATATTCGACCTCTAACCGGCTGAGCAGCACTTCCAGCTGCAGCTGGCCGACGACGCCGATGATCCAGTTGCTGCCGATTTCGGGGTAGAAGACCTGCGTCACGCCCTCTTCGGCCATGTCGTCGAGCGCCTTGCGCAGCTGCTTGGTCTTGGTCGGGTCCTTCAGCTGAACACGGCGCAGGATTTCGGGCGCGAAATTGGGCAGGCCGGTGAAGCGGACGTCGGCGCGCTCCGACAGCGTGTCCCCCACCCGCAGCGTGCCGTGGTTGGGGATGCCGATGATGTCGCCGGGAAAGGCTTCATCGGCGACTTCGCGGTTCTGCGCGAAGAACAGGATCGGCGAATGGACCGCGATCGGCTTGCCGTGACCGGTAGGGGTCAGCTTCATGCCGCGTTTGAAGGTGCCCGAACACAGCCGCATGAAGGCGATGCGGTCGCGGTGGTTGGGGTCCATGTTCGCCTGCACCTTGAAGACGAAGCCGGTGACTTCGTCGTTATCGGGCGCGACGGGGGCGGGTTCTGCGGGCTGTGCGCGCGGCGGCGGCGCGTGCTCGGCAAGCGCGCCGATCAGTTCGGCGACGCCGAAGTCCTTGAGCGCGGAACCGAAATAGACGGGGGTGAGGTCGCCGTTGCGATAGGCCTCGCCGTCGAATTCGGCATAGCCGGCCTGGGCGAGTTCGATCTCCTCCGCCCAGCGGTTGGACAGCTTGGGGTCGGCCTCGGTCTTGCCGAGGAACGCGCGGCTGTCGCCTTCGGGGCGGCTGATCGTGTTGGTGGTGAGGTCCAGCACGCCTTCGAATTCGCCGCCCATGCCGACCGGCCAGCTCATCGGGCACACGTCGAGCGCAAGCATGTCGGCGATCTCGTCGAGCAGTTCGAAGACCGGGCGGCCTTCGCGATCGACCTTGTTGACGAAGGTGATGATCGGGACCGAACGCAGGCGGCAGACCTCGAACAACTTACGCGTCTGCGGCTCGATGCCTTTGGCGGCGTCGATCACCATGACGGCGGAATCGACCGCGGTGAGGGTGCGGTAGGTGTCTTCGCTGAAGTCTTCGTGGCCCGGCGTATCGAGCAGGTTGAAGGTGATGCCGTCACGCTCGAACGTCATCACCGACGAGGTGACGGAAATGCCGCGCTGCTGTTCGATCTTCATCCAGTCGGACCGGGCGCGGCGGTTTTGCCCGCGCGCCTTCACTTCGCCGGCGAGGTGGATGGCGCCGCCGAAATAGAGCAGTTTTTCGGTGAGCGTCGTCTTGCCCGCGTCGGGGTGGGAGATGATCGCGAAGGTGCGGCGGGGGGAAGTCACAGGCAGTCTCGGGCGGCTGCGCGGGCCGATTCGGCACCGCGGAAGTGGACGAAGTGGACGGTACGTAAGTGTCGAAAACGCCCTCCGCGACGGGCCCGCCGGGTGAGGGGCGGGGTGCGGCGGGCATGGGTCATGCTGGCCCTTTGCCAGATTTGTGCGGTGTAGGACAGAGGGGGGTGTGCACCGCCGTCATTCCCGCGAAGGCGGGAATCCAGACTGGCTGGCCTTCCGGCTTGAACGAAACGGTAGAGGTTATGGATTCCCGCCTTCGCGGGAATGACGAAGGATGTTTTTGCCACCGAATGTGTTGAAATGGGCGTACGTGGAATGTCTCGACTTCGGAGGTGGCGGCCATTCAGGGGAAGCGGATTTCGCCTTCGTTACTGCTAACATCGAAGAAGCCCACACCGTGTTTTACTGCAAGGCGGTCAACTTCTGCGAAGGCTAATTCGGCCACCGACCAAGCGAATGCCGCATAGATGACGGATCGGCCAATCGAGTAATCGGTCACGTTCGGATTGTCATAATCGCTCGACGCATGGGGGCCGTTCATTGGCGGAAACGCTTCCGACATCTCCGCAAACCATGCTGCAAGCAAGGGGGTGGTGACTTGCGGATCGTCATAGGAATGACCCTCATCCCACGCTGTCTGGTCATCATACCAACGCAGAAATTCATCTCTGCTGCGCGGAGCAATAGCAGGGTCGAACACCATTAAGTCGTAGCTCATGCAAGAGTTCTGATTGATGCCTCGAACGTCCGCAAGTGGGGCGAGAGGATACTCTCCGGTTATCCCTCAATCGATCCGCATCGCTTCTGCCGCCAGCGCTTCCGCTTCGATCAGTAGCGCGTCGTCGGCGGAGCCGGTGGAGACCTTTTCGCGGCCGATCAGGGTCAGCACCGGCACCGCGAGGGGGGTGATGCGGTCGAGGTCGACGTGGAGCATCGTGTCGGCGGCGCGGTCGAGCAGGTGCGCCAAGCGGCCGACGTCGGTCATGCGGGCGCGGGCGTCGTCCCAGGCGGCTTGCAGGAGCAGGTGCGTGGGTTCGTATTTGCGCAGGACGTCGTAGATGAGGTCCGTCGAGAAGGTCACCTGTCGGCCGGTCTTGCGCTTGCCGGGGTGCTGGCGTTCGACGAGGCCGCCGATCACCGCGACCTCGCGGAAGGCGCGTTTGAGCAGGTGGCTCTGCTGCACCCAGTCGACGAATTCGTGTTCGAGGATGTCGGGGCTGAACAAGGCGGCGGGGTCGGTGACCTGTTCGAGGCCGTAGCAGGCGAGCGCATAGTCGTTGGCGACGAAGCCCAACGGCTTCAGCCCCTCCGCCTCCATGCGGCGGGTGATGAGCATGCCCAATGACTGGTGCGCGTTCCAGCCTTCGAAGCTGTAGGCGACCATATAGTGGCGGCCTTCGCGCGGGAAGGTTTCGACCAGCAGCTGGCCGGGGCGGGGGAGGGCGGAGCGTTTCGCCTGGAATTCCAGCCAGTCGCGCACGTCGGGCGGGAAGCGGTGCCATTGCTCCGGTTCGGCGAGGAAGTGGCGGACGCGGGTGGCGAGGTTGGTCGACAGCGGCATGCGGCTGCCGCCGTAGGTGGGAATGCGGGCGGGTTTGCTCGAGGCGCGGACGATCAGGTCTTCGGTGTCGATGCTCTGCACTTCGCAGCTGAGGCCGGCGAAGAAGAAGGTGTCGCCGGGGCTGAGCTGTGCGGCGAAGCCTTCCTCGACCTTGCCGAGATGGCGGCCGTTCTTGAAGCGGACGTTGAGCATCGTCGCCTCGACGATGATGCCGGCGTTGAGGCGGTGCTGCGTCACGAACCTGGGGTGGCTGACGCGCCACAGGCCGTCGGGGTCCTTCGTCAGGCGCTTGAAGCGATCGTAGGCCTTCAGGCTGTAGCCGCCGTCGCTGATGAAATGGAGGACGCGGTCGAACGTGTCGTCGTCGAGCGCCGAATAGGGCAAAGCGGAGCGGATTTCGTCGAGCAAGGCCGCCTGGTCGAAGGGCGCGGCGCAGGCGAGCGCCATGACGTGCTGGGCGAGCACGTCCAGCGCGCCGGGGCGGAAGATGTCGGGGTCGAGTTCGCCCGCTTCCACCGCGTCCAAGGCGGCGCGCGCTTCGAGATATTCGAAGCGGTTGCCGGGGACGAGGATGCCTTGCGACGCTTCGTCGAGGCGGTGGTTGGAGCGGCCGAGGCGCTGGAGCAGGCGGCTGGAGCCCTTGGGCGCGCCCATCTGGATGACGCAATCGACATTGCCCCAGTCGACGCCGAGGTCGAGGCTGGCGGTGGCGACAAGCGCGCGCAACCGGCCCGATGCCATCGCGCCTTCGACCTTGCGGCGCGCTTCGAGCGCAAGGCTGCCGTGGTGGACGCCGATCGGCAGGCTGTTGGTGTTCACCTTCCACAGATCCTGGAAGATCAGTTCGGCGAGGCTGCGGGTGTTGCAGAAGATGATCGAGGTGGCGTGCGCCTCGATCTCAGCCATCACCTGTTGCGCGGCATAGCGGCCCGAATGGCCGGACCAGGGCACGCGGTCTTCGGGGAGCAGGATGGTGATGTCGGGGTCGGCGCCGGCTTCGCCCTGCACCAGCGCGACCTCACCGATGTCGCCGTCAGGGGCGAGCCACGCGCGATAGCCGTCGGTGTCGGCGACGGTGGCGGACAAAGCGACGCGGCGTAAGGCAGGGCTGATCCGCTGGAGGCGCGCCATGCAGAGCGAGAGCAGGTCACCGCGCTTGCCGGTGGCGAAGGCGTGGACTTCGTCGATCACGATCGTCTTCAGGCCGGCGAACATCGTGACGCTGTCGGGATAGCTGAGCAGCAGCGACAGCGATTCAGGCGTGGTGAGCAGGATCTGCGGCGGCTTCACCCGCTGGCGCGCCTTGCGGTCGCTGGGCGTGTCGCCGGTGCGGGTTTCGACGCGGATGTCGACGCCCATTTCGTCGAGGGGGGTGACGAGGTTGCGCTGGATGTCGACCGCGAGCGCCTTCAGCGGCGAGACGTAGAGGGTGTGGAGTCCGTTCGTCGGCGCCTCGATCAGCTCGGCGAGCGTCGGGAGGAAGCCGGCGAGCGTCTTGCCGGCGCCGGTGGTGGCGACAAGCAACGCATGGCGGCCGGCGCGGGCCTCGCGCAGCATGTCGAGCTGGTGGCGGCGCGGGCGCCAGCCGCGGGAGGCGAACCAGTCGGTCAGCGGCTGGGGGAGATCCATCGTGATGTATGTAGGGGCGCGCGCGGGCTGCGCCATATCCCCCGTCACCCCGAACTGGTTCCGGGGTCCACCGGGCCACGGGGGGACAAGAGGTTCGGGCCGTCCCCCTCGCCGCGGAGTGGACCCCGGACCAAGTCCGGGGTGACGGCATATGCGGGGATGGGACACGGGGGCCCATCTGGCGCGTAGTAGCGGGATGGCACGATTGGGCGACTGGCTGGAACCGCATCCGCACGGGATCTACGTGAAGCCGGCGGATGCGTGGATCGATCCGTCCGAGCCCGTGGCCAAGGCGCTGGTGACGCATGGTCATGCCGATCACGCGCGCGGTGGGCATGCAGCGGTGTGGGCGACGCCGGAGACGCTCGCGATCATGGATGCACGTTATGGCGAGCAGGCGGGCCACCCCGTCGCGTATGGCGAGAGTATCCGGATGGGGGAGGTCGAGGTCGGCTATGTCCCCGCGGGCCATGTGCTGGGATCGGCGCAGATCGTGCTCGATTATCGCGGCGAGCGCGTCGTCGTCTCGGGGGATTACAAGCGGCGACCCGACCCCACGTGCGCGGCGTTCGAGCCGGTGAAGTGCGACGTGTTCGTGACCGAGGCGACGTTTGCGCTGCCGGTGTTCCGCCATCCCGATACCGGCGACGAGATCGACAAGTTGATCGAGCGGCTGCACGCCAACCCCGATCGCTGCGTGCTGGTGGGGGCCTATGCGCTGGGCAAGGCGCAGCGGGTGATCGCCGAATTGCGCGAGCGCGGGCATATGGCGCCGATCTACATCCACGGCGCGCTGCAGCGATTGTGCGACCTGTATGCCGAACATGGCGTGCGGCTGGGCGAGCTGTTGCCGGTCGCCGACGCCAAGAAGGCGGATATGGCGGGGCATGTCGTGATGTGCCCGCCCGGCGCGCTCAACGACCGCTGGTCGCGGCGGCTGCCCGATCCGATCACCGCGATGGCGAGCGGGTGGATGCGGGTGCGCCAGCGCGCGCGGCAGAAGAACGTCGAACTGCCGCTGATCCTGTCCGACCACGCCGATTGGGACGAACTGACCGAGACGCTGAGCGAGATCGCCCCGCGCGAGGTGTGGGTGACGCACGGCCGCGAAGAGGCGCTGGTCCATTGGTGCGAGCAACGCCAGATGAAGGCGCGCGCACTGGCGCTGGTGGGGTTCGAGGATGAGGACGATTGAGGGCGTCCGTCCCCGGCTCGGCATCAATCGGCGGTTAACGCCACTGCGCTAGCGCCGTCCGTACCTGCGAAAAGGACGGTAACGATGCGGATATGGCCCTGTCTCCTGCTGCTGGCGATCGCGCAGCCTGCCTGGGCCGGACGCGACGAGGCGCCGTACTACGGGCCGATGAAGCGCTGGCATGGCATCGGCTACAAGCTGGGCTACGAAGACAGGATCGCAAAGGACGGGTCGTGGCAGATCGAGACCGCCGTGCGCGGTCGCGACGAGGCAATCGACATGGCGCTGTATCGGGCCGCGGAGCGGGCGCGCGACGAGGGCTATCGTTACGTCATGTTGCTTGGTGGCAGGGGCGTGACGTCATACGGCATAAGCAGCGCGACGCTGTACGCGCGGCCGAGCCAAGAGGCGGTCGCGCCGGTCGGCTGCCGGTCGCGCAAGGCAACGGCCTGCTACACCGCCGACGTGGCGGAGGTGTTGCGCATCCTGGGCGGACCGGACGGCACGCAGCCCGGTGTCGCGATCGTCGATCACCGCGACGAATATGGCCGCGAGGTCTTCCTGTCGGGTTATGGCACCGGCGCGATCGCCGCGCTGGCGGCCGGTCGGCCCGGCGGATCGACGATGAAGACCATCGACGGGCGCCTAATGATCACCGAGTCGGCGCCTACCGTACCGCGGGGGGTGATTCCCGCCGCGCCTGTCGCGCCGGTGGCCGCTACACGCGTATCGCCCCCGCCCGCGCAGCCGATCAAGATCGTGGCGCTGTCGCAGGCGCCGGCTTCGCAGGGGAACGACCGGTGGACCGCAGACGAAAATTTCCGCCGCACGCGTGAGGCGAACCAGCCGGTCCGGGGCCGCGACGCCCGACAGGGGTGGACGATCAGCGACTGATCGGTGACGGATAGTTGTAAGTCCTCACCCCGTCATGCCGGACTTGATCCGGCATCCCGCTTCTCTCTTGGCGGCGACGTAAGAAGCGGGACCCCGGCTCAAGGCCGGGGTGACGGAAGTGGGGTGGCGCCGGTTGCGTGATGGGGGTGGGGGGATCAGGCGAGCTGGTCGGACAGGTCGCGCCCATCGGGATTGTTGCGTTCGATCAGCGCGATCTTCCAGTCGCGGTGCCAGCGTTGGAGGCGCTTTTCGTGTGCGATACAGTTGGTGATCGTGGCGCCGCGTTCGGCCCAGACGAGGCGGTGCAATCCGTAGCGGCGGCAGAAATCCGATCCGTCGCCGGTGCGATGCTGGTGGATGCGGGCGGTCAGATGCGCGGTGACGCCGACGTAGAGCGTGCCGCGGTAGCGGTCGCTCATGAAGTAGACCCAGCCGCCGCGGTCGTATGGCATGCGGGGATGGTGGAAACGGGCGGGCGGTGAGTCAAGATCAGACGTTTTGATTTGGGCTGGGGCGTCGGTGTTTGCTGAAGGGGGAGAAGAAGCGGGACCCCGGGTCGAGCCCGGGGTGACGAAGGGGTGGGGGGCTTGGGGCTGGGTTCGTTTGGCGGGTAGGAGGCTCGCTCGTGATCGGCCTGGGGTTCCCGGTAACATTCCCCGTCACCCCGGCCTTGAGCCGGGGTCCCGCTTCTTTTCGACCGAGCGTAGGATGAGGAAACGTTGCCTCACGTCAGGCCCGGGGTGACGCGAGGCGGATCAGCCGCCCAACGCCCGCGCACGGCGGCGTTGGACGCTGCTGCCGATGCCCATCGCTTCGCGGTATTTGGCGACGGTGCGGCGGGCGATGTCGAAGCCTTTGGCTTGGAGCAGTTCGACCAATGTGTCGTCGGACAGGATCTTGGCGCCTTCGCCGGCGATGAGCGCGCGGATAGCGCTTTTGACTGCTTCCGCCGACACCGCGTCGCCGCCGTCGGCCGCCTGGATCGCGCTGGTGAAGAAGTATTTGAGTTCGAAGACGCCGCGCGCGCAGCTCAAATATTTGTTGCTCGTCACGCGGCTGACGGTCGATTCGTGCATTTCGATCGCCTCGGCCACCTTGGCGAGTGTCATCGGTTTGAGGTGGGCGACGCCTTGCAGGAAGAAGGCTTCCTGCTGTTTCACGATTTCGGTCGCGACCTTGATGATCGTGCGCTGACGCTGGTCCAATGCCTTGATGAGCCAATTGGCGGATGCGAGCGCGTCGGACAGCCAGGCCTTGGAACTCTTGTCCTGCGGGCCGTGGCTGAGTTCGTGATAATAGCGGCGGTTGACGAGGACGCGCGGTAGCGTCGCGGCGTTGAGTTCGATGCCCCAGCCGGCCTTGGTCTTCATCACGAACAGGTCGGGCGTCACCGCGGGCGCGGGTTCGCCGCCGTAGCGGCAGCCGGGCTTGGGATCGTAGCTGCGCAGCTCGCGGATCATGTCCGCCATGTCCTCGTCATCGACGCCGCACATGCGCTTGAGGCGAGTGAGCTCGCCGCGCGCGAGCAGATCGAGATTGTCGATCAGCCGCGCCATGCAGGGATCGTAGCGGTCCGCTTCCTTGGCCTGCAAGGCGATGCATTCGGCCAGGTCGCGCGCGCCGACGCCGGTGGGGTCGAGCGTTTGGATCTGCTCCAGGACATGTTCGACGCGGGCGAGCGCGGTGCCGAGGCGATTGGCGATGTCGAGCAGGGGGACGGTGAGGTAGCCCGCCTCGTCGATCTGGTCGATCAGATGCTGGGCGATGAACCAGTCGGGGCCGTCGATGACCGCGCCGGCCTGGGCGAGAAGGTGGTCGGCGAGGCTCTTGTCGCCTTCCGCGAACGAATCGAAGTCGATGCCGTCTTCGCCGCCGACCCCGCCGCCGCCCGATCCGCCGTTGAGGCCGAGCGCGCCGTCGAAGCCGCCACCACCGTCGGCGACGCTGTCCTGCTGGTGGCTTTCAGTGGCATAGTCGACGTCGAGCGGATCGGCCTTGGCGGCGCCGGTGACGAGATCGTCGGCGCCGGCGGGTTCGTCACGCTCGATGCGTTCGGGGCGGACGACCTCTTCGGTCTGCGCGGCTTCGAGCAGGGGGTTTTTCTCGATCTCTTCGGCGATGAAGCCTTCGATTTCGAGGTTGGACAGCGCGAGCAGCTTGATCGCCTGCTGCAGCTGCGGCGTCATCACCAGCGATTGCGACTGGCGGATGTCGAGGCGGGGGGCGAGAGACATCAGACCG
This sequence comes from Sphingomonas sp. S6, assembly GCF_043498045.1. Classification (NCBI taxonomy): domain Bacteria; kingdom Pseudomonadati; phylum Pseudomonadota; class Alphaproteobacteria; order Sphingomonadales; family Sphingomonadaceae; genus Sphingomonas; species Sphingomonas sp. S6. The sequence goes on from NZ_JBIEOE010000012.1 coordinate 60,946, forward strand.
TCACCCCAGCGCAGGCTGGGGTCTTCTTCGACCGTGAGCGCCGGTCGCACGAGATCCCAGCCTGCGCTGGGATGACGGTTGGGGGGACCGCCGTCTCCATATCCCTACAGCGAGAAGCCCTCGCCGAGGTACAGGCGGCGGACGTTGGCGTCGGCGACCAGTTCTTCCGGCGAGCCGGCGAACAGCACGCGGCCATCGTAGATGATGTAGGCGCGATCGACGATGTCGAGCGTTTCGCGGACGTTGTGGTCGGTGATCAGCACGCCGATGTCGCGGCGCTTCAGGTCCTTCACCAGATCGCGGATGTCGGCGATCGAGATGGGGTCGATGCCGGCGAAGGGTTCGTCGAGCAGCATGATCGACGGATCGGCGGCGAGCGCGCGGGCGATCTCGGCGCGGCGGCGTTCGCCGCCCGACAGCGCCATCGCCGGGCTGGCTCGCAGGCGGGTGAGGCCGAATTCGTCGAGCAGTTTGTCGAGCTTGGCGGGGCGCTTCGCCTTGTCGGGTTCGGAGAGTTCGAGGACCGCGCCGATGTTCTTTTCGATCGACAGGCCGCGGAAGATGCTGGTTTCCTGCGGCAGATAGCCGAGGCCCAGGATCGCGCGGCGGTACATCGGCAGGCGGGTGATATCCTCGCCATCGAGCATGATGCGGCCCGAATCGGGCTTCACCAGACCCATCACCGAATAGAAGCAGGTCGTCTTGCCCGCGCCATTGGGTCCGAGCAGGCCGACCACCTCGCCACGGTCGACCGAGACGGAGACGTCGGTAAGGACGACGCGCTTGTCGTAGGACTTGGCGATCGAGATCGCTTGCAGGCCGCGGTTGGCGGGCGCTTCGTGGATCGCTTCGGCAGTTTGAAGGTCGGTCACGGCGTCCATCGGCTGATGCCTCGCATCAAAGGGTTAGCGGAGCGTTGCCGGCGGAGGGCCCGTTGGCAAGCTTCGTGCATGCGGCTTGCGTCATGGCGCGGGGAGGGCGCGGAGGGAAGCCCCCTTGCGATGGGTGGGGGCTGCGGGCGACCCGTCACCCCGGACTTGGTCCGGGGTTCACCGGGCCGCAAGGAGGGGGACAAGAGGCTCCGGCCGGCCCCCTCGCCGCAGAGTGGACCCCGGAACGAGTCCGGGGTGACGGAGACATTGGGCGGCTGCCCCGGTGCCTCAGTTGCGCTTGGGCACCGAGAAGGTGCCGGTCACGCGGCCGTTGGGGGCGGCGCTGGTCGTGGCGCCGGGCGCGCCGGCGGAGCCGCGGACCGAGGAGCCGTCGATCACGGCGCGGCCGGTGTCGAGGTTGATGGTCAGGCGGCCGCCGTTCACGGTGTTGCCGCCCTGTGTCAGCGTGACCGCGCCCAGCATCGTGATGACGCGGCGGTTGAGATCGTAGATGGCATATTGCGCCTTGGCGGTCTGATCCGGGCGCTTGACCGTGACGCCGCCGCTCGCGTCGAGACGCGAGACCTGCGGGTTCCCGCCGATCACCTGCCCCGTGTAGAACACCGTCATGCGCGCCGCGGTGAGCGTCATTTCCGCCTGGCGGACATTGACATTGCCCGACAGGACCGCCCGATTCGCCTTGTCCTGCAATTCGATCGTGTCCGCGCCGAAATCGATCGGCGCGTTCGAATTGTGCGCGGTCTGCGCGGCCAGAGGGGCGGCGACGGTGAGAATGGCCGGGGCAAGGACGGCCGGGATGAGGAAAGGGAGCGCGCGCATGGGCGGCTATTTCGTCCTTCCCGGCACGATCCGCAAGCGGGCATTGCCGGTGAGGCGCACGGTGCGATCGTCGAGATTGGCGTTCAGGCGATCGGCGCTGAAATTCCCTTGCGTGACGGTGCCGGTGACCTTGCCATCGCTCTGCATCGTCTTGGATTTCAAATCGATCGTCGCATCGCTGGTGTCGAGGCGATAGTTGTTGGGGCCGCGCACCGCGATCGGCCCGTCGACCTTCATCTGTTCGGTCTTGAGGTCGTAGCGCCCCTGATCGGCGCGCAGCGTCGCCGGGCCGTCCTGCAACTGCAGATCGGCGGCCATGCGGTTGATCTGGACGATCGGCACGCTGCTGCTTTGCTGCACCGCCGAGCCGGCGTTGAGCGTGAACGCCTGCCCCTTGTCGTCCTGCCCGCGATAGGTCGCGGCCTGCAGCTTCATGCGTTCCTTGGCGACCTCGACCTTGTTCTTGTCGAGCACGAAGGAGACTTCGTTGCTGGCGGTGAGCGGCGCCATGACGAGAAAGGCGGCAAGCACGCCGATCGCGATCGGCAGCCCGCTGTTGAGCAAGGTGATGAGCCGGTCGTGGCGGCTGCCGGGCGCGGCCCAGCGCTGGCGTGCCGTCCGCACGCGCGCCAGGCCATCGCCGGTCGCCGCCATCGCCTCAGGCATGCGCGAAGATGTCGATTTCGGGCCAGCCGACGAGATCGAGCGCTGCGCGAGTGGGCAGGAAGTCGAAGCACTGCTGCGCCAGTTCCATGCGGCCTTCGCGGATCAGGCGGCGGTCCAGCTCGGTCTTCAGGCGGTGGAGGAAGCGGACGTCGCTGGCCGCATAATCCTTTTGCGCGTCGCTGAGTTCGGGCGATCCCCAGTCGGACGATTGCTGCTGCTTGCTGAGTTCCTGCCCCAGCAGTTCGCGGACCAGTTCTTTCAGGCCATGACGATCGGTGTAGGTGCGAATCAGGCGCGAGGCGATCTTGGTGTCGTATGCCGGGGCGGCGACGACGCCGAGATAATGCTGGAGCGCGGCGATATCGAACCGGCCAAAATGATAGAGCTTCACGCGCGCAGGGTCGCCCAGCACCGCCTTCAGATTGGGCGCGGCATAATCGCTGTCGGGGCCGAAGCGGACGAGATGTTCGTCGGGGCCGCCATCGGACAGCTGCACGACGCACAGGCGATCGCGGGGCGTGATGAGACCCATGGTTTCGGTGTCGACGGCGATCGATGCGCCGGGAGCGAAGACGTCGGCGGGGAGGTCTTCCTCGTGGAAGTGAACGGTCATGCCGCAGCCCTACGCGGCTCCGCGGCGCGGCTCAACGATTAACATTGTGTCACCGAAACATCGCGATACGTGCGCACCACAGCGATAAACGTGCTGTGGCGGCCACAATGGGCAAGTATCGGCACGACTTGCACCCAAGATACGACGAATTTGTTCGCGGGGACTTGTAATGTGCGCTATGGCAGCTCCCAAGGCGCAATAGGTTTGGCGCCCGGAGGCTCGCGTTCGTCGTCCGGCGCACGGGTTCTTCGACGGATTGGATGCGGGCGAACCGGGAAGACGAATAGGGTTATGAGTTACGACAAAGGTGGCCGCGGCAATCGTGGCGGACGTGGTCGCGACAAGCGCGACGGTTTCGGCGGCGACGATTTCGGTGGCGGCAGCAGCTACGGCGGCGGCGGCTTCGGTGGCGGCGGCTTTGGCGGCGGTGATCGTGGCGGCTTCGGCGGTGGTGGCTTCGGTGGCGGCGGCTTCGGCGGCGGCGACCGTGGCGGCTTCGGCGGCGGCGGCGGCGGTGGTTTCCGCGGCGGCGGCGGTGGCGGCTTCAGCGGCGGTGGCCGCGGCATGCCCCCGCAGGTCGTCGGCGAAGGCACCGGCGTGGTCAAGTTCTTCAACGCGCAGAAGGGCTTCGGCTTCGTCGTCCGTGATGACGGCGGCGAAGACGTGTTCGTCCACATCTCGGCGGTCGAGCAGGCGGGCCTCAGCGCCCTCGCCGAAGGCCAGCCGCTCGGCTTCACGCTGGTCGACCGCGGTGGCCGCATCTCGGCGACCGAGCTGAAGATCGACGGCGAGCCGATGGCGGTGACCGAGCGCGCTCCCCGCGAACCGCGTGAAGGCGGCTTCGGCGATCGTGGTCCGCGCGCCGGCGGCGCCGGTGGCCCGCAGCGCCAGCTGACCGGTGAGAAGGCGACCGGTACGGTCAAGTTCTTCAACGCGATGAAGGGCTTCGGCTTCATTCAGCGCGATGACGGCCAGCCCGACGCATTCGTGCACATTTCGGCCGTCGAGCGCGCCGGCATGGGCACGCTGAACGAAGGCGACAAGCTGCAGTTCGAACTCGAGGTCGACCGTCGTGGCAAGTATGCCGCGGTGAACCTGTCGCCGGCTTCGTAATCGTCCCGATTCGCTAATGTGAAAGGCCCGGCCCTGCATCCCGCAGGTGCCGGGCTTTTTGCGTTTCGGGGGCGTAGGCGGTTGAGGCGCGGCGCGGGCGGGCGCGACGGGAGGGGGGCGATGGCCCTGATCCCTCGACCCGGACGTCACCCCAGCGAAGGCTGGGGTCTTTTGTGGCTCTTGTCCCGCGCCGTCACTGGGAGATCCCAGCCTGCGCTGGGATGACGGTGAAACGCTGGGTCGACGGTTGATGGCTGGGATGACGGTTGGTCGCATGCGCGGAGGAACGGGCGCTCAAAGCACCGCCCGCCTTTTGCGTTTTTCGGGCGGGCGTGCGACGGCATGTGCCGATGATGGCACGATCTTCTCTGGCGGCGATCGCCGCGGCGGTGGCGGTTCTGGGGGCTGCGGGAGCGGCCGTGTCGCGGCAGGCGGCGGTGGCTGCGCCGCAGGCCAAGGCCTCGCAGGGGGCGGCACCCCGCGCTGTGGCATCGCCCGCCGCCCAGCCTGTTCCCGCGCCCGCGACCGACGCCGAATCGGGCGTGCCGGTCTATGCCGCCGACGTGGTCGCGCGCTTCCCGCATGATTCGGGGGCGTTCACCGAGGGGCTGCTGTTCTGCGGCGGCGCGCTGTACGAAAGCACGGGCAAGGAAGGCGCGTCGGACATCCGGCGGGTGACGCTGGACGACGGCAAGGTGGTGACGCGCGCGCGGCTGTCGCCCCAATTGTTCGGCGAGGGGATTGCCTGCTGGCAGAAGAGCCTGGCCAGCGTGACGTGGAAGACGGGCATCGGATTCCGCTGGGCGCTGCCGGCGCTGACGCAGACGGGCAAGCCGTTCCGCTATGCGGGCGAGGGCTGGGGGATGACCAGCGACGCGACGTCGATCCTGCTGTCGGACGGCACGCCGGTGCTGCGGCGGATGGACCCGGTGCGCTTTGCGGAGCGCGGCCGACTCGCGGTGACGCTGAACGGGCGGCCGCTGAAGAATTTGAACGAGCTGGAATATGTCGGCGGCAAGATCCTCGCCAATGTGTGGATGAGCGGCTTCATCGCGCGCATCGATCCGGCGAGCGGCAAGGTGGAGGCGCTGATCGACCTCAGGCCGCTAATCGCGGAGATCAACAATCCCGATCCCGACGCGGTGGCGAACGGCATCGCGTATGACGCGGCGCACGACCGGTTGTTCGTGACGGGGAAATATTGGCCGACACTGTTCGAGATCAAGCTGGGTGATGAGGTGGGGCGCGCGCGGTAGGGGCCCTTTCCATCCGTCACCCCGGCCTTGAGCCGGGGTCCCGCTTTTCATCGTCGCAGAGAAAGAAGCGGGATCCCGGCTCAAGGCCGGGATGACGAGGGGAGTGAATCCCCCCCGATCACCGCCCGGCGAGATAGCGGGCGAGCGGGTCGATCATCTCTTCGGGAATGCGGCGGGCGATGACGGGCATGGTCGCGTGGCTCTTGCGCGCGTCGACCACGGTGTCGTCGCCGCGCCAGTGGCGCAGGCGCTGGGCGATGTAGCTGGCGCGCTGGCCGGCGAGGACGGGATAGGGTTTGCCGGGAGCGTGGCAGCTGGCGCAGGCGGGCAGCTGGATCGCGGGCAGGCCCTGGCTGACGATGCGTGCGGCGGCGGCGTCGGCATTAGTGGTGGGGGCGGGCGCGGTGCCGAGGCCGGGCATGGCGGCATAGGCGCGGGCGGCGTCACGCATCTCGGCAGGCGTCATGCGCATCGCGACCTGCTGCATGACCGCACTGGAGCGGGTGCCGCTGGCATAGCCTTGTAGCGCTGCGAGCAACGCCTCCTGCGACTGACCGCCGAGGATCGGCATGTCGGGCACCCCTCGACCACGGCCGTCGCTGCCGTGGCACCCGGCGCATTGCGCGAGCGGGGCGGCGGGGTTCGTCTCGCCGACCAGCGCCTTGTATTGCGCGGGCGTCATGCCGGGCAGGCGGCGGACGAAGGCGACCATGCGGCGTACTTCGTCGGGACGGTCCTGCACCGCCCAAGCGGGCATGCCGGTGTATTTGACGCCATGCTGGAGGATCCAGAACAGCTGTTTGTCGGTCCATTCCTTGGCGTTGACCGCAAGGTCCGGCGCGGGGGGCGTGGCGGCCTGCATGACCGGCGAGGGCTTTACGCCCGGCGCGCCGTGGCAGACCGCGCAGGAATTGGCGAAATGGCCCGCCGCGCTGACGAGGCTGCGCGCGTCGGCGGGGTCGTCGGGCGACGTAAAGGCGGCATGCGTGCGAACCGAGCTGCGCATCGCCCAGTGGAGGAACCAGTCGGTGATCTTCCAATGGCCCGACGAGGCGGCGAGATTCATCACGCCCGACCAGGCGAACAGCATGCCGGCAGCGCCGAGCAGGGCCAGCGTGAGGATGGCGCGCAACCAGGTGATGCGGATCGTCATGCGGGCGCTCCCTCGCGCGGCTGGAGCAGGCGGCCGAGCATTGCCAGCCCGCCGACGAGATAGGCGATGCCCCCGACGAGCAGCATGACGACGCCGGCAAGCTGCTGGTCGGCGAGCGCGTCCGTGGCGTGGTGCATGTAGAGCGGCCGTGGCGCGAGGCCGATCAGCGCGCCGAGCAGCGTCATGTGCATCGAGGTGACGAGTAACGCGGCGACGCCGGCCGCGCGGTGGCGGGGGGCGAGCACGGCGGACCAGAGCAGCAGACCGGCCGCGAGGAACATCGCCTGTTCGACCGCAAGCCATAGCGGCGCATGCGCGACGAGGCGGCGCAGCGCGGGCACGTGCCAGCCCCACACCACCACCGCCTCCACCAGCGCGGCGGCGAGCGGGGTGGCGAGGCGGGGGAACAGCGTGGCGGGATCGTAGCGGCTGCCCTGTAGACCGAGCGCAATGAGTGGCGCGGCGATGGCGACGGCGATCATGTGCGCCGCCATATGGCCGGTCATGCCGAACGGGCTGAGCGCCCAGCCGACCGGCACCAAGGCAAGCCCGGCGAGGAGGGGCGCGCGGCTCATCGGCAATCGCTCAGCACGATGACGGGGGCGGCGGTGAAGATGACCGCGACGAAGCTTAGCCCCGCGAGCAGCATCGTCGCATAAGCGAGGAAGCGCAGGCGATCGATGTCGGTGCCTTCGTTATGGGGCGGCGGATCGCCGGGCGTGCGCGATTGCTGCCAGGCGATCAAACCCGACGCCACGATGACGAGCAGGGCGGCGGCGGTGCCGATGGCGAAGGCGGTGGGGAAGCGCGCCCATTGCCCGAGTTTCGCGCAGGACACGGCGGCCCAGAGGTAGGAAAAGAGAAAATGCACCGCCCAGGTCGTGGGCGGCACGATCAGCGTCCAGAGCGTGACGCGCAGGCTGCGGGCACGGGAGAGAAAGCGCTTCACAGCCCCGCCTCCGGGAACAGGCCGACCGTCAGATACGTGACGAGCGCGGTGAGCGCGAAGAAATGCTGGTAGACGGTAATGTTGCGCAGGTCGGCGTCATGCGTGGGCGTCATGCGGCCGGCGAGGCTGCGCGCGAGCGTGTAGAGCTGCATGACGATGCCGACGCCGGCGTGGACGGCGGTCCAGATGATCAGCACCCAGACGATCGCGGGATAGACGTTCGCCTTGGGATCGAGGCCGTCGAGCGATCCCAGCGCCGCGACGATGCTGGCGAGCGCGGCGGCGGCGCCCGCGACGAGCGCCACGCGCGCGAGCGTTACGAGCCTGCGATGGTTGAGTTCGCGGGCGGCGACGGTCGCCGCCCAGCTGGCGAGGCTGAGGCCGAGTGCCACCAGCGGGCCGCTGGCGCCCGGCCCGTCGAAGCCCGCGCCGAAATCGGGGTGGATGGTCCAGTAGAAATAATAGCCGAAGACGAGGCCGGAAAAGGCGGTGGCGTCGGCCATCATCGTGATGAACATCGCCCACCAGCCGGGTGCGGCGGGGCCGGCAATGTAGAGCGGCATCGTCATGCCGTGGCCGATCGGCTTTGCGGGCTTTTCGGGGATTTCGGCGGTGTCCCACAGCCACCACAACACGCAGGCGAGCGTGACGACGCCGCTGACCGCCGCGAGCATATAGAGGTGATAGGTGGTGAGGATGAACACCGCGCCCAGCGCGACGGCGGTGATCATCGGCTTCACGCTGGGCGTGCCGAGGCGAATGACGGAGACGGGCTTCGCGTCGAGGACCGAGGTGATGATCGTCTCGCGCCGGCCTTCTTCCGCGTCGGGTAGGAAGAAGCGGCCTTCGTCGACCTTCTTCACGAAATCCTTCTGGTCCCAGATCGGATAGCGGCTTTCGATCAGGGGGACCGAGCGAATGCCCCAATCCTCGTCATCGGGGTGCGCCAGCCATTCGAGCGTGCCCGCGTTCCACGGATTGCGCGGCGCCTTCCGGCGCGTCGGCGACAGAGCGAGGTCGAGGACGAGCACCAGAACGCCGGTTGCGAACAGGTACGAGCCGGCGGTCGAGGCGAGATTGAGCCAGCCGATGTTGAGGTCGGCGGGATAGGTGAAGACGCGGCGCGGCATGCCTTCGAGGCCCGACAGGTGCATCGGGAAGAACGTCAGGTTCACGCCGACGAACATGATCCAGAAGGCGGTGCGGCCGAGGCGGTCGCTGAGCTTCTTGCCGGTGATGAGCGGCCAATAATAATACAGGCCGCCGAACAGCGGCAGCAGCGTGCCGCCGATCAGCACGTAATGCAGGTGCGCGACGACGAAATAGGTGTCGTGCGCCTGCCAGTCGAACGGCGCGATCGCGACCATCACGCCTGTCAGGCCGCCGATGACGAAGATCGCGAGGGAGCCACTGGCGTAGAGCAGCGGCGTCGACCATTTCACCTTGCCCGCCCACAAGGTCGCGATGAAGGCGAAGATCTGGACGCCGGTGGGGATCGCCACGGCTTCGGACGCTGCGGAGAAGAAAGCGAGGCTGATCTTGGGCAGGCCGGTCGCGAACATGTGGTGGACCCACAGGCCGAACGACAGGAAGGCGGTGCCGACCGCGGCGAGCACGATCCACGGATAGCCGAGCAGGTGACGCTGCGCGAAGGTGGGGATCAGCATCGCGAACAGGGCGATGCTGGGCAGGAAGACGATGTAGACTTCGGGGTGGCCGAAGATCCAGAACAGGTGCTGCCACAGCAACGGGTCGCCGCCCTTGGCCGCGTCGAAGAACGGCCAGCCGAGCAGGCGCTCCATCTCGAACAAGAGGTCGCCCGCGATCAACGGCGGGAAGGCGAACAGGATCATCACCGCGACGACCAGGATGTACCAGGCGTAGAGCGGCATCAGGTTGAGGCGCATGCCGGGCGGGCGGCATTTGAGCACGCCGACGATCAGCTCGACCGCAGCGGCGACCGACGACACCTCGATGAACGACAGGCCGAGCATCCAGATGTCGGCGCCGAGTCCGCTGAGGTCGGTCCGCGTGGTCAGCGGCGGATACATGAACCAGCCGCCATCGGGCGCGGCGTTGAAGAAGATCGACCCACCGACGAAGACGCCGCCCAGCAGGAAGCTCCAATAACCGAAGGCGGAGAGGCGCGGGAAGGGCAGGTCGCGCGCGCCGAGCAGCTGCGGCAGCAGGATGATCGACACCGCCTCGAACATCGGCACGGCGAACAGGAACATCATCATCGAGCCGTGCAGCGTGAACAGCTGGTTGAAGGTGTTCGCCGAAACGAGATCGTTGTCGGGCACCGCCAGCTGCGTGCGCATGATGAGCGCGAGAACGCCGGCGAACAGCATGAAGCCGAAGGCAGTCAGCGTATACCAGACGCCGATGCGGTTGTTGTTGACGTCGGTCCAGCGGAAGAACCAGCCCGACGGCGGCTTCCACACCTCGCGCAGGCGGTCTTCCTGGGCGGCACGGAGCGCGGGGTCGTCCTGGGCGTGGAGGCTCATTTCAGGCCCTCGAGATAGCGGGCGATGGCGGTGGCCTCGGCTGGGGTCAGTTGCGGGAAGGCCGGCATGCGGACGCCGGGCTTGGTCTGTTCGGGATGGCGGATGAAGGCGGCGACGTTGTGCGTCGTCATCGGCAGGATGCCGGCGGCGAGCGTGGGCCGCGCGCCGAAATGCGTGAGGTCAGGGCCGATGCGGCCGGCCGGACCGGCGCCGCGGACGGTGTGGCAGGCGTTGCAGCCGTTGGCTGCAAACAGGCGGGCGCCTTCTCCCTGGGACGTGGCCGGGCGGCGTTGGTCGGCGAGCCAGGTGTCGAACGCCGCGGGTTCCATCGCGACGACGTCGAGCGCCATCAGCGCGTGGCTGAGGCCGCAGAATTCGGCGCACTGGCCGCGGTAGCGCCCGGCCTTGTCGGCGCGGACGACCAGCGTGTTGGTGCGGCCGGGGATCATGTCCATCTTGCCGGCGAGGCCCGGGATCCAGAAGCTGTGGACGACATCCGCCGCGGTCAGGCGGAAGGCGACGGTGCGGCCGACGGGAATGCGGATTTCGTTGGCGGTCTCGACCGGGGCGGTGCCGGCGGGACGATAGGTGACGCGCCACCAGAATTGCTCGCCATCGACCGCGACCTGCAAATCGGCGGGCGCGATGGGGCGGGGGCGCATGAAGGGGAGCGAATAGACGAGCAGGCCGAGCAGCAAAATCGTGGGGATGATCCCGCCGAGCCACAGGACGAGGCGCATGCCGCCTTGCAGGCCGAGCTCGCCTTCGGGCGCGCGCACCGCATGGCGCATCAGCAGCGCGAGCGCGCCGGCGATGACGACCGCGCCGGCCAGCATCAGCAGGAACAGGTGGCGGATGTCGGCGGCGTCGGCGCCAAAGGGGGCCAGCGTCGACTGGTGCGTGTTGCAGCCTGCGAGCAGGACGCAGCCGCCGGTGATGATGAAGCCCCTGGTCCCCCGCATCGATGCCGAACGCTTCGGGGCCGAATCGGTTCGAGTTCAATCGTGTAAGGAAAGATTGCTGGGGTGGGGCGGGTGGCAGTGGCGAATGGAAATTATGGTTCCGTCATTCCCGCGGAGGCGGGAATCCAGACGCGCAGGTCCTCGACGGAGCCGCGCCGTTAGAGGTTCTGGATTCCCGCCTGCGCGGGAATGACGGTGTGGGTGTGCCGGAGTTGGGACGCAACGGCTTGACCCCCGCAGCCGCGCGGTCGATGCGCCCCCGCCATGACCACACGCACGCTCGGCCTCGATTTCGGCACCACCAATTCCGTCGCCGCGGTCGCCTCAGGGGGCGAGGCGGCGCTCGTCTCGCTCGACGCGCCCGAGGGGACGGAGGCGGTGTTCCGGTCGGCGCTGTGTTTCTGGGAGGACGAGCGCGGGCGCGGCGGCGTGTTGTCGGAGGCCGGGCCGTGGGCGATCCGCGAATATCTCGACTTTCCGCAGGGGAGCCGCTTCATTCAGTCGTTCAAATCGGTGGCGGCGAATGCGAGTTTCGATACCGCGCCGGTGTTCGAGCGGCGGATGCGCTTCGAGGATCTGGGGCAGCTGTTCGTCGCGAAGATGGCGGCGCGAGCGAAAGGCGCGATGACACGCGCCGATCGCGTCGTGGTCGGCCGGCCGGTGACGTTCGCAGGCGCCAAGCCCGACGAGGCGCTGGCCAAGGCGCGCTACGATGCGGTGTTCGCGCAATTGGGTGCGGAGGTGCATTACGTCTACGAGCCGATGGGCGCGGCGTTCAGCTATGCCGAGCGACTGAACGAGCCGGCGACGATCCTGGTCGCCGACTTCGGCGGCGGCACCAGCGACTTTTCGGTGGTGCGGATCGCGGCGCCGGGCGCGGGGCGGCGGTGCGAGCCGCTGGGCCATGCCGGCGTCGGCATCGCGGGCGATCGCTTCGACCGGCGGATCGTCGAACATCTGGTGATGCCGATGCTGGGCAAGGGCGGCACCTATCGCTCGTTCGACAAGGTGCTGGAGATACCGGGCGGCTATTTCGCCGATTTCGCCGACTGGTCGCGCCTCGCGCTGATGCGCAACCGCAAGACGCTGGCCGAGCTGGAGAAGCTGCGCCGCAACGCGACCGATCCGGAGGCGATCGGGCGGATGATCGCGGTGATCGAGGAGGAAGAGGGCTATCGCCTGTACGACGCGGTCGGGCGGCTGAAGCGCGCGCTGTCGACAGCGGAGGTCGCGGAATTCCGGTTCGAGGGCGCGGGGCTGAACATCGCGGCGGAGGTGCGGCGCGCCGATTTCGAGAGCTGGATCGCCCCCGATGTCGCGCGGATCGATGCGGCGGTGGATCAGGCCCTGGCGGCGGCGGGCGTTGCGGCGGAGGCGATCGACCGGGTGTTCCTGACCGGCGGTACGTCGCTGACGCCGCGCATCCGGCGGTTGTTCGCCGAGCGGTTCGGCGAGGCGCGGCTGGCGACGGGCGGCGAACTGACCTCGATCGCGCATGGCCTGGCGCTGATCGGACAGCAGAAGGACGTGGGGATGTGGGCGGTGTAAATCCTCCCCGGCACGGGGAGGGAGACCGCGCCGCGCAGCGGCGGGGTGGAGGGGGCTTGCCGCAAACGCCTCGCTTTCGGGGAAGTCCCCTTCGTCACGGCTGCGCAGTGCCACCTCCCCGTGCCGGGGAGGAATTGTGATGGCGCGTGGCTTGTACCCTGCCGCGTTCTCGCCCTAGCATGCGGCAACATATCTGCCGGAGATCCCCCGATGCGTCGTTCCGTCCTGCTGCTGTCCTCGATCGCGCTTCTGTCGGTGGGGGTGCAGGCCCAGACGCAGACGAACCCCAATCTGGCGCCGCCGGGGGGCGATATCCCGGCGAAGTTCGTACTGCCGAGCGCGGACAACGATTATATCAAGCGCGACGTGATGATCCCGATGCGCGACGGGGTGAAGCTGCACACCGTCATCGTGATCCCGAAGAACGCCACCAACGCGCCGATCGTGCTGACGCGCACGCCGTACAACGCCTCGGGCCGCGCCAATCGCAGCGATTCGCCGTCGATGGTCAATGCGCTGCCGCTGTCGGACGAGATCTTTTCGAAGAACGGCTATATCCGCGTCTATCAGGACATCCGCGGCAAATACGGATCGGAGGGCGACTATGTCGTGACGCGGCCGGTGATCGGTCCGCTGAACCCCACCAAGGTGGACCATACCACGGACGCCTATGACACGATCGACTGGCTGGTGAACAAGGCGAACCTGCCGCAGTCCAACGGACGCGTCGGCATGATCGGGTCGAGCTACGAAGGCTTCACCGTTGTCATGGCGCTGCTGCACCCGCACCCGGCGCTGAAGGTCGCGGCGCCCGAAAGCCCGATGATCGACGGGTGGATGGGCGACGACTGGTTCCATTACGGTGCGTTCCGCCTCGCCAATATCGCCTGGCTGGGCGGGCAGACCGGCTACAAGAGCGGCGGGCCGCTGCCGCCGACCGGCGGGTGGGACGATTACGACAATTTCCGCACCGGCTCTGCCGGGGATTGGGCGAAGAAGTCGGGTTATGATCAGCTGCCCTATTGGAAGCGGATGTCGGATCATCCGGCCTATGACGCCTTCTGGCAGGGGCAGGCGCTCGACAAATTGCTGAGCGCGAACCCCTCCAACGTGCCGACGATCTGGGAACAGGGCCTGTGGGACCAGGAGGATATGTATGGCGCGATCACGAGCTGGGAGGCGCTGAAGGCCAAGGGGAAGACGGGCAACAACTTCCTGGTCATGGGGCCGTGGCGGCATAGCCAGATCAACCGCGAAGGACGCAGCCTGGGGCCGTTCCAGTGGAATGGCGACACCGCGGCGCAGTTCCGCGAGCAGATGGTGCTGCCGCTGTTCGACCAGTATCTGAAGGACGGGCCGCCAGCGAACCTGCCGACCGCGGCGATCTACAATACCGGCGAAAACCACTGGGACCGGTTCGCCAACTGGCCGCTCGCCTGCGACAGCGGCTGCGCGTCGCCGCTGAAGCCGATGTATCTGCAGGCGAACGGCGGGCTCGGCTTCGACACGGCGGCGGCCGGGGGTGACAGCTATGTCTCCGATCCGTCCAAGCCGGTGCCGCATCTGCCGCGGCCGGTGAATTTCGACGACGGGCGCTGGGGCGACTGGCTGGTGAGCGATCAGCGCCATGCCGATGGCCGCCCCGACGTGATGACCTATGTCACGCCGGTGCTGACCACGCCTATGCGCGTGTCAGGCGCGCCGATCGCAGACCTGTATGCGACGACGACGGGGACGGACGGCGATTTCGTCGTGAAGGTGATCGACGTCTTCCCGGGCCAGAATGCGACCGATCCGAAGATGGGCGGGTATCAGCTGCCGATCAGCCTCGACATCTTCCGCGGGCGCTATCGCGACAGCTTTGCCAAGCCGTCGGCGATTCCCGCGGGCAAGGTGCAGCATTACAAGTTCCGCCTGCCGACGGTGAACCACGTGTTCCAGCCGGGTCACCGCGTGATGGTGCAGGTGCAATCGAGCCTGTTCCCGCTCTACGACCGCAATCCGCAGACGTATGTGCCGAACATCTTCTTCGCCAAGCCGGGGGATTATAAGAAAGCGACGGTGACGATCGAGCGCGGCGGCAAGACGCCGAGCGCGGTGCTGCTGCCGGTTGTGCCGGTGGAGCAGGCGCAGGTGCAGGCGAAAGCGCAGTAATCCTTCGTCACCTCCGTCACATTCCGTCATCCCAGCGCAGGCTGGGATCTCCCGGTGATGGCTCGGGACAGGAGCCGCTTAAGGCCCCAGCCTGCGCTGGGGCGACGGTTTGGTGACGGCGTGGGTTAGAGGAGCGGCAGCGTCACGCGGAATCTGGTGGGATGTGCCGCCTCCAGCGCGATCGTGCCGCCGCCCGCCTCCAGCAGCGAGCGGGCGATCGACAGGCCGAGGCCGGTGCCGCCCTGGCCGCGGCGGGTGGTGAAGAAGGGTTCGAACAGGCGCGCGGCATCGGCAGGCGCGATGCCGGGGCCGTCGTCGCGGATCGTCAGGAGGAGGTGCGCGGTGTCGGTGGCGGCGTCGATCCGCACGGTGCCGGCCCCTGCCTGACGGGCGTTGTCGAACAGCGTGGCGAGCGTCGTTTCGATCGTCGTGGCGGGCAGCGCGACGGGTGGAAGAGCCGCGAGCGTCGTCTCGACCCCAAAGGCCGGGCCGCGCACCGCGTCCGCCGCGCGCGCGATCACCCCGGCGGGATCGGCACAGGGCTCGCCCGGTGCGGTCATGTCGGCGCGGGCGAGGTCGAGCAGGCGCGTCGTCAGCAGCGTCAGCCGCTGCGCATCGGCATCGACATTGGCGAGGAAGCGCGTGCGGTCGGCCGCGGCCATGTCCGGGTGGTCGTGGAGCAGCTCGATCGCGCCGCGAATGCCGGCGAGCGGCGTCTTGAATTCGTGGCTGACGGCGTAGGCAAAGTCGCGCAGGTAGCGTGAGCGATGCTCGATCGCGGCGGTCATCGCGGCAAAATCGGCGTAGAGGCCCTGGATTTCGATCGCGGCGGTGGGCGGAACCTCCGGCACGCTGCCCCGGCCGCTGGCGACGGCGCGGGTCGCCTGGCCCAGCCGCTCGATCGGGCGGGTGACGCCGCGCGAGATGACGCCGCTGATGACGATCAGCAGGCCAAAGATGGCAGCGATGCCGATCGCGATCTTGCCGCGATCCTCATACAGCCCGCGGAACAGCGCGCGGGCGGTGCGCGACAGCAGCAGCACGCCGACGACGCGGCCGTTCACGACGATGGGACGGGCATGGTGGATGCGGATCGCGGCGGCGCGGCTGAGCCATTCGAAGCGATAGACCGCGCGATAGGCGCCGTTGCGGCGCAGCGTGGTGGCGGGCCGGCCGTGCAGCGCGGCGGCGACTTCGGGCAGCGCCGCAAGGCCGCCGCCGCCGGTGACAAGGCGGCCGTTGCGATCGAGCAGCAGGATCGAGGCGAGCGTCGTCATCTGCGTCGCGCGCAGCACGGGGGCGAGGCGGGGCGCGGCGGCCACCGCATCCGGGGCGGGCGCAGGCGCGGGCGCCGGGTCGGGGCGTTCGGGCAGGATCGGGGTGAGGCTGAGGTCGACACCGTATCCGGGCACGACGATGCGGCCCGGGTAGAGCGGGGTGGCGGGCGTCGTCCCCGGCCAGTCGGCGGCCGCCGCGGCGGCGAGCGCTGCCCCCTGCGCGACCAGCTCCGCCTCGGTCTGGCGGACGAGCGTATTTTCGTAGACGCGCAGGAACACCGCGCCGAAGCCGGGCAGCGCGGCGACGACGAACAGCGTCGCGAACAGGATCGTGCGCAGCCGCAGGCGCGGCCAGTGGCGCTTCGCCCAATCCTTCAGCGCGGCGATCACGTGCCGGTGCAGGGGCCGAGGCGATAGCCGATGCCGGCGCGCGTCTCGATCAGGTCGGCGGCGCCGGCCGTCGCGAACTTGTGGCGCAGATTGCGGATGTGGCTGTCGATCGTGCGGTCGGTGATGGCGAAGCCGGGGCCGTGCAGCCGGTCGATGATCGCGTCGCGACTGAAGACCTTGGCGGGCATCGAGGCGAGCAGGCGCAGGATCGAAAATTCGGTGACGGTCAGCGCGACCTCCGCGCCGTCCCAGGCGGCGCACCAGCCGTCGAGGTCGAGCGTCAGGCGGCCGTGGCCCAGCGTGCGCGCTTCGTCGAGCTGCGGCGGACGGGCGGCGGTGCGGCGCAGGATCGCCATCACGCGCGCGACGACCTCGCGTGGGGAGAAGGGCTTCACGACATAATCGTCGGCGCCGAGTTCGATCCCAAGCACGCGGTCGATCTCGTCGTCGCGGCTGGAGAGGAACAGGATCGGCGTGTCGCCGCCACCATCCTTGGCGCCGCGCAGCCGGCGGCAGACCTCCAGCCCGTCCATGCGCGGCATGTTGATGTCGAGGACGACGAGGTCGGGCTTGTGCGCCCGGGCCATCGCCAGCCCCGCCTCGCCGTCCGCCGCCTCGACCGGCGACAGGCCAGCCTTGTCGAGCGCGAAGGCGAGCAGCTGGCGGATATGGGGATCGTCGTCGACGATCAGCACGGTGCGGGGCATCGGGCACAGGATCATCGTTGCGCGGCTTTCGTCAATGGGGCGGTTGCCGGGGCGGCAGTGGCTGGCGCAGCGACCGTGTTGCAAAACCAGCCGTCGGGGGCGGGCCTCTGCGCCGCTTGCGGTGCACCGGTCAGGGCTTTGACTTGGTTCAGCCGACGCGCCGTGCGCCACGACCAGCCGTTCCAACTTGCCTGGCGGTTCATTGCTCGGACCTGTGCATTCGAGCGGATCATGGCGATCGCATTGCGCAGCGCGGGATCGCGCGTCCGGCGCTCAAGTTGCGCGAGCGGCACTAACGCGGAGGCGCCAAGCCGTTCAAGATAGCAAAGGTCGGGCTGCGCGCGGGGACCCCGGGCAATGGCCGTCCGCACGTTCCACGCTGCGGCGGTGGCGCGCAGATCGACGAGGGTGCAGCCGGTCAGCACGAGCGCGGCGGCGAGCGCGTTGGCGTTGACCAGCCATGCGCTCGATCGGCCGGCGAGCAGTCGCCACAGGATCAGCACGAGGCCTGTCGCGACCAGCGCCATCCAGATGAGCGCGGACAGGCGCAGCACCGTCATCGAATAGGCATCGACATAATCGAGCGTGCGCAACGCGCTGGAGGCGACGAGCAGCAGCGTCTGGACGATCCACAGCGTCACCAGCCGGCGGACTGCGACGCTGGCGGCACCGGGGCTGCCCGGCCGCAATGTAACCAGCACGAACAGCCCGGCGAGCAGTGCGGTGACGATCAGCGCATAGGCGCCGCGATGCGCATAGTCCGCCATCGTCACGCCGGCGGGCAGCGGCGCGCCGCTCCACAGGAAGGCGAGATCGAGCGCGTTCTGGATCGCGAAGATCGTGTTGAAGGTGGCGAGCGACAGGATCAGCGTCGCGATGCCCGTTTGCGGCAGCGCCAAAGCGGGCAGCGCGCCATCCCATGCCGTGCTGCGGGGATCGGGGCGCAGCGTCGCCCAGACCGGCAGCAGCACGATGATCGCGATCACGCCGCGGCACAGGACGACGCCGATATCGGGCAGGACCATGCCGGCGAACACTGATTCGATCAGCGGATTGGCCTGGGCGAACAGCGTCAGGAACAGCGCACCGCCGGCGACCGGCAGGACCAGCATCGCGGCGACGGCGCCGGGGCGGATGCCGGGCCGGGCGCGGCGCGTACGGACGCGCGCGGTGAGGGCGACGTCACGGATCGGCAGCAGCAGCGCGCTGAGGCCAGACCAGGCGAGGCGCAGGCCCCAGGCGATCGCCGTATCGAACCGGCGGCGTGGCAGCAGTGCGGCGAGGACGATCGCGACAAGGAACAGCAGAACGGCAAGGGGGCCGGGATCGTCGAACATTGCGGCGACGAACAGCGTGGCGGCGGCGAGCGCGACCAGCGCGGCGCGGCTGCGGCGGAGGGCGGGCCGCGTGGCGATCAGCGCGACGATCCAGCCGAGCGCGGCGGTCCACAGGAACGCGGCGGCGTCGATCACCAGCGCTTCGACGAGGCAGATCACGGCGGCGGTCGCCGCGATCTTGGCGAGCAGGGGCGTGGGCGAGCGATGCGGCATGCGGCGTCCTTTGCAAGGGCGCGGCAGGGATGGCGGGCGGGTATCGAGGCGGGATGGGGCAGGTGGTGCTCAGGCTGTGCGCGGGCCGTGCAGATCCGGTGCAGACTGCCGTATTGCGTCATTGCGAGCGAAGCGCGGCAATCCAGAGCCGCACCATGACGCCCTGGATTGCCGCGCTTC
>NZ_JBIEOE010000013.1:0-73008 GCF_043498045.1 Sphingomonas sp. S6
CAGCGGACCTTCATCGTCATCCCCGCAAAGGGGGCGACATCATCTCGGAATCAGGGGGCGAGTAATTCTCGGAACAGGGGGGCGGCATCATTTCGGAATGAGGGGGCGGCTTCCCTCGGAATCAGCATTTTTCCATCGGAAAGCACGGCCCTGTCATAACAAGGCGTCTTCCCGACATGGTCAGGTTGACGCCGCGGCAGGGAAGAACCCACGATATGCGGGCGCAGGAGACACCACCCTGCTACTCTATTCTCGGCGCCCCCTGATAACTGTTCCTGCTTGACCTGTCACGCTGCCTTCTGAAGGTCATCATCGGCTGCGCGGCTTACACAAGGCTGCCGGTGTTACCGTCAGGAGAATGTCCGGGCCTACGCGCGCTCCCGACGCAATGCGCACCGTCCCGGACGTTTCAACGGCCAATAGCAGATCCTGAAAACCGTTCTTGACCCTGTAGTCGCTACAGGTCTTATGGAGCCTTCCGTACCCGGCGTCAGATGTCGGGCAGGAACGGGGGCAATGTGAGTTTGATGGTTCGTGCCGGCAGGGTCTGTGTCGGGAGCAGCGCGCTGGTTATTGCAACCATGATGGCCGGTACAGCCTATGCGCAAGCACAGGTCCAGGCCGACCACACAGAGGAGGCTGAGACCGAGATTGTGGTCCAGGCGACACGGACGGGGCGCAGGGTTCAGGACGAACCGATCCGTGTCGATGTCATCAATCGCGAGGAGATTGAAGAAAAGCTCCTCATGCGCCCCGGCAACATCGCCATGCTCGTCAGCGAGACGCCGGGCGTGCGGGTTCAGACCACATCGCCCGCGCTAGGCGCGGCCAATGTCCGCATCCAAGGCCTCAAGGGCCGCTACACGCAGATCCTGGCCGACGGATTGCCCCTCTATGGTGGGCAGACACCCTCCATTGGTCTGCTGCAAATCCCGCCCACCGATCTTGGCCAGGTGGAGATCATCAAGGGCGCGGCATCGGCGCTCTACGGTCCCTCAGCACTGGGCGGCGTCATCAATTTGGTGTCGCGTCGTCCGGCCAGCGAGTCGCAAGGCGAACTCCTGCTCAATGCTACCAGTCGTGACGGACAGGATGTGACGGGGTATGTCGCCGCGCCGCTCAGCAGCGTGTTCAGTGCCTCGGTCACCGCTGGCTATGACCGTCAAAGCCGACAGGATCTGAACGATGACGGCTGGGCCGACATGCCCGGCTATGAGCGCTTCACAGTCCGGCCCCGTCTGTTTGTCAACACTGCCGATGGGACCAAAGCCTTGGTCACTTTCGGCGCGATGGCGGAGCAGCGCGACGGCGGAACGATGCCGGAAGCCAATGCGCCGGACGGATCGCCGTTCGCGCAGACGCTGCACAGCCGGCGCTACGACCTCGGCCTCACGGCCGAAACACCGCTGGAAGGCATCGGCACGCTGCGTTTGCGCGCGTCCGGCGTTACCCAATCGCATCGCCATGTCTTCGGCAAGACAGTGGAGAATGACCGCCACCGCACGGCATTCGCTGAGGCCTCGCTCGGCGGCAAGGCAGGCGAGACGACATGGCTGGCAGGCGCTGCGATCCAGTTGGACGACTATCGGTCCAAAGCGTTCTCAGCCTTCGATTACAGTTATACCGTGCCCGCGCTTTTCGTGCAGGGTGAGCAGGAACTGGCCGACCGGCTGACCCTGGCGGGGAGCCTGCGCTGGGATGCGCATAGCGACTATGGCTCACATGTCAGCCCGCGCCTTTCCGCGCTCTATCGCCCTGGGCCCTGGACGATCCGTGCGTCGCTTGGACGCGGCTTCTACGCGCCGACACCGTTTGTCGAGGAGACAGAGGCCAATGGCCTTGCGCGCCTTCTGCCTTATGGAAAGCTCAAAGCGGAGTTTGCCAACAGCGGGTCGATCGACTTCGGCTACGCCAGCGGACCGTTCGAAGCGAACTTCAACCTGTTTGCCTCGAGCATTGACCATGCCCAACAGTTGCAGACGGTGGACGCGGATCATGTCACGCTCATCAATGCCGATGGCGTCACGCGGACGCGCGGCGCCGAAGTGCTGCTACGTTATCGCTGGCAGGCTCTGTCTCTGACCGGCAGCTACGTGCATGTCGCCGCGAATGAACCCGATCTCGATGGCTCTGGTCGGCGGATCGTACCACTGACGCCCCGAGACAGCGCGGGCCTTGTCGGAATGTGGGAGAAGGAAGGGCGTGGCCGTTTCGGGATCGAGGCATACTATACCGGACGACAATCCCTACCGGACGCAAAGCAGGTCCTATGTCCAGCTCGGCGCTATGGGCGAAGTGATATTGGGCAAGGTCAGCCTGTTCCTCAATGCCGAAAACCTGCTCAATGTGCGGCAGACGAAATATGACCGGCTGCTCCTGCCGCGTCGCGCACCGGCGGGGGCATGGACGGTCGATGCCTGGGCACCGACCGACGGGTTTGTCCTCAACGGAGGGGTGCGGATTCGCTTCGGCGGAGAATAGGCCTGCTCCTCAGTTCACCGCGCGCCTGGTGGATGATCTGCCATCCGCCGGACAGCGCGAGCGCGGCCATGATTGCTGCGACAGCGATGTCCGGCCAGCCCGTGCCGGTGCCGAACACGCCCAGCGCTGCGGCGACCACGGCGATATTGCCGATCGCATCGTTGCGCGAGCAGATCCAGACCGAGCGCCGGTTGGCGTCACCCGCGCGGTGACGCCAGAGCATCGCGGCGCAGGCAAGGTTCGCGACCATTGCGATCACGCCCACGATCCCCATGGTCTCAGCAGCTGGAACTATGCCCTGCGTCGCCATCCAGATCGTGTTGCCCAGCACCCAAATCCCGAACAACAGAATCGATACGCCCTTGGCCATAGCCGCCCGCGCTCGCCACGCCAGCGCCATGCCCGCGACGCCGAGGCTGATCGCGTAGTTGGCAGCGTCGCCCAGGAAGTCGAGCGCATCGGCCTTGAGCGATGCAGACCCGGCAGTGACACCGGCGACAATCTCCACGCCAAACATGACCGCGTTGATCACAAGCGCGATCCATAACACGCGCCGCCATGCCGCATCGTTCAGCTTTTCGGTATTGTCCTGTGATCCGCCGCAGCATCCGCCGGCCATATGCATCTCCTGTTTCGGTGATGACAGGCTATATAGGGCCTGTAGCAACTACAGGGTCAAGGGTATGGCATTCACGATCGGCGATATGGGCAAGGCTACGGCCACGAAGATCGAGACGATCCGCTATTATGAGAAAATCGGCCTGCTGCCTAAGCCGGCGCGGACAACGAGCAACTACCGGGACTATGGGCAGGCGGAACTTGGCCGACTGTCCTTCATCCGCCGGGCCCGCGACCTCGGGTTTTCGCTCGATCAGGTCCGTGCGCTGTTAAGCATCTCGGGCGACCGCAGCTGCGATTGCGCCGGTATCGACCGGATCGCCAAAGAGCACCTACTTGAAGTTGACCGCAAGCTCTCGGACCTTGCGGCGCTTCGCAAAGAGCTGAAGGCGGTAATTGATTCCTGCGATGGCGGCATCGTTGCGGATTGCCGTATTATCGAAGCATTGGGGCCTGCATCGCCAGCCTAAGAATGGCAGTTGTTTGCCTTCCGCGGTCCATACCTGCCGTTCTCCTTACGGCCAATCGCGGTCATTTACATGCGAGATACCCATTCAAGCTGCTGGTCGCAGGCGGGCCGTTGATTGAGGGAATTCTTCGTCGAGTGATGGGCCCAACCAAAATCCATCAAGCGTTGTGCAGGGGAGGATCAGTGCTGCGCAAGCGGGGAGGGTTTTACACTGAACCTGCCTTCAATGCGTAGCCCGCCCGTGGCGGTCTCGCGTCGCCATGTAGCGTAGAGCGAATTGAGCGTGCAACGTGGCGTCGATTGTAATGTCCTCAGGACTTGCTCGCATCATGAGTCGGCCGGCCGTGGTTTTGGCAGCATTGAGCGCAATTGCCGGAGTTCCGCGTCTTTGGCTTCCAACGCAGCCTCCAGCATGATGATACGATTGAGCAACTGGTTGATCACGTTTCGCAGCTCGGCCTTGCCGCTCGTGCTTTGTGGTTTAGCCTTCGGCGGCTTCGGAGCTTCATCGAACAAAGCGAGAAGTTTGGAGCATCGATAGGCCGTCGCTCGACTGACCCCCGCCTCGCGCGCAACATTGGTTATGCTCAGCTTGCCATTCGTCGCGGTGCCTTTGCCGTCGCGCAAGCGGTTATAGGCGTCAAGCAGCGCGACGGTGGCTTGCGATTTCCGGGGAGGGTTCGCTTTCGTCGTCATCGTTCGACCTGTTCCAGCAACTGCCTGTAAATATCGATCTGTGCCTCAATGGCGTGTTTCTGGATCGGGCTGATGTTCTTGCCATTTTTCATGGTCTCGGCATCTGCGATGCATGATTGCAGAGCCAGCACATGCCGCCTCGCCACCACGCTGTTCGGACAACGAGCAGGCTGGCACCTCGTAAATGCCGGCTGCGCCTCAGCTCCTTTCACCTTCAAGCAGAGGGCGTGGTCGGCATAGAAGAAGCAGTCGTTGATATAACCCGGATGAAGCGTGACGGCGGTGTTCGAGAGCATTTTTGCGCGGCGCCGATCATCAACGACCGTGCCGGGCAGATCTCCGATCTTGTTTCTGATGCTTGTAAATTCGGCGACGAGTTTCGATCGCATGGGGCCGCCTGGATTGATCCCTGCCTTCCAGTCCTCGTACATCTCGACGATATCGCTGAGCTGAGCGAGGCGACGTTCCTCTTCGATCTCCGAACGGAAGCCGGATTGGGAAGTGCCCGCATAGCCTTCGAACATCATGGCGCTCGCGTGCCCATATTGTATCATGCCCGCGATCACGCCGAAGGGCTGACTGGCGATGTACCATGCAAGGGTGCGGCGGAGCTGACGCGTGCGCCACCGCCAGGGTTCATCACCCTCGTCCGGGATATGATAAAGTGCCAGTATGCGGTCGGCTTCGGCGGGCGCCGCCGCTGCCATTTCTTCGGCGAGCCGGCGACACTCTTTGGCAAAGTAATTCAGGTATACGGTCGATTGATGCGCCGTAAGCTGGACATTGCCCACCCCCCGAATCAAGGCCGGTTTGAACAGGGGCTCATCATCTCGCGGCGCTTCCGTTCGATCGGCGCTGTTGTGTAGATAGTCCTGCAACCGTATTGCTGCCAATACGGCCCTGGCAACAGGCTCTATCACGGTCCAGCGATGTTCAGCGCCGTCGACGTTTTTACGGGTTTTGAAGATTCTTCCGACGAGTTCGTAGCCCTTAACCTTCCCATGTTCGTCGCGCATGAGTCTGAGGCAACCACGCTTGAGCGCGGCCGCTTCCTCGCCGCGCATTCCTGATAATAGGCCGATTACGAGATAGCACGCGGCTATCGCCGGTATGAAGGTATAACGGCTGCTGAAGCTGGGAAGATGCGACCGCCACGCAATGTTTGTTCCTGGCATGCTGGCCCAACCACTGCTTGCGCCTGGGCGCTCGGTTCCGAGTTGCGAGATTGCCTTCTCGAGCATAGCTGAGCGTGCCTTCAGCACTGCCACGCCGAGGCCGCTGGCCTTGCAGATTTCTGGCCACGCGGGTCGACCATCTTGGGTCGCCGGTACTCCAGAGCCCGATGCTTCAAGCGCATCCAAATAAGCGCGCAGGCGCTGGTCGCTTAGTTTCGGTGACACTCTCTGCCGACGCGCGGCGATGTTGATGCCAGCTATACGATGTCGGGCGATAAGATCGTCGATCCCATGATGGACGTAGAACATGGCCCACCGCAACGCCGGCGCGCTAATGGCTTCCGGTATTCGCGGTGTGACATTTTCTCGGCCACCCCGGTATCCCGCGATCCTAGTCGCTGAACGGTTACCCCAAGGAGCTATCTCGATTCCCCGGAACGACAGGGAGGGCGTATAGAGCGCAAGTCGCCGTACGCAGAGGATCTTGTAGACAAGAGTTGCCGGTGCGAGGTGCCGCTTCGCGGACAGCCACTGATCCAGCCAAGGCTGATCGATCTCGTGGAGTCGAAGTCCGGCTTCCCGCACTTCTTGTAGAAAATGCCGGATTATATTGCCGACCTGCATCAGCGAACCAGGTTTCAGGACGCCGAGGCGGCCGCGCACATTGTCTCGGGAGTCGTAGTTTAAAGACAGGAACAGGTATTCTCGTATGAGCTCCCGCTCATCAGCATCGGCGATCCGACCGAAGCAGATACAGGCTTCATGGGCCTTTGTCGGCCGCGCGATGGCACATTCGAGCAGCCACTTATCGTCCCCGACCAGAGAGATATTCTGCTGCTCACGGCCACTCACGACCATCTGGGGCGGAATCACCAATGCCGAACGGTCAATCCGCCAAGATGCTTCGGCACGTTCCAGAACCCGACGCATGTTCAGCCCCGCTGAAGATGTGGCGGCAGCGCTGGCGCCACAGCGGCATTTTCCGCCGTGGACCGAGCCTGTTCGATATCGCCAGCGTCGAACACGGGGAGTATCTGTACCATAATTCGATTATGGTCGGCGCTGTAGCGCTCGTGCCACTCCGCTTCCGTCATGACGGCGCGCCGTTCAGCTAGCCATGTCAGATAGGTCAGCAATGCAGGCAGTTTTCGTGCGGTGAACACTGCATTCGAGCAATGGAGGCAGCCGGTGAACGCGGTGGCGCAGGAGCCGTTGTCGTTCCGCCCAAGAGGGCTCGACCAAAAGCCGGAACACATGCCAAGGAACGTATCGGCATCGCCTGAGACCAACGACGCGACCGCGCCTGCGTCGAGCTTTTGGTTTCCGATCGAGAGGCCGGATGCGAGCGCGCTGACTTCCTCCTTCGGTGGCAGGACCAACGGCATCATCGCCATGTCGAACAGTTGACCTTCAGCGACCGCTACCGAGCGTGCATGCTCTTCTCGAAGCCCGTCCACCGCGGCATAATGCCGAGCGGCAACTGGCTTCGAGTGATCGCTCGCGAAGCGCCGAAGGTGGCCTGTGTGGCGCAAGTAATTGTCCCGCTTCACCGTCTTCCTTAGCCGGGCGGGAACGATCTTGGTTATCGGCTTGCCCGCTTCGTCGACGAGCCCAAGGCTCCTGATCGCGGCATAGAAGTTGTGGGTAGAAAGGCTGAACCGCCGCCAGCTCGGCAGTCCGGCTGCAACGAAGCCCACCCACAGGTAATCCGCATTCGGGTCCCCTCGATCGGCCATTCGCTCGGCGGCGGGTCGGGATAGTTCGAGGGCAAGGCGAACGAGTCCGCCGGGCGTATTAATTCCACCATCACGCACGCGTTCGCGCTTGATCTTCGCGCGGGGGCCGCCTCGTCCCTTTGTGTATTCAATGGAGACGTACCCTCTCGCGGGGTTCTTCAGGCAGTCGCGCCGCAGGGTCCGCAGGCATTCTATCGGCATTTCGACCCGGAGCGCGATGGCGATGATGAAGCAGATCGCATCAGGCAGGGTCAGAACGAGAAGATCGCTGGCCGCGGCGATGGCAACCTTGCGATATTTGAACATGTCGAACTCGCTTCGAGCGGGGCGCGTGCCGTCGGCGACCCTCAGGAACACATTCTCAAAGCGGCTCCTCTCCGGCTTGTTTCGCAAAGCTTCGATCTGCTCGCGGCCCGACAAGATCCTTTCGCGTGTAGCTACCACGCTGCGATCAGCGGCGTCTTTCAGGACGCGAGCGACGAACGGTGTCAACGGTTCGCGGGGCCGTAATGCCGTTCCGTTGTGCCGGCTCGTGAAGTTGATCCGCGCCTTCAGATCCGGACGAAGCAGATCAGGGTTTCGTTCGTCTATCGCGCGAAGGCCGTGAACAAGGCAACGGAACCGGGAGTATTGACCCCGAACGTCGCAGGCATCGATGTCAGCGGCCGTGATCACGCGAAGCCCCCCGTTGAGGCGCCCGCTGGAGGACAGATGTTTCCCGAGCGGGATCCAGCTCTGTCGATACTGTTCGACACTCGGGACGGCCAGGCCGGCGAACAGCTCGTTCATCATCGGCCCAAGGTACAAGGCAAGATCGCGACCCAGGCCTTCGTTCCCCACCTCGTGCAGCAACCAGGTCATTTCGCGCCCGACACCGTCACGATGATGATAGGCTACGATCGCGTCGGCTCGCGGCTCCTCATCCTGCTGCGGAGGTAAATCGCGGAACGAGAGGCGAGGGCGACCCACTGCTAGAAGAAGCCCATCAGACGAGAGTCCAGCGCCTCGGCCGCCTGATCTACGATTTCGAAGGCTTCATCGAGGTAGGTGAGATATTTTTCAGTGGTCAGGACGCTGGCGTGACCCAGCCATCGCTGGACCCGGCGCAAGGGGTCGCTGACAACCTTCATGTAGATTTCCTCGGTTCGATCCGGGACAGATCGATCGTCGAGCCTCATCACTTCCGCTTTGACGAGGTGTGTAAGCCAGTAGACGGCAAAGGTATGCCGGAGGGTATGGGGCGATACGTGTAGGTCCCAGCCCATGTCCTCCGACAACTTCTTGCTGGTACGCCGGAATATCGACTGCCATGCCGCGGGGGTGAGGGCTTGGCCGTCCTGCGCCAGCCACAATGCTGCCGGCTGCGCACTTTCCAATGGTGCGCCCGATCCGGGCAGCAATAGGAGGTTGCGTCGTTCGTCGATGCGCAGAGTCGCCAGTGATCGAGGGCGCCGCTCGCCCTTGATCAAAACGCGTTGCCCGCCTGCAAGCGTGCCGATGAGCGGCTGCCGCATGGTCCGGACCCCACCCGCGCGTCGCCAGCGATCGACCAACTGGCTCCGCTCCTCGCGAATATAAGCGTCGATGAAGTTACTGGCTACCCGCCTCGGGAACGGCACTGATCGAGGTTTGCGCCCTTTGGTGATTCTGGCGGGCAGGTCGATCATGGTGCTGCGACAGCCGTGAAAGACGCGGGCGTTCGTCGTCGGAAGCTCACCGATCAGAAGGCTTGCGCCTTCTTCGAGCCTAACCCCTGTCGTCACAAGCAGCTCGGCGAACGCGGCATCGCGCATCGGATTCCGCCGGTGAGTGATGCCGTTCGCGTAACCCCCACCGAGCAGGCCTTGGTCTCGGAACAGAACGTAATCCTCGAGCGGGATCATGCGGATCGTATCTTCGGCAACCGCGCCATCACGGCGGAATCTGGTTTTCGGCGCAACTGATATCAGTCCTGCGTCCTCGCTGGCGGCCCATTGATAGAACCGCGTTAGCGCCGCAGAGGTGCGCTTCCAAGACGATCCCGATAGTCGGAGCTCGCCCGGCCCTTCGAGCCGAAGGCTGCGATATTTCCCTACGTCGGCACTCGATGCGTCGAGTAACGACTTTGAACGCGCATCCCGCAGGTAACGGGCAAAGACCTGAAGATCTCGAGCATAGTGGCCTGCGCTGGCAAGGGACACGCCATCGGATCGCAGGAACGTGATGAACGAATTGACTTCTACAACGGGGCTTCCGTCGGAATGAAGGAGAGAAGGGAGATTTGTTTCGGGTAAGTATTTGATTGCGTCCTGCTTTATGGAGTCATCAAGCGCAGGCCGGATCATCGTCCCATCAAGAAGTATAGGCTCGACGCCGAGCCAAGGATCGAACGGGAAAAGATGCACTGAACCCTCGACATGACACTGGGCGTTTCCATTTTATTGCCCCGACCCGATCGATAATGGGACAATATCCTTATCCCGTCAAAGGGAATGGATCGTCTCAATGGCGACATAATTCTTCTGCGGCAGCATCAAGCCCGACGAGGTGCTGGAGCTTTCGATTTCAGAACTGCGCGTGATCGTGCTGATGGAGGCACGGGCCAAGCCGCGCCTCCGCAACGTCGACGGCCTTTGGCGTAAGCCGGTCCTTGGCCGTCGCGGCGCGACCCCGCGCCCCGGCAGCATTACCGAGTTCATCCGTGAACGCGGCCTCCTGCCCCCGGCGGAGATCGACCACATCATCGAAACCGCGCCAACCGAACTAATTGCATTCCAGGCCGCTCAGGCAGTGCTTCCGCTCGAGGAACGAACCCCGCTGGGTCACTGGCTCGAAAACTTCAACCGCGCCGCAACGGCGCTCGTTCAATAAGGTGGTCTCATGAAACGCCCGTCCTGGATCCGCCGCCTGATGCGCTCAAACAAGCCGCGGCCATGGTGGCTCGCCGGGCGGGCCGATGATCCGCGCACGCACTTCGACATGCTGATGCTGACGGCGCGCGACCTCCATACTAAGAATCCGACCGCCCTTCCCCACCTTATCGCCGCGATACTCAGGCCCGAGCAATCCGAATTACTGCTCGCCGTAGGTGAACGTGGACAGGACGCAGCCGCAGACATCTCTGGCTTCACATTCTTCTTCGAAGGCGTGCTGGATCTGGCTTATGGCGACAGTCGACGTCCTCGGGAACTTCGGCCGAGCGACTTTCCCCTCGATCTGGGTCACGATTGTGTTCTGCCCTGCCCGTGGAGCCATGACCGTTTCATCGATGCGATGGCTTTCATCGGCCGTGCGAAGATCGATCAAGCGGATGCAGAGCGACAAATGTACGGGGGAGACTGGCGGCAGGACTCCAATCACCGTGTCGAGCTATGGCTTCCTTGGCGCATCGGCTTCGTGATCGGAGGCAACCACTCGCTCGCTGCTGGTATTCTTGCCGGCGCTGGCCACTTGATCCCGGACAATGTCCTGGATTTCGACCACCTCTTCGACCTCATCGAATGCGACGGTCGCACCTACCGGTACGGCGCAAACCTTGAACATACCGCGCCCGTGACTGATGCGCGCCACGCTGCAGTGTTCGAGATCGGGCGCATGATCGCTCGGTAGGAGGAAAGGAGGCTTTCGGCTTTGGGGAGCTTGGTGCTCGCCCAGATGAAGGAAACCGATCATGCACAGCGTCGCCGTCTACCTCACGCAACGGCTCTATGGCGGTCCCGAAGAAGGGGGCTGGTGTGCGCCGTTGTGGCGCGAGAAAGGAGTGCGTCTGATGACGTGATGCTTGTTGGCAATGGCATCTGCCCACCGAGCTTACCGGTGCCCTCGGGCTGAAACTTCGAAAGGAGAACGGGACCATAGCATGCTCGGAAAAGGCCCAAAGTGAATAGTCGCATTGAAGCAACGGGTCAGGGCAAGACGGTTATGGTGAACGCTACACTGCGTGAAGCCCAATCTCTCGCGGCCTAAACCCTTGGCGGCGAGGAAAGCGACTGAAACCCCGCACCGACGCGTCGGGTCCACTCTACCAGCTCGGACCCGAGAAGCGGCCAAGTCCGTACCATCGACTTGACCGGCCAACCTTGTCGGCGTGACCTCCTTCGGAGGACTAGAGATGAAAAGGCCACCTAAGACCGTTAGCTTATCTCCTTTCACGCGTAACTACGGGACCGCCTGTAGCTGGTCGAGTTATCGACCTGTATGGCGGCGGAGCCGCAATATTACCCGAACACCCGGCGTAATTGCCGGGACAGCCCTTGCCTCGGTGAGGGACGGTCGGCCGTATAAGTTCGGGGTGACCCGAGCGAAAGCGCAACCGAGCGGGGGAAGTGCGGCAGCTTCGATCCAGCATCGAACCAGGGCGGAGGTCTGCTGATGCAACCCTGTGCCGCCTTGAAAAGGCTGGAATCACTTGGAACGATTGCCTTGACCGGCAAACGTGTGAACGGTGTGTTCCGACTGCTGCTATCCCGCTCCTTGTGGGTGGAAGCTTTGGGCCGCATCCAACAGAACCGTGGGGCAGAGACCCCCGGCATCGACCGTGAGGCCGTAACCGATCTCGACGAAAGCCGGATCGATGCGGTGATCGCGCAACTCTCGGCGGGCACGTATCGCCCGCAGCCGGTCAGGCGCGTCCACATCCCCAAGACCAACGGTAAAACAAGACCGCTCGGCATCCCGACTGCAACCGACCGACTGGTGCAGGAAGTGGTCAGGATGATCCTGAACGAAGTCTATGAACCGATCTTCTCTGATCGGTCACACGGCTTTCGACGGGGGCGGTCGTGTCACACGGCGCTCGACCATGTCCGCAAGACATGGAAGGGCGTGAAGTGGCTGATCGAAGTCGATGTCGAAGGATACTTCGACAACATCTCTCACGAGAAATTGTTGAGCCTGCTTGAACGTCGCATTGATGATAGGCGGTTTACCGCTCTCATCAGTGCGAT
Source organism: Sphingomonas sp. S6 (assembly GCF_043498045.1). Lineage (NCBI taxonomy): Bacteria > Pseudomonadati > Pseudomonadota > Alphaproteobacteria > Sphingomonadales > Sphingomonadaceae > Sphingomonas > Sphingomonas sp. S6. The sequence continues at coordinate 12,101 of NZ_JBIEOE010000013.1, forward strand.
GCTGAAGGCAGGGTATCTGGAGCAGCAGCGTTTCCACGAAACCTATAGTGGCACGCCGCAAGGAGGCATCGTCTCGCCTCTGCTCGCGAACGTCTACCTGCACGAGCTTGACCATTATGTGGAAGGGCTCGTCGCTGGCTTCGACAAGGGTGCCCAACGTCGCAAATCGGCGGAATACAGGCACCTTCAGCGCCGTTCCGAGTACGCCCGGAAGCGCGTGGCTGCGCTGCGTGACAAAGGGCAGGTTGATGAAATCCAACCATGGCTGGACCGAATAAAGGAGACGCTCGCGGCGATGCGCAAGCTACCCGCGACGGACCCGTTCGATCCAGACTTTCGACGCCTTCGCTACGTCCGGTACGCCGACGACTTCCTTCTGGGGGTTATCGGCAGCCGGGCCGAGGCCAAAGAGATCAAGGCCGCCATCGAGGGCTTCCTCGCGAGCGAGCTTGAGCTCCGAACGTCCCCGTTGAAAAGCGGGATCCGCGAGGCTCGGAAGGGAGCAAGGTTCCTTGGCTACGACGTGCGCACTCGCACGGCGTCCGACCGGCTCGTCAAACAACGGGCACGGACGGGCATCGTCGCAGTCAAGCGGACGGTGACGGATCAAATTCAGTTGCTGGTCCCGCGCGACAAGGTGCAATCGTTCAGCCAGAGGCACGGCTATGGTCAGTTCGACTTGGGACGGGCTGTGCACCGTCCGGGCCTGCTTCACATGGATGATGCGGAGATCGTCAAGGTCTACAACGCCGAACTTCGCGGCTTTGCAAATTACTATGCCTTGGCCGTGGATGTGAAAGGCGCACTCAACAAGCTCGAGTTTCTCTGGCGCGGTAGTCTGTTCAAGACGCTCGCGCACAAGCATCGGACAAGCCTAATGGCTTCGCTCCGGCGCCTCAGGGTTGGCCCGGGCAGGTACGTAGTGCGTATCGGCGTTGGGAGGGATGAGAGGAGGATCGCGGTTTGGCGACTGGCGGAACTCGATCGTAGGCCGGTGTTCTGGCCGTCGGTCGACAACACGCCTCGCACGGAAGCTCTTCGGTTAAGCAGGACCAACCTGACTGACCGAGTGCTCGCCCAAGCATGCTCCGCATGTGGCGGCACCGATGGACCGTTCCATCTTCACCACAGCAACCCCGTGCGTCGCATGAGGGATGGGCCGGTGTTCCGGAGGCTTCACGCCGAACGGGCCCGGAAGACGAGGCCGCTTTGCGCGCCCTGTCATCAACTCCTTCATGCAGGGAAGCTGCCGGACTTTCGTTCTACAGTGCCCGGAGCGGAGAGCCGGATGCAGTGAAAGTTGCACGTCCGGTTCGGAGGGGGGCAGTGGGGTGTTCTCTCGTAGACGCCACCCTGCCTACCCTACGGTACGATGCCGGCGAACTCTGCACCGACCCGGCGCTGACCGCCTTCGGCGTCACCTTCCCCGACGGTCACGAAGATCGTGCCCGGCGAATGTCGGCCGAGGTTCAGGCGCATCTCGATCGCGACTGGAACGCTGGCGACCACGCGCGGCCGATCAGCAGCGTCCTCTCCGCTGGGCGCTTCGAGGCCCGCGTCCACGATGGCTGGCCCCCTCTCGCCTATCCGGCCGAGCGTCCCCGGTACGAATGACCCGAACCGCTTGGGTCTCCCACTTTGCCAACCTTCAGGAGTCCGGCCCCATGAAGACCTTCACCGTCCACTGCGAATACCCTGCCCATTACCGTGCGGAGATCACGGTCGAGGCGGAAGATGTCGTCAGCGCCTGCCGCTCTGCGATCGATGCGTCACATACGACCGACGGGTGGAAGAGCCTCGACACGGAGCATCCCACTTATGTCAGCGCAATCGCAGAAGGAGCCGGCGTCGATCCTTGGCGCTTCGTCCCCGATGGAGGCGATGCCTCTGTCTTGCCCGTCCCGGGCCTGTTCTCTGATGTGGCGGCCTGTGCGGGCTATGCCGCGACCCGTAGCGAGGATCTGGTGGACCAGCTCCGCATCATGATCGACGCAATCGGCGCCGACGGAGGGTTGAGGATCACCCCAGCGGCGATGGTACGCCTGTGCGACACGGGGCAGGCAATTCTCGACGACATCGCAAGGTGTGGGTTGAGCCCGACAGGTCCGAAGGCGGCAGCAAGCATGATCCCGGCTGCGCCCGACGCCACCTGACGCCCGACAGCCTTCCGCCAGAGAGATGCGGCACATGGGCGGCCGCGAGGCTCCCGCAACCGTAAAAATCCGGGCCGAGTTGCCGCTGCGCGGCTGCCCGCACCACCCCGGTTTTTAAGGTTTCCCTTCGCTACGCTCCGGTGCGGGTGCCTCTTATTCGGCCGCCCAGGAGGTGCGCATCCGGCGGATAGGCCGCCGGCCTCGATCAGATGAAGGGCTTGACCCCATGACCACTTCCCTCGCTGCCGCACTCTCCGCTCTGGAGCTGGGACACCTCGAACCCCGCGCCGAAGATGTCTCGGGCATGTGCCCTCCCTCGACCGATGCACTTGAACAGACCACTACCGCGATCTGGAGCGACCTGTTCGCAACCCTCCAGAACACGTCGCTCGAGCGCGACATCGAGGAAATGGGCTGGGGCCTGGTCAATCTCTTCCACCGGGCCGCGGCCAAGAAGCACGCGACGATCGACCGTCTCACCGACGAAATCAGGCTCCTCCTGGCCGAGCAGGACGGTTCGGAGATCAACACCTCCAACCTCGAGGACAAGATCGACCTTGCCAAGAAGATCGAGGAAGCCGCCACCTGCTACGAGGTGATGCGCGACACCGCAGCGGCGCACTACATCCGCGAGACCGGCCGTTCCTGGATCCCGTCGACCGGCAACCGCATTTCGCTCGGGGTCACGTCGGCGATCGTTGACGGCCGCGCATTCCTCCAGGCTCGCCGCGAGCGCGTCCGCGACGCCAACACGGCACAGGGCACACCCGTCGTGTTTGCCGGAGGGCGGCTGACCTTCCGGACCGATGAGGACATGAAGGCGTTTGGCGACAACCTGCTGCGCACCCTCAACGCGGTTCGGGAACGCGTCGGCGACATGTATCTCGTTCATGGCGGCGACATGAAGGGGATCGAGCGCATCGCGGCATCGTGGGCCGAACAGCACGGTGTGCAGCAAGTCCGCTTCGGTCTCGACCGCAAGCTCGGGGACCGGGCCGGCTTCCGTCGCAACGAGCTGATGCTCTCGCTGAAGCCCCGCTACGTCATCGCCTTCCAGGGCAATGGCGTGACCGAGCGTCTGGTGATCGACGCGAAGAAGGCAGGCATCCGCGTGGTGGATCGCCGTGGTCCGCTCGGCACCCCACCCGCAGCACAGAACGCTCAGCGCGACCGCAAGGTCGCCTGAGCTCGGCTCGGCCGCTGGTACGCCAGCGGCCTCGCCGATGGCGGCTCGCCGTTCCGGCGCGCCGCACACCGCCCCGGAAGGGGCGTATCGATATCAACCCGCCAAGGAGCGCACCCCATGTCACGCCCGAATCCGTTCCAGACCGCCGCCCATTGCTGGCGCTTTGCGCTGCGCCGGGCGACGGCCGATGGCGATACCTTCCATATCGTGGTGACGGGCAATCCCGCCGCTCCGCGTGCGGTCATGTCCGATCGCGAGCTGTTCGCTCGCGAGGACCTGACGCCCGACGACATCGAGGCATCGTGCGACCCATTTCTGTTGGGCCTCAGCAACGTGGAATCCCGACCGTGATCTTCAACAAGCGCATCGCCAACATCTCCGAGGAGGAGTTCGCCGAATTGATGGCTATCGTCCGGGCGCCCCCCGACTCCGCCCGCCCGCTTACCGACGAGGATCGTTGGCGACGAGAATACCTGGCCGAACAGGAGCGCCGTCGCATCATCGGCTATCAGCCCGACCTCTTCACCGCCAAGCCAGTCACCCGCTACCACCGGCACCGGCCCGCGCCATCGTGGGATCGCACACCCGATGAGACGATCGAGGAAAAACTCGAACGCATCGCCGGCGACCGCTTCGCGACCTTCGGTCCGCCACGCCCCGATCGCCCCGCACACCAGACGCCCAACGAAAGGGCCGAGATCGTCGCCAAAGCCGCCAACTGGCTGCGCGTCAGCCAGCGTGTTCGCTTGGTCGACGCGCCCGGTGCCGTCGATCCGGCCTTCGGGATCCAACGATACCTCGGCCGATATGGCGTCGTCTGGCGGCTGTGCGCCGCTCCCTTCCAAGACCATTGCTACGTGTTCTTCGATCCGATCGGAGGCGAGCGAACGGCCAAGGTCGAACTGGCCGAGCTGCGCGATCTCGAGCCCGAACAGAGGAGAGGATGCGCCGAGCGCTGGTAAGCGGCCGATTCCCGGTCCGCACGGAGCCAGTACCATGACCGAGACCCTGACCATCGGCGCCAGCCCGGCAGAGGAGGATTGCGCTCAGCTCGGACGGACGCCCGACTTCCAACGGCTAAACCGCCTCGAAGTCGACTGCTACCAGGCCGCGCTGATCGCGCGCTACGGCCCGCCGCCTGAAGGCGCCGCCTTCGCGCGCGATACCTCGACCCACGATTTCGGGCGCTACACCGAACTCGCGCTGCGCTTCGATCCTACGGACGAAGCCCACGCCGCTTACGCCATGCTCGCAGATGAAGGGCTCGGCCGCTGGTTTCACGCCGGCTTCACCGCTCCGGTCGAGTATCCCGACAGCACATCCCCGGTGATCCACCACGCGGATCTTGCTGCCGCGATCCGCTCCGCGATCAGCATCATGCGCCCCCCATACCCCGACGGCGAACAGGCGATCGCGAACCTCCGCGCCCATTATCCGGAATTGGTCGCGGCCTGATGGCTCGCGACTGCATCCGGCACCCGCGCCACGTCATCCAGCCCCTCGTGATCGGGCGTCAGCCCGATCTCTTCGATGGTCCGACCGTGACGCACGAACGGCCGCCAAAGCCGGTCCCGCACACCTGGAGCCGGGACTTCCTCCGCTACCTCAGAGCCACGGGCTCCAACTCCGATTGAGGATGCCGACCATGACCGATTATTCCAGACCCGTCCGCGTCCCGATGCCGGACTGGACCGACGAGGAGCTGCGCACCCTTGTCGATTTTCGACGCCGCAAAGGACGCCGCTGGCGAAGCAAGTTGCTTGACCTCTACTTGTTCGGAAAGGATGACATCGAGCCGAACGGTGCCAGCCTTCGACACATCAGGAACCGTCAAGGCCCGAGCCGGGTGGCCGCCCTGAGCAAGGCAACCCTCGACGAAGCCGAGAAGCGCCTTGCGCCGATCGCCAAACGCCCATCGCAAGGGGACGTGTCATGAGCCGTCACGACTACAAGAACGACACGGCCCGTGTCTCGATCGGATGGGATGCCCCGCTCGCGACCTTCTTCCTCCAGATCTGGACCGGCGACATCGATGACGAGGACGCGTCGCCGGCGATCTGGCTCGGGGGTTTCTACGGCGAAGCCCCACAGCCCGACCCGCTGATCGCGGTCGCGCGTCGCCACATCCCCGATCTGCCGGCGACGCTACACCGGCAGCTCACCGTCGATCGACTTGGTGAGCCGGCACGCCCGCGCCGCCCGGGTCTGATAGACCCGTGACGAGCGCAGTCGACGCGACGCCGTGCGTGTATCTGATCGCCTGCGTTTCGCAGAAACTCGATCGGCGCGCACGCGCGGCCGACCTCTACCGCTCGGACTGGTTCCGCAAGGCGCGGACCTATGTCGAGGAAACCGGCGAGCGCTGGTTCATCCTCTCGGCCGCTCACGGCCTCGTGAAACCCACGCAGCGCCTCGCCCCTTATGACGCTACACTCCGCGACCTGACGGCCGCAGAGCGGCGTCTGTGGGGCGAGAAGACGACACGGCAACTACGCCGCGCCATCGGGCCGCACCACGCCGGCCCGATCGTCTTCCTCGCCGGACGGCTCTACCGCGAGCCGCTGCTCGCCTTCGCCGGCGATCGGGCCACCATCCCGATGCTCGGCATGGGGATCGGCCAGCAGAAGGCATGGCTTGCGGCCAAGATCGCAGAAGGGCGTGAGCGCGCCTTGCGCGCCGCCCAACTCGACCTCTTCCCCCTCTCCTGACGGAGGCTGACATGGCCAGCACCTTCGCACGGCGCCTTGCGGCGCCGACTGCGCCCGCGCGCGCGCAGCAGCTCGAATTGTTCGACCTGCCGACTGCGACCGCGCCTGCCTACGGCATGGCGGTCCCGCCGTGGTGCGGCCTCGCGGCCTGGCACCGCGAACTCGACCGCCAGTCGGCGATCATGCGTCCGCGCACGCCGCTCTACCACCGCTTCGAGGCGACCGCGCGCCAGCTCACGCGCGAGCGCATCCGCGCATCGCGCGACGTCGCCGCGATTGCCCGGCTTGTCATCCGGTTATCGGCCGCCCGCTATCCGACGGGCGATCTCCACGGCCTCGAACGGGTATGGTCGCGCGCCGAGCTCGGCACGCTGATCGTTGAAGCGACCAATCGTCGAACCCTGCTCGGTCTCGGGCGCGATGCGCCGCGGACCAAGGGTCCGGCATTGGATCCACGTCGATTGCCGGCTGACCGGCTCGACTACCTCATCCAGACCCATCGGGACATCGCCCTGGTCGACGCACTGCGCATCGAGCGCGAACGCCGGCATCGGCAGGGCTAAAGACACCCGCCCCTGCAGGGCGGGTCGCACCTGATATTCGGGGCGCTACCGCGCCCGCATCAGATCTGACGCGCGGAGCAGTTCCGTGGGGCGAGGCCGGAGTCTGCCCCTTGCCGTGTGCCTCTGGGACGGGGCGAGCGCCACCTCACCGCGTTGGTCTGCGCGCCAGCTTCGCCGCGCTAGGCCGAAGGGGGAATGCGTTGTCGGCATCACGACAGCCGCGCCGAGTTCCTGCCGTCCCGCTGGTGGGTCTCCGGAGCACGAACCGGCCTTCATCATCTTGACATGCACGACGCGCGCGCGCCGTGTTAGCAAAGGCGGCACCAAGGTCCACGCCGCAAGCGGCATCCTTCAAGTTGGTCACTGGCGCTGGGCGGATGCACCAGCGAGGCAGGGTGTCAGAGCCGCCCCGGGTAGCGAGATCGAGGCACAACGACACTGCCGGGCGAGTGACGTGACACAGGCGTCCTGCATACGGTTCCATGTCCATTGCCCGCCCGTGGGGGTCCATCCCCTCTCTTTCCTGAACGACCTAATCCGGCCGTCCAGCCCCTCCAACCCGCGATCATTCGGGCCGAGTTGCCGCTACGCGGCTGCCCGCACCACCCCTTTGATCGGGGTTCCCCTCCGCGTCTTCGCGCTCCGGTGGAGAGGCCGTCCTGGCCGTCTTTTTTGGTGTTCAGTCGAGGGGACGAACCCCCGGCGAGCAAAAAAAGGAACCTCGAAATGCAGAACCTCGTCATCCTCGCCGGCAACGTCGGCGCCACGCCCGAAGTCCGCACCACCCAGGGCGGCACGAAGATCACCCAGTTCAGCCTCGCCACCTCGCGCCCCAAGCGCGACAGCGACGGCAAGACCATGAAGGATGGCGACGGTCGCCGGGTCGAGGACACCGAATGGCACCGCATCACCTGCTTCAACGGCGTCGGCAAGACCGTCGCCCAGTATGTCGAGAAGGGCCAGAAGGTCATGGTCCGGGGCCGCATCCACTACACCCGCTGGACCGACAGCGAGAACATCGAGCGCTACGGCGTCGAGATCATCGCCGACGAAGTGACCTTCCTCTCCTACGGCAAGTCGCGCCAGCAGCAGGGTCCGACGCAGAACCACGACGACCTGGATGATGACGTCCCCTTCTGATTAGAGGCCAGAACGGCCCGGAGCCAAGGCTCCGGGCCTCTTCTCACGTTCACCTAGACCGCGTGCTTGAGCGGCTCCGGCTTTTTGCCGTCAGGCAGCTTTTCGCGGAGGTGGTCATGAACCATGCGCGCGTTGAACGGCTTGCCGATGAATGTCGCTTTGTCGGGCATGTCACCCTCTTCGGGCTTCACCCGCCCACTCGCGATCACGATCTCGATGTGGGGCCAGTGCTGGTCGACGTGCCGGGCCAAGGCGAATCCATTCATGTCGCCCGGCATGTCGACGTCTGAAAACAGCAGCGTGACATTCCCAGCATGATCTTGGAGAAGATCGACAGCTTCCTGGCCGGTCCCCCCGTAATAGCAACGGAAGCCAGCATCTTGGAGGATGTCGCAGGCGTCCATCTGGATCAGTGGATCATCGTCCACCACGAGGGCGTAGGGGTCGGTTGAGAGAGGCATCGAGGTACAATTCCCGGCTGAGGAAAAGGTCTCCGAGGAATGTCTGGCGTCTCCCGGCTACGCCGGGACCGTTGCTCTATTCCGCTTGCGCTCCACCGAGCCCGTACCGGTCTCGGCCCATTCGGGTGACGATCAACTGACGGTCGCGGACGCGCGCAGGAAACTTCTTTCCGAAAAGCGGCAAGATGTTTCCAAACCAGCCAAGCGACACCAGCCATCCGTGGGCCCAGCAACTCTGCCGATCGCCGGAGACGCGGAGTGGGGCGGCGGGATAGGCAAGCGTCCAGCAGACCCGCGAGGGTGGCGCATCGGGCAGTCCAATGTTGCGCAGCGAGGCTCCGGCCGTCGTGCTTCACCCCGCTCTTTGAGGCGCAATCCTTGGGCCGGGTCGGGTCCTTATACGATCAACCCACAAGGGGTCCGGGCGCTTCGCTACGGCTTTTTTCCGCGCGCGGAAAAAAGTGATCGCGGCCCCTCTCCGTCCTGTCGGGCGCCTGTCGAGCGGGGATGAACCCCGTCGGCTTCACAGGAGCCTCGGTCATGTTCAACGATATCTGGATCGCCCGCAAGAACGCCCTCAGCCTCGCACGCACCCTCATGGTCGCCACCATGATTATCTCGGTCGGCACCCAATACGCCGTCATCACCGCTGAAGATCACGACAGCTCGCTCACCGTCGTCCAGGAGTTTGACCCGTTCGCCTGACCGGTTGGGGGCCTCGCGGCCCCCGCGCCTATCGGCGCCAAGAGAGGGCCAAGGCGGGCATCGAGCCCGCCCAGGCCCCGCGCGTCGCGCGGCTGCGGCACCGTGGGAGGACTGCTCATTCGTGTCGTCCAAGTGTGACATGGGTACGCGCTCGCCTCAAGGATGCACGGCCCCTCCAATTTGCTGCGCAAATCGGTTCCTCCGTGCCCCGCTCCGCGGCCGCTTCGCGGTCCCTGACCCGATCGCTCGAAGCCCATGTCCGGGAGCTCCCGCACAAATTCGTGCAACAACGGGAGAACCCTATGCAAGTAGACCTGTATCAAACACTCAAAGGCATCAACGTAAGCGACGAACAGGCAAAGCTGGTGGTAGCCAGCATCGAGGAGTATATCGACGGGATGGTTGGAGACGCGACAAAGCCGCTTCAGGAGAAGATCGACGGCCTGCAAAGGTCTCTCGAGACGCACATGAAAACCCAAACCTGGGTCATCAGCATCATCGGCTTTACCATCGTGGCCCTGACCGCGATCGGAACGCTAGTCTCGATCCTGCGGCACTGAGGCGGAGGGGGCTCCGGCCCCCTTTTTTTTGCTCACCGCGAACCAGGCCGCACCAGCTCCGCAGCGAAAAGCTAGTCTGTCACCGCCAGAGCGCCTATCCGATCCGCGGTCGCCCAACCCGGGCGGTCAAGGGAGGTGATATCTATAGACACCGCAACAATCGTAGCACTGGTACTCGGCGTCGCGACGCTCGTCGTCGCGATCCTCGGCTTGGTGGTGAAAATCATCGAGCTGTCGCGCCACTAGGCCGAGTTGGGGACCCCCGGCGCTGGAACGCCGGGGCGTCCTTACAAAGTTTGAGCCCCGAACGCTGGAACGCTCGGGGCTCAGGGGATGATCTACAGACATAGAACATCGTAGCCCGACCGATATACGCTTCAATCCTTACCGCTTCAAGACGGCCTTGCTGTCACCCCCGCGCCGTTCTGACAGGCGGCAAAGCCTCAAACGAAGCGACGAGGCCAGGATCGCGTAGCAACGTCGTCCACGTCCCCCCGTAGGTCCGCGAGGCCAGATAGAAGGTTGAGCTGATGCACTCGACCATCCGGCAGCGCTCCAGCTTGTCGACCAGCGAGTAGCCCGGTCCGTGCCGGGCGACGATGTCGTGTAGATCCACGCGCATCAGGGTTCCGCAGCCCGAGCAGCGGGTGCGAACCAGAGCGTTCATGCGCAACATCTCGCCCGCGCTCTCCATCCAGCGGGGCCACAGGGTGACGATGTTGGCGGCATCTTGCATGGGCATACGATAACCCCCGATCGGCGCGATCGTCCAGCATGTGCATTGGTCTTAGGGGTCTCCTACTATGCGACGGTCGCGAGGGCATTTCGGGCTCCGAGGTCCTGGCCGGTGCGCTCGCGCGAGCAAGCCCGCGGGGCGGGCTTCTCCACTCCGTTTCGACCCTACGGGTGCACGCGCGATCTATGCACCGGCCGTCCTGTCGCCTGTCGAAAGGCCCCGATCGTCGGGGTCCAGGGATGGAGACCATCATGGCCGAGCACACGCCTCAACCCGACCGCGCCAAGGGTGGCGCATCTGCAATCGCCTGCCTCAACGATTGGCTTCGCGACAACATCCACGCCCCCGGCCGCAACCGCATCATGATGACGCAAGGGGTGGCCGAGCTGATCGGCGACGTCAGCCTGTTCCGCAACTTCCGCAAGCGCGCCGAGCTGCTGCGTATGGTGCGTGCCTACGACGCGTTCGACGCCTCGATCGACCCGCACGGCGAGCGTGACATGGGCCGGTTCGAGTTCGAGGGGACCGACTGCTACTGGAAGATCGATTATTACAACCTCGACCTGTCCGCAGGCGCCGAGGATCCGAGCGATCCCTTCCTCACCGTCCGCGTCCTGACCATCATGCGCGTCGACGAACGATGACCGATGCCGCCCCGGCGCGAGCCGCCGGGGCTCGCTCCAAGCCCTGAAAGGATCCACCGATGCCTGCCCGAGCCAACGCACTTGTTCAGCCTGCCGCCTTCGATCGTCACTCTCGCCAGCGCGAGGTCGACTTCGCCCGCGGCTGTGTCCGCCACGAAGGCGGCATCCTCACCGACGAGATCGAACGGCTGAATGCCCAATACATTGCCGGCGAGATCGACAGTGACGAGCTGACGAATGCGATCCTCCAATCGCAAACCGTTCAGACTCATTGACCGACGCGGAGGGCGGTGCGGGAAACCGCACCGTTTTCCGCGCGAAAGCACGAACAGAGGATGGCGTGGACGCTTGCTGCAACGTTCGCCTGTCCCACCACCGTTGGAAGGCTCTGTCGTCGACGGCCATTCATCGTGACAAGCCGAATGGACCGGCGTCAAGGATGCACGGCCCCTCCAATTTGCTGCGCAAATCGGTTCCTCCGTGCCCCGCTACGCGGCCGCTTACGCGGTCCCTGACCCCGGCCCATTCGGCTCGTCAGCCCGCCCCTGTCGTAAACGAACAGGAGGTTCACATGCATATTCAGACCGCACGCACCCAGGTTTGGCTCGCGGAACTGGCCAGCATTCAGGCAGAAATCGAAGCGCACGGTATGCCCGCGGCACCCCGGCCCGCTCGCAAGCGGACCCGCAAGCTCAAGCCGCTCTGGGAAGAATGAGGCGACGGGGCGGCGCAGCCGCCCCGCTCTCGGCATGTCTCATGCCAGTGACATTTACCCCCCCTTTTCCATGCCCCCGCTTGCCAACGGACCGAGGTTGCGGCCGTGAAGGGCGCGGCGATTTCGCCAAACCGTGTCTCGCGGTGACATTTACCCCCCCCCTTCGCGATCGTTTCAGCCGAACGTGGATTGAAACTTCCCCGACGTTCTGAATGATGGGTTCGACTGGGGAGCACCATGAAGACACTCGTTCTGATCGCATTGCTTGCGGCGAGCCTTCCTGCATCGGCGCAGGCGCAGGATACGTCCAAATCGCCGGACGGACTGTACACGGTCTCGATCGTTCCCAACGGCGCGGGGGATGAGAATGGCTCGGGCGCGGAGGCGCTGGTTCTCTACAGCACCAAGAGCAACCTCAAACGTCGGCTGCTCGTATCCAAATGGGATGGCGATTATGCCCGCAACCTCGCCAACCTCTCAAAGCCATTGTTTTCCCTCGATGGCGGCTATGTCTACTTCAACAGCTCGGACGCATCGCCGAACTCCAGCTACGTTCATCAATTCGATCTGAAGCTAAACGCGGTTCGATCGATCTGCCCCGGTTGGGCGTTGCGCGTCATGCGTACCGGACCCTATCGCGGCTATCTGCTGGTCCAGACCCACCGCTATTGGGATCGCCCGGAAGGTGGCTCCTACAACCCGGTGTTCCTAACGCACCCATCGGGCAAGAAAATCATGATGGTGCCAGGTAGCGACAATGACGAGGGCGAGCTGGCAGTCGACCCATGGCTCACAAAAATGAACTGGCGGGCTTGGTAGAGCCGAGCCAGCGAGGGGCGTCTCCCCGCCCTTATGGGGCGGGGCCGAGCTCTACTCCGCTTGCGCTCCACCGAGCCCCTGCGGGTCTCGGCCCTTCGGGTGACGATCCCTGACGTGACAACAACACAGGTGTATTACCCACCTACTGCAGGCCTAGCATGAGGTCCGGCTCCTGCCGCCTCAAGGATGCGCGGCCCCTCCAATTTGCTGCGCAAATCGGCTCCTCCGCGCCCCGCTCACGCGGCCGCTTCGCGGTCCTCTGACCCGGCATCGCTGCACCTCTTGGCCATGCCGCCAATGATGGCATGAAGGAGATTGTTATGTCGCACCGCCTCTTCGCTCAACTCGCTTTTGAGCGCGCCTTGGGCAGCGCCGCGATCAAGTCGCTGAAGGATGCGCTCACCGAGAAGGCGAACTTCGCCGCTCAAACCAACTGGCCCAAACCAGACCCATTCGCCGGGCAATATGACGTCGACGCGCTCACCGCCGAACTCGATCAGATCGTTCAAGATCGCATCCGCGACGTGCTGGAGGGTCCAGGACTGCAGATCATCGACCGGGGCGAGCTGTTCGCTGAGCCTGAGATCGTAGCTTTGGTTCAGGCCGCCAAGGCGAAACGGGACAAGCCCGGCTGAACCAACCGGGGCGGCTTCGGCCGCCCCGCATTCACCCAAGCGAAGTTGGGGACGGCACGTAAGGATGCGCCTCTCGCACCACCGCCGCAGCCTTCTCGATCACCTCTATATCCGACGCCTTTCCCGTCGGATCGATCCTCCAATTCGATCGGGGATGAAAGACGATTGGCAGTGCCGTCACTTCTCCGACGAGCTTCCTCCAATGTTCCTCCGGTTTGTCGGTGACGCCGGTCAGGAGATGAACGAGCAAGTCGCGAATATCGTCTGCGCTTGCAGGAGCATCATGGTTAGCCATGACGCAATCTAACCGCTTCAACGTCCTCAGCCATCGCGACTTTGGACCGCAACCGGGCGTCGCCGGTTTCATCACCGCCCAACGAAAGGTTGAACATGAGCGACGCATCCCTCGTGAACGTAAACACCGCTACCGCAGCGGAACTCGACGCAGTGCCCGAGCTCAAAGGTCATGGCTTCGAGATTGTCCGTTACCGCGATGAGCGTGGCAAATTCACCGATCTACGCCAGCTCGACGAGGTTCCCGGCCTGGCCGGCAAGGCGGACGGTGGAAGGTCCGCGCTGACCGTCGGCGACGCCTAAACGACTAGCGTTTGACGATGGGGACGGACGACACCGACGCATGTCCACGGCGACCGCAGCCACGGCAGCGGAGCCGGATTATCTTGGACGCTACCTCCCCATCGCCACGAAAGCGTTCAAGGATCCTAGCCGCCGGCATATTCATGGTGCGACCACAGACGCACATAATCCGCATGTCAGCACGATCCGCCGCCCATTCGGCGAGCGTTGTGTAGGGCGCCTGGATCGTCGGTCGCTTGCTCACAGAGGCGAGACATCTTCATACCGCCCCGCTTTACGAAGCTGACGGACGATCCCGTTGAAAGCAGCGGTAACGCCCTGAGCGCGGCCAATCTCATTGGTTTGCGACGCGGCGTCCCAATACAATTCCAGCGGCCAACGCTCGGGGCAGTGCGGCAACAAGCAGCGCAAGGCGAGCCGCACCTCCATGCCATCAACCGTCGTTTCCGAGCAGCGGGCGACGCCGGACCGCAAGATGTGCACTGACAGCGCGATCACCACGCGCTGGTGCCGAGGCAAGCTCGACACGGCTCAGTGAAAGTCGTGCGACTTGAAGCGCACGACGTCCTCAGGATCGGCACCCTCCGCATGAGGGGGCCAGTAACAATTACGCGGCTCAGGGCTCCACCCCTTGTCACCCCGGTCAGGCGATCCCGGATGCTGGGCGGCATCGCCACGGCCCGTCCGGTGCGGGAACGACATGTCACCGACACGGTGCAGCAGGTCGCCGTGGTCGATGATCCGGTCGCAAATGACATGGATTACCTCCCCTTCCTTCTGCACCCGCCCTTTCATGCCGATCATGGAGGCTGACATGATGGTGCGGCGCTGTGCCTCGAAACGGTCAGGCCACAGGATTCCGTTGGCGATGCCGCTTTCATCCTCGATCGTGATGAACAGCACGCCCTTCGCCGAACCGGGCTTCTGCCGCACAAGGATGATACCGGCGACCTCGACGTGCCGCCCGTCGCGAACGCTGGCGAGATCCGCGCACTTCGTGACGCCACGGCGCCTCAGCTCGTCACGGACGAACGTCAGCGGATGAGCGCGGAGCGATAGCTGTAGGTTGCGATAGTCCTCGATCACCTCGCGGCCGTCGGTAAGCGAGCGAAGCTGCACCTCGGGCTCCAGCCCCTCCGCGCTATGCACCTCGTCCGCGCGATCGGCCGCGGCAAAGAGCGGTAGCGGGGCCTCGCCGAGCCCCCTCACCTTCCAGAGGCCCTGCCGGCGATCGGCGCCAAAACTATGGAAGGCGTCGCCGTCCGCCAGTTTCTCGATCGCGGCGCGCTGCGCACCGGAACGTCGCCACACGTCCTCGACGCTTTCGTAAGCGGTGGTGCTACGCGCCGCGACGATCTTGGCGCCCTCGGCGTTCGAGAGCCCGCGGATGACCCGCAGGCCAAGCCGAACCGCCAGATAACGCCCACCGGTCCGCTCCAGCGTACAATCCCACCGGCTCGCGTTGACGCAGGGCGGTCGCACCTCGACGCCGTGTTCGCGCGCGTCTCGCACGATCTGGGCGGGGGCGTAAAATCCCATCGGCTGCGCATTCATGAGCGCGGCGCAGAACACGTCGGGATGATGGTGCTTCATCCACGACGAAGCATAGGAGATCTTCGCGAAGCTCGCCGCATGGCTCTCCGGGAAGCCGTAGGAGCCGAAGCCCTCGAGCTGACGGAAGGTGCGCTCGGCAAACTCACGCGGATAACCGCGCTCGACCATGCCCTCGATCAGCTTTTCGCTGAAGTGGCTGACCCCACCGGTGAACTTGAAGGTCGCCATGGCCCGGCGAAGCTGGTCCGCCTCGGTCGGCGTGAACCCCGCGCCGACAATCGCGACCTTCATCGCCTGCTCCTGAAAGAGCGGCACGCCGAGCGTCTTCTCGAGCACCGCGCGCAGCTCCGGACGCGGATATTCCGGCTTCTCCAAACCTTCGCGCCGGCGAAGATAGGGATGCACCATGTCGCCCTGGATCGGGCCGGGGCGCACGATCGCGACCTGGATGACAAGATCGTAGAAGCGCCGCGGCTTCATGCGCGGCAACATGCTCATTTGGGCGCGGCTCTCGATCTGGAAGGTGCCCAGCGTGTCCGCCTTCTGGATCATGGCGTACACATCAGGATCGTCGTCCTGCAGGTCCTTCAGCTCGACGTGCAGACCCTTGTCGGCCTCCAACATGTTGAAGGCGCGGTTCATACAGCCGAGCATCCCCAGGCCCAGGACATCGACCTTCATGAACTTGAGACTATCGATGTCGTCCTTGTCCCATTCGATGATCTGCCGATCCTCCATCGCGGCCGGCTCGATCGGAACGAGATCATCGAGACGGTCATGGGTCAGCACAAAGCCGCCGGGGTGCTGCGACATATGGCGCGGCACACCGATCAGCTTGCGCGCGAGGTCGAGCGTGAGACGCAGCCGGCGATCGGCGATGTCGAGGTTGAGCTCCTCGACCTGTTTCTCGCCGACGCCTTCGGCAGACCATCCCCAGACCAGCCCGGCCAGTGAGGACGTCAGGTCCTCAGGCAGGCCAAGGGCCTTGCCGACGTCGCGCACCGCGCCGCGTGCACGATAGCGTGTCACGACCGCCGTCAGCGCAGCGCGGGTCCGCCCGTAGGTCTCGTAGATCCACTGGATGATCTCCTCACGCCGCTCATGCTCGAAGTCGACGTCGATGTCGGGCGGCTCGCGCCGCTCGCCCGACACGAAGCGCTCGAAGAGCAACTCGTGCTTGATCGGATCGATCGAGGTCACACCGAGCACGAAGCACACGCAGGAATTGGCTGCGGAGCCTCGGCCCTGGCAAAGGATCCCCCGCCTCCGCGCTTCGCGCACGATCGCGTACACGGTCAAGAAATAGGGTGCGTAGCCGAGTTCGCCGATCAGCCGCATCTCATGCGCGATCTGGTTGGTGTACGCCTCCGGCACCTCGCCATCGAACATGCGCTCGACCGCTTCGGTCGCCAGCTTCTCCAAGGCCTCCTGCGCTGACAACCCCTCAATGAGGCGCTCATGCGGGTATTGATAGGCCAACTCGCCAAGGTCGAAGGTGCAGATGCGGGCGATATCGACGCTCGCCTGAAGCGCGTCCGGATAAGCGCGGAATCGCCGGACCATCTCGTCCGGCGATTTGAGCGCCCGGTCCGCGTTGACCTCGCGGCGATAGCCGAGCTCATCGACGGTGCATTTCTCGCGCACCGCAGTCACGACGTCCT
This sequence comes from Sphingomonas sp. S6, assembly GCF_043498045.1. Taxonomy (NCBI): domain Bacteria; kingdom Pseudomonadati; phylum Pseudomonadota; class Alphaproteobacteria; order Sphingomonadales; family Sphingomonadaceae; genus Sphingomonas; species Sphingomonas sp. S6. Next base: position 28,938 of record NZ_JBIEOE010000013.1, read on the forward strand.
GCAGCAGCCGTGCCTCTGGCGCATGGTAGAGCACGTCACCGGTCACGACGGCACGGACCCCTGCCCCGCCCGCCTGTCGCGCCAGCGCATCGATGCGGACCGCGTCCCCCGGCCGGCGCCGCTGGAACAGGGCCATATAGCCGCGACGCCCGTAGATAGCCTTCAGGTCCTTCAGCGCGGCGACGTTCTCCTCGTCCGCCTCGTGCGGCAGCAGGATGGCAACGACACCTTCGGACCACGGCTCCAGGTCGTGCCAGTGGAGGAGGCACCCGCCCTTGCCTGCCCGCTTCTTGCCGACGGTGAGCAGCCGCGTGATCCTCGACCAGGCAGGGCGGTCAGTCGGATAGAGCAACAAGCGCCGGCCGCACGACAGATCGACGCGGGTGCCCGCGATCGACCGGACGCCAGTCGCCTTCTGCGCTTCCCACGCACGCACGACACCTCCCACCGTGCCGATGTCGCTTACGCCGATCGCCGGATAGCCGAGCAGCGCCGCGGCTGCGAACAGCTCCTCCGGTGACGACGCGCCGCGCAGGAGCGAGAAGTGGGTGAGCACCTGCAGCTCGACATAGTGGGTCATCCGAAGACCCCGTGCATCCACCAGGAAAGGTCTCCGGTCTCGTCCTCGAACCCGTCACCCCGCCTGAAAACCCAGTACCGCCCTCCAGCTTCATCCTCGACACGGTAATAGTCGCGGACCGCCCAGACCTCGGCGTCGCGCCGCCACCACTCGCCGTGAACGCGCTCAGGACCATCACCGGCGACGATCTTGTACATCGTGCCTCGCCATTCGAAGCGACGTGGCGGCTGATCCGGCATCAGTGCCATGACGCGAGCCAATGGCTCTGGCTGCGGAAACAGGCGGATCGGACGCTTCCAAGCCGGCCATGATCCTGGCATTTCCACCGGGTCGGAGCGGGTGACGGCCCGTTCCGGCACATGGCTCTCGACGGGCGCAAGCCGGTAGACGGCATAGCCGCCGATCCTGCCGGCGATGACGTCGACCAAGCGTGCCGGGTCTCGCACGAGCGTCTCGCCAGCGAGGACCGCGCCAAGGTCGACCGCATCAAGCGGCTCGGTATGTGTGGCAACGAGCCAGAATTGCTCAAGCCCCATGCCGGGGTCGATCCGCTCGATCCTCAGCTTCAGAAGGCGGAGGAGGTGCGATACCTCGCGCGTAGGGCGCGACGTGCCAACGCCCACCACCTGCTCAGTACCGTCGACGCGCAAACCGGTTAGACGGAGTGCCCGCGCGCCTAGTCCCCGCGCCTGCAGAACCTCCGCAAGATCGGTCAGCAGGTCGCCCATCACCTGCTCAATCGCCTCGGCCGTGCCGATCGGCTCCAGCAGCCGACGCTCGACGATCGGGACCTCGGCATCCTCGCGCGGGGTGATCGGCTCGGCGACCGCGCCAAGCGCCTGGTCCAGGCGCGTGATCGCCGGAAGGCCAAGCCGGCGCGCGAGCGGTCCGCGCGCTACCGGCAGCAGATCCGCAACAGTCTCGAACCCAAAGCGCTTTGCGGCACTGATCGCCGATGGGGCGAGGCGCAGCGCGACGACCGGCAGCGCCGCAATTGCACTCGCCGTAGCGCCGGGCTCAACGCGGATCAGCTCGCCTCGGCCGAACCGGGCGAGCGCGTGCGCGGCACCTGCGGTATCGGCGACTGCGATCCGCGCGGTGAAGCCGGCGCGTCGGCAGAAAGCCAGAAGCCTTTTGCAAAATTTCTCCTCGCCGCCATGCAGATGAGCGCATCCGGCAACGTCGATCCATAGGCCATCGCTGGGGCTGACTGCGGCAATGGGCGACCAGCGACGCACTGCGAACAATGCAAGACGATCCAGGAGGGCGGCATCCGCCTCCGGCTCCGCCGGCCGGAAGTCGAGATCGGACACGAGCGCGCGCGCATGGGTCGCTGCCATGCCCGGATGCACGCCAAGCGCGCGCGCACCCTCACAGGCAGCTACCACCTCTTCACGCCGCCCGACCTTGCCGATCAGCGCCAAAGGCGCCTGATCTAGCGGCGCGGCAACTGGCCCGGGGATGCGCGGCGCTGGTGTCGAAACCTTGTACGGATGACTGGCAGCCTCCGAACGCCGACCCAGCTCGCGCATGGGCGGCTGCGCGTGCGCCGGCAGGCTGGCGATCTGCGCCTCTACGTCGCCACGCGACGGCATACCCTCGCGCGCCCAGCGCGCGCCGGGGCGCCACCCGCCGCCCCGCGGCACCGAACATGCACCGGGGTCGTCGTCTACCGGCAGCTCGAGGACAGGCCGTTCAGGCTGCCGCGGAGCGGACCGTTCCAACCGTCTCAGCCGCTCCACGGCCAAGCTCGGCAGGAACAGCGAGACGACCCGTCTCATCGCTGCCCTCCACAATCATGGAAAAGCCCTCACCGCCGCGCTGACGAACACACTCCACAGCCCAGCGCGCGCGCCCAACGCCCGCAACGTCGAGACGCTCGGATGGTGCTGCACCGATCCGCCAGCGGGTCCACGCAGCCGATGGCTCAGCCAGAACATCCTGGCTGAGGCCGCGAGGGCGGCGCAACAGGAGAACGGGAATATCGGCGTCAGCAGCAACGAGTTGCAGACGCCGTGTTGCCACCATCGAGACCTTGCTTGCCTCCGCGACGATCGCGCACGGCGTGCCGTCGCGCACCGCGTCTTCAACGACCGCCAGCAATGCCGCATCATCACGCGGCTGCGCAAAGATGACGTTGGCTGACGGCAGACCCGCTTGCTCCAGCGCGGGCGCATAGAGGTTTGTCCTACAGCTCGCCCACAGTACCGGCGCACCCGTACCGAGCGACTCACGCGCAGCAATGCCGGCCAGGAAAAGCGTGGTGGCGGCATCGTCGACTAAAGCTGCGCTTTGGGCCGCTGCCTCATGCAGTGCGCCAGCGCGTAACCCCCCTGCCCCGAGACGGGCGTCGATAGCCCCGACGCCGAACGGCATGACACGGTAGTCGGTCGCGGGAGTGGCGATCGTCCGCAGATGCGCTATGCTGGGCGCGAGGGAATTAAGGGCGGCGGACATAAGGGCTAGACTCTACTCGTTCCCTTTATGTTCCGTTAATGGCCGCTTGCGGTCAAGTAGGTTTTCCGCAGCTACCGAGTCCGTTCGTCGCAGACATGCCGGGCCAGCTCGCTGGCCGACATAGGAGGCGCGGATGTGCAATAGGTATCGACTGACAGCGAAACAGGCCGAGGTTGCCGCGACATTCGGCATCCGCGCACCCTATGAGATCGATGAGACGTTCCCCACCGGCGACATCTTTCCCACAGGGACTAAGACCCCCTTTTATGGCGCAGTGGTCGTCCAAGATGGCACCGATCGTCGTCTCGAAAGCATGGAATGGGGCGTCCCAACGCAGATCCCCAGCAAGCGGGACCCGGGGGTAAAGCTAACGAAATACGTCACGAACGTCCGGAACCTGCAATCCACCTTCTGGCGCTCGATGTTGACTACGCCAGCGCGTCGCTGCCTCGTCCCCGTCACGTCGTTCTCGGAATACGGGCTGAAGCCCGGCGAGGATGGGAAGAAGCCACTGCACTGGTTCGACGTGCCCAGCAGACCGTTATTCGCTTTTGCCGGTATCTGGCGACCAACGGAGCGCGGGAACGCCTACGGTTTTCTGACGACGGAGCCAAACGCGATCGTCGCACCCATCCATCCGAAAGCAATGCCTGTCATCCTGCATGATGACGACTACGGTCGCTGGCTTACCGGCGCCTGGGATGACGTGAAGGAACTGGTATCGCCCTACCCTTCTCAACTCATGCGCGTCGACCAGCCCGTCGATTGAAACGTGCGACCTTACGGCCGCCCCATCGACATGGGTCGATGGTGCTGCGAAGTTAGATGGCGCATCGATAATGATGTCATCTCGCCTTGCGCTGCGCTCGTACCTTTCCTTAAAGCTTGATGGCCTACAGAGACGTAGGACGGGGCGTGGAAACCTCGAAGGGTAAGGGCCGGTTCGAGCTATCGACCGGGTGGCGGACGCGTATGTCCAAGCCACCCGGCCAAAGGCGTTCGCGCCAAGCTTACCCTTGGTTTCCAACACCCGGTTCCGAAGCGGTGACGCGCCCAGCGGGCGCGTCACCGGCTTCTTGGGAGGCGTAGATGTCCGGTTGCACACCAGAAGACGACTTCCCGATGCCCTTAGGATCGCGTTCGCCCCTCAAAACTGATGTGCCTTTGGCACTGATGAGGATGGCGCTAGCGATCCTTGACCGGGACGGCCGGCCGGTGCCGGCGTGCTATTTGCAGCAAGCAATCGACAGCTACCTCGACACCCCTCCGGCACAACCGGGACCTCAACTCGATGCTGAAGTGAACGCCTGGTTGGAACGCAACCCACGGATGCTCGATTGAAATCGCGCTTGTCCGAAACCGATCGGTTTCGGACGCGACAACCAAAATAATGGATTTGTCCGGTTCATATCTGTCCGAAACCCCTGTCCACAACTGTCCGTCACAAACCCCCCCCAGAAACGTCCGAAACTAAAAACCTCTTGTGACTTTCGGACAAAAGCCCGAGAATGTCCGAAAGTAGACTTAACCACGGAGTTTCGGACGTGCTGATTGGGTACGCTAGGGTTTCAACCCATGAGCAGGACGTTCGGCTTCAGGTGGAAGCTCTCGAGGCCGCGGGCTGTACCAAGATCTTCACGGACGAAGGCGTGACTGGTGCAGCCGTCATTAAGCCGGAGCTGGTAAAGGCCCTCGCCTATGCTCGTGCCGATGAGGACACGCTTGTCGTATGGAAGCTGGATCGCCTCTCTCGATCCATGCGCGATCTCATAGAGACGGTGCAAGCCATGAAGGCGCGAGGCATTGGTCTCCGGTCTATCAAAGAGGCCGTGATCGATACCAGTAGCGCAGCGGGAAATCTCATCTTTCAGATTTTCGGAGCTTTCGCGGAGTTCGAGCGGGGCACAAATCACGAGCGCACGCTGGCCGGAATCGCTGCTGCGCAGCGTGCCGGCACCAGATTTGGGCGCCCGCCGAGCATCAGTGATGCACAATGGGCGAAGGCGCGCGAGTTGTTCAAAGCAGAGCCTCCTGCCCGGATCGCCGACATCGCGACGCTGCTTGGGGTTAGCCGACAGGCAATCTATCGCCGCCTCGAACGCGAAAACCTCAGCCTTCCTGACTGATGCCTCGGCGCAGTCGCCTAGCGCGTCAGGAACATGCAATTACATGTAAAGGCTTTTACATGACTGTAAATGCCATTGATGGCAATGCATTTTCTAGACAGGTACAGGAAATCATTGCCTGGGCCTGTCAATGACAGTAATACCCTTACCTGCATAGAACGGCACAGGAATGGTCGTTCATGCAATTGCATGTACGGACATGTATTAGCATGTAAGGGAATAGAGATGGCTGTTATCGCGCTCGCATCCTCAAAAGGCGGTTGCGGGAAATCGACGACCGCAATCGTCCTCGCGGGCCAGTATGCCGAGCAGGGATACCGGGTCACGATCATCGATGCTGATCCGAGAGAGCGTATCGTTCGATGGGCAGCAGCGGGGGAGGTGCCTGAAGGCATCATCGTCACCAAGGCCGATTATAAGACCCTTCCAGACGCGATCCGGCGAAACGAGGATCAGAGCGACGTTGTATTGATCGACGTTGAGGGTAGCGCAAACCTGAGCGTCTCGATCGCCGTCGGACACGCTCACTATGTGGTGATCCCCGCCAATCCGTCAGCGGCGGATGTCGAAGATGCGATCGACATGGTTCGCCTGGTTCACGACATCGCCGAGCGGTCGAAGCGTCCACCGTTGTACGCAGTCCTATGGACACGCGTTCCAACAGGCTTCCGCACCAGAGAGTATCTAGCCCTTGCCAAGCAGCTTGAGGAGGCGGCGGTCCCCGTCTGCGAAGTGTCCCTATCGGAGCGCTCGGCGTACAAAAGCCTCATCTCCTACAGCACCACTCTCGACCGCCTGCCGGCCGACGAAGTTCCCTCGCTGGATAAGGCAAGAGCGGAGAGCCGGGCGCTGGCTGACAGCATCAGTGCCGCCATCATCAACGCCCAGGAGACCGCAGCATGAGCGCCGATACCAAGCCCCAGCGCCGCTCTCTAACGGGCGGCTTGGGCGCGATCCGAAACACGCCCTCCGAAGAGACGAGCATCGACCAAGCGGCTCGGCCTACTGCGCCAAAAGGCTTTGATAGCGTGCCGGTGCCTGTTGGCGAGGTTGATCGCCTGCGGGCAAATCAAGCGCCGGAGGCACCACGCCGAGTAAGAGGGGGAGGGCGATCGATGCCGTTCTCATTGAAACTGCGGCCCGATACGCTCGAGTATATCTACGCCATCGCCAACGATAGAAATATCCCGTTAGCCCAGGTTATCGAAGAGCTGGTGGATGCCCATTCCAAGGCATTCCCGACCCGATAGAAGCATCATCCCTACGCTTGGTTATTCGCGATTCAGGGCTGATGTTAAGCGCAAAATGACACACTTGCTGTTTAGGTAGGCGAATGGGTCAAATGGCGGGGACGATCGGGCTTTGCTCCCACCGGTCGCCCCCTAATCACAACCCATCACGGAAGGATGGCTTATGACTGACGAGACCGTAGCTCGCCACGGGGAGCGGGGGAATACCGAATGGACGGAAGCCGAGGCTCGCTACAGAACCGCCAGCGAGGCACTTGAGGAAGCGACAAATCAGGCCAGCGGCGGAACCGGCGACGTCAATGATGCGGCAGTGATGGCTCACGCTGCTGCGGCGCGCGCGTTGATCGAAACACCGGCGACACACCTCGCTCACATCGCGGTAAAAATCCGAGCTGCCGACAATCTGCTCGGCCTAACCGCAAGCTATCCCGAGCTGCCGAAGATCCTCCTCGACGACATATTTGGACTGCTCGGCTTATATGATCCAGACGGGGCTGCACTGCCGCCAAGCATATAACTCCGTAGCAATGCCAGGCGGGATAGTGACACGTCCTGTCGTTGACCAACTGGTGAAGCGCAGCGACGGGCGAGGGTGGTCGCCTCGCGCAGTCATTGATATCCCGACGCCTGATAGCTTTCTGGTTCGCTGACTGACGATGCGCTATTCGTAACCGTCGGGCGTCAACGGATGACGCGGCGCACCCTGACCTATGCGAACGTAGTGTGCCAAAACCAAGGCGGCGATTAGCGCTACGGCGGCCAAAAACATGGCGCGAAAACGAGCTATCAACGAGCAAGATTGCTAAGAGGAAGGTGACGATCTAGCCGCCGCGCCGCCTTTGATCGGGTCGATGACGAAGGCGGCGGAATTGGCGATGGTGGGCGGTAAAAGGCGACGACCGTGGCAACTTGGATAACGAGACCAGGCCGAGGTAGTCACCCCTTGGCATCACTCCTTTCCAAGCGAACCAAGATGAGCGGCTACCGCTGAGCCGCCAAAAGATGCGATGGCGTTGGCGATCAAGCGAGCGTCCGCCTTTCCGAGTTTCCTGATTTTCACGCGATCCAGCGCCGCAAGAAGCGTGGGACGGCCTGCATCTCGCTCTTCCTCCTCGACCTCCTTAGCCTGAACATCGAGCTCCGCAATCTGTGCGAGAAGGCGGTCTTTCTGTGCCTGGATCGATGCTAGGTCATTCGGCTTCGATGATGTGCGGGCCACGGCGATTCCTCCGTTTTTCGATTGAGGGGTGAGTTAGTTCATGTCGGATTACATGCGACATTGCTAGGCTTGGTCACACCCTATCGCCGTATGGGGCTGCAACTTGGACGCATGAGACCGGACCGGTTGGGCAGGGGCACCACCCGGGCTGCGATCGTCTGACGGGTCGATTGGGGACTGCCCCATCCACATACACCCCACTCCGCGTCGTTGAGATTGGTTCGATTGCAGAGTTAGTCATTTAGGGGTATATGGATAAGGGAAGAGGGATGGCAGGATATGCCTCATGGCACCAATGTCGGACACTGGTTTATGAGGCGCCGCTGCACGGGGCTTGAGTGATGAAGGTAACAGTCAGGCTTGGTGATGATCTTACGTCAGAGATCGACCGCATCGCTGCTGCCAATGGGCAGACTCGAAGCGCCTGGATCTCCAACACGCTGCTCCGCTCCGTGATGTCAGATTCCAGCCAAGACGTGCCCATCCTGCCCGTTCAGGGGAGGGGCCATCCAGACGACCATATCCGGGTTACAGTGCGGCTTTACCGTAGTGAGATCGAGGCGATCGATGCGGTCGCTGGTCCAATGCGTCTCACGCGCAATGAGTGGATCAAGCGTTCTCTCCGCTGGCAGCTTTGGGACAAGGCCGCCCTTCTTCGTCTGTCCCCTTCCACCCAGTCGGAGATCGTGAAGGTCCGAAAGCAGGTTCTCGCGATTGGCCGGAATATCAATCAAGCCGTCCATGCGATGAACGCAGCGAACCAGCCTGAAAGCTCTCTCGATATCAGCCGGATCGCCGCGGCACTGATCGAGAAGTGCGCGGAGGTGAAGGACGTTCTGATGGAGACACGACGTGTCCTAGCATCCTCCATTGGTGGTGAGATCGCGTACTGGACGCGGCGCGACGAGGAGCAAGGCGGGTGAGCTTTCGCTTCTCTCCTGGCACGCTAGACTCGATGGCCGGGGTGTTCGCGCCTCCGAAGAAATATCGTCTGGGAACAGGCGGTGGAAGCCCAAAGGCGCCGAAGGCTGGCGGGGCAATTCTAAGCCTGGCAGTTGCGTCCATGTTCCCCAGGGCGGCGTCGGCATCCACTACCTCACGGCCTAGTATTCAAGCGAAGGCCGCCTTCGGGGGCGGCTCGCAAACTCGCATGAGTGGGCGTGCTGTGATGGCCGCCGAGCGAACCTCCAGGCGCGTTCCCGAGGCTGTAGTACGTATCACTGGGCGGCAGCATGGCGGTGGCCATGTCCTCGCAAACTTCGCGTATATCAGCCGTCTTGGTTACGGGGATGGCAAGGAATTGGGCTTGGAAACGAGCGAAGGCGACGTTCTTCGCGACGGCCGCGATATGCAACTCCTCGCGAAAGAATGGCATGATTTCGAGATGGACGGAGACGCGAGGCGGAAGGGCGCGACGTCGATCTCGATGATCCTTTCGATGCCGACGGGCACCGATCCAGAGCGCCTCAAGGGCGCCGCGCTGGACTTCGCACGCGAGGAGTTTGCCAACCGATCGTGGGTTGCTTCCCTTCACGTCGATCGCGATCACCCACACGTCCATCTGACGATTGCCCGCCGCGATCATGACGGTCGGCGCTTCCATCCTAACCGCGACGATCTGTATCGTTACCGCCAACGGTTCGCCGAAAAGCTGCGTGGTCGGGGCATCGAAGCGAACGCAACACCGGCGCGCGCGCGGGGCATCGATCCCAAGCATGAGCCCATCGCCGCGATTAAAATGCGTAGCAAAGGACAGGTGCCCCGGCTCGATAAGTCGCGCGCGTTGCGCGCTCAGCGATATCGGGATGGGGGATCTGTCGACCCGGTGAAGGCCTTTCTCGCCGAACGACAAGCGACCGTTCGGGCGACCTATAAGCGGTCGATCCAGGAGCTCTCGTCGTCTCCTCTGGCGGCCGATCAGCTCGTAGCGCAGAGCTTAGAGCGCTTTGTCGCTACCATGCCCGAACCGCAGCCAAATTCGCTAAGTGAGGACCGAAGCCCGGTTGATCGCGGCACGCCCAGTTTGAACCGCAGTGCGGGGTCGCTACCATCCCGGGTGCCTACAACGTCGCCAATGGTCGATACCGGCGTGGATAAACTGCAGGCGCTGAACGCAAGGTTGGCGGCTCGCGCTGCGACGTCGAAGGGGCATGTTTCAACGCCGCAACCGGCGGGCGCCCCGCCATCAGACGTCAACGAGCGGATCAGGAAAGTCGTCGAGAAAGCCCGTGGCGATGCTGGCAAAACGGATCAGAACGAGCGTGCCGGCACGCTCAGTGACAGGCTGCGCGAGCTAACTGAAAAGATTGCCTCACCCGCTCAGCCGATCGACTTAAGCCGCGCCAGTGAGATTATCCGGAAGGCTGAGGAGCGTGATCGCGAGAAGCGGGAGCGTGATCGGTCTCGCGATAGGGAAGGGCCTAGTCGATGAGTGTCGATGCATCGAGCGTTGCCTTGGCAGCCATAATGGACGCGGTATCTCTCCTACGGGGAGAAGTTGCCTCGCTCGCTAGCAGCAACGTGCGCATCGAAGAAAGCCAACGCGAGATAGAACGTCGGCTCGACGCCGTGGATGCCGGGATTGCACCGCTCGTCGACCTCATCCCATTCCAGGAGGCGATCCTTGCGAGGGTGATCGAAGGTGACGACGCGACCCATAAGTGGCTCAGTCTGATCGCCCCTGTGTTGGATAGAATCGTCGAGGAGACGGATCAGCAGAAGGAGGCGATCGGGTCTTTGAACGGGCTCACTGAGCAGGTGCACCAGAACATCGAGGATGGCCAACGGGAGCTATCAGCGGGGCTAGAGATCGGCGTCGATCGGTTGGTGGGCGCGGTGGAGCAAAGTCGAGACCAACAGGTCCAGGCCTTCAAGGCAACTGGTGAGATGATTGCTTTCACCCGCGCTGCGGCGCTTGGACAGCGCGCACCGCTGCCTGCCCATGTCGAAGACAACCCTCTATTCGAACGGTATGTGCTATTCCAGCAACCCGACCTCCAATCCGAGACCCGGGCGCTTGCAGACTGGCGACGCGTCGCCCGCGGGGCCGGGACTGGCGAGCTAATCGCTATCCTGTCGAGGCAGCAGATCCCATCGCCAACCGATACCCCTGATAGTCGGCTCCTTCGATACAGGCTTGCGGCTATCACCCGAGCAGAGATCGAGGGCCGCGGTGCCTCGGCACCCGCTCGGCCGACGACCACTCGCGCTTCCGATCGGTCGGCCGCGTCTGGGTTTGCGCGATCCCAGGAGCTTGCAGCACTCTGGCGTGCTGGCGAAAGCCCCGCCTTGTATTCCGACCCGGAACTCGCCGGCGTGATCGACTTATTCGCCGCAGCCGAGCTGGAGATTAGGCCGTCGAAGGGTGATGTAACACCACCCGAACTTATATCGCTACATCGCGAACTAGCGGGCCGCGTCGAATTTGGTGAGCGACCAACCCTCGACCAACGGCATACTCGAACCGACCGCGGATCAACAGATATGATGGACCTTAGTAAAGACCGGTAGCCGTAGCGACTCGCAAACGTGGCCGCGCCTTGTTCGTTCTCTTTAGGTGGCGTGCACAGTTGTTCGGCCGGCACCCTGGTAGGTGATGATGCATGAGTAGCCGTGTCCACATCGCTTGTGCATCAACGCGATAGCCTGCCTGTTAAAAGCGCTACGCTTGCCGTCATCGTCGACAAAAATGACTTGAACCTTGGCGAAGTCGACCATGCTTAAAGGCTTCTCCGCCTTTCCCGGGCGGATTGCAGAACGGTAGGCATTCTTGCCATATACGTAGGTCACGACGATGGGATGATCGGTTTCGTTTCGCCATTGGGGGTGGATCGGACCGCATCCGACGAGACCGATTGCGATCCCGATGCTGATAAGCGCCCGTCTCACGACAACAGCTCGGCGGCTAGGATTGCCATGAAGCCGAGGAAGAACAGCGACGTCACCAGCGTCGTCTCGCCATGCTCGTGCGCGCGAACCAGCAGCTCCTCGGTGACGAGGTAGAGCAGCGCGGCGCAGCCGAAGGCGAGCAGGGTCGTGACGATCGCAGCCGGTGCCCCGACGAGCAGCGAATAGCCGATCAGCGCGGACGCGCCGAGAACCAGCGCAAGGCCGACGCAGACCGCGACGACGCGGGTGATCCGCGCACCGGTGGCGCGGATCGTGTCGGCCGCGGTCAGGCCGAGAAAGAACATCTCCAGCGCGAGCGCGGCGACGATCAGGACGCCCTCACGCGCGCCGGCCGCGAAGCCGGTGCCGATGACGATGCCGTCGATGACGCAATCGATCGAGACGGCGGCGACGAAGCCGAGCGGAAAAGCTTTGCCCTCGCTGCCGCGTTCGAGCCGGGCGGCGAGCGAGCGCATCGCGAACATCGCCGCGACACCGGCGGCGAAGCCGGCGAGCGCGGCGCCCGGGATACCGGCGTGCATGACGCCGGGTACGATCTCGGTCGCGATCGCGGCGAAGACGATGCCGGCCGCGAAATGCTGGACCGCGCTGCGCCAGACGGTCGGTAGCGAAGCAAGTGCCCCGATGATGCCGGCGGCGATCACCGCAACGGACGGGATCAGCATGAGCGCGAGAAGCTGAGTGTTCATGTAGTGAATCTCGTCAATCGATGCGGTGGCACAGGCGCAGAAAGCCGGTGTCGCGCTGGAAGGCGATGGTGCCGCCCGCGATGGTGGCGCGGGTTCTGGCGCCTTGGAATGCAGCACCCGTGCGGGGCGCGATCAGCCATTCGGTGCCGCGGCGGGGAAGCCATGTCACTGCCATGCGAAGGCCGTTGTCGAGGAAGGCGATATCGGCGCGGCTGTCGTCGTCGCACGCCACGATCTGCTGCCCGAGCGCGTGGTTCGCACGAACATGGGTATGATCGTCACGTCGGGGCGGCTCCGAACAGCCGGCAAATAACAGGCACGCGAGGAGCGCCGAAAGGGCGTGCGGTCGATCCATGACCCGTAAGCCCATCCGGCCTCATGCGGACTGCGCGGCGTCGTCACCGCGCAGGACAATGAGACCGGTGCCTTCAAGGCCGTGCGCGATCGTCCAGAAGCGGCGGAGCGCTTCTTCCTCCCCGGCGACGTCGACGATCGTGCCCTCGGCATCCTCGCTGACCGTAACGTCGTCAAGGCCGGCCTCGCCGGCGTGAGCGCGGATAGCCTGGATGGTTCGATCGATGCCGGCCCGTTCTGCCGCCTTGAGGTGGATACGCATCTTGAGCGGTCCCGAAGCACGCATAATTGTCTCTCGATTGTCGATTTGAAGGGGAGGGCAGGTGGTCGCGGCTTCGATCAAAGCCGCGACCACGCGCGCCTATTCCGCCGGTACCGGCGCGGCGATCTGGTGTCGGCGCTCCGCCATGCGTCCGGTCAACCGCGCGACCCAGGCGGTGATCGCCGGCAGGACGAGCAGCGTCAGGATGGTCGACGTGACCAGTCCGCCGATGACGACGGTGGCGAGCGGGCGCTGCACCTCGGCGCCGGTGCCGGTGGCTAGCGCCATCGGCACGAAGCCGAGCGACGCCACCAGCGCCGTCATCAGCACGGGGCGGACCCGCTCCATCGCCCCGTCGGCGATGGCCTTGTCCTCGTCCTCGCCCTCCTCGCGGTACTTGCTGATCGCTTCCATCATCACGAGGCCGTTCAGGACCGCCACGCCCGAGAGGGCGATGAACCCTACGGCTGCGGTGATCGAGAACGGGATGCCGCGCAGCAGCAGCGCGAACACGCCGCCCGCCAGCGCCATCGGCACCGCCGAGAACACGATCAGCGCGGGGATGAACCCGCCGAGCGCCATGTAGAGCAGCGCGTAGATCGCCAGGAAGCAGATCGGCACCACGATCATCAGGCGGAGGCGCGCCGATTGCAGGCTTTCGAAGGTGCCGCCCCAGTCGGTATACATGCCGGCAGGGAGCTGTAACGCCGCGATCTTCGCCTGCGCGTCGGTGACGAAGCCGCCGAGGTCGCGTCCGCGGACGTTGACCTGGACCGTCACCATGCGCTTGCCGTTCTCGCGGCTGATCTGGTTCAACCCCTCGGTGAAGTTGAACCGCGCCACCTCGCGAAGCGGGACCGAACGGGCGGTCTGCCCCTCGGCCGCGGGCAGCATGACCGGGATCGCCCCCAGCACGTCGACGTCATCGCGTTGCGCGTCAGGGAGGCGGACGACGATATCGAACCGCCGATCGCCCTCGAACACGAGCCCGGCTTCCTTGCCGCCCAAGGCGGCCGAGACGGTGTTCGCCACCTCCTCGACCGACAGGCCGAGCCGCGCCGCGGCCTGTCGGTCGACCTGCACGTCGAAGGTCGGCGCGCCGGCGGTCTGTTCGACGCTGACGTCGCCGGCCCCCGGGATGCCCTTCACCGCCGCGGCGATCCGCTGCGCCTGCTCGCCCATCTGCGTCAGGTCGTCGCCGTAGAGCTTGATCGCGACGTCGGCGCGGACGCCGGCGATCAGCTCGTTGAAGCGCATCTGGATCGGCTGCTGGATCTCGGTCCGGTTGCCGATGACGCTCTTCATCTTCTCTTCGATGCGTCGGATGATGTCGGCCTTGCTGTGGACGTCGGCCGGCCATTCGTCCTCGGGCTTCGGGATGACGTAGGTGTCCGATGCGTTGGGCGGCATCGGGTCGGTGCCGAGGTCGGCGTTGCCGTTCTTGGAGAAGACCAGCGCCACCTCCGGCAGCGTCTTCAAGGCATTCTCGAGCCGCAACTGCATCTCGGTCGACTGGTCGATCGACGCGGAGGGAATGCGGAAGTTGGTGACGGTGATGTCCTTCTCGTCGAGCTGGGGCATGAACTCCTCGCCGAGGAAGCCGAAGCAGAACACCGCCGCGGCGAACACGCCGACGCCGCCCAGGATGAAGGGCAGCGGCCGGGCGATGGCCTTCGTCAGGATCGGCCCGTAGCGCTCCTTGAACCAGCGGACGGGCTTGACCTCCGTCTCGCTGACCCGCCCCTTGATGACGATCGCGATCATCGCCGGCACGAAGGTCAGCGACAGCACGAACGCGGAGGCGAGCGCGATCATCAGCGTGATCGCCATCGGCGAGAACGTCTTACCCTCGACGCCCTGGAAGGTGAGCAGCGGGGTGAAGACGAGGAAGATGATGAGCTGCCCAAACACGGTCGGGCGGATCATCTCGACAGCCGATGCCTTGGTCGTCTCCAGACGCTCGTCGAGCGTCAACAACCGGCCTTCCTCCTGTTGTCGCTCGGCGAGGTGGCGCAGCGCATTCTCGACGATGATGACGGCGCCGTCGACGATCAGGCCGAAGTCGAGCGCACCGAGGCTCATCAAATTGCCGGACACCCCGAGGCCGTTCATCCCCATCGCCATCATCAGCACCGTGATCGGAATCACGGCCGCGGTGATGAGCGCCGCCCGGATGTTGCCGAGCAGCAGGAACAGCACGACGATGACGAGCAGCGCACCTTCGCTGAGGTTCTTCTTGACCGTCTCGATCGTCGCGTTGACGAGTTTGGAGCGGTTGTAGACCGGCTCGGCGAACACGTCGGGCGGGAGCCCCTTGTTGATCTGGGTCAGCTTGTCGGCGACCGTCGTGGCGACGATGCGGCTGTTCTCACCGACGCGCATCAGCACGGTCGAGATGACCGCTTCCGATCCCATGCGGCTCCCGGAGCCGGTACGAACGGCACCGCCGATCACGACCTGGCCGACGTCCTTCACTCGCACGGGCACACCGTTGCGGGTCGCGACGACGGCTTCCTGAATGTCGTCGATCGACTTCAGGCGAGCGTCGGCGCGGACCAGAAAGCTCTCGCCGGCGCGCCGGATATAGTTCGAGCCGGCCGACAGGTTGGCGCGCTCCATCGCGTTCGCCAGCTCGGTGATCGAGATGCCGTAGGATGCGAGCGCGTTGAGGTTGGGTTCAATCAGATACTGCTTGATGTAGCCGCCGTTGGAGTCGACGCCGGCGACACCCTCGACCGTCCGCATCTGCGGCCGGATGATCCAGTCCTGGACCGTTCGGAGATAGGCGGCCTTGGCCAGTTCGGTGGTCAGGCGCTCACCCTCGGGAGTGAGATAGCTACCGTCCGACTGCCAGCCGGGCTTGCCGTCGACATGGTCGGCGCCGCCCTTACCGTCCGGGTGACGGAAGGCGACAGAGTAGAAGAAGATTTCGCCGAGCCCCGTCGACAGCGGCGACAGGTTGGGTTGCACGTTGGCGGGCAGGCTGTCCTTGGCCTGGGCAAGCCGCTCGATCACCTGCTGGCGCGCAAAGTAGATGTCGGTCGCCTCGGTGAACACCGCCGTCACCTGACTGAAGCCGTTGCGCGAAAACGAGCGGGTCATCTTGAGCCCGGGGATGCCCGCCAGGGCGTTTTCGACCGGGAAAGTGACCTGCTTCTCGATATCGACCGGGCCGAGCGTCGGTGCGAACGTGCTGACCTGAACCTGGCGGTTGGTGATGTCGGGCACGGCGTCGATCGGCAGCTTGGTGATCTGCCACGCGCCGAAGCCGACGACGACGAGGACGAGGGCGGCGACCAGCCAGCGGAAGCGGACCGATAGGCCAAGTATGCGCTCGATCATTCGTCGCCTCCCTCGTTCTTCTCGAGTTCGGCTTTGAGGAGGAAGGCGTTGGTGGTCGCGATCGGTGTGCCGGCGGCAAGGCCATCGCTGATCGCGACCATACCGCCCGAACGACTGCCGATGCGGATCGTGCGGGCCTTAAAACCCTGCGCGGTGCGGACGAACACTACGGTGCGGTCGCCGAGCGTCTGCACCGCGTCCTGCGGGACCATGACACCCTGCTTGGCGGCGCCGCCACTGGCGAGGATACGCGCCTGGACGAGCTGGCCCGGAGCGACCGTGCTGGTGCCGGCGGTGGGGGTGATGACGACGGTGGCGGTCCGTGACTGCGGATCGACCACGCCGGTCGCCGAGCGCACCCGGCCCTCGACGGTGCGACCGTCATTGGTGGTCAGCTCCACCCGGTCGCCCTCCCGGATTCGCGAGGCATCGGCCGGGGGCACATTGGCGGTGATCTGGAGCCGGCGCGGATCGGCGACGCGGAACAGCTCAGTCTCGGCCGCGACATACTGGCCGAGATTGGCGGCCTCGCTGGTCACGCGCCCCGATACCGGGCTGACGATTGCGACCGATCGGCCATCGCCCGACACGCGCGCTGCGCCCGCGGCGGCACTGGCGCGGCGGGCGTCGGCCTGCGCGACGGCGAGGTTCGCCTGCGCGGACTCGAAGTCGGCACGGGGGCTGACGCCCTGGTTGAGCAGGCTGCGCTCGCGCGCGAGCTGCTTGGCGGCGAGCGTCACTCGGGCTGACGCGGACGAGCGATCGGCCGCGATCTGCGAGGCGTCACGGCTCTCGACGAGCGCGAGCGTCTGCCCGGTGCGGACCGGATCGCCGATCCGCACCATGATGCGGCTGACCGTGCCGGGCGCGCGCGCGGTCAAAACCGCCTCGGCGTCGGGCGTGGCCTCGACGGTCGCGGATGCGAGGACCGCGGCGTCCAGCTCGCCACTCGCGGCCGGTGCGACGGTGATCTGCGACGTGGCGATGGCCTGGGGGCTGATCGCGAGCGCATCAGACGGCGCCTTGGGCGCGGCGGTCTGCGTCGGCGTGGGCGCGGGAGTGGGAGCCTGGGTGAGGCGGGCGGCACCGAAGCCAATCCCGGCCGCGGCGACGAGGCCGATCGCGGCCCCGGTATAAAGACGATTCCTGTCGGTCATTGGACCGCTTCTCCGGTGATGGTGAGGCCCTGCAGACGGGCGAGATTGGCGCGAGCGTCGAGGCGAGCGATGGCGGCATCGAGGATGACGCCCCGGGCAACGCCGAGATTGTGGCGGGCAGCGAGCAGTTCGATCAGCGGTGACTTGCCGGCCTGGTAGGCGATGCGCGCAAGGCGATAACCTTCCTCGGCAGTCGCCATCGTGCGCTGCGCCGCTTCCGCCTTGCGATCGGCGGCCTCCACAAGCGCCAGTGCCGCCCGGCTGCCTGCTTCGGCGTCGAGACGGGCCGCTGCTTCACGTGCCTGTGCCCCTTGCAGTTCGGCCTGGGCAGCGGCGATGTTACCACGGTTGCGGTCGAACAGGGGAAGCGGGATGCCGATCCCGGCGACGATCGCCGGCCCGCTGGCGACGCGGAGTTGGCGGACGCCGATCTGCGCGGTCAAGTTGGGGATGGCGAGACGCTGCTGGACCGTCACCTGTCGCGCAGCCGCTTCGCGCTCCGCTTCGGCGACCTTGACCATCGTCGCCTGCATCGGATCGATCGGCCCCGACGCGGGCCTGGCGTTCATCCGGTCGAGCAGCGATTCCGACACACCGGTATAGGGCACTGGCGAACCCGCCAGCGCCGACAGGCGGGCGAGCGCCGCGACCTTCTGCGCGCGGGTGGTTTCGAGGTCCGCTTCGAGCGTGTTCAACTCGGTCTCGGCTTGGACTTGGCGCAGCCGGGCTTCCTTGCCGGCCCCCACCAACGCGCGCGCCGCCTTGAGGTCAGCGGTGGCTTCCTCCACCTCGTCCTCGGCAAGCTCGATGCGACGGCTCGCGATCTCGGCACCGGCATAGGCACGCGCCAACTCGGTCGCGTAGAGAAGCCGGCCGTCGCGGTTCCGCGCCTGCGCCGCGACGATCCCGGCCTCCCCGGCCGAGATACGTGCCGAACGCTTGCCACCCAGCTCGATCGGGATGTCGAGCTGGCCGGTGATCTGCTCCTGGTTGCGAGCATTGCGGGTCAGGTCGCCGGCGAAGTTCTCGGCATAGACGTTGACCGATGGATTGGGACGCGCGCGCGCCTGCTCGGCCAGCCCCCGGGCTCGTGCCACGTCGGCGTCGAGCGCGAGCGTGCGGGGCGTGCTTCGCGTCTGGTCATAGAGTTGCGCGAAGGACGGCGCGGTCTGCGACCATGCCGCGCCCGCGGGCAACAGCGCCGCGAGCGTGCCGGCCAGCGCATAGGCGCGCTGCCGGCGAGACTTACCGTTCATGATATCTGTTCCTCCGGGGGATAAGCCGATCGACGCCGGACGCGGCGCCGGTGGGGCTCAGCCGCGCGGAGGTCTCAGCAGTTCGGCAGGCGCGATCCCATGCAGCCAGGGTGCCACGTCGACCACCCACACCCGCTGATCCGCAAACAGCGGCGCAACCGGCATGAACGGATCGGCGAACCCGATCCACTGGCCCGTCGCATGGGCGAGGACGTGGACAGGCGCATCGGGATCGGTCTGTGACGACGATCCGTGACTGTGTTCGATCGAAACGGCATGGATGGGATCGTCGTCGTGAACCATCGCATTGTGCCACCCGGACACCGCGAAGAGCCCGAACAGAGCTAGGAACGCCAGAACGGCGCCGAACATCGCTGATCGGGATCGACGGATCACCATAGTCCTGTCGGTAAGCGAGGCACCCGACCGCGACAAGCATTTCACGATTTGGGCTCTTGCTTCGGCCACTCAGGATGCTTGCGATCAATGACGTAAGCGTGTTCGCCCGCCGCGTGGGCAAGATGATGAGGATCGTCCGCGGCGAGGTCGCCATGCTCGTGGACGATCACGTCCGGATCGGACGCCGGCCATAGCAGAAGCGCCAACACGACGCCGATCGCGGAGAGGATCGCCATGCCGGTGAAGGCGGCGGTCATCGAGACGCGCGCGCCAAGCTGCCCGACCAGCGGGTAGCAGATCAGCCAGCAGACGTGGCTCAAGGCGAACTGCGCCGCAAATAGCGCGGGCCGGTCATCCGCATTCGCCGAGCGACGCAGCAGTCGCCCCGAGGGGGTGACGTTCGAGGAATAGGCGATACCCATCACCAGCCATCCGGCGAGGATGGCGTGCCAATAGGCTGGCCCGGGCGTCATCGAGGCGGAGACACCGGCGAGGACCGCGAGCGCGATGGTGAGGATCGCCGCGCCGATCATCATCACGGTGCGGTCGGCCACCCGGTCGAGGACGCGCGGCAAGGTCAGCGCCGCGGTAATCGAGCCGCCTCCGAAGGCGGCGAGCGTAAATGCGACGTCGCGCTGGCTGAGCCCCATCCCCTTCACGATGACGACGGTGTTGACGATGACCATAGCGCTCGCCGCCGCGGCGCTGAGGGTCAGCGCGAGCAGGCCGCGCAGGCGCGGCGTCTTGAGGTAGATGCGAATGCCCCGCGTCGTCTTATCGTAGATGCCGCCTTGGTCCTCGACGGGCTTGGCCTTCGGCAGCACGGTAGACACGACCAACAGCGCCGACGCGACGAAGCCGACCGCAGTGCCGGAGAACAGCCAATGGTAGCTGACCAGCGTCAGCAGCCCGGCCGCGAGGATCGGGCTGGTCAGGCTTTCCATGTCGTAGGCGAGCCGCGAAAGCGACAGCGCGCGGGTGTAGTCGCGCTCCTCCGGCAGCACGTCGGGGATCGTCGCCTGGAAGGTCGGTGTGAACGCGGCCGATGCCGATTGCAGGACGAAGATCAGGACATAGACCTCCCACACCTGATTCACGAACGGCAGGCAGATGGCGACCACCGCGCGAACGGCGTCCATGCTGACGAGCAACGCCCGCCGGGGCACGCGGTTGGCGAAGGCGCCGGCGATCGGCGCGACGCCGATATAGGCCGCCATCTTGATCGCAAGCGCGGTGCCAAGGACCGCGCCGGCGTCACCGCCCGCGATGTCGTAGGCGAGCAGGCCGAGCGCGACCGTCGCGAGGCCGGTGCCGATCAGGGCGATGACCTGTGCCAGGAACAGATGGCGGTAGGTCCGGTTGGCGAGGACGCTGAGCATACGCCTCCATATCCCCCCAGGGGGTTCCAGTCTATCCCCCCGTGGGGATACTCGACAATATCCCGGCAAGTATCCTACATTGGCGGGATGGCTCACCACATCCACGCCACCCATCCGGCGATTAT
The DNA here is from genome assembly GCF_043498045.1 of Sphingomonas sp. S6. Lineage (NCBI taxonomy): Bacteria > Pseudomonadati > Pseudomonadota > Alphaproteobacteria > Sphingomonadales > Sphingomonadaceae > Sphingomonas > Sphingomonas sp. S6. The sequence goes on from NZ_JBIEOE010000013.1 coordinate 49,442, forward strand.
CAAGCGGCTGAACCGCGCGGCGGGGCACCTCCGCAGCATCGTCGGCATGATCGAAGGCGAGCGTGCCTGCGTTGATATCGCGCAACAGCTCCAAGCGGTCGAAAACGCGATTGCGAGCGCCAAGAGGGCACTCATCAACGATCATATCGACCATTGCCTCGTTCATGCTGAAGAGGGTGAAGGTCCTCAGCAGGCAATTGAGCAGTTTAGACAAATTTCAAAGTACTGGTAATTTTGCCAAGACGTGGGGAACTAACTTTTCCACAATTACATTAGCTCTAAGCTAAAGATATAATTTATAATATTATAGATCTTGATAAATCGATTGAATATCATTGGCTTGTAACCCGGCGCCCACTCTCACCAAGTTTGTTAGGAACTCGGCAAACACTCGACCAGCATCCATAGGCTCAAAGGGGAGGCTTTGCGGGTCTTCAAATTGATCGAGCCAATCTCGGATGCGGCTTCGATAAATCTGGGCGTGTTCCCGCTCCACAAGCGCACTAGCAAGTGCAGCCGCCTGCATTGAGTACCCATGACCGGGAAGTCCCGAAGGGCAGCGAGCTGTTTCCATAGTGTTTTCTTTCTCGAATAGAGCCGAAGGCGATGCGCACATCGACTTCTGGCCCTCGCCGAGAGCGGGGGGTGAATGGGCAAATCTGGGCCGATCGAGGGGGAGGGGTATCACCCAGCCTGCACCAAAGCGTAGCGTCGGGAAGGTTGGGGAAACCCCCTCGATCGCCAAGCGCAGCGCTTGCGCGGAGACGGTCTAGCCCTTGCCCAGAGGGGGGTGGCACCCCCCTCGATCCGCGACGCGATTAGCGCCGCCACGACCAACACCGACCATCGGTCGGCCGCTCTGCTGCTTCAATGGATCACGGGAATTTTAGCGTTCTACGTGAGTTTATGGTATGCTGATGGCTTGAAAGGATCGCTTGATGAACGTCGCAACGCCCTTCACGTCACCTGTCCCAGCGATCAGCGAGGGGGAGCGCGCACGTCGTCTAGCTGAGGTCAATTTCGCGAGGGGAAGCATCCGCTACGAGGGCGGCATTCTCTCCGACGAAATCGAGCAACTCAACGACCGATACGTCGCCGGCGAGCTCAGCAGCGACGAGCTGACCGCAGCCATCCTTGCATCTGAAACCGTTCGCTCGGCTTGATTAGCCAACGCGAAGCCGCCCTTACCTTTGCTCGGGTTCGAGAGCTTCAGCGCGATCCGGTTCAAGGGCAATTCGACGTAGCCCATCTCCAGGAGGTGCATCGTCGGATCTTCCAGGATCTTCCCGAGCATCACCCCGGCGAATTTCGCCCAGACGCTCCGGGTCATTTCAAAAACCGGGAGCTTGAGGCATCTGCCGATCGCATCCTCGTGCCCTATGCCTTGAGACCTGAAATCGACCGCAGCCTTGGTCCAACGCTCGAGGCCTTGCAGGGTGGAAAGGCACTCCGCGGTTACGACCTGCTCGATATGTCCGAGGCAGTCGCACAGACCTACGCGCGTCTCGACTACCTCCATCCATTCCGCGAGGGGAACAGTCGCACGCTGCGTACCTTCACCGAACAGCTCGCCAGAGAAAATGGTCATCAGCTCGATTGGGGGACGACGAACGTCACCGCCCAATCGCGCGACGCGCTGTATATCGCCAGGGACATGGCGGTGATTCAGTTGCGGAACCCGGGCATCACCATGGCCGACGCTAACGCGGCCGTCGACCGCCGCGACTACGAGGTGAAATACAAGCTCGCGAACCAGGTCGAGCGCTATAAGCTCGCCGACCCCCTCGACGAGATCGTGCGCCGTTCGCTTGAGCGCGGCCGTGACCAACAACCGGTCGACCGTCGCCTCCCGCTCGTCGACGTCGCTCGCGAAATCGCAGTCGTAGCGCCGGTCGCGCGCAACCAGGCGGAGCGCACGGTCGAAGAGACACGATTGGCTGTCCTTCGGAAGACCGAGCCGGCCTCCGAATTGGACCGTGCGACAAACATGCGAGACTGGGTTGTTCGCGATGGCTCAGCGAGTGCGCTCACCGACCGCCTCGCCGGCGTAACTTCCGGCGCTGTCACCATCCGACACGATCCGGGGGCGCCGGCGTTAGATCGGCTAACGGCGATCGCCGACGGCATCAACCTGGAGCTGTCTCGCCAGCGGTCGGCTCCGACGCCGACGGTCAATCCCCCCATCCGTGAGATCGATCGCGGGGACCGCGAACGCTGACGATGATCGGCGAGCGCAACGCGTCACGTTTCCTGGCCGTTACGCGGCCTTGTCTCGAACTATTACGACATGCTCGAACAGCTTCGCCACGCGCTGTTTTGGAGGCACCGCAAGAGCCGCCTCAAGCGCCGCTTGATTCAAACGAGTTGAAATGGGGGCCACAGCGCCGTTACCGGCTCCGGCCGCGGCCGTCGCGGGAGGTGCAGGCTCTGCCTGCGTTGCCTCGATCACCCTCAGGCTGTTCGCGGCAACGGCCGGATCCGGCCGGATCTGAGGCATCTGCGGCGCCGGCATCTTGGTACGCTCGATAAGCTTCTTCTCGGCATAGTAACGGACCTTCTTTCCATAGGTCGCGTACATCCCGCGTCGAAAAACGATCAGGTCATTTTCAGGCAGAAGCTCGACTTCCTGGGGGAGCATGAGCGGCCGGCGCTGGTCGGAATCAGACGTTGATCCACCACCACCGCCCCAAGTACCCATCGAGCGTGACCGCGCACGGAAGGTGTAGCTACCGAGCTGGTCAGAAATCTTCTTTGCCTCGGCGAGGCCCGCAGGCCGCAGGACGAGCCGCACGGCGCAGTTGCGCTCGATGTCGGCGGCAACCTTGTCTCCGTAGACACCTTGGATCTGTTCCATCGACTGGAACGCCGGCAGCATCCGCAAGCCGTAGCCCGCGACATAGCTGAAGGCGTTGGCCAACACCGTGCATTTTCCAAGGCTCGCGAACTCGTCGAGTGCCAGCAGGACCTTTACCTGGTGCTTGTCGCCCTTGGGCAACTCGCGGACATTCCGATCGATCAATTGCTGAAATAGCAGACCGTAGATCGCCGCAACGCGGTCAAGATCGTCGGGCGACACGCCTAGATAAAGCGAGATCCGCTTGTCGCGGAACTCGCTCAGGTCGAAGTCGCTCTCGGATGTTGCGGCATCGACATAGGGGTTGAGCCAACCATTGATCTTCGACGTGACGGACTGCCGTATCCCGGTAAAGGTGTTTGCAGACGAGGTGGTGTAGTCGAGGATCGCGGAGACGCAGCCTGTGGACAGCGGCTTGCCCGCCTTCTGCCGGGCCGCAATGATCTTCGGAAAGCGCTTTTGAGCGTCCCCGCCAGCGAATTGTCGATAGACCTCGCCGAGGGTGAACGGCAGTGCGTCCTCGCCGTCGTCGACCGTCGCAGCAATATACGCTGTGATGCCGAGGAAAGCGGTTCGTGCTCCGGCTGCCCAGAAGGGATCACCAGTCAGCGGATCGGGGTAGAGCATCGCCGCGATCTTCTGGAGCTCGTTGATGACCTCCACGGGATCGCGCCGGTTGATGTAGCTCAACGGATTCCACCGGACCGTTCGGCCGCTGGGATCGAGCGGGTTGAACAGGAGCACCTCCTGCCGGAGCGCACTCATCCGGTAGCCGGCGGTGTTGTCGTAATTCTCCTGTTTGATGTCGAGGACGACCAGCGAGTCCGGCCAATCGAGCAAATTGGGGATGATGACGCCCACGCCCTTGCCGGCGCGGGTGGGGGCCTCGAGCATGACATGCTCCGGCCCGCCAAACCGCATCACCTTGCTCCCGAACTTGCCGAGGACGATGCCACCTGGCGCGAGAAGCTTACCCTTCTTGATCTCGCCGATGCGAGCCCAACGTGCCTCGCCATGAAGTTTCTGACGCGTGAAGAGTGTAGAAACGATTGTGATGGCCGTCAGCACCAGCCCGATCCCGAAGCCGATCAGGAAGGGCTTATAGACGATCGGATACCCCTTCATCGCCCACAACGCGCCCGGCACCTTGCGCCATGGCGTGTGGATGTTGAGAAGGTGAGAGGCCCAAAGAACCACGAGCGCCCCAATCGCCGCACTTACCGCCAAACCGATGATTGCGAGGAAGACGATCGCGCCTGGCTGCGACCCTTCGCTGCTGCGAACCCATTTGCCGCTCACGTTTCGGTGCCTTTCTCAGTCGCGAGCTTTGCTCGCGGGATCGAACCAAACTCCAGTCATCCGATACCGCGCCGGCTTACCTTCGCCGGGCGGGATGCGATGCATCTGAACAACGATATCAACGAGCGATCGTAGGAGGGCGCGTACATCGTCACGATCAAGATCGCTGCCGCCCTCCGACTGCTTCACTAGCAGCGTGAGCTGCTCGAACGCGCCTTCAGGCGTATTTGCGTGGATCGTCGTGATCGAGCCGGGATGCCCGCTGTTCACGTTGCGGAGGTAATAAAAGGCTGTTCCGTCGCGCAGCTCCTGAAGGAGGATGCGGTCCGGCCGCATACGCAGTGCCGACTCCAGCAACTCCTGTGCGCCGGCCTTCTGCAGTCCCTTGCCGTCTTTGGCATACATCATGTGCACGCGGTTCGGATGCGGTACGACCAATTCGCGCGTGTCCTCAATCGTCAGGATACGCTCATATTCGGGGATAAGCTTGATAAGACCTTTTGAAAAACTGGTCTTACCCGAGCCCGTGGCACCGGAGATCAGAATGTTTTTGCGGTTCTCTACCGCTCGCCGAAAGAAGGTCTTCCATTCGCCAGCGTCGCGCAGCCGTTCAAGCTCGTCGTCAACCTCGCCATGCAGCCCCTTGGCCCGGACCTCGCTGAAAAGTCCTTCCCGGTCGAAGTCGTCGATGTCCATCGTCACCCCCGACGCTTTGCGGATGGTGATCGAGATGAACCCCTGCTCGACAGCCGGTGGGACAACGACCTGAGCACGTTCACCACCCGGGAGAACAGACGAACAGACCGGATATTCCGAGTTGATATCCTGCTTCGTCAAACCAGCGATGAGCTTGGCTAGAGTCATGAGGGCGGCGTTGTCCAACGCCGGCTCCTCATGCCACTCCCAACCATTGCGTGTTTCCAAGCCGATCACACCAGGTCGGTTGATGACCAACTCAGTCACATCCGGCCGGGAGAGATGCCTCTGTATCGGCTCTGCGTTGTGCTCGTAGATGGCAGAACTTACGTTCGACGCCATACGCTCAACGCCTCAGCCCGACTTCGTAGACGGAGCCGAAATCGAAATCCTTCGCGACGAAGATAGCGGCGGTATCCCCCTGGTTCTTCTTCAGGATGGGCCGGATCTGCATCGTCTGGGATAGCACGGTCTGGCCAGTGGTGCTGGGAACCTGAGTGGTATTGCTTCCATTACCCGCCAGCGCCCGCCCCGCGATGTTGGATGCGTCTTCAAGTACCGAGATCACCAGCCCAAGACCGAACCGCGCCCAAAATTGCGTGTCCACACCTCCCGGCAAACCGGCGCGGCCGAGACTATCCGCAGCAGGCGAACCGAGATCGATCGCCACGCCCCGCGGGGTAAGCGCTCGCGTCCAGACGACGAACAAGCGGGCTTGCCCCTGCGTGATGCCGCCAGAATACTGACCAAGAACCTTCGTGCCCTTGTCGAGGAGCACGATGCGCCCGTTCTCAGAATAGACGTCGTGATTGATGACGCAGGAGACGAACCCGGCCTGCGTCGAGTTGATGGCCGTCTGCAGTGTGCAGGGGATAACCGTGCCGGCGCTCAACAGGAGATTGCGATCCCCTACTGTCGTAGCGCGAACGGTTTGAATCGCGGAGTGGCCGAGCTGATCGCTGAAATCAGAGGGGCCTTTGCCCGCTGCTGCCGGCGCATCGTCGTTCGGATCGCCAAACCCGCTCGCCCCGACGCCCTGCCGTCGAACGGCAGATTGACCAGCCTCCGCTACTTCCTGACCGCCTTGCTGTGGCTGGGCTTCACCCACTGCGGTGGCAGAAGACGTGCTGCCGAACGCCATGATGGGCGATCGCCGTGCGGCGTCGGCCATCGCTCGAGCTTGCTCGGCGCGCCGTTGCTCGGGAGTTGGATTGCCGTTTGACGCAACGGCCGTGCCCTGTGGCGCTACGACGGTATTGCCGTTCGCATCCACAGTCGTCTGTCCCGGCGCGCCAGCTATCGGGCGGCCGAAAACGTCTGTAGCAGGCGCACCGGTTTGGCCGAGCTGACCCGCAAGGGCTGCACGCTGCGCATTAGGCGAGTTCATCACGTCCTCAACGGAGCGCTCGCTCGCCTTCGCCGGCTGCGCGGCTGTGGTCGTGACGGCTGTGCGGTGGAACGCTCCGTATCCTATCGCGATGCCACCCAGCGCACCCAGAAGACCTATGCCGGCGCCGATAAAGGCGATGTTTCCCCAACCCCCGCTCCGCGCGACAGGGGTGTCCTGCTCGCTCGGGGGAACGGTATCGACAGCAACCTCGCCGCCCCGGTCAATGACATTGCCGACCATGTTACTGCCCCTTCACTTTGCGCTCGACGACGTTCGAGACAGTGCCCGTCCGATCGCCGCGATCGTTGCGCATCGGCGCTTCATTGTAGATGCACAGCACCGAGGTGCCGCGCCGCAAGCGGATCTGCCGGTAAACGGCGTGGATCACTACGAAGTCCTCGCGAACGTCGTAGGGGACGATCGTCTCGGTCCCGTCGACATCAACCGCGAAGATCGACGGAATGTCGGCGTGCCCTGGGTAACGCAGCACCGTGAACTCGCCGTTGTCGGAGATTTCTGATGGCTGCAGCGAGGAGTCCCCCTGCACCGTGTACTTCATGTTCCGCGCGCCCTCGATCACGGCGTGATCGAGCGCCGTCTGCGCGATGTTCGTCTCGATAGCCTTAGCCGCCTGAGCCTGGGCAACCTGCGCCTGCAACGTCGCCATTGCCCGCTCTTCGCGTGGGTAGTGGAACCGCACCCCGTACATCTGCTGACCCGGTGCGAGTGACAGATTGAAGTGGTAAGTACGCGGCGTTCCTCCAGCGTTGGTCACGACGATGAGGTTCGTTCCGGCCGCCTTCTCGCGAGGTTTGAGGAACAGGATATTGGCGACAGGTGCGATCTGCCACGAGACCGTGTCACCCAAGGCCGCTTGCGTTATCGTCTCGCCTGGGCCGAACTGTATCTCGATTGCGTGGCGAAAGCTGCCGACAATCGTAACCACCTGATCCGGGTCATAATTGATGTTGCGGACTCGAGCGTCCTTAGCCCCAGGGCGGGGCGTATCAGACGCGTAAGCCGGATGCGGGTAGATCGTCAGCGTCGCCGCACCCACGACCGAAAAGGCGATCAGACGATGCCACACTGCGCCAACGCCGCGCCAGAACCGGCTTTTCGAACCGGCATCCGTTACAACCAGCTCCGTCTTCGGCGGAGACAGTCGTGCGCCCAGCTTTTTGCGGAGCTTGGGCATGAAGGGGACGACCACCCGTTCGGCGTCGTTCGAGGTGTTCGATGAATTGCTCATGTCACGCCTCCGGGTCCGAGCGATAATTGACGACTTGGAAGCCGAGCGGATTGATATTCCGATCCTTCTCGCTTTCCGGCGCCGTGGTGAATTTGAAGGTCAAGATCGCGTTCCAGTTTTGTGCGACCGGTGCGTTCTGGCCGAACGTAATGATTTTCGTGAAACGGACTTGTGCCACGGTCGGGCTTAGGAAGCTGATCGTCCGGATCGAGATGGAGACAAAGCCTCGCTCGCCATAGATATTTGACGGCGCGTTCTTGTTGTTTGACTCTACGCCGTTCAAGTAACGCGCGCCTTCCGCCTGCTCGCTCATCAGCATGACGGCGTATGCATTCTCGCGAGCGGCATTGTTCAGCCAGCCCTCGCGAAGCCGGACATACTGCGAGATGAAGTAGCGGTTCACCGCTTCCTCATAGGTTCGCTGCTGCGGACCCTTGAGCGCCGTCACGATTTGGGTCTCGCCGGAAGAGCGATCGACCTTGATAACGTAAGGCTGCACCGTCTTGAGCGGGGCGAGCATCGCAACCGCACCGACAGAAACCACCGCTAGTGCGCAAGCACCCGTTGCAACACCCCAAGCGAGGCGGCGCGACTGGATCGCGGCACGCATCCGGTCGTACTCCCACGTCCTCGACGTCTCGAAGTATTTATCTTTATCTTCGGCCTTAACCGCGCCCATGACGGCGATCCCTTCAGCAGGAGGAGTAGGAGAGCGCGCGATCCCGTTGGGATAGGCGTGGCGCCGACCGGGAATTATTCATCGCGCCCGGCCCGATAGGAGCTTGAGTTGCTGCACCCGCGTCCGGGGCGGGGGCGGGCACAGGAGCCGGCCCGGTTCCGCCTGAAGGCGGTGCAACCATCGACTGACCCGCTCCTTGCTGCGATGCAGGCAGCGGCACCGGCAGGCTGGGCAGGATCGAGCCGTATAGGTTGGCCGGACGACGGTGCTTGCCGTCACAGACTGCGGCCGGCTTGATGTGACTCCCGGCGCAGCCGCTAAGTGCCAGCGCACCTAACGCTACGATGATCAGCCTGGTCATGTGGTCTCCGTTCGTATCTGGCGCGCGATGGCGATTGGATGGGTTCAAAAAATGCGGGCTCGCCCCGCGCCTTAAGAGGCGCGGCGGGCCGAACCCCCGGTTGCTGTTGAGGCAGCAGCCGGACGGTTCGCCTGGGTGGCCCGGCGGAACATGAGGCGGTTCGTCAGCATATTTGCGCCGGTCATCAGGAAGCCATGGCCCCCCGAGGACGCACCGCCCGCGATGCCGGCGGCGATCGCTGGTGATTGGAAGAAGAAGATCGAACCGACGATGTAGATCGCGCTGCACGCAAGCGTCGCGGCGAGCATCAAGTCGGCGGTGAGGGTGACATACGTGCCCTCGATGGTCACGAAGCCCGACCCGTCCCCTACCGAGCCCATTATGCCATCCATCGCCGCTTCTTGAAGTCCGGTTATGAATTTCGTCATGATCGCCATCACGACCATCAGGAGGATGAAGTTGGCGGTTTGCTTCAGCCAACCATCGAACAACCACCGTGACGAATTGAATAGCAGACAGGCTAAAGCCAGAGGAGCGAGCGCAACGCAGATCGCCACCGACAGCTTAGCGAAGATGACGATGCAAAATCCGATCGACGCCGATAGGAAGGCGAACACGTATAGAATGCCGATACACAGATAAGTGATGACCCAGCAGCGAAGCTGAATGAGCGGGGTTCGAACGTCCGTCAGCCCTTGCGACGGCATCAACTGGACCTTCGCGTTTGCCGCACTCATCCTCGATGCTAGTTTGCTGGTATCGGAAACATAGGTGTCGAAGGTAGTGCCGGGGTTCGTCACCGGCGTACCCGATCCTGCCGCGATGATCTCGGTCGGCAGGTTCGTGACAACGTTCACGACGAACGCCGAATAGCCGACAGCACTCGCCGCAGCGAGAGCGAACCCGACCTTTCCCGCTTGGAAAACAAGCTCTCTAAGGGGCGCCTGGATAGCGCCCCTTAGGACCGCAAAGCCCAGCAACAGGAAGTAGATCGTCGCTGCAAGCGCAAGAGGTGCCGCAACGAAGGCGACCAGTCCGGACCCGAACGATGCAACAGACGTCGCGATAGCCGTTTCAACATACGAGTACATCGTCGTGAACAGCGTCATGATGTTGACTGGGGCGGCGGGCATCTTTGCTAGACCTTAGAAAGCGTCAGGAGGCAGTCGGCTGTGCCTACTTCCTCTTGGTATTGGTGTCGTAGAAGTCACTCGCGCTCTTCGCTGCCGCTGCTTCGGCGACCGAGACGCTTGCCTCTTGGGTCGTCGAACAGAAGCGGGCCTTTTGCTCAGCCGTAAGACGGCTGTATTCGCCAGTGTTGCACTTGGCCTGCCACTCCGTGAGCAACTGGCGGTTATCGATCAGCTCCTTGGCCGTCGGAACCGCCACCTCCTGCTGGCACCCGCAGACGATCAGCAAAGCGCCGATTGGTAGGATCTTGCGCATCATCACTTCCTGATCGTGTTCGCGCCGTAGAAGGCGGCTGCATTACGGGCGGCGGCAGCCTCGGCGCTGCTAGCCGCGAGGTTGCCTTCGCCGGCCTGTGCCATCTGGATCGCCTGCATCTTCAGCATGTCGTTCTGAAGGTGCGCTTGCTCGACCGCGATCCGTGCTTGGAGGTCCATGACGTCCTTCGGATCCTTCGCAACCGACAGTTGCTGGCGAAGCTGATCGAGACCCTGCATCCGGGTTTGCGAAAGCGCGAGGGTGTTTTCACCCAATGCAGCCGTCGTGGCGGCGGAGCCCGTCGAGTTCTTCAGAGCGGCCGCGTATGCCGCATCGGCATCCGACCCCGACGACGAAAGAGCGTAACGCGACTGAATGTTCGAGGCCAAGCCTCCGAGCGCGCCGAGCTGCGAGAAGTCGCCGCGGAGCAGCGTCTGCGCGTCGATCGTCGTATTCGGCAGTATGTTGCGGACCTGGCTGTTCGCGAGCTGCGGCGCGATGTTGTTGACGTTCGTCAACTTCGACAAGGAGTCGAACGCCTGCTGGGCCTGCTGGATCTGCTGCTTGCCCTGGTCGACGATCGTTAGGGTCTGCCGAGCGGTCTGGAGCGCTTGCAGATAGGTCGTCGTATCGAACACCGGGATGCCTTGCGCCGCGGCCGGCGACGCGAAGGCGGCGAGCGCAAAGGGCGCGCTCGCGGTCATGATAATGCGCTTGAACGACATCTCAGCTTCTCCTCTGGTTTGCGTAGAAGTGCGGCAGCCACGCCGCGGGATCGGTGCCCGCATGGGCGATGGCCTCTTCCATGGCTTCGAGCGTCTCCGCCCGGCCAGAAAGCACCTTCAGCTCGTTGAACATGCCACCAAGATCGAGCTTTGCGACGATCGACGTGTGGCCCTGTTTGACCAGGAAGGTCCGGCTTTCCGGAGTGAGCTCCTCGCGGATCAGTCTGTATTCGGCTTCGGTCAGCCCAAGGCCATCGATGTAATCCGACCGCCGTGCCTCGGAGTTGGGAAGGAGAATCTTGGTCGCCGTCTGCTCGATAATCGCGCTCGCGATCGGTGAGCGCAGGGCGTCGGCAGGAGACTGGGTTCCGAACACCAAAAACGCGTTGCGCTTACGGAAGGTCTTGAGACCATCCTTGGCAAAGGCCCGGAACGCATCGTCCTCCAATGCCTTCCAGAACTCGTCGACATCGACAACCACCCGCTGCCCGTTGAGCAGCTCGTCCACGCGGTGGAACAAGTAGAGCATTGTCGGGGTGCGAATTTCCGGATTTTCGAGGAAATCCGTCATGTCGAAACCGACGAATTGCGCCGATAACGACACCTCGTCTTGTGGGCCATCGAACGCCCAGCCAAGCGCGCCGCCCCGGCACCAGCGTTCCAATCGAGCCCCGATGCCCTCCGCGTCCGCATAGCCGAGCATTTCGCGCAATGCGCTGAACGAACGTGCCTCGGCCGGCAGGCGCATCACAGCGTCAATGCCTTCATCGATCAGGCGCTCTTCGGCAACCGAAAGCGGCTGGCTCACCCGACGAACAAGGACCCGAATGAACTGGCGCAAGAAGGCGATGTTTGCCGGGTTCGCGGCCAGCCCTTTCAACGGCGCGAAGCCGGTTGGCACGCCATTACGAAGTGTCAGGTACGTGCCCCCGCACGCACGCACGAAAATCTCGGCGCCGCGGTCCTTATCGAAGAACACCTGCTTCGCGCCGGTCTTTTCGAGCTGCGCCTGTAGGAAGTTTTGCAGGACCGTTTTACCGCCGCCCGTCGGACCGATGATAAGAGTGTGGCCGACATCGGCGCGGTGGAAGTTGAACCAGAAGGACGAGCCTGCCCGCGTCTTCAGGAGCGTCACCGCTTCGCCCCAATGATTGTCCGACTTATGGCCGGCGGGGAATGTATAGAAGGGGCTCAGCGCCGCAAAATTGCGGCTGTTCACGACCGCCGGACGAGCCCGCATTTTGAAGTTGCCCGGGAGCTGCGCCCAGAAAGCGGCTTCCAGCGCAACATCTTCGCGGGCCATTACCATGCCGGTGTCAGCCGCTGCCGATCGCGCGATCGACAGCCGCTCGAGCAGACGCTTGGGGTTCTCGTCGATCACCGATAGCGAAAGGTGATGTTCGCCCATCGCGAACCGGTTCTGCATCAGATCGTCGACACCATCGAGCAGCTCTTCGGCTTGGCTGACTCCTGCGTCGTCAGACGACACCATTTGCTTGTACTTTTTGGTGAACCGTTCGCTTGCGACGGACTTCACCAATGGCGCAAAACTTTGCGTGAGGACAAAGGGGAAGTCGAGACTCAGAAGATCGTTGAACTGGCCGGTGCGGGTCGACGCGACATATTCGCGGACGCCGAACATACCCAGATAATGCGATTTGTGGGGTAGCCGAATTTCGGCCGCTTCGCGCCCGAACACGATGCGCGACGTGTAAAGCGCCTGACCGAGGCGACCATTCAGCACCGGAATACGAATACGGTCGCCGGTCAGGACGAAGTGAAGCACTTCCATTGGCTGTGAGAACAGCACGCCGTTATGTTCGTAGATCGAGAGTGGCTCGGGCGTGATCTGCGCGAGTAGCTTCTCGAAATCACGGCATTTATCAGCCATGATCTTCATCGCGCGATCATCTATTTCCGCGCTCGCCTTCCGCTTCGCAAACAGCCGCGTCAACTGATCGCCTGCCATCTGCGACGGCCGCACTAGGATCGTGACGTAGAACTCGTTGTGATAGAGGACCTTCTCCTTCAGCGAGTCAGCGTACTTGGCCTGCAGCTCGCGGGCAAAATCCGAATGGAACTCGCCTTCAAGAATTGGATCCGTCGCGGTTCGCACAAGGTGCGTCCACATCGCGACGCGATCGTCGCCGATCGAACGCCAAGCGACGTTCAGTTTGTTATGCCAGGTGTTAAGGTCGGAGACGTCGCTAGTCTCGAATGGCCGCCCATCCACACGATACATGCGGATAAGCGAGCCGTCTTCGAGTGCGATAACAGTGTCGTCGACATGGCGTGTATAAGGGATGAACTTGATATCATCCGCCTCACGCTTTGCGACCTTCTTATGTTTCAGCTTGAAATCAGTCATTGCCGAACTGCTTCCGCTTCACGCCTTTGCCGAGACGAACAGGAGAGTAGCTGCCGCCACCCCAGAACTTACGGTTCTTCGAGATGAATCCGGTCTGGAACCATAGGCCCCAGAGCCGGAAAGCATTGAAGTCGTAGTGACAGATCATCCGCGCCGGGAAGTAGAGCGCACCGAACAAGGCCAGGGGGAAAAAGGGATTATGAAATATCCCCCAGATCACCATGCAGACCATGATGATCGGAAGGATCGCCTCAAGCGGCAGTCCCATGAACACCGACGGCCTGGTCAGGGCGAGGAAGACCTTATCCTCGGCGAGCTTGTCTTCCATGTTACGCCGTTCCGCCCATCCAACCGACGATCGTCGCGGCCGAGAAGATGATGCCGATACCGATCAGCACGGTAACGGCGCGGCCCCAATCCATACGACCGGTCAATTTGGCATATCCGACGGCCATGACGGCGATCACGCCCACCACCGATGCGATGGTGATCATCCAGTCCTTGATGGTGTTGAGGCCGCTCTGGATCGCGGTCCCGCTCTGCGCGAGCGCAGGCTGCGAAATCGCCATCAGAGCGACGACGCCGGCAACGCCGACGACTTGCCGGGCGCGGCGATCGGACATCATCCGGCCCATGCTGCGAGCAAACTTCATACGGGTCTCCATGGCTTGAGATTACCTCTCCAGGTCGGGGGTTGGTTGTGGCGGTTCGATCTGTCGAACCGGGGTCGGTTCACGTACCGACACATCAAGGCCGCGCCGGAGCACGTCCGAGATCATCTGGCGGCTTTCGAGCGTGGCGGCCGATGTCTGGCCGACGTCACCCTCGAACACCTCACCGAGGTGCCGCTCCATTGTCGCTTGCGCCTGAAGCGCATTGGCAAGCCGCGGCTCCGCCGCGATCCTGTCGGCTGCGCCATGCAGGAATAGTTCGGCCAGCGCCTCGCTCTCGTGGCGGTGATCGGCAGCGGCGTGTTCGCGCTCCTCGCGCACCAACGGCGTTTCGGGGTTGGTTCGTGGGTCTGGGGCGCCGTCTTTATCCCCGTAGTGCGCCTGAGCCTCCCGGTCGGCGTCGACAAACGCGCTCAGCGTCTCACGGGCGACATCCTCGCGATTGAGGCTGGACCGGACGAGATAGATCGCGTCGGCGATGTCTTTATCCCAAAGGTCCTTTGCAGCCATGCTCCGCAAGTCGTCCGGCTCATAGCCGGCCTTCTTGAAGGACGCCGCGAGGGTTTCGCTCTCCAAAGCCCGATCGAGCGCTCCGTCAAGATTGTCCCGGTTCACCTCGAGACGCTCCGACATGAATTGCGCCTCCATCGGAGACAGGTGTTCGTGAAAATCTTCGACAAGCGCCTTCCGGTCGCGGGTGTACGCGCTGACGGTCAGCAACAGTCGTTGATCTTCAGAGGATAGATCGTCGACGATCGTTCGTTCGCCTTGGGAGGCGTTCGACCGTTCCCCGTCCGTTGTGCGACCGGCGACGGTAGCCTCTACGCCGGCAGACTTCCCTGCAACCTGGTCGGCGATCGGCGCTTTTGATGCTGCCTCGCGCTCACGCCGTTCGGCATCCTCACGACGGAGCTTGTCCATCTGCGCCAGCTCGGCAAACTCCGGCTCATAACCGCGCACGACCAGGCCCTCGCGGGTGCCGGCGGTCCAAACGGCTTTGCGAAACTCCGGCGATCCGTCGACGTCGATCCCCTCCCAACCGTTGTGCTTGGCGATCTTGACGAGCGCATCGATGGTTTCTGGATCCTCCTTGCGAGCGACGATGCGCTCGCCGTTGCCGGAGATTTCGATCGATGGATTCTCGCGATCGGCGGCAAGGAAAAGACCGATGCGGCGATCGGGAGCGCCGTCCTCTCCAATCAGACGGACCTCGTAGCGACCCCGGAGCTCCGGCGGGATTTGAAACCCGGCCTGCTCTCCCTGGTCAGCCTGAGGATCAAGGTCCCGGCCGCCCCGCGTGACTGTATTCTCTGCGCTCACTTGAACACCTCGACGGTGGTGGAGGCAACCTGACCAACGACCCAGGCGTCTTCCGCTGGCGCCGCCTTCACGGCGCTGCGCGGCTTGACGACCACCAATGGTGCTCCGGGAATTACGGGGGCTGCGTCGATCGACCCGAGATCAGTCGCGGCCGCCCAGACACGGCTGACGTATCCGTTGCGGAACCCCCGCGTCAGGGTGCCAGTGTTGTAGAGGGAGTAGGTCGCGGAAATTGCGTCCATCCCGGTATAGTGCTTGCTCGCCAGCCCGTAGCCATCCTGCAGGACGACCGATGCCAACCTCAGATTGGTGCAAGGCTCGAAGACCTGTTCAACGGTCACGCCCAGGCGGGCGAAATTCGCCGAATTGATCTGCGCAAGCCCGACATCAACCGTATGGCCCTTGGCCATATACTGCCGCACCAACGCCGCGCCCTCAGCGACCGAGCTCGCCCGCACGCGAGGACCGTGATTGACGTTGATCGACAGATCATCGCCGCCACTTTCCGTGACGACGAGCGGCACAACGGCCTCGGTCGCGACCCCGGGCGCGCATTGCTGCGCCAGAAGCGTGATGGCGGCGACAGTGTGGATCATTGCGCCGTGACCGTCTGGTATCGCGTATCAAGCGAATAGCGAGAGGTGACGCCATCCGAGCGCGTGACGCTCAGATCGTACCCATGCTTTGCTTTCTTCGTCTTGATCCCGACGCCGGTGCACGTCGGGAACCCACCGCCGAGAGCAAGGGCATTCCACAACTTTGTGATGGGGGGCACGCACGCCGCATATTTCGTCGGCGATCCCGGCGTCGCCAGGCAGAGGATTACCTGACAACCCCAGTCTGAGGCATATGCCGGCTGGGGAGCCGCGACTGCGATCAGTCCGGCTGCGCCGAAGGCAAGAGCGCCACTGCTACCCACAATCCGATTGAGCAATCGTCCCATCGTCAACCACCTCCCTTTGATGCGCGCCATGCGGCAGTCGCAAAGACGTCCCATTCAGGAGGCGGCTTGGCTGCGACTGTGAGGGCCGACGACGGCGCGCCGTGAGCGTCAGCCTCAATGGGATTGGCCGGCGCGTCTGCACTGGCCACATTGACGATCCAGTCCTCGTCTTCTTCGACTGGACGCGTCCGATCGATGACCTGCCCAGGACGTGCAAACGCGATATGCCAGTGATTGGAGTGACCGCGATCACCCGGTCCAAGCAGCTCGATGAGACGGACGCCGCTCTGCCCCATCAAGGCGCGGATCTGCTCGCGGTTGATCGAATTAACGCCCCCCGAAGGCACGAAGTCGATCGCCTGCCCGTATTTGTGCCAGCTATACCGAGCGCCGTAGTTGGCGTTCATCGGCCGGATAGTGTCCGTCACGCGGGCACCGAATGCCCGACGAACTAGGGCTGCGACGTTCGATACAGAGGGTGCGCCTGTTACTGCAGGAGCTGAGCTCCTCTCGTCGACATGCGCCAAGGCACATGCATCGAAGACCGAGGCGGGCGTCACGCCATATGTCGCAAAGTCCCGGCCAGCGATGCTCAATGGGCCGGCACTAAAATCCGCTCCCAACGCGATAAGATCACGGACCGTCGCTTCCGCATCGGCCTGAGTGGCAGGATGCCTTACTAATGTCGCGCCCGTGCGAACCGTGATCGCGAACGGCACTGGCGCAGGGGCCATAACGCCGCCCAACCCTGCCGCGCAGAGCTGAACCGCTTTAGCCGTGAGAGCCGCTGGAAGCATGACCGTTACCCTGTCAGCTTGTCAATAAATGTAATATGGTCGAAGTTGACAGGGCTGGCAACACTCAATCGCGATTCAGAAGGGAACCAAATCCTTGTTGCAAGAGCGGAATGATCGGAGGTCGGCGGCGTTAGCGCGGTTGCGGACCACCACAGCGTCGCATAGGAAAATTACAGTACGGATGCGCCCAAAGTGGCCGCATTCCGTTACGTCCCTCCCCGTTGAGCGCCGAACGCAGAGGCCTGTACATTGAGTAAAATCGTCGCTTTTATCGCCCAGACTCCTGGCTCCGCGACCATCGAAGACCAGCAGGCCTGTCTTGAGCCGAGCGACCTTCAGGTACTCGCAGGGCGTCGCACTTTCGGACAGCTTGAGGACCTACTCGCACTTAAAGGCATCCGTCTCGGCAAGGGCGATAGAGTGAAGGTCCACGACCTACCTTGCCTCGATATCGCTACTCCGATGCTCGTCAGGGCGGTCGTGAAGCTGCTGAAACAGGGTGTTACGTTCGAGATCTGCACGCCGCAGCTCGTCATCGAGCCGAGCGGCGACGATAAGGTCCATGCGATGCTAGAGGCGTTGGACAGCCATTACCGCCACATGCACGGTATCAAGACCCATCCCCGGCAGATGGCGCCCGCAGGGCGGAAGCGCCTATTAGACCCGAGCAAACTCCCGGAGATCCAAGCGAAGCTGAGCGCGCCTGGGGCGACACAGGCCGAGGTAGCCCAGTCGCTGGGGGTCTCACGCTCGACGCTCTTCAACTATCTCGAGAAGTATGACGTCGAGCGCCAGGCCGAACGCCCTCGCCGGAAGACGTCCAGTTACGCCAACGAATCGGTAGCCGAAGCCACCGAATCGGAGCACAAAGTGAAGACGAGCTAACCTAGCGCCGCCTGTAGTCTTCCCAAGGTCCACTGGCATTTACCGCAAACCAGTGACAATCGAATCGCGACTCCAAGAAGCAGTACGTGAATGCCCGGTTCCAAAACATTCAATATGGATGTTTTTCCGGGCAGCGTTCGTCAGTCGCCTTCACATAGCATCTTGCATAAATTAGTATCGACTGCTTCAGACAGTTTCACCATCATATCGAGCGTCGGGTTCGCACGCCCATTCTCGATGAAGGAGAGATACCCAGGAGTAATCCCAGTTCGCTCGAAGAGCTGAACCTGGGTGAGCTTCAGCGCTTTGCGGCGCGCCTTGAGGCGCCCTCCAAAAAGTAGGGCGGTAGGGTGAGAAATCTCCTCAAGGTGAAGAGCATTAGCCATCAAATCAGTCTCATAGCAGTCACGTTGGGTCAGGTATGAGCCGCGGTTGGAGCGCAGCTTATACCGTCCGAGGGCAGATCGCACCCCCTAGAGCGTTTACAGCATCCGGTGCATTAATCTTTGACAACGGCGTGTCAAAAACGTTAGGTCCCCCATTTATGGCATACTCGCGCGATAGTCAGAGAGCCAAGGTGAAGGCGTTGGTCCAGCAGCAGCGGGGCAACCTCTACTCGAGCGGCCATCAGAACTTGAACATGGCGCTGCCCGTCGAGGCGATCGACCAAATCGACCGCCTCAAGAAGCGGTACAATCTGCGCTCGCGCGACGCCGTAGTCGCGAGGGTAATCGCCAAATCACATGCTACGCTCACCCCGGAGGCGTTTACCCTTCGGGCAACTGATGGCGCGGTCGTCCTCAAGCGGATCTCTCCGATCGTCCCCAACGAGCTCGCGGGCTACGTCAAGCGCATCCAGCAGCAGTTCCGAAACATCCCCTATGGGCCACTGTTCGAGATGATGCTGGCGACCGTTGGGGCGGATTTGACGATACCTCCAGGGCTGCCCGCCGACACCATCGAAGCTACCGCTGTCCCTACGAGCGACGCATGACCGGCTATCGAAACCCCAACCACAGCATCGAGCGCCGAAGCGACGCAGGCATCGCCCTCGTGCTTCTGCGGACGGTTATGCAAGGCGACCTCTCATGAGCGACCAGCCTCAGACCTCTCAAGGCGACCTTTTTGCGCTTCGCAGCCCGCTGATCGGCGAGGTGCGAGGGGAGCGGTCGATCATGGCCTACCCCTTCTTTGCCCTCGCAACCTCGTGGAAGAAACCGCTCTCCTACAAGACCGACAGCGTTTCGATCGAGATCGTCGGCACTCCCTCAGGCGTGGCAACGATCTACGACAAAGAAATTCTGCTTTATATCGCCAGTCTTCTACTCGCTAAGATCGAGGCAGGTGTACCCGCCTCGCAAGACTTCTACTTCACGGCATACGACCTATTCCGCGTGACAGGCACCAACACCTCCGCCCGGTCCTACAATCGCCTTCAAGACGCACTGGAGCGCTTGCAGGGCACGCAGATCAGAACCAATATCGAGTCTGGCGGTGAGGGCGAACGCGGCTATTTCTCCTGGCTATCCGAGGCCCGCCTCTCGTACACCAAGCTCAAGAACGGCAAGCAGCAGTTGAACGGCGTGCGCGTTCGTTTGTGCGACTGGCTATACCGCGCGATCGTATTAGATCGCGCCGTGCTCGATTATGACCCCAGCTACTTCCAAATTGGCCCCGTCGAACGTCGGCTCTATGAAGTGGCAAGGGCGATTTGCTCGCCCGGTGCGGTCGAAATAGACATCGATGATCTCCGGCTACAAATCGGATACCAAAATACGACACGGCATTTCAGGAATGTCTTGAAGGGAATAGCCGAACAGAATGCGGTTCCCGATTTCCAGATCGACTTGAGCGAACCAAGCGGCGACCGCCCGAAGGGCCGGCGTGGTCCTCGTCCTGCTGCATCCTTGGTGACGATTACTCCCAAAGCGCTTCTGTCGAACCGCTAAACCTAAGCGACGTCGAATCGGGGAGGCTTCTGAGTCGGGGCCGGCCTAAACCGTCCGCGAGAGCACGACTCTCGATAAATCATCGATCGCCATGCCCGATATCCGTCCTCGATAGCACGATATTACCGTCCGCAAGAGCACGACAGCGCGTCAAAACCGTCCGCGATGGCACGACATTTTGTTCGAAATTGTCCGCAAGAGCACGATGCGAGGACGCTTCCGCCGCCCGCCGTCGGCTGGCATCATTTTAGGTGAATGGTGCAGTCGCGCTCGCGGCACGCACGCAGCGGACAGAAAGGGTGGCCGTGAGCACATAAACGAATGCCCGGCACGAGGCCGGGCACCCAGGAACCTTTATGCGGCAGCGTCGCCAAACGCTGACAGGTCACTCTCAGGCCTCCCAAATACAGGTTTCAGAGCTTCGGTTCAAGGGAGCGCGCTTCGCGCCACGCCTTCATTTTGCCTGCTGACGGCCTCTCGCATGAGAGGGCGAACGATGGGACTTACCCTACAGACATCTCCGGCGATGGCCGGCTCAGTAGTCGACGAACTGCGCGCCGCAGGCGTCTCCTACGAGGACGTTCAGATTGCGCTGGCGCATCAGGAGGCGCAGCGCAGGGGCGGTGTGCCTGTACTTCCCCTGCGCGTGATTTGCGGCCTCGACAAACCCCAAGCTCGTGCCGATCAGGTGATGCTCGAGAACACGCGCGCCCTGCTCATGGTCCCCCGCCGCGGCGGAAGACCCCAGGGGGGGCTTCATATCACCCGCCGAAAAATATGGGCCAACAGCGTCAAGACGGAGAGCCCGGAGGAAGCGGAGTTTCATCGTCCGCTAGGGATTCCCCAGCGCACTCGCCTCTACCGGGCCAAGCGCAGTCTCTTCAAACTAGCCCAGAAGCTCGCCCACGAAGCGCGACAGAAGACGCGCACCTTGACCGACCATGAGCTCCTCGTCGCACAATTCACCCAGTCGTGTGAGCGGGTACTCCACCATCTCCTTTGGGAGGAGCGGGGGCGGAAAGGTTGGCTGACGCCTGACTACGAAACGATCATGGAATGGACAGGCCTATCGCGTTCGACCGTCTATCGCACCTTGAACCTGCTCAAGGAGATCGGCCTGATCGAATGGATCCGGCGGTTCAATTATTCGAGCGACAGCCAGTCAGGCGCACGATCGGAGCAAACCTCGAACCTTTATCGTCTGACGCTCCCGGTCTGGCTGGAAAAGATGCTGGGCATGTATTCGCCCCTGCCTGCCGACGAAGAGCATCGTCGCCAGTTAGCGCTGGAAGATCATGCAGCGATGCTCGCAGCCGTCTCGCCCCGCGAACGGGGTAGGCTTATGCCCGATGATGCCGCCATCAGAGCCGATCTCGCGAACGCGGCGTTGCGCCTCGATCAGCGCGTTCGCGCCCTTCCTGTTGCCCGTGAGTGTCACAAGAACATTGCTCCTCTAATGGATTATATATTCTCTAAGAATGGAGATAAGGAATCGGCCTGGTCGGCCGATGCTTACCGCCCTGACGGGCATCGCTTAGCCTAGAAGCCCCGCTAAACCTCCGACCATCCGCCAAGAATAACAAGCGGGACCGACGCCTACGGCGCCGGAATGCTCCCCAGTGGGAGCAAGCGGATTGCTCAGCTCTCCGAACGCGATCGTCACGCCTGCTGCCCGCGCAAGAGGAGCATCACGTCGATCATACCGCCCTTCCTCAAAAGGCTGTCGCCCCTCGAACGAGGCGGCTCATCGGAAACCGGTTGTCCAGTTTCGTTTGTTTGATAATATTGAACAATGCATTGGACCTCGGATCCCGAGCCGGTTCCTAGCCACCCTGCGTCGTCGGAGCGGTTCGACGTCGCATTCACGCTCGTGCTGTTTTGAGGCTGCGCGCTCTCTTCGGAGGTGCCGCCATGCTCGCGGTGATAATCCTGTGGCATCACCCTGGTCGCGATCATGGCCCCGTCGACGCCGGCACGCTTGGCTGCACCAACGCTGGCGACGGGTCCGTCTGCGATGCCGTTTCGGGCATCTCGAAGGCTTTGAAAACCTCGATGCTCCCGCCGCGCCACCCCGAGCTTCTACCGCCGCCCGAAACTCCGGGAGCTGTTGATGCGGCCGTTACCCAAGCCAACATCGATACTACGATTTGTCGGCCGGGTTACGCTCGCTCGGCGCGGCCCAGCTACGAGCTGACCGGCCCGCTGAAGCGCCGGATGATGAACGCTCAACACCCGGGCGAACCGATGTCCGCCTATGAGCTAGATCACCTAATCCCAATCTCGCTTGGGGGCGCCCCATTCGACGCCAAAGATCTCTGGCTTCAGCCCCGTCAAGGACAGATGAACGCCGGTGACAAAAATGTCCTAGCTTACGTCCTGTGGCGGTTGGTTTGCACCGGCCAAGTGCCGCTGAAGGTAGCGCAATATGACATCAGTCATGATTGGACGCGGGCGTATCAACTCTACGCCACACCGGAGAATATCGAGAAGTACCACTTTCGTCATGGGGCTTCCGGTCGCGAATAGTGTGCTGTCCGCCCCCAGCTTTTCGTTACAGCAAGGAGAATGTGATGCCTCAAAATATCGCAGAATTTCGGATCATCGGACGCGTCGGCAAAATTACTCCTCGCGATCGCGTTACGTTCGTCAGTGTCGCAGCAAACTATAATCGCCGGGATGGCGATGAGTGGAAGACCGACACACACTGGAACAGCGTCGTATGTTTTTCGAACGTTGCGAGCCAGGTCGAGGCTGCCGGGAAAGGTGATCTTGTCCATATCACCGGCCGGGTGCGGGAGAGTCAGCATGGGCAGGACAACGACACCAGCTATCGGACAGAGCTGATCGCCGACTCTTTTTCGATCTTGGCTAAGGCCGGAAACGAAAACGGATGACAATGTCGGGGGCGGCCTTCGGCACGGCTCTATCGCGGCAAAGCCGCGACCGAACCCGCACAAGCGGTTTCGTCCCTCTCGGGTCACGATCCTCGCCTGAATGGAGGGCGGGCTCCCCAGCCCGGCCCTCCAGGAAGTCTCTGACCGCTCCTGTTCAAGGACAAGCGCGGAGCGGGGCGGCCAAGGCCGCCCTGGAGGGGAGGTCGCTGTTTGATTTTCGGTTCAATTTCGCCGGAGATCTTCATGACCGACGTTTATCAAGCACACAGGACGGTTCAGATGGCCCGACTGCCGCTCGACGCTGAGCTACGCGCCAAAGGTATCGTCGAACAACTCGGCGGGGTGTGGAGGGGGACACGCGGCGAGTGCCGTTGCCCCGCTCATGACGACGGATCGCCGAGCCTCAGCGTTCGCCTTGGCGATACTGCCATCCTCTTCCACTGCTTTGCAGGATGTTCCACGGGTGAGGTTCTGAAGGCGCTGCAGCGGCGCAGGCTTCACGATCGTGGGCCGCTGTCGATGCCGGAGGCTAAACCGAAGCGGGACATGAGCGCGCTTGCGCTTCGTCTCTGGAAGTCCAGCGAGCCGATCGCCGGCACTCTCGCAGAGAAATACCTAATCGCCCGCGGTCTTCCTGCGCCTTTCTCACGATCGCTGCGGTTCAACCCAGCGACCATTTTGGGTTCTGGACCGAGTAAGCGCATCATGCCTGCCATGATCGCGTCGGTCGAGACTGATCTTGGGCTGGTCGCTGTGCAGCGCACCTTTCTCGATCCCGAGAACGTGCTGCGCAAGCCGATCGCAAAGCCGAAGGTCGCGCTAGGCCTGCTGGGTATCGGCGCCATTCGCTTGGCCCCGGCGACGGAGGAGCTCGGATTGGCGGAAGGGATCGAGGACGCGAAATCCGCGATGGCGTGGCATGGAACGCCAACCTGGGGTCGGCTCCGGCTGAGGGCGAAATGACACTCTAAGCCGAAAGAGCATGGTTGGAGAAAGTGCGAAGCCGTTTCACGCGATGCATGCCTGATTGCAGCAGCGGTT
>NZ_JBIEOE010000014.1:0-64742 GCF_043498045.1 Sphingomonas sp. S6
GAAGCCTGCGGCCGCTACGCGGCCTTGTCTTCATCAGGGCCATAGCGGCTCCCAAACCAGCGCTTCCCAATGTGCTATGGCAGCGAGTTCATCGCCGCCGCCGTCCAGACCTGGCTCAGGCAGATCGGCGTGAAGACGCTCTACATCGCCCCGGGCTCGCCATGGGAGAACGGCTACAACGAGAGCTTCAACGGCTCGCTGCGGGATGAGCTGCTGAACGGCGAGATCTTCTACACCCTCGCTGAAGCCAGGGTGCTGATCGAGGCGTGGCGGCGTCACTACAACACTGTCCGACCGCACAGCAGCCTCGGCTATCGACCACCCGCCCCGGAAGCGGCGACACCGCCATTGCCGGCCTCCGGTTCCGCTTCGCTCCACCTCCGACCGGCAATGGCGGCGGAGACGACAATGCACTAACTATCAACCCGGACCACCCGGTGGGGGCTGCTCATAATCACCACTCCTCGGCGGTCACCCCCTTTCCCTCAAACGATCGAATAGCGGGAATCGAAATCGCTTCTCGAAACTCGTCGGCTACGAGAATTGGGACAGTGGCGACGGTGATTGACATCGCACGGTGAGCATGGCTGATTAAGCGTATGGGGATGGCGATCTCCCCACGAGGCGTCAGCCAGAGAATCGCGTCCAGCACGAACACGCAAGGGACGCGTCATGCCTGCTCCAAACGCTATAACACCGGACAAACTTGCCCGCCTTGTCGCATCGCCCAGCGCGCCGCGTATCATCGATCTGCGCGACGGACCGACAGAAGCCATTCCGGGATCACTGTTTCCAGTTCTCCTTGATCCGACCCAATGGGGATATGCCTCCGGGTCATCAGCGGTCCTCATCGACACCGATGGTAGTGGTCTGGCAGTTGCAGCGGCCGCCATTCTTCGCAGCGAGGGTGTAGCGGCCGAAGTCTTGGACGGCGGGTTCGCCGCATGGGCGGCAAGCGGGTTGCCTACCGTTTCCCTGGTCCATCTGCCGCCACGACATGACGATGGCCAAACATGGTGGGTCACACGAGCGCGGCCCAAGGTCGATCGCATCGCCTGTCCCTGGCTGATCCGACGGTTCGTCGATCCGCAGGCCCGCTTCTTGTTCGTCGCGCCCGGTGACGTGCTGACCGTCGCCAAGCAACAACAGGCCGAGCCGTTCGACGTCGCGGACGAAGGCGTATTCTGGAGCCATCGCGGCGAGCGTTGCACCTTCGACATCATGGTCGAGGCCTTCGGCCTCGACGCGCACGAACCGCTGGTCCGCCTCGCGACGATCGTGCGGGGCGCCGATACCGATCGGCTCGACCTTGTGCCCGAGGCTGCTGGACTGCTCGCCATCTCGCTTGGCCTGTCGCGTATCCACAGTGACGATCACGCCCAGCTCGAAGCCGGCATGGCGGTATACGATGCGCTCTATCGCTGGTGCCGTGACGCGCAGGGCGAGAAGCACAACTGGTCCTCGCATCAGCCGGCGCGCGGGAAGGTGTCGTCATGACCGCGGTGACAGCCGACGTCGCGACGCCGACGCGCCCGGAACCGGTCACGCTCGGCCAGGCCTTCTGGGTCTGGCTGCGCATCGCGATGCTCTCGTTCGGCGGTCCTGCCGGACAGATCGCGGTAATGCACCGCATCCTCGTCGACGAAAAACGCTGGATCGGGGAGCAGCGGTTCCTGCACGCCCTCAACTATTGCATGTTGCTGCCAGGGCCAGAGGCGCAACAGCTCGCCACATACATCGGCTGGCTGATGCACCGGACGAAGGGCGGCATCGTCGCCGGCGTGCTGTTCGTTATTCCCGGCGCGGTCGCGATCATGGCGCTGAGCTGGGTCTATGTCCTCTACGGTCGCGTCGGTATCGTCTCGGCGCTGTTCTTCGGCCTCAAGTGCGCGGTATTGGCCGTCGTGCTTCAGGCGGTCGTGCGGATCGGCGGACGGGCGCTCAAGTCGACGCCGGCAAGGGCGCTTGCCGCGCTGGCGTTCGTCCTGATCTTCTTCGCCGGCGCGCCGTTTCCGCTGATCGTGCTGGGTGCCGGCCTCATCGGATGGTGGTCGACCCGGCAAGGCAGCACGGCCTTCAGGGGCGGAGGGCACGGCGCGTCCAAGGGCACGATCGTAGCCGACGCGGATACACTACTCGGCGAAGAGCTGCCCGCCCATGCCCGGCCGACATGGGCTGAGACGGTCCGCACAGCGCTGGTCTGGCTGGCTCTCTGGCTCGTGCCGGTCGCGGCGCTGTTGATCGCGCTCGGTCCCGATGACGTGTTCAGCCGCATCGCGACCTTCTTCTCGACGATGGCGATGGTGACGTTCGGCGGGGCCTATGCCGTCCTCGCCTATGTCGCGCAGCAGGCGGTCGAGAATTATGGCTGGCTGGGGCCGAAGGAGATGCTGGACGGTCTTGGCATTGCGGAGACGACGCCTGGGCCGCTCATCATGGTCCTGCAATTCGTCGGCTTCCTCGGCGCCTATCGCGGGTCCACCGGGCTGTCCCCGCTGTTGGCTGGGACGCTCGGCGGGCTGCTCGCGACCTGGGTAACGTTCGTGCCGTGTTTCCTGTGGATCTTCCTCGGTGCGCCCTTCATCGAGCGACTGCGCGGTAACGCTGCCGTCGCGGGCGCGCTGTCGGCGATCACCGCGGCGGTCGTGGGCGTCGTACTCAACCTCGCGGTGTGGTTCGCGCTGCATACGCTGTTTCGCGAAACGACGATGGTGGCAGCAGGGCCGTTCCGCTTCGATGCGCCGGTGCTGACCAGCATCGATCCGGCCGCCTTCGTCCTCTCGCTGGGCGCAGCCTACGCGATCTTCATGACGCGGGCGGGGGTCATCACGACCCTGCTGGCGACGTCGGCTGTGGGGCTGGCGCTTTATGGGCTTGGGGTAATCCGATGAATAGCGGAGAGAAGTCGATGGATGCGATCGATCGTCGTGCGGCGCTGGGTCTGGGGATCGCAGCGGGTGCCGCCTCGTTGGGCGGGCCTGTGGCCGCACAAGCTCCTGCCAACCCGGCGCCAGCCTTCACGCCCCGGCCGCTACCGTTCGATGCAGCAACGCTTCCCGGGCTGTCCGCCAAGCTGCTGACCAGCCACCACGACAACAACTATATTGGTGCGGTCAAGCGCCTCGGAGCGATCAAGGCCGAGTTTGCCAGGCTCGACCCGATGACGGCACCGGGCTTCACGCTCAACGGGCTGAAGCGTGAGGAGCTGATCGCCTGGAACTCGATGATCCTGCACGAAATCTATTTCGCGGGCTTGGGCGGTGCTTCGCGGCCGGGCGCACGGCTTTCGCAGGCGATCGAACGCGACTTCGGCAGCCATGCGCGCTGGGCGGCCGAGTTTACCGGCATGGGCAAGGCGCTGGCTGCCGGGTCGGGATGGGTATTGCTCACCTGGAGCGAACGGGACGGGCGTCTGACGAACCAATGGGCTGCCGATCATACGATGACGCTGGCAGGGGGAACGCCGCTTCTGGCGCTCGACATGTACGAACACGCCTATGCGATCGACTATGGCGCGAAGGCCGGCGATTACGTTGATACGTACATGAAGGTGCTGAGCTGGGATGCTGCCAGTCGCCGGTTCGAGCGACTGGCGGCACCGATCTAGGCAAGGACTGGTTCGGCCACCTTGCGGCGTCGCTGAAAACGCGACGCCCATGCGGTGATCGCCGGCAGCACCAGCAGCGTCAGCGCGGTCGACGTGATGAGGCCGCCGATGACGACCGTGGCGAGCGGGCGCTGCACCTCCGCACCCGTGCCGGTGGCGAGCGCCATCGGTACGAAGCCGAGCGACGCAACCAGCGCCGTCATCAGAACCGGACGAACCCGCTCCATCGCACCATCGGCGATAGCCCGATCATCGTCCTCGCCTTCCTCGCGGTGCTTGCGGATCGCGCCCATCATGACGAGGCCGTTGAGGACCGCGACGCCCGACAACGCGATGAACCCGACTGCGGCAGTGATCGAGAAGGGAATGCCGCGCAGCAGCAGGGCGAAGACGCCGCCCGCGAGCGCCATCGGCACCGCGGAGAAGACGATCAGCGCGGGGATGAAGCCGCCAAGCGCCATGTAGAGCAGCGCATAGATCGCCAAGAAGCAGATCGGCACCACCAGCATCAGGCGAAGCCGCGCCGATTGCAGACTCTCGAAGGTGCCGCCCCAACCGGTATACATGCCGGCAGGAAGCGGCATCGCATCAATGCGGGCTTCGGCTTCCTTGACGAAGCCGCCAAGGTCGCGTCCACGCACATTGACCTGAACGGTCATCATGCGCTTGCCGTTCTCGCGGCTGATCTGATTCAACCCTTGCGTATAATTGAACCGCGCCACCTCGCGCAGCGGGATCGAGCGCGCGGTCTGTCCCTCGGGCGTCGGCAGCATGACCGGGATCGCGCCCAGCGTATCGATGTCGTCACGCTGCGCGTCGGGCAGGCGCACCACCACCGAGAAGCGCCGATCGCCCTCGAATAACAGCCCGGCTTCCCGGCCGCCCAGCGCGGCCGAGACGGTGTTCGCCACCTCCTCGACCGAGAGGCCAAGCCGTCCGGCAGCCTGGCGGTCGATCTGCACGTCGAAGGTGGGGGCGCCGTCCGTCTGCTCGACGCTGACGTCGCCCGCGCCCGGGATGGTGCGCACCGCATTGGCGATCTTCTGGGCCTGTGCGGTCATTGCATCGAGGTCGTCGCCATAGAGCTTGATCGCCACGTCGGCGCGGACGCCGGCGATCAGCTCGTTGAAGCGCATCTGGATCGGCTGCTGGATTTCGGTCCGGTTGCCGATGACCCCCTTCATCCGCTCCTCGATGCGGGCGATGATATCCTCCTTGGTCTTTACCTCCGCCGGCCATTCGCTTTCCGGCTTGGGAATGACATAGGTGTCCGACGAGTTGGGCGGCATGGGATCGGTGCCGAGGTCGGCGTTGCCGTTCTTGGAGAAGACCAGCGCCACCTCCGGCAGCGTCTTCAACGCATCCTCGATCCGCATCTGCATCTGCGTCGACTGGTCGATCGAGGCCGAGGGCACGCGGAAGTTGGTGACGGTGATGTCCTTCTCGTCGAGCTGCGGCATGAACTCCTCGCCGAGGAAGCCGAAGCAGAACACCGCCGCGACGAACACGCCGGCACCGGCCGTGATGAAGGGCAACGGTCGGGCGATCGCCTTGCCCAGCAGCGGCGCATACCGCTCCTTGAACCAGCGGATCGGCTTCACCTCCGTTTCGCTGACCCGGCCCTTGATAAGGATCACGATCATCGCCGGCACGAAGGTCAGCGACAGGACGAAGGCGCAGGCCAGCGCGATCATCAGCGTCGTCGCCATCGGCGAGAACGTCTTTCCCTCGACGCCCTGGAACGTGAGCAGCGGGACGAAGACGAGGAAGATGATAAGCTGGCCGAAGACGGTCGGCCGGATCATCTCCTTCGCCGATGCGGCGGTCGTCTCAAGGCGCTCGTCCAGCGTCAGCAGGCGGTTCTCGGCGTGCTGGCGCTCGGCGAGGTGGCGCAGCGCATTCTCGACGATGATGACCGCCCCGTCGACGATCAGGCCGAAGTCGAGCGCGCCCAGGCTCATCAGATTGCCGGATACGCCCAGCGCATTCATGCCCGATGCCGTCATCAGCATCGTGATCGGAATGACCGCGGCGGTGATGAGCGCGGCGCGGACGTTGCCGAGCAACAGGAACAGGACGACGATGACGAGCAACGCGCCCTCGATCAGGTTTTTCTCGACCGTCGCGATCGTCGCGTTGACCAGCTTCGAGCGGTTATAGACGGGTTCGGCGAATACATCGGGCGGCAGCGTCCGGTTGACCTGTTCCAGCTTCTCTCCGACCGCGGTCGCGACGATGCGGCTGTTCTCGCCTACCAGCATCAGCACGGTCGAGATGACCGCCTCCGATCCCATGCGGCTGCCCGACCCGGTGCGGACCGCACCACCGATCATCACTTGCCCGACGTCCTTGACCCGCACGGGCACGCCGTTGCGGGTGGCGACGACCGCCTCCTGGATGTCCTCGATCGACTTCAGGCGGGCATCGGCGCGAACCAGAAAGCTCTCGCCGGCGCGGCGCACATAGTTCGAGCCTGCCGAGACGTTCGCCCGCTCCATCGCATCGGCCAGCTCGGTGATCGAGATGCCGTAGGAGGCGAGCGCATTGAGGTTGGGTTCGATCAGATACTGTTTGACATAACCGCCATTGGAATCGACCCCGGCAACGCCCTTCACGTTGCGCATCTGCGGCCGGATGATCCAGTCCTGCACCGTGCGCAGATAGGCAGCCTTGGCGAGTTCGGTGGTCAGCCGCTCGCCCTCCGGCGTCAGATAGCTGCCGTCCGACTGCCAGCCCGGCTGACCATCGACCGTCTTCACGCCCTTGCCGTCCGGGTGACGGAAGGCGATCGAGTAGAAGAAGATCTCGCCGAGGCCGGTGCTGAGCGGCGCGAGGTTGGGTTGCACGCCTGCCGGCAGGCTGTCCTTCGCCTGGGCGAGCCGTTCCGTGACCTGCGCCCTCGCGAAGTAGATGCTGGTCGCGTCGGTGAAGACCGCCGTCACCTGGCTGAAACCGTTGCGCGAGAAGGAGCGCGTCATCTCCAGCCCGGGGATGCCCGCCAATGCCGTCTCGACGGGGAACGTCACCTGCTTTTCGACATCGACCGGGCCGAGCGAGGGGACGAAGGTGCTGATCTGCACCTGACGGTTGGTGACGTCTGGCACCGCGTCGATCGGCAGCTTGGTGATCTGCCATGCCCCGAACGCGACGACGACGAGGGTCAGGAACGCGACCAGCCATCGGAGGCGAACCGATGTCGAAAGGATGCGCTCGATCATTCCTCGCCTCCCACGTTCTTTTCGAGTTCGGCCTTGATGAGGAAGGCGTTGGTCGTGGCGATCTGCGTGCCCGCGCTAATACCTTCGGCAACGGCGACCATGCCGCCAGAGCGGTTGGCAATGCGGATAGGCTGCGCCTTGAACCCCTGCGGCGTCCGGACAAACACCACCGTCCTATCGCCCAGCGTCTGCACGGCATCCTGTGGGACCATGACGCCGCCCTTGGTCGCACCGCCGCTGGCCAGGATGCGCGCCTGGACGAGCTGTCCGGGTGCGAGCGTGCTGGT
Source organism: Sphingomonas sp. S6 (assembly GCF_043498045.1). Classification (NCBI taxonomy): domain Bacteria; kingdom Pseudomonadati; phylum Pseudomonadota; class Alphaproteobacteria; order Sphingomonadales; family Sphingomonadaceae; genus Sphingomonas; species Sphingomonas sp. S6. The sequence continues at coordinate 7,113 of NZ_JBIEOE010000014.1, forward strand.
GCCGGCGGTCGGCGTCACCACGATCGTCGCGGTGCGCGACTGCGGATCAACGACGCCTGTTGCGGCACGGACCCGGCCTTCAATGGTGCGGCCATCACTGGTGCTCAGCTCGACCCGATCGCCGGTGCGGACCCGCATGGCATCGGCCGGGGGCACGTTGGCGGTGATCTGGAATCGACGCGGATCGGCGACCCGGAACAGCTCGGTTTCCGCCGCGACATACTGGCCGAGATTGGCAGCAGCAGCAGTCACACGGCCGGCGATCGGGCTGATGATCGCCACGGAGCGTCCGTCGCCGGTAACACGCGCGGCGCCTGCCGCGGCGCTGGCACGGCGCGCGTCGGCCTGAGCCACCGCGAGGTTGGCCTGTGCGGCCTCGTAGTCGGCACGGGGACTGACGCCCTGTGCGAGCAAGGTCCGTTCGCGCGCGAGCTGGCGCTGGGCGAGCGTCACGCGCGCCGATGCCGATGAACGGTCGGCCGCGATCTGCGAGGCGTCCCGGCTTTCGACCAGGGCGAGTGTCTGGCCTGCCCGGACAGGATCGCCGATCCGCGAGAAGATGCGCGTGATCGTCCCCGGTGCGCGGGCCGTCAGCAACGCTTCCGCGTCCGGTGTGGCCTCAACCGTCGCGGAGGCGATGACAGCAGCATCCAGCTCGCCTGAAGCGGCAGGGGCGACGGTGATCTGCGACGTCGCAATAGCTTGCGGCGTGATGACCAGCCTGTCGTTCGACGCTGCCGGTGTGGCGGCTTCTGTCGGGGCCGGTGTCGGAACAGGTGCCTGGGTGAGGCGTGCGACGCCGAAACCGAGCGCGGCAGCCGCGACCAGCCCGATGGCGGCCCCGGCATAGAGACGATGTTTTCCGGTCATTGGACCGCTTCTCCGGTGATGCTGAGGCCCGACAGGCGGGCAAGGTTGGCGCGGGCGTCGAGACGCGCGATGTCGGCGTCGAGGATGACGCCTCGGGCGGCGCCGAGATTGTGACGGGCGGCAAGCAGTTCGATCAGCGGTGCCTTGCCCGCCTCATAGGCGATACGTGCAAGGCGATACGCCTCCTCGGCGGTCCGCATCGTTCGCTGTGCGGCTACCGCGCGCGTATCGGCGGCCTGCACGAGGACGAAAGCGGCCCGCGCGCCGGTCTCCGCTTCGAGCCGCGCCGCTGCGGCGCGGGCTTCGGCTCCCTGAAGATCGGCACGGGCTGCATCGATATTGCCCCGGTTGCGATCGAAGAACGGCAGCGGCACCGATACCCCGGCGACGACGGCGGGGCCGCTGGCGACGCGAAGCTGGCGAACGCCAAGCTGCGCCGTGATGTTGGGAACAGCAAGCCGTTGCTGTACCGTAACGGCTCTTGCAGCTGCCTCCCGTTCCGCTTCCGCGACCTTGACCGTCGTTGCCTGCATCGGATCGACCGGTCCGCTCGACGGTCGCGCGTTCATCCGATCGAGCAGGGATTCCCCAACCCCGGTGAACGTCGTCGGGGAACCTGCCAAGCCTGAAAGCCGCGCGAGCGCCGCTGTCTTCTGGGCACGCGCGACTTCAAGATCGGCTTCGAGGGTCGCGAGTTCGGTTTCCGCCTGAAGCTGGCGCAACCGTGCTTCCTTGCCGGCACCGACAAGGGCGCGAGCGACCTTCAGGTCGGCGGTCGCCTCCTCCACCTCGTCCTCGGCGAGCGCGATCCGGCGTTCCGCTACCTCGGCACTCGCATAGGCGCGCGCCAGTTCAGTGGCGAAGAGCAGACGGCCATCGCGGTTCCGTGCTTGCGCCGCGGCGATGCCCGCCTCCCCGGCCGCGATCCGGGCGGAACGCTTGCCCCCCAGCTCAATCGGCTGATCGATCTGGAAGGTGGTCTGCTGCTGATTGCGCGCGTTGTTCTGCAAGTCGCCGGCGAAGTTCTCGGCGTAGACGTTGATGAAGGGATTGGGCCGCGCGCGCGCCTGTTCGGCAAGGCCTTGCGCGCGGGCCACGTCCGCATCGAGGGCGGTCACGCGCGGAGCCGTCTGCGCCTGACGCAGGAGCTGGGCGAAGGGTGGTGCCGTCTGCGCACCGGCCGTGCCGATGGGGCACAGCATTACGAGCATACCGGCCAGCGCAAGCCTGCGCTGCCGGCGACTGGGGCCGTTCATGATCTTCTTCCTGCAAAGGTGAGCTTGGTGGCGCGGTTGGCGCCGGTGCCGGCTCAGGCTCGTGGAGGTCGAAGAAACTCTGCGGGGTCGATCCCTCCGGGCAGACGAGCGGTGCCGATCATCCATTGCCGGTCGGCAACGAGGATCATCCGCTCGGACGGGAGCGCCCCGTCAAACGCTACCCAATGCCCTGTCGCGTGCGCCAACACATGGATCGGTGCATCGGGATCGGATTTCTCGGGCGTATCGTGGCTATGCTCGATCACTGACGCATGGATCGCATCGTCGTCATGGACGATCGCATTGTGCCACCCCGACAGGCCGATCAGGCCGAGCATGGCGACGAGCGCCAGCACGGCGCCCAGCAGCGCGGATCGAGGATGACGCATAGGCATTCTGCCGAAACTACGCTGACCGCCTGTAACGGACAAGCGCATCACCGGTTCGGCCACTTCGGATGACGGCGATCGATCACGAAAGCATGATCGCCCTTGGCGTGCTCTGCGTGGTGGGGATCGTCGGCGGGTAGATCGGCATGGTCATGCGGAATGACGTCCGGATCATGCGCCGGCCATAGGCGAAGCGCCGCGACGACGCCGATCGCGGACAGCGCCGCCATGCCGACGAAGGCCGCGCTCATGCTGACGCGAGCGCCCAACTGTCCGACGAGCGGATAGCAGATCAGCCAGCACACATGGCTGAGTGCGAACTGCGCCGCGAACAGGGCGGGCCGGTCCTCGGCATTGGCCGATCGGCGAAGAAGTCGTCCGGACGGCGTGAGGCTTGCGGAGTAGGCGACGCCCATGACCAGCCAGCCCGCCAGCAGGACGTGCCAATAGGCAGCGCCCGGCGTCATCGTCGCGCTGATCGCGGCGAGCGCCGCGAGCGTGATCGTCAGCACGGCAGCGGCGACGATCATCACCGTGCGATCGGCGATCCTGTCCAATACCCGCGGCAGGGTCAGCGCCGCGGTGATCGAGCCGCCTCCGAAGGCGGCGAGCGTCAGTGCGACATCGCGCTGGCTCAGGCCCAGGCCCTTCACGATGACGACGGTGTTGACGATGACCATCGCGCTCGCGGCAGCGGCGCTGAGCGTCAGGGCCAGCAGTCCGCGCAGGCGCGGCGTCCTGAGGTAGATGCGCGTTCCCCGCGTCGTTTTGTCGTAAATGCCGCCCTGATCCTCGACTGGTGCGGGCCGGGGCAGGACCGTCGAGACGACGAGCAGCGCCGAAGCGATGAAGCCGATCGCCGTGCCCGAGAACAACCAGTGATAGCTCATCACCGTCAGCAGGCCGGCCGCAAGGATGGGGCTGGTCAGGCTCTCCATGTCATAGGCGAGACGCGACAGCGACAGGGCGCGGGTATAGTCACGCTCATCCGGCAAAACGTCCGCGATGGTCGCCTGAAACGTCGGCGTGAACGCGGCCGACGCCGATTGCAGGACGAAGATCAGGACATAGACCTGCCAGACCTGGTTCACGAACGGCAGGCAGATCGCCACGGCCGCGCGGATCGCATCCATGCTGACAAGCAACGCCCGCCGGGGTACGCGGTTGGCGAACGCTCCGGCGATCGGGGCGACGCCGATATAGGCGACCATCTTGATCGCGAGCGCCGTGCCCAGCACGGCCCCGGCGCTGCCACCAGCGATGTCATAAGCCAGCAGTCCCAGCGCAACGGTCGCAAGTCCCGTCCCGATCAATGCGATGATCTGGGCGAGAAACAGATGACGGTAAGTCCGGTTTGCCAGGACGCTGAGCATGGACGCCTCATATCCCCCTAGGGGGATGCCGTCTATCCCCCTGGGGGGATACTCGACAACATCGGTGCCGGCATCCTACATTGAGGGCATGTCTCATAACGCGCACTCCAGCCACCCGGCGATCATCAAGCGCCTGAACCGCGCAGCGGGTCATCTGCGCAGCATCGTCGGGATGATCGAGGAAGAGCGGCCATGCGTCGACATCGCCCAGCAGCTCCAGGCCGTCGAAAGCGCGATTGCCAGCGCCAAGCGCGCGCTCATCAACGACCATATTGACCACTGCCTCGTTCATGCCGAGGAAGGTGAAGGGACGAAGGTTGCGGTCGAGCAGTTTCGGGCGATTTCGAAATACTGGTGACGCGGCACTCCGCTTTCCCGATTGGGAAGGTCGCGTGGGACGGCTGACGGCGGGAAGGCGCGCTCGATGGCAACGAGGGCGCCATTTTCCCGAAATGTGTTCCCGATTGGCTTTTCCCGAAACTGCCCGGTGCAGATGGAGAAACGGGACAACCTATGGCCGTCTGATCGACCTCCCCTTGGCGGTCGAAGCTGTTGGCAGATAACGTGAGTGCGACGCCTCGTTTGCGAGCAGCGCCGGATGATGGCGAGCACATTGGCAGCTAATTCGAGCACGGTGCCACGCGCCAGTGGCAGATAGCGTGAGCAGGAAATAGCGCTGTTGGCGAGCAGACACCGCTACGATTGCAAGCCCCTACACCTACCAGCCAAGCCGGGGTACACACCCCCGCCGAGGAGCTGGCCGACGATCTTCGCACGAGAGCCTTTCACCTCATGGATGAGCATCCGATTGCAGCGGCTCATTTGGTGCTCGCCGCGGCTTCGATCGCGCCGGAATGTGCGGCCGAGAAGGAGGTCGCAGACGAGTTTTCCTTCGTCATCGCCGACTTCATGCAGCAGCTGAAGATTCTGCATCACCGCGCCGTGACGAAGCGCGCCATAACAACTGGAGCGGCACGTCATGGGGCTTGATGATCGCGACTATATGCGGGCCCGGTATCGGAGGCGCCAGGGTATCGATGACGGCCCGACGATCTGGAACGACAAGCGCGGGCGTGTGGAAATGGGCCAGGGATCGTCATGGACCAACGCAAGATGGCAAATGGCCGGCGTCGGACGTGCGCTACTTCAAGCAATCCTAGTTCCGGCCGTCGCGCTCGGGGGCATGTATGTCATCTATAGGACGTACACCTCGGTGATGACGTCGGCATTTCAGAGGATGATTCCAGTGCCATTCCCGGAAAGCGGCACGGTGTTCACCACACCGGCAACCGACCTTAACCGTCGACAGGGCATTCTAAGGTTTCGCGCTCCAGACAGGCCCAATCATGGCTACGTGGTCGTCTTGAACGACGTCGCGACCGACAAGGATGTGTTGGGGATCTACGTAGCTGGGGGGAAGAAGACGGCAACACCGGTCCAGGTCGGGACCTACCGCGTCAGGATTGCGGAGGGGCTGACGGCCTTCTGGCACGGGAATGACCGCCTTTTCGGCTCGACCACAGCAAAGGAAATGATGGCTCCGGTGAAGGTGGTCGGATCAACAGACAAGACGATCCGGCTGCAGACCGGTCTTGCTCGCGCTCTCGAGGTCAAAGCCGACAGCGCAAAGGGCTTTCTGGAATAGGTCATTTCAGTCGCAACGCACTGAGATAGCAACAAACCTATGGTACACGATCATCGAACGAGGGAGGGATACAATGCGCCGTACTATCGCAATCATGGCATTGCTCGCAGCGTCGGCTTCGCCGGCGCTCGCCCAGAAGGCGGGTAAGGGGGGGATCGGGATCGACGAGAATACGCAGGTTCCACGCTGCGATCGACCCTACGGGACCATCGCGTTGGTGGAGGAGCGCGCCGCTGGAGGAACCGCCGAGGGCATTCCCCCGGGCCTTGCGGCGCTGATGCGGATGGCAGAAGCCCAGAACGGCGGGAGTCAGCGTGTTGATCCGATCCCCCTGCTGAAGCTTCTCGTTGCTCAATCGGGCTGCTTCCAGGTCGTCGATCGTGGAGAAGGCTTCGACGCCCTGCAGCGAGAGCGTCAGCTCGCAGCGGGTGGAAGCGTCGCTGGCGCGAACAACCAAGCCACTCTGAAGGCCGCGGATTACCTTCTCCAGGCCAAGGTGCTCTATTCGGATTCTGATGCGGGTGGCAGCGGAGGCGGGCTCGGCACGATGTTCCCCGGCGGCCTCGGGTTCAAACAGAAGGTCAAGTCGAGCCAGACCATGCTTACCTTGATCGAGGTGAAAACCGGCATCCAACAGGCGATCGCGACGGGCTCGGCCCGCAAAAAGGATCTGTCGATCCTGGGAGGCGGTCTGCTCACCAACGCCGGCGTCGGCGCTCTCGGAGGTGCGTATACCAGCACCGACATGGGCAAGATCACTTCGGTCGCGATGCTCGACGCCTTCGTCAAGCTGACCAATCAGGCACAGACGCGGTTGCCCCAACCAACTGGAGCTTCGATCGGACCGGCGCCCTCCCCGGCGCCTCCGATGGCACCACCAGCGCCGAGGCAATAAGCTTTAGAGGGGAGAGGGAGTTAGCAGGCGAGCGAGAGCATCGCTCGAGAGCCCCCTCCCCCATCGTCGTCAGGTGTCCATATGAAACACGCGCGTATCCAGCAGCGGGACTTCTTCGATCCTGCCCCGGACCTCAACATAGAGCCGCTAGACGCGGCCGAGATGGAGGCGCCGCGTGGTGAACCGATCGCCATCCCTTGCGGCTTCATGACGAAGACCAACGAGCGATGCCAGCGACTGGCAAGCAGGCCCGTCATGCTGGAGGGGCACCAGATGACGTGTAGAGGCCGTCCTATGCTGTTCTGCGACCCCGCCTGCTACAATGCCTCCATGCGCGCCGACGTGCCGGCAGACGAAACCATCACGGATCCGTCAGCGTAGTCGATGCAAACGGCCCCCTCCCCCACTGCGCCGACATGCGGATATTGCGGCAATCGCCTCGGAGCGTGGCCGCCCGCCAGTCCGGTTGAGCCGTGCCGCGTCTGCAGAAGGCCGACGATGTTTGTGCCGATCCCGTGGAGCCAACCTCGCCGTCTCCTGATGTCCGGTCTCCTCGATGCTGGCGCATCGCTCTACGGGATCGCGACGGTCTGTCTCGTGGCTGCGTTCGCCATATCGCCGTCATCAGGTCGAGAATTTGTGAAGGCCTTCACCCTGATGCTGTTCGTTATAGGGTCCGTCCTAGCCGTCGACGGGATATTGGCAGTACGTACCGGGATCGACCGCACCTGGTCTACCAGGAGGAAAGGCCGATCGGCTCGCGCGCTGGGCGTCGGGAAGATCCTCGCGTCCAACGCCGCCCTGATGTTGGTCATCGTCGGCATACTGATATAGGTATCGCGAGTGTGCGACCGCGCACCTGTGCACAGGTGCTCACTTGCACGTCTGCGACGTCGCAATTACGCTTCTGTGCACCAGCGCACCCGCGCGTCGATGCACGTATGTCTGGGAGCGTATGCGTGAGCGAGTGCGCTTGGCTCTAGCCTGCCAAGGTCGTGGGGTGCCCTCCCCCCGAAGGCGCCAGCTAGTTCAGAAGCTCCCTTTTCACCCGCCCCCTTAGCGTTGGGGATCGTGCGAAAGCGTTATGCTCCACACCCTGCGATGGAATGAATCACCGGTGCACTGGTGCACAGGTGCGATGCGACCGCCGTGATTGCGTGGCGCATGGCTCTGGCTCGGCCGAGGGACGACAGGTCGCCGACGCGATCTCTGCGACACGGCGCTAAGGGCTGCATTGGCTCGGCGCACTATTGCGATAATGCACTGTCGCAGGTGTGCACAGGTGCGAGGGTGCGTCGTCGCACGGTCGTGATTACGCGATAGTGCGAAGGATCTGTAGTCGGGCTGCTTGTCGTGTGGGTAGCTGATGGATGTTGAACGGGAAGGGCTCACCGAGGATGGTAAGAGGAGGTGCTTAGGGGCGGCCTGACGCCGCCAGCTAAGCGACGCAGGGTAGAGCCCGCACGTGCGAGACCCGCCCCAGAAACCAGTCGGCTCACCGGCGCAGCGTCATTGCTTTGAGCCGAGCTGGCTTGAGCAGCTGTGTTGGCACCATTGAACAAGGTCATTCAACGCAACAACGGTTCAGACACTGGTGCGACCGTGCACCTGTGCACACGCGCGCACGTGCGTTTTCGCGCTTGTGCGCTAGCGCGAGTGTGGGCATACGTACCAACGCAATCGCGCACGTGTGCACAGTCACGACTGTGCATAGGGCAAAGCGAGGATATCAAGATGAAGACAGTGGCTCTCATTGCGCAGAAGGGCGGGGTCGGAAAAACGACGCTCGCGATCCACCTTGCGACAGCTTTCGCCGCTACCGGCAAGAACACCTTGCTCCTCGACCTCGATCCACAGGCCAGCGCAGCCGAATGGAAGGATCATCGCGCGGATGAGACGCCCGCAGTGCTATCGATCCAGCCATCCAGGCTGACAAAGGTTCTCGAGGAAGCGAAGTCGATGGGGGCCGACGTGGTAATCCTCGACACGGCTCCGCACAGCGAGAGCACAGCTCTCGAGGCGGCAAAGGCGGCAGATCTGATCCTCGTACCGTGTCAGCCCACGATCATGGATCTCAGGGCTATGGCGAAGACAGTCGAGCTGTTGAAGCTGGTTGGCAAAACGGCGTTCGCGGTCCTCAACAGCGTGCCTCACCAAGGCACTGGTGGCCAGGAGGCGGCCGAGACGATCGCTTCGTCGTTCGGGCTTCAGGTCGCGGACCCGTCGTTTGGGGATCGCGTCGCCTTCAGCCGCTGTATGATTTCGGGCCAAGCAGCGCAGGAGGTCGAGCCGAACGGAAAAGCTGCCGCAGAGGTGACCGCCTTGTTTGACTGGGTGGTCGCACAGCTGCACACTCGCACACGTGCACCTGCGCAGCGTAAGAAGAAGGGTGAGGCGGCATGACTAGAAAGGTTGGCTTCGCAGCAGGTCTGGGTAAGCTGGGAGAGATTGGCGGCAAGGTTGCGCCAGCGCCGTCGCCTATCGCTCGACCGGCCGAGGCGGTCGAGGCGGGGGAGGGGGACGGGCCTGTTCGGGCGGCGCCGGGCCCTCGCCGGAACGGCAAGGTGAACATTGCCGGTTACTTCGATCCCGCGGTTCGTAAGCAGCTTGCGATGCTGGCTGTCGAGCACGACACCGACCAAGTCAAACTCATGGCGGAAGCCCTGAACCTGCTGTTCGAAAAGTATGGGCGCTCGCCTATCGCCTCCGCTTGAGACAACCCCGCCGTCAGTCGCGGCGACGGTAAAGGCTCAGCGTCGCGCGCTGCATAGCTCGGAGTTGCGCAGCAAGCGCGCTCCGAGCACGCGAGTTTCGCGTTCCATTTGCTCCTCCATCATTGACCAGATGGTACGAGCGGCCGCGCAGTAGCCAGGTACGTCGGCTGCGATCTTGTCGTCGGTCCACCTTTCGATGTGTTTGTCTGAGATGAGCCTCTTAGAGGTGAAGGCGACAAGGAAATCCGACAGCGCAGCACGATCGTCGCTGTCTGCCGTTTCCAGTAAACGCGGAATAATGCAGTCGCTAACAAACGCCGACCTTTCGCGGCTTGCGCGGGTTAGATCTAAGCGAGCCTTTTCCAGACCGGCAATGTTCGCGCAGTCGGTTGCGCAGTGACTCTGAATTAACGTGAGGCCAACCCGGATGACTCGGTGATGCTCCTCAAGACCGCGAAGCAGTTCCTTGTCCATCATGGTTAACCGACGCCTCCCAAATACTGCCAAAAGGCAGCATCTGCTGCGCCGTCTACCGTATCTGGGAAATCAGCTCAGCGATATTGATAACGCCCGTAACGACTGTTGGATCGTTAGCCAGAAGGAATTTTGTTAAAGCCTTGGGAAAACGCGCCTGACGACGGCGTCGACGCTACGGCACAGCGGCTTGGCGAGTTGGAAGGGCAGGGGAAGCCCGAATTGCTGGCGCTCAGGCGATGTCCTCGACAGCGCACGGATCAGTGCCGCTGGCGTCGCCCGACCGTTCGTTCTTCAGGCGGCGAGCAATCTTAGCGAGCAACGTCCGACTGCAGCCCGTGCCGATCATGATCTCGCGCCAGCTCTGCCCATCCTTCAGTGACCGGGCGATCGCGGCGTTGCGGGCAGTGTTCTCAACGCGGCCTTTGTAGAGGCCTGCGGTTCGAGCTCGGCTGACGCCTTCGGCTTGCCGGCGCCGACGATCATCATAATCCTTGCGAGCGACCGCGGCGAGGACGTCGAGCATCATTGCATTTACCGCGGCGAACATCCGAGCTGTGAAGTCGTCGGGGGTAGCGATCAGGTTCCAGGAGGTTGGCAGATCGAGAGACACGATCCGAACCTGGCGTGCCTCGATCTCCGATCGCAACTTGCTCCAATCGGCCGAGCTGAGGCGCGATAGACGGTCGACCTGCTCGACCAGCAACACGTCACCGGGGCCGCAATCGTCCAGTAGTCGAAAAAGCTCCGGCCGGGCGAGGCGAGTGCCGCTCTCGTGTTCAACATAGCGCGATGCGATACGGAATCCATGTGAGGCGGCGAACGCATCCAGCGCTGCGCGAGCGCGGGTCGCATCCTGTTCAGCGGTCGATGCGCGGAGATAAGCCCGGACGAACATGCTTCAGTCCTTTATGAACAGTCTTGTTATGTCCAGTCTTTTTTGAGAGCGCGTTTGACGGAAAAAAGACCGGGCGCGCTCCGGTCTTTCAGAGGTATACCCAAACCGTACCTCCTAAAATGCGTATTTGGCAGAATCGTGGCGGCGTGGCACAACGTACCAGCTGTGACATTAGTATAAGGGACAGACGCAATATCGACATTGTTGTCGTCGGCGGGGGCGTCAGCTATGTTGCGTCAACGTGGTACATCAGGGCTGGCGTGCAAACATGACCTTGCAAATCAACATTACGCCTAACGGGCGCATGAGCCTGCCGGCAGACGTGAGGAAGCGCCTTGGCCTGAGTGGCGGTGGTGCGGTCTACCTTGATGAGACGGAGGACGGCGTGGTGTTGCGGACGGCAAGTCAGGCTGTGGCACGTGCCCAGGCTCTGGCCAAGCAGTACACTGGCGGTAATCCCGACGCATCCGTCGACGCATTCCTTGCCCGACGTCGGGAAGAGAGCGGCGAATGAGCGTGGTGCTGGACGCGTCTGCGATCATCGCGATGCTCAAGGGCGAACGCGGCGCGACAAAGGTCGCGGCTGAGATCGGTGGGGCGCGGGTGAGCAGCGTTAACTATGCCGAGGTAGTCAGTCACTTCGTCCATGCCGGCATGCCCGAGCGCGAAGTCGATGCGATGCTCGATCCATTGCCGCTGACGGTCGTGCCGGCCGACAAGGCACTCGCGCAGATTGCCGGGCGGTTGCGGGCGGCAACAGCGGAGGCGGGACTCAGCCTTGGTGACCGTTTCTGTCTGGCTCTTGCCCGACGGGACGGTCTGCCCGCATGGACCAGCGACCAGAACTGGAAGAAGATCGCCGATGCCGTCGAGGTCAAGGTTGTCGCGATCCGCTGACTTTACATGGTGGCGGGGTAGGGAAGGGGGCAGGACGTCCGGCTCGACAGCCATAACCCACACCGCCAGAAGGTTTCCATGCTACGCCTGATCCACACTGCCGACTGGCAACTCGGCAAGCCGTATGGCCGCTTCGACAGCGACGTGCGCGCTGCGCTTAGCGAGGCGCGGTTCGATGCGATTGACGCGATCGGCAAAGCAGCTGCGGAGCATGATGTCGCGCATGTGCTGGTCGCTGGCGATGTGTTCGATACTGAGGGACCGGAAGACCGCGTGATCGTGCAGGCGGTGTCACGGATGCAGCGCTATGCCTGTACCTGGTGGCTGCTGCCCGGCAACCATGACTTCGCCCGCAACAGCGGCTTGTGGGATCGTGTCCGCGCCAAAGGCGCCGCCAATGTCCGTATCCTCGCCGAGCCGGTGCCATGCGAGCTGGAGCCCGGGCAGTGGCTGCTACCGGCACCACTGACCCACCGGCATAATCTCGACGATCCGACCGCGCTGTTCGACACGATGGAGACGCCAGGCGCGAGCTTGCGCATCGGTCTGGCACACGGCTCGATCCGCGACTTCTCGTCGCGCGGCGAGGCGCAGAACCAGATTGCGCCTGATCGCGCGCAGCGCTCCAACCTCGACTATCTTGCGCTTGGCGACTGGCACGGGAGCCTCCGGGTCGATGCGCGCACCTGGTACTCAGGCACGCCCGAAACCGATCGCTTCCAGCGGGATGAGCCGGGCTACGCTCTGCTCGTGACGCTTGAGGCTGGGGCGGAGCCGTCGGTATCGCCAATCCGTACTGGCAGGTTCCAGTGGCTGATGCGTTCGTGGACGGTTGCCGACGCGGAGGGCTTTGCCGCCGAGTGCGACCGGCTGCTTGCGCAGGTCGAACCATCGGCAACCCTCCTGCAGCTCTCGCTCTCGGGTATCGTCAGTTTATCCGATCGTATCGCGATCCTTGCGCGCCTCGACAATGACCTGCGCCATCGCCTCCGCCATCTGACGGTCACCGCCGACGATCTCGTCGGTCGGCCGAGCGAACAGGATCTGGCAGACCTGCGGGTCGAGGGTATGATCGGCACGGCCGCGGCCAAGCTGATGAGCATGATAGAGGCCGGTGGCAGCGACGGCGCCATTGCCAGGCGGGCGCTCGAGCGCCTGTTCGTGGAACATCAGCGTGGGCAGGACGCGGCATGAGCCTTCGGATCCGGCGCATCGCGCTCTCAAACTTCCGCAAATACCGCGACCCCTTCGTGCTCGACGGGCTGACGGATGGGCTCAACGTCATCATAGAGCCCAACGAGACCGGCAAGTCGACGCTGCTGGAAGCGATGCGCGCCGCTTTCTTCATCCGGCACAACACCGCCAACCGGCTTGCGCGCAGCTATGCGCCTTACGGCGAGGCCGTCGCCCCGCAGATCGAGATCGGCTTCGAGGCGAAAGGCGAGGCGTGGGAAGTCAGCAAGCGCTTCCTGAAGAGTGCTTCGGTCGAGGTTCGGGGACCGAACGGGCGTGCGCAGGGCGAGGATGCCGAGGCGCAGCTGCAAGCACTGCTCGGCGCGCGTCGCGACACCAGCCAGGGCGGCGACGCGGCCGCCCACGGCGCACTCGGTCTGTTGTGGGTCGGGCAGGCGCAGGCGCTTGAAGTGACTGCGCCAGGCGAGATCGTGCGCGACAGCGTTCGCGCTACCCTGGAAGCTGAGGTCGGCACGATCATGGGCGGTGTTGCCTACCAGCGTGTTCGCCCCCGCATCGACAGTCAGTACGCGGAATACTGGACCAACAGCGGTCGGCTGACTGGTCGCCAGACTGCGGCCCGCGACGAGCATGACGCCGCGCAGCGCGCCGCGAGCGAGGCGGCCACTCGGCTTGCCGCCCTAGAGCAGGGCTTTTCCGACCTCGAGGCCGCACGGGCGCGGCTGAAGCTGCTCGACCGCGATCTTGCCGATACAACCGATGCTGAGCAGCGTCGGGCGCTGGTAGGCCAGCTTGACGTGGCGCGCTCTGCCGCTCAGCTGCTCGACACACGCCGCGCTGAGCAGGGCCGCCTTGTCGACCGTGTCAGGGCACTTGAGGATCTCGCATCGCGCCTCGCAATCGCCCGCAAAGCTGTCAGCGACACGGCTACAGCGCTCAGCAAGGCACGGGATAGTCGATCCAGCCTGATCGGGGAGTTGGCGGCCGCGCAGGAACGAGCGACGACAGCCCGTGAGCTGCTAACCCGTGCTCGTGACACTGGGCGGACCGCCCACGCGGCACTTGACGCTGCTCGGATACGGGCTGCCGAGCGCGAGCGCCGGGTAGCAGTCGGCGAGGCACGACGGCGATATGCCGAGCTGGTTGCGCTGGAGGCCGAATACGAAGTGACGCGACAGCTCGCGACTGCGGTGATCCCCACCACCGTCATCAAGGCCCTCGAAGAACGTGAACGTGCCGTGGACAAGGCGCGGGCGGCCGTGGATGCCGGTGCGACGCGGATCGAGTTCGCCGGTGATGTCAGCGGCCTGACGATCGACGGATCTGCGGCGGAGCGTGGAGACCGGATGTTGTCTCGCGAGACGCGCATCCAACTGGGCGATGCCGAACTGATCATCCGTCCGCCGGTCGGGCTGCAAGGCGCCGAGACGGCGCTCGCCAATGCGACCGATGATCTGAACGCGGCCTTGGCCGAGCACGGGGTGGAGAGCGTCACTGCGGCTCGCGCTCGCAACGAGGCCGCGCGAGACGCGGTCGCCAACCTTCGCACGCTCGAGGCGCGGATCATCGGGATCACGCCTGCCGTGACGCTGCTCGGAATCGAGGTGGGCGCGTCGGCCCTGAAGCTTTTCATCGTCGAATTGCAGGAAGGCGCGGAAGGGGAGGGGAGTGGCGAGGAACCAGACGTCGAGGCGCTGACCATCGCGTTAGGTGAGGCGGATACGGCGCTCGCAAGGGCGGAAGGTGTCGATGCAGTGGCATCCGAGCAGTTGCGCGAGGTGGAGGCGCGCAATACTCCATTGATGGTGCAGGAAGCTGGCGCCGAGCGGGATGCGCTGAACGCCGCGGCACAGCTTGCCACCTTGGAAGCCAGGCCCGAGGTGGCCTCGCTTGACGACGCTTTGCGCGATGCGCGCCAGCAGGAGGCGGCAGCGCTCGTCAACCTGCAGGATGCCGAACGCGCAGCGACTGCGCATGACGTTGCTACCATCGAACGGCAGATCGGCCTGCTGGACAAGCGGGTCGAGGTGGCCCGGGCCCAGCGTACCGACCTGGAAAAGGTGATTGCCGGGCTCGAGGCGCGGATCGAGGCGGAAGGCGGCAAGGGGCTGGCCGACCGCGCCGCAGTCGCGCGCGAGGAGGCTGATGCCGCAGCTACCAACCTGGCACGTGTGACGCAGGAAGCCGAAACGCTGAAGTTGCTTCGCGACATGTTGGAGAGTGCGCGCGCCGAGACGTCACGGACATTCGTCGGGCCGGTGGCGCGGCGTGCGCGCCGGCACATCGAACGGCTGCTGCCGGGTGCGAATCCCGGCTTTGGCGACGACCTTGGCTTGGCGTCGATTGCGCGGGGCGGTTTGGGCGAGAGTTGCGGCGATCTCTCCAGGGGCACCCAGGAGCAGCTGGCAGTCCTTACGCGGCTCGCCTTTGCCGACATGCTCCTCGAGCAGGGAATGCCAGTATCGCTGATCCTGGACGACCCGCTGGTCTATTCGGACGATACCCGCCTCGATCTCATGACTGAAATCCTGACGGAGGCGGCAACGCGGATGCAGATCATCCTTCTCACCTGTCGTGATCGCGCCTTCCGCCATCTTGGCAATCGGATTAGCCTGACGGGAGATCGGTAGCGAAACTTACACGTTCTGGTAGGATTACGGCCCGACCGAGTTCGGATGGCAATCGGCGTAAGCGGACGTTCGTTCAGCTACGGCTCGCCGATTACCACCCCGGCTCGCTGCGGTGGTGCCCTTGCCGATCAACACGTCGCCGATCGCCGAAATGGTCCACGGCGCTCCCAACCGCGTCTTTGCCTGCAAAATCCGGGCGGGTTGGTGTGTCGGATGAACGCCGGTGCCGTCAAGCGGGCGAAGGTGGCGCGCGGGGTCTAAGCCTCCGCGAGTGCCTTCAGGCCGCCGTAGTGGAGTGGTGCGACCGCCTCGATCATCTCGAGCAGGTAGATCGTGTTCTTCTGGGTTTCCGCCACGAGGGCTGGGTCGAACGACTTGCCGGTGTGGTGCGAGAGGTCATTGGCGAACTTGTAGATCGCCGTCTTCTTGTGCGGGTCGAAGTCGGTCTCCTCGAGCTTCCGGTGCAGGCTCCGGTTGGAGGGCACGTGGAAGTCGAGGAACGTCTCAAGCACCTTACGGGCTATGTTCGGGACGTGGTAGCAGCCGAGGATCGTCCCGTCCGACTTGAAGGTGTGCAGCACCTTGAACAGGTAGTGGTATTCGGTCGCGTGATCGATGAGTAACCGGTCGAGCGGCGCGAGGCGTGCGGAACGGCCTTCCTCCGTTTCGGAGCAGAGGACCATCGTGAAGGTCTTCTCCGCTCTGGGTCCTGGAATGTTCTGAAGCCAGTTGATGACTAGTCTGAGAAACTCGAAGTTATGGGTGAGGATGAAGAGTTGCTTGGCACCCTGCGTCCTGTTCTTCAGGAACGAGAAGGCTTGGTAGATCGCCGAGGCGTCGAGGCTTGAGATCGGGTCGTCGATGACCACCACTCCCTCCGACATGTCGAAGTCGCGGTCCGTCAGCTGCACTAGGAAGTATAGGAACGCGATCGCGGTCTTCTCACCCTCGCTGAGGCGCCTCGCCGGCCTGCCTCGTCGCATGACATGGTAGCCGTCCACGCCTGAGTCGAACCGTAGATCGGTCCTGCCCAGGAATTGACAAAGATCCCTCGTCAGGTTCTCTCCGCCCTTGTGCTCGTTCGAGACCTGAGCCTGCTTCGCCGCGATGGAGGCGTTCAGCGCCGCGATGCCGCGCACGTCCGGCAGGCCCTCGCCACCGTTCCGCAGCAGGGCGATCTCGACCGTGGCGGCGACTATCCGCTCGGCCAGCTCATCAGCCTGCCCCTTGATTGAACGCAGGTAATGTGCCTCGATCGCGTCACGCGACGTACTGCGTGCGCTGTCGAAGCCGGCGGTTTTCTCATTATGGCGCTCGATGATCGCGTTTAGGTTCGTGAAGGACTGCGCCAGCCTGGCCGTATCACTGGACGCCGTGGCCTCGTATGATCGGGTGCGGTTGGCCAACTTGCTCGTGAGCGTGGCGTCAACCTCGCCCAGCCGGGCCTTGAGCTCTATGAGCGCGGCGTCGAGTTCTTTGGTTGCTGCGTCGTAGCTGTCACGGAGTTCGGAATAAAGGGCGAGGCGGTCCGGCGCGATGATCCGGTTCAGGCCCTCGATTGCCGCTGACAACCGGTCGCGCTCGCGCTCGATGCGCGCCTTCAGTCGTTGGTCCTCCGCGCTGAAGTGGTCCGCCAAAGCTGCGAGCCGTTCAGCAGGCATCGGTCGCGCGCAGAATTCGCAGGTCTCCGAGGAATGCCGGCCGTGCAGGGATATGCCTTGCTCGACCCAGCTTGCGATGTCGGGCTTCCCCAACAGGCGTTCCAGGACATTCGACTGCGCGGACTCGGCCGCCAGGTCGCACGCGCGCAGCGCAGTGCCTCGCGCTACGGCGATGGCGCTCTCTGGTTCGTCAACGCCGATCCGGACGCTCGGCTCTTGGATTTGGACGATCGACGGCATCATGTCCTGGTGGACGGTGGTGTGGTGGAGGGCGAGTTCTTCGTCGGACAGCTGCTCGCCCCCGGTAAGATTCCGGAACGCGCCCTCCGCGTCAGGCTTGCGGTAGCTGCGCAGGGTCGCCCCGCTCGTCGCCTCGCCGATCGTCTTCGCGATGCCCGAGAACAAGCGCCCACGCTCCGTCTCCAGCTTGGCGACCGATGCGTCCAACTCCGCGATGCGCCGGAGGCGGGCGTCTCGTGTGTCGATCTCTGACTTGATCTCCGCCGCGACCAGCTTGTTCTCCTCACCCAAAATGAGGATGTGACGCAGCGGCCCGTCCAAACCGCCGATGTTCGCCTCGATGAAGTCGCTGTTGAACGCCCGCACCTTGCGCCCATACCGGGTTCCGCGCGCCAACGCGCCCGACTGGGTCTCGATTGTGAACTCTAGGTCAGGGTGATCCGCGTGCTCGCCCTCCTCGAGGCAGGCGAGCAGACGCGAGAGCGTCGTCTTGCCCGAGCCGTTCTCGCCATAGATCAGGTTGTATCGGTTCAGGTCGGGGACCTCAGGGCTGCGCGAATAGTCACCGAAGACCCCGAGGTTCTTGATCCTTCGTATCTGTGTGAGCACCGGCCCGCCTCCCCGAGCTTTGATTAGCATGGCGGATGTCAGACAAACAGAGCGCGATGTCCGATCGTCGACGCGCTTCCACCGACAGCCCGCCTCGCAGCTGGCGCCATGCAGGTTGCGGGGCTCGCGGCTCCTGCTGATCGGTTCCGACAAGAAGTAGGAGAGCAACTTTCAGCTGACCGCAGGCATCGACCTAGACTTGGGCGAGGCCATCGCGCAGGGAAGGTTTCGCGATGGCCCCTAAGCTTACTTAAAAAGAGGGCGTCGATGCTGCTAGTTTAGTTATACCGTGATCAACAGCGCTTCGGGCACAGGATATTTCCAGTCGTTGTACTTGCGCGCGATGATACGCATGAAAGCAGAGATTTCTGGTGAAAAATCGCCGACACGGTGGCTCATAATGATAGGTGAATGGGCGGGTTCTAGTAGCTCTAGGTAACGAACGTCGTCCGGGCGTGCTCGCTTTACGGATTCTGGAATGATGGCGACTCCCTCCTCCGCCGCCACTAAGCCAATCGCAATCTGCAATTCTCTAGCTTCGTGGATGACGCTGGGCGTGAGACCATTGTCATGAAACAGCGACAGAACTTGATCGGCGTAGCTCGGCCGCGGAGCGCTCGGGTAAAGGATTACTTTTTCGCGAGCGAGTGCCGCCAATGAAATGGGACCGCCGTCTATGCCCAGTGTGCTGGCAAGCGGTACCGCTGCGATTAGGGGTTCTCGTCGCAGGACGGTGCGTCGCACGGCAGGATCCTCAAATCGGATGCGCCCAAAGCCAATATCAATACGGCCTTCCTTTAGAGCAGCGATTTGATCAAGGGTCGTACTCTCCACCAGCGTCAACTCTACATCGGGTAGCTCGGAGCGAAACTCACGTATTAGTGCCGGCAGCCGGGCGTAGATCGTGGATGACACGAACCCAATCGTAAAGCGCCGCTTATCGGTCGCGATCGCGGCCTCCATCATCGCACGCATGTCTTCGACACGCCGCAGAATTTGCACGGCCTGATCGTGGAAGAAGTGCCCCATGGGCGTCAGGGAAAGCGGCCTGCTCGTACGATCGATCAATTCTGCACCGATCTCGGCTTCCAATTGCTGGATTGACCGGCTGAGGGGCGGCTGCGCCATGTGCAGCCGCTCTGCCGCCTTATTGAAATTCCGTTCGGCCGCGACGGTCACAAAATAGCGAAACTGACGAAGATCCATCGCTTGAATACCCTGTGAGTATCGTGAGCAAACCACATTGATCTTTGCGCGTCCAGCCCCTCCGACGTACCTATGCTGGGATAACGTAGAGCTGAGGATGTGGAGAGGTCATGGTCACGATCGCAGAGATCGATACCTTCATCGTCGATATTCCGACGATACGTCCGCATGTCCTAGCGATGGCGACGATTCATCACCAGTCGATCGTACTGGTGCGAATGCGCGACTCCGACGGTTTAGAAGGTATCGGTGAAGGCACGACGATCGGCGGCCTCAGCTACGGTGAGGAGAGCCCTGAAGGTATAAAACTCGCCATCGACAGCTACATCGCTCCTGTGCTCAGGACCTGCGACCCGACTAGAGTCGGCGCCGCCATGGCCAAGGTGACGCAAAGCGTTTTCGGCAACCATATCGCTAAGTGTGCGGTGGAGACGGCGCTTTTAGATTTGGCAGGCAAGCGCCTGGGAGTACCGGTGTCCGAGCTGATCGGTGGGGGACGCGTCCGCGACAGTCTTCCGGTTGCGTGGACGCTGGCGAGCGGTGACACCGCGCGCGACATCGAGGAAGCGGAGCGCGTTCTCGATCTTCGCCGGCATAACATCTTCAAGCTCAAGATCGGCAAGCGATCGGTCCGCGACGACGTCTCGCATGTCGCTGCCATCAAAAAGGCGGTTGGTGACCGCGGCAGCGTCCGTGTCGACGTCAACCAGAACTGGGATGAAGCACAGGCCGATCTCGGTATGCGTCTATTGCAAGATGCCGGTGTCGACCTCGTCGAGCAACCAGTCGCAAGGCATGCGCACGCATCGATGGCGCGGCTGTCGGCTAAGCACATCGTGCCGCTGATGGCGGACGAGGCGCTACATGGTCCCTGTGACGCCTTCGCTATTGCCGCCTGCTCGGGCGCCCGCATCTTCGCGGTGAAGATCGCGCAATCGGGTGGTCTGCTACCCGCACATGCTGTCGCGACGATTGCCCATGCCGGCGGTGTTGGCCTCTACGGCGGGACGATGCTTGAAGGCGGTGTCGGGACAGCGGCGTCGGCCCATCTGTGTGCAACCCTTCCGACGCTCGCATGGGGCACAGAGCTGTTCGGTCCGTTGCTGCTTGCCCAGGACATACTGGCAGAACCGCTTCGCTACGCCGACTTCGAGCTCGCGGTCCCGACCGGTCCCGGCCTCGGTGTGGCGCTCGATGAGGACCGCGTGGCTTTCCATCGTCGAGACCGCACCGCACCCACACTCCACGTCGTTGCAGAGAGGGCCTGACGACCATGTTGTTCCAGGTAGAGATGGACGTGAACATACCGATCGGCTTCGACGCCGAAGAAGGCGCCCGCCTCAAAGCTGCCGAAAAGGCGCGGTTCCAGGATCTCCAGCGTGCGGGCACATGGCGGCACATCTGGCGGGTCGTAGGCCAATACGCGAATGTCAGCATCTTCGATGTCGCTTCGAATGCCGAACTGCATGACATTCTAATGAGCCTGCCGCTCTACCCTTTCATGACGATGCGGGTCACTGCCCTGTGCCGCCACCCGTCATCGCTCCACGACGACGACCGCTGAAGCAGCCGCAACTGATAGACCGCCCAAGGCGGCGACCAGATAGAATTCCAGGAGAGACCCCCATGGACGTTTCCTTCGTACAGACCCCCGCAATCCAGGACCTGCTCGACCGCGTTGCCGGTACAGCGTCAACCGACGGCAATCCTCGGGTGAAGGCCATCATGCGCGATCTCGTCGAAGCAACCATGACGATCATCGTCCGTCACGATATCAGTGAGAACGAGGTCTGGAGTGCGGTCAACTATCTGCAATCGGCTGCCGGAGAATTTGGCCTCCTCATGCCCGGTACGGGCATCGAGCATTTCCTCGACCTGTACATGGACGCCAAGGATGCGGAGGCGGGCAAGACCGGCGGCACACCGCGTACGATCGAAGGCCCCCTTTACGTCGAAGGCGCTCCGCTAGTCGAGAACGACGCCAATCTGACGGATGACCCGGATGAGACGACCACCCTCTACATGACAGGTCAGATCACGGGACCTGACGGGGAGGCGGTGAAGAATGCCATACTTCACGTCTGGCACGCGGACTCGCGTGGGTTCTACTCGCACTTCGATCCGACCCACGAACAGACGCCCTTCAATAACCGCCGGCGGATCAAGCTCGGCGACGATGGGCGCTACTCGTTCCATTCCAAGATGCCGAACGGCTATAGCGTCCCGCCGGGTGGTGCGTCAGATCAGCTGATGAAGGTCTTGGGTCGACACGGCAATCGCCCTGCCCACGTTCACTTCTTCATCGAGGCTCCCGGCTACAGGCAGCTGACGACACAAATCAACTTCGGTGACGATCCTTTCGCCGCGGACGACTTCGCCTTCGGCACCCGCGAAGGCCTGCTGCCCGTGCCGAACCGGCAGGGCGACAGCGCTCACATCGCTTTCGATTTCCAGCTGCAGCGCGCTGAGGTGGCAGACGACGAGGCCTTCTCAAACCGCGCCCGGCTCGCCGTCGCCTGACATTCGTCGCAAAGGAGAAGCACCATGACCGACCTTCGCGCAAATATCCGCGAACGCCTCGAAACCGCGGTCGTTGACGATCCCGCCACGGGCGCATTCCGCTGCCGACGCGACGTATTCACCGATCCGGCCCTGTTCGACCTCGAGATGAAGCACATCTTCGAGGGGAACTGGGTCTATCTCGCCCACGAGAGCCAGATACCGGAGAACAACGACTATTTCACGACCTTCATCGGCCGTCAGCCGATCATCATCACGCGCGACAAAACTGGCCAGCTCAACGCGGTCATCAATGCCTGCGCGCACCGGGGCGCGATGCTCTGCCGCAAGAAGCATGGCAACAAGGGCAGCTTCACCTGCCAGTTCCATGGTTGGACGTTCAGCAACGCGGGCAAGCTTCTCAAGGTTAAGGACGGCAAGACGGGAGACTACCCCGAGGCGTTCAACACTGAGGGTTCGCACGATCTGACCAAGGTAGCGCGTTTCGAGAACTACCGCGGTTTCCTGTTTGGCAGCATCAACCCCGACGTGCAGTCGTTGGAGGATTGGCTTGGCTCGACCCGCGTGATCATCGACCAGATGGTCGACCAGGCGCCAGAAGGGCTGGAGGTGCTTCGCGGGAACTCATCCTACGTCTACGACGGCAACTGGAAGCTTCAGATGGAGAATGGCGCGGACGGCTATCACGTCAGCGCAGTCCACTGGAATTACTCGGCAACGACCGGCCGGCGCAAGGAGGAGGCCACCAAGGCAGTCGACCCCGATGGTTGGTCGAAGAGCGTTGGCGGCGTCTACGGCTTCGACAACGGCCACATTCTGTTGTGGACACGGCTCCTCAACCCTGAGGTTCGCCCCGTATACGCACACCGCGAGGAGCTGGCGGAGCGACTGGGCGAGGAGCGTGCCAAGCCGATCGTCGATCAGACGCGCAACCTGTGCCTCTACCCCAATGTGTATCTGATGGACCAGTTCTCGACGCAGATCCGGGTCATCCGTCCGGTGAGCGTGGATAAGACCGAGGTCACGATCTACTGCTTCGCGCCGAAAGGCGAGGCGGACGCCGAAAGGGCGCTTCGCATCCGTCAGTACGAGGACTTCTTCAACGTCAGTGGGATGGGCACGCCTGACGATCTGGAGGAGTTCCGCTCCTGCCAGACCGCCTACGAAGGCGCAGGCGATTTGTGGAATGATCTGAGCCGCGGCGCTACGCACTGGATCGCGGGGCCTGATGAGAACGCCACGGCGATGGGTCTAGAGCCTACGCTCAGCGGCAATCGCAGCGAGGATGAGGGTCTGTTCGTGCGGCAGCACGAATATTGGGCGCAGACGTTGATCGCGGCCCTCGACAAGGACGATGGTGGCGACGGCGGCAGCACTGTCCGGCAGGTCGACCGTTTGCGGGTGGCAGCATGACACTCGCTTATGACCGGGTTGCCGCGTTCCTCTTTCGGGAGGCGCGGCTGCTCGACGATCGGCAGTGGGATGAATGGCTGACCTGCTACGCGCCCAACGCAGTGTTCTGGATGCCGGCTTGGGACGACGACGACAAACTGGTCGAAGACCCTCAGCGTGAGATTTCGCTGATCTACTATCCCAATCGGGATGGGCTGGAAGATCGCGTCTTCCGCATCAAGACCGAGCGATCGGGAGCAAGTATGCCCGAGCCACGTACGAACCATGCCGTCACAAACATTGAGGTGACGAGCGAGACAGACGGTGTGCTTGAGGTACGGTTCAACTGGCATACGCTCAGTCACCGCTACAAGGAGACGCTGAGCTTCTTCGGGACATCCTATTACACCATCGACGCGACTGGTGATCAGCCGGTCATTACCAACAAGAAGGTCGTGCTCAAGAACGACTACATCCGCCAGGTGATCGACATTTATCACATCTGACGCCGGGCTCGAGAGGATCACATGGGCTACCGTATCGCACTCAACTTCGAGGACGGCGCTACGCGCTTCATCGACTGCAACGCAGGCGAGAAGGTGCTCGACGCCGCGTTCCGCCAGAAGATCAACCTGCCGATGGACTGTTCGGACGGCGTATGCGGCACATGCAAGTGCCGCTGCGAGCAGGGCAGCTACGAGCTTGGCGACGAGTACATCGAAGAAGCGCTGACCGAGGACGAGGCGGAAGAAGGCATGGTCCTGACCTGCCAGATGCAGGTCTCGTCCGATTGCGTGATCGCAGTGCCGGTGCCGTCGTCGGCGTGCAAGGTGAAGCCCGCCATACATGGCGGCGAAGTTGCCAGCGTGGAGATGGTCTCCGACAGCACGATCATCCTCACGCTGCGGGTGGACGATCCCGCCGCTCTAGGCTTCCTCCCGGGCCAGTACGTGAACCTGATGGTTCCGGACACTGGGCAACACCGCTCCTATTCGTTCAGCTCCAAACCTGGCGCGGCGGAAGCCAGCTTCCTTATCCGCAACATTCCGGGCGGCCTGATGAGCAGCTGGCTTAGCGAGAAGGCGCAGCCCGGCGCTCGGATGAGCTTTGTCGGACCGCAGGGCAGCTTCTTTCTGCGAAACGTCGATCGCCCGACAATACTCCTCGCCGGTGGCACCGGCCTAGCGCCGATCCTGTCGATGTTGGAGGTCCTTGCTGATCAGGGCACCGAGCAGCCGCTTCACCTGATCTATGGCGTGACCAAAGATGGCGACATGGTCGAGATGGAGCGCATCGACGCTTTGGCCGCCCGCCTGCCGACGCTGACCTCTGCGGTATGCGTCGCCGATCCGGAGAGCGGACATCCCCTCAAGGGTTATGTCACCGAGCATCTTTCGGACGACCACCTCAACGCCGGTGACTGTGACATCTACCTGTGTGGACCGCCGCCCATGGTCGAGGCTGTACGCACCTTTCTGCGGGACAAGGGCGTTGAGCCAAAGCACTTCCACTACGAAAAATTCGCGCCCAGCGAGAGTTCGGTAAAGGCTGCGGCATGATCTTTGCCGACCGGTTCCGTGGCAAGACGATGGTCGTGACGGGCGCGGCGCAGGGCATCGGCCGCGGCGTTGCGCTACGTGCGGCCGCTGAAGGTGCGGCCGTCATGCTTGTCGATCGCGCCGACTTTGTCGCCGATGTCGCACATGAAGCAGGCAGGGCCGCGCGCGCCTTTGTTTGCGATCTCGAGACGAGCGAGGGTGCCGTATCGGCGATGCGCGCGGCCGAAACCGAGTTCGGCCGCGTCGACATCCTCGTCAACAATGTAGGCGGCGCGATCCGTATGCGACCGTTCGCCGAGTTTGAGCCGCAGCAGATAGAGGCCGAAATCCGGCGATCGCTCATGCCAACGCTCTGGAGCTGCCACGCCGTCCTGCCAATCATGCTCCACCAGGGAGTGGGTACGATCGTCAACGTCTCGTCCAACGCGACGCGTGGCATCCGACGGGTACCCTATTCGGCGGCCAAGGGCGGCATCAACGCAATGACCCAAAGCTTGGCGATGGAATACGGTGACCGCGGCATCCGGGTCGTTGCTACGGCGCCGGGCGGAACGCAGGCCCCGCCCCGCATGGTGCCGCGCAATCCCGACGGGGACGACGCACGTGAGCAGGCCTGGATGGCTGAGGCGGTCGAGCAGGTCACGACGTCCACGTTCCTCGGACGGTACGCGACGCTCGATGAGCAGATCGCGCCGATCCTCTTCCTCGCCTCGGACGAGGCATCGTACATCACCGGCTCCATCCTGCCCGTCGCGGGCGGTGACCTGGGCTGATCGGAGCGACATGAAGAACAAGGTCTACGACAATCCGGCGGCGGCCCTCGACGGGCTGCTTTTCGACGGCATGACGATCATGTCGGGCGGCTTCGGCCTGTCCGGCAATCCCGAAAGCCTGATCCCGGAAATTCGCGCAAGCGGGGTGAAGGGGCTGACCGTCATCTCCAACAACGCCGGCGCCGACGGCTTCGGCCTCTGGATGCTGCTGGAGACCCGACAGATCGCGAAGATGATCTCGTCGTACGTGGGCGAAAACAAGCTTTTCGAGCAGCAGTACCTCTCGGGCGAGCTTGACCTTGAACTTACGCCGCAAGGAACCTTGGCTGAGCGCATTCGTGCGGGCGGTGCGGGCATCCCGGCATTCTACACCAAAACGGGCGTCGGCACCGTCGTGGCGGAGGGCAAGCCCGTCGAGAACTTCGACGGAGAGGAGTACGTCCGCGAGACCTGGCTGCGATCCGACCTGTCGATCGTAAAGGCCTGGCGGGCGGACCCGGCGGGCAACCTCATGTTCCGCAAGACCGCGCGCAACTTCAACCCGAACATGGCGACAGCGGGTCGGGTCACTGTGGCGGAGGTCGAGGAGATCGTGGAAGCGGGCAGCTTCGACCCCGATTGCATCCACACGCCCGGCATCTTTGTCGACCGGGTCGTCCTGTCGACCATCAACGAGAAGCGGATCGAGAAGCTGACGGTTCGCGAGAAGGAGGACGCGTGATGGCCGGCGATACGAAGGGCTGGACCCGCGAACAGATGGCGGCGAGGGCCGCTCGCGAGCTGCAAGACGGGTTCTATGTCAATCTCGGCATCGGCATACCGACGCTGGTAGCCAACTACGTTCCTGAAGGTCTTGACGTGACGCTTCAGTCAGAAAACGGAATGCTCGGAATTGGCCCATTTCCTACGCGTGATGCGGTCGATCCTGATCTCATCAACGCCGGCAAGCAGACGATTACAGCGCTGCCCACGTCCAGCTTCTTCTCGTCGGCGGACAGCTTTGCGATGATCCGCGGCGGGCACATCGACATGGCCGTTCTCGGCGCGATGGAGGTCAGCGAGACTGGTGACATCGCGAACTGGACCATCCCGGGCAAGATGGTGAAAGGCATGGGCGGCGCGATGGATCTCGTCGCCGGCGTCAAGCGTGTTGTGGTCGTCATGGATCACGCCAACAAGGCAGGCGTATCTAAGATACTGCCGGCCTGCACCTTGCCGCTCACCGGCAAGGCGTGCGTTGATCTGATCATCACGGACCTGGCCGTTCTCGCATGCGACAAGCCTGGATTACGCCTGATCGAGCTGGCCCCAGGCATCACCGTGGACGAGGTGCGGGCGAAGACTGATGCATCATTCACAGACGAAACCGCGTTAGAGCGCGCTGCCTGATGCCTTTCATCCGATCGCAAGGCGCTGACATCTACTGGAAGGTCGAAGGCGACACCGCTGCTCCGTCGCTGGTGCTGCTGAATTCCATTGGGACCGACATGGACCTGTGGGACGCGGCAATTCCCGCGCTTAGGCATCGGTTCTCGCTTTTGCGCATCGACACCCGTGGTCACGGCGCATCCGATGCCCCGGCAGGAGACTATGAGCTGTCGATGCTCGCAGGCGACGTGGCAGCGGCTATGGATGCAGCTGACGTTGAAGCCGCATTGGTGGCGGGCGTGTCCCTGGGCGGCATGATCGCCATGCAGCTTGCAATGGACGCGCCGGAAAGAGTTACCGGCTTGGCGCTCATATGCACCTCGGCAACGATGGATCGATCCGCCTGGACGGCTCGGGTCGAGAAGGTGCGGGAGGAAGGCGTAGCTGGGATCGCTGACCTTGCCATGTCGCGGTTTCTATCGCCAAGCTTTGTGCAAGCCAGGCCCGAGATCGCCGCCAGCGTACGACGTGGCCTGCTCTGTATGGAGCCGGCAGGCTATGCCGGGTGCGCGGCTGCTATCCGTGACATGGACATCGCTGATCGCTTGCAAACAATCTCCGTTCCAACGCTCGTCGTCTCGGGGGACCGCGATACCTCGACACCGTTCGTCGGTCATGGCGAGCACCTGATCGAACGCATCTCGGGTGCTCAACATGTCATGCTCGATGCTGCTCACCTTGCTCCGCTTGACGCACCAAACGCCCTTGCCGACGCCATTATCGACGCCTTCGTCTGAGGTCCCATGCCTGACGCCTTCATCTGCGACGCCATCCGTACCCCCATCGGCAAGCTCAATGGCGGCCTGTCATCGATCCGCGCCGACGACCTCGCGGCCATCCCCATCCGCGAGCTCGCCGCACGCAACGCAGGCGTAGACTGGGAAACCGTTGACGACACGATCCTTGGTTGTGCCAACCAAGCGGGAGAGGACAATCGCAACGTCGCGCGCATGGCCGTGCTTTTGGCCGGGTTGCCTGAAGCCGTGCCAGGTACAACCGTCAATCGCCTCTGCGGCTCAGGCCTAAACGCTGTCGGCATCGCGGCGCAGGCGATACGCTGCGGGGATGCACAGTTCATAATCGCCGGCGGTGTCGAGAGCATGAGCAGGGCACCGTACGTGCTCGGCAAGGCTAATTCAGCCTTTGACCGCTCTCAGAAGATTGAGGACACGACGCTGGGATGGCGCTTCGTCAATCCCGCGATGCGTCACGCCTATGGCGTCGACTCCATGCCCGAAACCGGCGAGAACGTCGCTGACGTGTGGCGCGTATCACGCGAAGATCAGGACCGCTTCGCCCTCGCCAGCCAGGAGAAGGCCGCAGCAGCTATCGCTAGTGGTCGTGTGGCGGCTGAAATCGTGTCGGTCAGCGTTCCTCAGCGAAAGGGCGATCCGATCGATTTCTCACAGGATGAGCATCCGCGCGCGTCAAGCCTGGGCGCTCTTGCCAAGCTGAAGCCGGTGGTACGCCACGACGGTACGGTGACGGCGGGGAACGCCTCCGGGCTAAATGACGGCGCAGCAGCTATGCTCGTCGCCTCCGAAGACGCCGCATCACGTAACGGGCTTCGTCCTCGCGCACGTGTGCTTGGCATGGCAGCAGCTGGCATCGCGCCAAGGATCATGGGCGTCGGTCCGATCGAGGCGGCGCGCAAGCTGAGCAGGAATACCGGGATTAGCCTTGATCGGCTCGACGTGATCGAGCTGAATGAGGCATTCGCCAGTCAGGCCATCGCTACGTTGCGTGATCTTGGCATCGCGCAGGATGATCCGCGCGTAAATCGGAACGGAGGGGCTATTGCGTACGGCCATCCGCTCGGCATGTCGGGTGCGCGGATTACGATGACGGCCGTTGAGGAGCTGCATCGCACCGGTGGTCGCTACGCCATGGCATTCATGTGCATCGGCGTCGGCCAGGGGATCGCGCTCATGCTGGAGCGTGTCTGAGACGTCACCGATTTTGCAGGGGAGTAGGTCTATGGCAGGCACCGTGGTCAACGACATTGTCGACGAGGCCACGTTCGGCCGCTTCCACTGGACAATCGTCGTCCTCTGCGGCCTGCTCCTCATCGTTGATGGCTACGACGTCTTCATCTATGGCGCGATCCTGCCCCAGCTGATGGAACAGTGGGACCTCACCCCACCCCAGGCGGGCTCGCTCGCAAGCTGGGCGCTGTTCGGCATGATGATCGGCGCGCTAACCTTCGGATCGCTGGGCGACCGGATCGGGCGCAAGCGCTGCATCGCCATCTGCTTCTCCATCTTCAGCGTGTCGACGATCGTCAACGGCTTCGTCGGGAACACAACGGAGTTCGGGGTCATGCGCTTCCTGGCGGGACTAGGATGCGGTGGGCTCATGCCCAACGCCGTGGCGCTGACGAATGAATATGCACCGAAACGCCTGCGAACGACGCTCGTGGCGCTGATGTTCAGTGGCTACGCAGTCGGCGGCATGGTAGCCGCCGGGCTCGGCATCTGGCTGCTGCCGACGTTTGGTTGGCGTGCCATGTTCTTCGCTGCCGCGGTGCCTCTTTGTCTGCTCCCGATCGTGCTCTGGAAGCTACCTGAGTCGCTCGCCGTTCTGATACGTCGGGGGGACGAGGGACGTGCGAGTGCCATTCTGACGAAGATCGCACCCGGCCGCACGGTCCCGGGCGGCCAACTGGTCCTGCGGGACGCTAAAGCGGGCTCATCCTCCATCGCCGCGCTGTTTCACGATGGCCGGGCGGGTGGAACGCTGGCGCTGTGGACATGCTTCTTCTGCTGCCTGCTGATGGTGTACGCGCTCGGCTCCTGGCTGCCGCAGCTGATGCGCACCGCCGGCTACGGGCTCGGCTCGAGCCTGTCGTTTCTTCTTGCCCTCAACTTCGGCGGTATGTTCGGCGCCATCGGCGGCGGGCGGCTTGCCGACCGTTACGGACTGGTGCGCGTTGTGGTCAGTTCCTTCGCGATCGGCGCGACGTGTATCGCGCTGCTCGGCGCGAAGAGCCCGACGGCCGTCCTCTACCTGCTGATATTCGTCGCGGGAGCAGGCACGACGGGCACGCAGATCCTCCTCTACGCGACCGTGGCGGACTTCTACGGCGCTTCTATCAAGACGACGGGGCTCGGCTGGGCCTCGGGAGTCGGTCGGGTCGGAGCGATCGTCGGGCCGCTGCTGGGCGGACTGCTGCTCGCTGCCAAGCTGCCGATGGCGTTGAACTTCGTCGCTTTCGCGGTGCCGGGGCTGATCTCGGTCGCGGCGATGATGCTCTTCGCTCGGCGGTACAGGTCGCACGTTCCGGACGAGCTGCCGGGGGCCGCGCTACCCGCCTGAGGCCGTCAGCCGTCGGTGCCCGCATCAAGGACGTAGGCTCAGCAGAATCGGTCAGGGTAGGCAAGCCCATCGCCTGCCCGTGCGATCAGCGCATACTTCCCGGCTGTCTCACTGCAGGCTCCCTGTTACGAAGAACCGGCGGGCGCTCAAAGGCGGTACTCGATCGATAAATGGCTGGCAGCCTTCGGGACCGTACGGAGCAGGCTCAATGGCAGAATGTGGGAGTACGGACCCCTCATCAGAACATGCCGTTCGGGTTTTCAAAGTGGTCGGGGATAATTTGAAGCACATCCCAATGCTCGACGATACGACCCTCATCATCTAATCGGAAGATGTCGATGCCAGCGTAGTCGTGGTCTCCGGGCCAGTGCTGATGGCAGTGCAGGACCACGGTATTTCCTTCTGCAATAGTCCGCTTGAATTCGACTCTCTTGCCAGGCCACTCTCGTGCCATCCGCTCAAAATAGTCGATAAATGCCTGCTTTCCGGTAGCGACTTGAGGGTTGTGCTGGATATATTCTCCGCCGACATATTGCTTGATTGCCTCAGCAGGTCGGCAGTCGTTGAACATCATCTCGTAAAAGGCGATCACGTTCGCCTTATTTAGCTCCAATGACATCTAACAGCATCCTTCCCTGAGAAAACGATCCTCTTTTGAAATGGTGTCGCGAACGGCCGGTCCGGGATCGGGCGCTAATCCCAAGCCAGCGGACCTCCCGCTAGCATTCCCCTTTCACCATCCCGATCGGAGCAGTCGCCGGGCTTAGCGTACGACTTGAACCATCCTCTCACCGGCGCCCTTCCTAGACCATCAACATACGTCAGCTTCTGTCCCGTGTCGTGATCGCGACCCCCGCGGAGGCGACGATCAGGCCGGCGATCTGCACCGCGCCGAGCGCCTCCCCAAAGAGCATGAACGCCAGCACCGCCACGACGGGCGGCACAAGGTAGAACAGCGAGGCGACGACCGAGACCGCGCTGCGCCCGATCATCATCAGGAGCAAGGTCATCCCGCCGACCGACAGGCCGATTACCGACCAGGTTAGCGCGCTCCACGCCTCCCAGCTGCCATCGAAGCGCATATCCTCGGTCAGGAGCGCGACGGGCGCGATGACGAGGCCCGAGGCGGCGAATTGGATCGCCGCGCCGACGCGTAGGTCAACGCCACCGCCGCTGCGCTTCTGCCAGATGGTGCCGAGCGTGATGGCGACGGTCGCCAGCGCCGCGACCGCGACGGTGACGGGAGCCGCCGCGTGGACGGACGAGGTCACCTGCGGGGCGAGCACCATTGTCGCGCCGATCAAGCCGACCAGGATTCCCATCCACTGCCGACGGGTGACGCGGTCGCCAAGCATCGGCCCGGCCAGCGCTGCGGTCAGGAGCGGCTGCAGGCCTGTGATGAGGGCGCAGACCGCTGCCGGCAGGCCATGGCTGACTGACCAGAACACGCCCGCCAGATAAATTCCCTGGAGCAGGAGGCCAGCGACGACCGCGTTCGCCCACAACCGCGGTTCGCGGGGCCTGGACGCACCGGCGAGCGCAGCTAAGCCGGTGAATATGGCCGTACCGCACGCGAAGCGGATGGTCAGGAAAGTGAGCGGGTCCGCGTGGCCCGCGACGAGGCGTGCGACCAAAAAGCCAGTCGCCCAGATGCTGACGAACAGCATCGGGGCGACCGTAACGAGGTCGGGAAGCGACCGGGACCTACCGGACACTTGCCCGTGGAGAGAGGGTTCAGAAATTGATCGTGCCTTCGACCGTGAACATGCGCGGCGGGCCGTACGTCACCTCGGCATAGCCGGATGCTGCGGTGAGGGACGAATTGCCGCTGCCAATATAGGCCTTGTTGGTCAGATTGGTGACGCCCGCAGCGATGCTGTAGCGGTCGGCCCGGTCGGCGTAACGCAAGGTCGCGTTGACCAGCGCATACTTGTTCTGGGCGATCTGCTCGGTGTTCGGCGCGTCGAAGTAGGTCTTGCTGCGGTACGCGACGTCGACGCGCGGAGTGAGCGAACCCGAGCTCAACGGGATGCGGTAGGCGAACCCGCCGTTGAGGCTCCACTTCGGCGTATAGGCCTGCATGTCGTCGAGGTCGACGCGACCTAGCGCGCCAGGCGCAAGGTTCGCCTGCCCGGCATTGAGCGCGTTCGTGAAGCTGTCGTAGCCAAAATCCGTGTATCCGACGCCGAAATTGATCAGCAGCGGACCGATCGGGCTGACGGTTCCTTCGACCTCGAAGCCATTGATCGTCGCCTCGCCGGCGTTGCGCACGACCGGGGCGACGCCCTCGCGCACAACGATCTGGATGTCCTTGTATTTCGACTTGAAGGCTGCGGCGGAAAGCCGGAGCGTGCGGCCGATGAGCAGCTTGCCGCCGATCTCGTACGACGTCACCTGCTCGGGGTCGAATTCGGGCAGAAATTCCCGACCCGTCGGCGCGTTGGGCGAGATGACGGGCTGCACGATGCGGGTGTTGAAGCCGCCGCTCTTGAAGCCCTGCGAGTAGCTCGCATAGGTCATGAGCTCCGGTGTCCACTGATATTGCAGCGTCGCCGCGGGCGTGAACTTGCTGTTGGTCTTCGAGTTGAGGACCGGGTTGAAGAGGAAGGTCCGGGAGCCGGTGCAGGTCGCGGCCACCGCGCCCGTGCGCTGCGGCCCGAGGCAGACGTTCTGGGCGTTCAGCGGCGCGGGATAGGCCACGTTGTAGCCGACGTTCGTGTAGCCGTAGCCGCTGACGGCGGCGGTCTCGAACGGCGTGGCCTCCTTCTTGTCGCGGGTGTAGCGGAGGCCGACCGTCAGGTTCAGCTTGTCCGTGATCGCGAAGGACTCCTGCGTAAAGATCGCCAGCGATTCATTCTTGATGTCGGCGTTGTTGTTGAGGCCGCCGACGCGCAGTTCCTCGCCGGTGGTGGCGCTGATCTGCGACGGGAGGAAGACCGGGTAGAACTGGTAGTCGGTCTCGCGAAAATAGTAGGCGCCGAATTGGTACTTGAGGCGGCCGTTGGGGGTCTCGCCAAGGAACTGCAGCTCCTGGGTGAACTGCTTTATGTTGTCCTGGTTGACGGTCTCGAGGATGCGCAGCGGCGTGTTGTCGGCGTCGCGGATCGAGAAAGGGTTGGTCTCGCGATAGGCAGTGATCGACTTGACGGTCAGCCAGTCGGCGACGTCGTACTGGAGTGTCAGGCCGATGCCGTACATCTCCAGCTCGGACCGGCTGGGCGCGTTGGAGGCGACCTTGAAGGGGCCGAGGGCCGAGTACTGGTTGTTGGCGCAGCGGCGATCGTTGTTCTCCGGCACCGGCGTGACGGGGTTCGTCAGCGCGAAGCCGGGACAACCCGCGATTACCGAGGCGAAGCGGACGAACGCGGCGCTGGTGTTGATCCCGCCGAAGACGGTCGGCGACCCGTTCACGTCGTCCTTGGTGTAGTCGCCGATCAGCAGCGCCTCGAACTTGTCACTCGGCTTCCACAGCAGGCTTGCACGGGCCGCAAATGTGTTGACGTCACCGAAGTCGCGTCCGTCGAGGATGTTGGTGACGTAGCCGTCGCGGATGCGCTTGGTGGCCGCGAACCGTACCGCCAGCGTCTCGCTCACCGGGAGGTTGAGGACGCCGCGCAGATCCGCGCGCTTATAGTCACCGAGCGTCCAGCCAACGTTGCCGGACACGCCGGAGAAGTTTGGGCGCGCGGAGAAGACCTGGATGGCACCGCCGACGGTGTTGCGACCGAACAGCGTCCCCTGCGGGCCGCGGAGCACCTCGACGCGCTCAACATCAAGTAGCGATATGGCGGTTCCACTGGCGCGTGCGAAGTAGACGCCGTCGACGTAGAAGCCAACGCCGGGATCGGTCGAGGCCAGGAAGTCGGTCTGACCGACGCCGCGGATGAAAATCGCGGAGG
This sequence comes from Sphingomonas sp. S6, assembly GCF_043498045.1. NCBI lineage: Bacteria > Pseudomonadati > Pseudomonadota > Alphaproteobacteria > Sphingomonadales > Sphingomonadaceae > Sphingomonas > Sphingomonas sp. S6. The sequence goes on from NZ_JBIEOE010000014.1 coordinate 40,950, forward strand.
ACGAGCTGTTGCCGGATGCGGGCGCAACCGCGCTGAATTGGACATTGGGAGCGAGCTGGGTGAGCTTGTCGGAGGAGTCGATCTGACGCTCGGCGAGCGCGCTGCCCCCGAACGCCGCGACGGAAATAGGGACGTTCTGGATGCTCTCCTCGCGACGGCGCGCCGTCACGACGATGTCGCCAATGCCTCCAGGTTCCTCGGCGATGGGGTCGGACTGCTGTACGGGTGGGGCGGAGGCCGCCGGGGCCGGCGCGGCCTGTGCTGCCGAGGTGCCCGCCTCAACGACGGGCTGTTCCGGTGGCGTTTGGGCGGGAATGGTGGTCTGTGCCAAGGCAGGGGCGGGAACCACGCCAAGACCGATCGCGAGTGCCGTGCTGGACACAGTTCGGCGGATGGTCGCCGTGTAGCTTCGATGAGCCTTCATGTATTTCCTCCCCGTTCGCTCGACTGCCGGGGCTCCGCCCGGTCAGAACGCGTTCGTTGACGAAAGTTAGGAAGAAGTCTTTCCGAACGTCCAATACAGATGACGTATGCGATCGATACCTAGGAGGTCGGTGACACCAACAAGGCAAATCAGTCTTTCGGGAATATCAAGTATGCCCCCGCCAAAGAATTCTTAGCCGATACCGGCATGGTATGTAAATCGATGGCACACCAATGATCTGTAGAAGCGGGTGAGCCCTTTGGAACGTTCGTCGGCGGCGCTGGATATGCCCCCCCCACGCTTGCGAGTTCGCGCACGGGGCGGGGCGCCTGCAAAGCCGGAAGTGCGAATGCGGCAGCAGCGCGGAGTCGCAACCGAGGTGGTCGCTGGCGCCCTCCAATAGCTCAGGGGTGTTCACGCGTTGAGGCAACCACCGAGGCTTCAGCGGCGCGAAGTTGGCAGATTGACGCTGGGGGAACATAAGGAAGGTGGGTCGATCGCCGCAGCGACCGGCCCACCTCGGCTTCGAGCTTGGTTCCGCAGGGTCGGTCAGAGGATTTTTAGGACCCGCACCTGAATTCGGGCAGCTTCGTTGAAGCCCTCTCGTGATTGTACGTCACGTCCGCCGATCAGCTCGAGCTGCCACTTCGGCGCGACGAATTTTTGGATCGCCAGTCTAATCTGCTGACGCTCAGAGCGCTGACCGGTATAGACGCCGTCGAGGTGCTCCTTGCCTCCCCACATACTCGCGGTGCCGATGGCGATCGTCGTCTTCTTGTCGGGCAAGGCGTACCGAAGCCAGCTCTGGACATGGTAGACGGGCTTCTTCGTCAACCGCTGGCTGAGCGCGCCGACGTCATTGTTGACCGTGAAGAAGTTCACGTCGCCGTAGAGATCGAGGGTGACGTTCTTGCCTAGCCCCTGGATGAAGCCAATCTGCGGATCGAACGACCACCGATTATTGCCGAAGTTGACGGCCTTGTTGCGGTCGTACGTCCCGGTAGGGATACCCACGATCGGCGAGAAGCCGAGATACGTCGAATAGTTATCGCTCGGCTTGTTAACAAACCAGATCGTCGCAAAGACGAGAACGTCTCCGATACCGGTGGATGATCCCAGATTCTGCCCACCAACCCGAGCATCATGGACCGACCCCACCGGTACGATGATTTGCGGATCGACGACGAACGGCCCGAGTTTCGTGAAGTGGACGTAGCGCAGCAGCGCGACCGATGTGTTGAGATTGGTGTCGTCCTTCAGCTCCCCGCCGCCTGGAAGCTTGAGCTTGTCGCGGTTGATGAACTGGCCGTAGACCAGCGCGAGGTCGGTGCCGGGGGGTAGCGCCGTGTAGTCACCGGGGTCGACCGCTGTCTGAGCTTGAACGGGTATGGCGGCAGCAAAGCCCAGCAGGGCGGCGGACGTCGCCAGGACGCCACGGATCGTTGCCGAAATCGGCATGGTGCATTCCCCTCTTTTTTGATCGTGTTCGTTTAGGCGGTGATGGCGCTGGCAGCCTGCTCCCCGATGATGACGCAGCCTGCCATGGTATTGCCGGTCGTTACGCGAGGCATGATCGAGGCGTCCGCGATGCGGAGGCCCTGGATGCCGTGAACGCGCAACTGCCCGTCCACGACGGACATGTTATCCCGACCCATCTTGGCGGTGCAGCTCTGGTGCCAGTAGGTCACCGCCGCGTTGCGGGCGAAGTCCTGGAGGTCGGCGCCAGTGATCTTCCCCGGCATAACCTCCCGCTTGTTGAAAGCCGCGAGTGGACCGGTATTGCCGATCTCGCGGCAAAGCTCGATGCAACGGAGCATTGCCGTCATGTCATCGGGCTCAGCGAAGGTATTTGCCGCAATGTTGACCGGGGAACTGGGGTCCGCACCGGTGATGGTGATCTCACCGCGGCTCTTCGGACGCACCACGGCAGGTGATAGCGACCAGCTTCCAGCAGGCGGGTTGTACTGCTTGCCCGTGACTTCACTCACGTAGGGAATCTCGATCTGGAACGGCTGCAAATCCGGCGTGTCGAGCTTGGAGTCACTCTTCCAAAAGAAAGTTGCCTCGGCGGCATTGTTGCGCGGCGCGATCGGCTCTTTGTACTCCCAGACGCAACCCGCGATCATCACGTGATCCTGGAAGTTCTTGCCGACACCCGGGAGGTCCGCGACGACAGGAATGCCGAATTTGCGAAGCTGCGCCGCCTCGCCGATGCCCGACTGCATCAGGATCTTGGGCGTGTTGATCGCGCCGGTCGAAAGAATTACCTCGCGCGTCGCACCGATGGTCATCAGCTTTCCGCCATGGGTGAACTCGACCCCAGTGACGCGCGTGCCCTTGGTGGTGAGCTTGCGGATCGTCGCCTGCGTGAGGACCGTGATGTTCGGCCGATCCAGAATCGGCCGGACATAGGTGCTGAACACGTTGAGGCGCTCGCCGGGCTTGTAGCGAACGTTGGGGATCGCAGCCCCGCCGACGCCCTCCATCAGGATGGCGTTCTGATCAGGGAAAGTCGGGATCCCAACGCCTTTGCACGATGCGAGCATCGCGGGCGCAATGGGCGAAGGATTTGGTGTTTCGCCGACATATACAAGACCACCCTTGCCTCGTCGGTGCGCATCGGCAGGACCTTGGTAATCCTCAATGCGGCGGTAAATTCCGAGCACGTTCTCGTAGCTCCAGCGCGGATCACCGGACTCACTCGCGAAATAGTCCCAGTCGTTCTTGTGACCACGCGACCAGATCATAACGTTGATCGACGATCCGCCGCCCAGGACCTTGCCCATCGATAATGCGATTTCGCGATTGTTGATCTTGGGATTTGGCGCGCCCTTGAAGCCCCAGTCCCGCTCGCTACCGAGGTTTGTGAACCAAACGCCAGGATTGGTAACGCTCGGCACCTGATCGCTGCCGCCTGCCTCAAGAAGCAGCACTTTGACCGCCGGGTTTTCAGCGAGACGGCGCGCGACAACCGACCCGGACGAACCGGCGCCACAAACGATATAATCGTACTGCTTTTGGAGTGCCGCGCCAAGCTGAAGCTGATTTTCGCGGGCGGCCTGCGCGAATGCGGCCCGGCTCACAGCAGTTGTGGAAGCGATTCCCGCCATTGCGGCAACTCGCAAGAAGTCACGCCGCTCGAGCCGCCCCTGCATCAAGCCATCCTCAGCGGCGAGGACTGCGTTGAGCGCCCGAATGCTCGCGTCGTCGTTCATCAATCCTCTCCTTGCGGCAATGGCGCCGCATCGTGTCGCTTCGGCTCCAGCCGAACGCATCGCCGCTTTTCGTGCGTGTCGATTTCAGGAGCGTAATGACGAGAGTCGACTGCCGTCCAATACAGATCTTGTATCTATCCAATACCCTGACGGTAGCTCGCCACGGTCGCCTGCGTACCACCAATTGGCTTGTAGACCGAAAACAACGCCTAAATTAGGGTCATCATATCCACTGGGTATCGGTGAGCGACCTCAACGGTCTTTGCGGCCCGATGTTGATCGAAGGTACGCTATGCCAAACGAAAAGCTAGGAGAGCGGAAGTGACGGACAGCACAAAACTGATCGGAGACGAGCAGCTTAGCGGCGGGGCGTTCACCGGGAGCTGGACAACGCTGTCGACAACGACAGACGTTCAAGAACCTGCAACGGGAGCGACGTTAGGCAAGATCGGCATCGCCAGCCCCGACGACATCGCGGCGGCTGCCGCGAGTGCGCGCGCCGCTCAGAAGGCATGGGCCTCCGATACTCCGGATAATCGGGCAGCCGTTTTTCCAAAGGTTGTGCAGGTTGCAACCGAGCGGTGGGACGAGATCGTCGAGTGGATCATGCGCGAGAGTGGATCGGTCAGAGCGAAGGCCGAATTCGAACTGTCTATAACCATCAAGTCGATCTCGCTTGCGGGTGCCATGCCACAGCAAGCGCAGGGGCTTGTGCTGCCGAGCGAGCGTGGGCGCATCAGCCTCGCCCGTCGCCGACCGTTAGGCGTCGTAGGCATCATCGCCCCGTTCAACTTTCCGCTCTATCTGGCGATGCGCGCAGTCGCACCAGCGATCGCGGTCGGCAATGCAGTTGTGCTAAAACCCGATCCGCGCACGTCCATTTGTGGCGGCTTCGTGATCGCCCGGTTGTTCGAGCTTGCGGGTCTACCAAATGGCGTCCTCCAGGTACTGCCGGGACGCGGCGACGCGGGCGAGGCGCTGTGCCGTGATCCGAACGTCGCCATGATTCAATTTACTGGATCTACCGCCGCTGGTCGGATGGTAGGCAAGACGGCCAGCGAAAACCTGAAAAAGGTCTCGCTGGAACTTGGCGGTAAAAATTCTTTGATCGTCCTCGAAGACGCGGATCTCGAACTGGCAGCCAAGAATGCCTCATGGGCGAGCTATCTTCATCAGGGACAGATTTGCATGTCTGCAGGGCGGGTGCTGGTGCATGCGACCATCGTCGAGGAGTTCACCAAGCGCCTCGTAGCTCACGCGGAAGCGCTGCCGGTGGGCGATCCAATGTCCGGGCAGGTCGCGGTTGGACCGCTCATCAACCAGACGCAAGCCGACCACGCCCGCAAGGTCCTAGATGGAAGCGTTGCCCAAGGTGCGAAGGTAGCTGCGGGTGGCACGTCCGATGGTTTGTTTTTCAAGCCGACCGTGCTGACAGGGGTAAGCAAGGACATGCCTGCGTTCAGCGACGAAATCTTCGGGCCTGTGGCGGTTGTCGTACCGTTCGAGAGTGATGAACAGGCGATCGCGCTCGCCAACGACACTGAATACGGCCTGTCCGCGGCGATCATCACCCGCGACGTTGGACGCGGTATGGCCATTGGTGACCGCCTTCAGGCGGGTCTGGTCCACATCAACGACCAAACCGTGAACGACGACGTCGTTAACCCTTTCGGTGGTGTCGGAGCATCTGGTAACGGAACATCGATCGGCGGCCCGGCGAACTGGGAAGAGTTTACGCATTGGCAGTGGACGACCATCAAGGGAACAGCACCCGCTTACCCTTTCTAGAATGCCTTCGAAAATTATAGTTCGATTGAAATGTGAGGTGTGCCACGAGGACTGTGGCATACCCGTCAATGAACACACGCAAACCCATAACGCTTGGCCGCTGATCGGTACCAGGCGGTGTTCGACGCCGCATTGAAACGAATCTACATAGAGCGAGGATTAAGACATAACCTCACCCATGTGTCCAAGCATCGAGGTGGAGCACCCGACTGTCTCGCGGGCCTATCGTTTGTAGGACAGTCGCCAGCAGTAAATTCAACGCGCCGACACCGTCTTGCGAGCGCACATAAGGCAGAGCTTCAATCCTCAAAGGAGCTCTGCGGTGCCGTTTGGTAGGGTGCCCTTTGGTCCTCCTTGGTTAGGACTTCAGGCGGACCAAAGGGCCAACCCGAGCCAAATTTATGACGTCCAATTTTGGCGGAAATCGGACCGGCCAGAGTAGGAACGCAGAGGGTATACCCATACCAGACCGCACACATTGAAGCCAGGCAGAGACATTTACCCATTGCAGGGCAGGCGTAATCAATGCGAGTCCTCTACTCTAATCGGAAGAGGGTGCCTTATGGATATCGACTTTGATGCGCTGCTGGATGACGACGAGGTCGCACCTATTAACCCGCGTGAGATATTCCAGACCCTCGACAAACATAAGGATTTCGATTTTCTTCGGGATGTTCAACGGGACGTACTCGACGGGTGGTTCTCCCGGAGAACGTCTAAAGACACTGTCATCAAGCTTAATGTAGGATCCGGAAAGACGACCGTCGGACTGCTCGCTCTGCAAAGCTCGATTAATGAGGGAATTTATCCGGCCGTATTTGTATGCGCGGATAACCTTCTAGTCGACCAAGTAGTATGGGAGGCAGATCGCTTGGGTATCGCCGTTTCTACGGCCACCCGGGACCCTGATGTCAAAGCCGGCTCTAAGATCCTCGTTACAAGCATCTATCACGTCTGACGTGACCCCAGTCTTTCATCCAGCGGCAACCAGAGACCGACCGGTGTTGTCGCGCATGAGCGCGGGTGAAGCAACGGGCGGGGTTAACCCCGCCCGTTGCTGTTCAAGCCCGGCAGCGAATGCGGCCGGGGTAGCGTAGCCCAACGACGAGTGCGGCCGCTCGGTGTTGTAGTCATCGACCCAGCGCGCGAGGATCGAGCGGGCCTGGCCGATGGTAAAGAACAGCGTCTCGTTGAGCAGTTCGTCGCGCATGCGACCGTTGAAGCTCTCGACGAACCCGTTCTGGGTCGGCTTGCCCGGCGCGATGTAATGCCACTCGACACCCACATCGCCGGACCAGGCCAGCACCGCGTTCGACGTCAGCTCGGTGCCGTAGCACATTGGGAAGCGCTGGTTTGGGAGCCGCTATGGCCCTGATGAAGACAAGGCCGCGTAGCGGCCGCAGGCTTCATCAGGGCAAGCCATGACCGGTCAGCAGGTATCTAAAGTGAGGTTGTCGAGACAACACTTTGGAGGCTGACCGACCATGACCAAGCTCACCTCTACGCCTGCCGGCGCCGTGCTGGTAGCTATCGATATGTCCAAGAGCCGGCAGGAGGTTCTCATCGAGCGACCGGAAGGCGGCCGGCGCCGGCGGATGACCGTCATGGCAACCAGGCAGGACTATGACGGCTTTGCCGAAAAACTCGCTGCCATCGGGCGCCCTATCATTGTCGGGTTCGAGGCGACGGGTAATTACCATCGCACGCTGGCACATCGGCTGCTGACGGCAGGGTTCGAGCTGCGCCTCATCTCGTCGGTCGCGCTCGCCAGAACGCGCGAGGCGCTGCACAATGGCTGGGACAAGAACGACCCCAAGGACGCGCAGGTCATCCTGCACATGCTGCGGATCGGTGCGACGCAGCGCTACGTCGATCCTCTCGCCGCGGGCATCAATGACCTGCAGGAACTCTCGAAGACCCACGAAACGATCTCTAGGATGAAGACGCAGACCTGGCACCGCATCCTGACCCACTACCTGCCGCTGTACTTCCCCGAGATCGCCCGCTTCGCAGGCAACAGCCGGTCCGACTGGTTTCTCGCGCTCATCGAGCGGTTCCCCACTCCTGCCAGCATCACCGCGCTCGACGCTGGGGCATTCTCGGCAGCTGCCTGGCCTCTCATCGGCCGCAAGGTTTCCAAGGCCCGTCTTGTCAATGACATATACGAAACGGCCTGCGCTTCGGTGGCTCTGCCGGTCCCGGAGGATTCGGCAGCAATTACCATGTTCCGCATGGTCATCGCGCAGGGACGCAGCCTCATCCACCAGCGTGACGAGATAGAGCGGCTTGCCCATGACAGGCTGGCCGAGCATGTTGATTATAAGCTGCTGCGCAACATTCCGGGCATTGGTCCGATTAACGCGCTGACCATTCTGGCCGAGGCCGGTGATTTGCGTCGCTTCAACCATCATCGACAGTTCCTGAAGTTCTGCGGCCTCGATCTCGCAACGTGCCAGTCAGGCACGTTTCGTGGCCGCACCAAGCTGTCCAAGTACGGCAACGCGCGTCTGCGCCGCACCTTCTGGATGGCTGCCCAGGTCGCCGCGCGTCAGCGCGACAACAGTTTCCGTGACAAGCTCGGACGGTACACCGCCGGGCACGCGGACGATGCCGACCGTCGCCGCAAGGCGATGACGGCGCTCACCGCCAAGATGGCGCGCGTGGCTCACGCCGTTGTCAAGACGGGGACAGAGTACCGGCCGTTCCTCGAACGGTCGGATGCCAGGTGGAAGGACCCCTCTCTGCAAGTGCCGTGAGGGCGCTCGTCGAGCGACCCTGTAGATAATGTTCGGGCCTTCCACCTGGGTGCGTATCTCGTTTTAAGGATGGTGAGGACCACGGCCGCCCCGGCGCCGCTGGATCCTGTGTTTGCTATGGCAGGGAGCGATCCCGTTGACGGTGGAAGCCATCTGGCTCAGATTGCATGCCGCGCCGATGGTTGTCGGCGCATGGATATCTGCTGGCCAAAACCCGCCGCTGCTTCCAGACATAGGACGTTGTCCGACCTGATATGCGCGGGCGGACCACGCTCGATGAACAACTCGGCCAGCGCTGCCAGTACGTCTTCGTGTTTGAGCTGGCGCGCGACGACGAGTGCCAGGCACTCCCTGCTCGCCTCGTCGATAATGGTAAGGATGCGGAACTTGCGTCCGTCATGGGTGCGTTCCTCGACGAAGTCGTAAGCCCAGACATGCCCCGGATACTCCGGCCGCAACCGGATGCACGAGCCATCGTTCAGCCATAACCGGCCGCGTTTCGGCTGGCGCTGCGGCACCTTCAGCCCCTCGCGTCGCCAGATCCGTTCCACCCGTTTATGGTTCACCGACCAACCCGCCGCATGCAGCAGCGCCGTCACCCGGCGATAGCCGTAGCGCCCGTACTGCCTGGCAAGGGCGATGATATCCTCGGTGAGCGCCAGCTCGTCATCTGCCCCGAACGGCACCTTGCGCTGCGTCGACCGGTGCTGGCCGAGCACGCGGCACACCCGCCGCTCGGATACATCCAGCACCTCCCGGACCTGGTCGATGCAGCGCCGACGCCGTGCGGGGCTCAGAAGTTTCCCTTGGCTGCCTCCTGCAGGATGAGCTTGTCCAGCGTCAGATCCGAGATCGCCCGGCGCAGCCGCAGGTTCTCCTTTTCCAGATCCTTCATCCGCCGAGTCTGATCGGTCTTCAGGCCACCATATTCCTTGCGCCAGCGGTATTAGGTCTGCTCGCTGACCGCGATGCGCCGACAGGCCTCGGCGGTCGTGCCGCCCTGACCCAGCATGATCTCAACCTCACGTAGCTTCCCGATAATCTCCTCGGGCTTGTGCTTCTTCGCAGGCATTCGTCGTCCCTTCCTTGGTCCAGACTGTAATAGTCGATGGACCACTCAGAAGGGGGCAGCTCAGACGGCCATGATCGGCGCGCGGCGCGCCAGCAATGACGGCTAGTAAGATGATGGCGAGTAGAACGAGATGATGAGGCCCGATGATAGCAGGCGCTCCCACGAGGCGATCCGCGCCGCTGCCTACGCACTTCGTGACTGCGTCAGGGCTGGACCTCCGCTTACCGACCTCGGCCGGCTACGAATGAACCTGGCCAATGCGGTACGGGAGCATCTGCCTACACAGCAGGGCTGGAACAAGGAGGCTCGAGGCTATTTCGCCGACCAGATGCCGACTTACGAGCGGATCATGGAAGAGGATCGCGAGCTTCGGCTACGCTACTCCGACCACATACGGCGTTGGAGCAGCAACGCGATAGCTTCGAACGTCCCAGCCTATGCTGCGGACGTCGCAACACTGGTAGAGCGCCTCGACCGCTACCTGCGGTCGCTTGAGCACGAGCTCTATAAGCCGATGCACCAGGCAGGGATCGAGGCGTGATCGGTGATCAATTGCCCCTGTAGGTGGAGTAGCCGAAGGGGCTGACCACGACCGGCACATGGTAGTGCGCGGCAGGGTCGGTGACGCGGAACACGGGATCGATCTCGGGGAAGAATGGCACCGCCTTCGCATCCGGGTAGCCTGCCATGTCGAACAGCAGCTTGTAGGTGCGCGGCGCGAACTTCGACGGCTACCTACCCGACGCCGATATCTCGGTTGAAACCGGGCAAACCTATAGTCCTGCATGACGATCTGGCATCTTGCATCACCGCGAGCAGCTATCGAAACCGGCGTTTATCACCTACAGTCCTGCAAGGCAGGGTCGCCGGTCCTGCGAAACCGATGGTGGGGGTGCCGTTGCGACCTGTGTCAGCTGCGATCTGTGTTCCGGTCCGCAACGAGGAGACTGCGTTACCGAAGTTGCTGGAGGCGATCGAGCGACTGGACCTGGGCGACGTCGAGGCTGCCGTGTTCTTCCTCCTTGATAATTGCTCGGATGCGAGCGAGCAGGTAATACTCGAGCATGCTGGTCGCATGGCCCTTCCGTTCACGGTGGCTCAGGGAGACCCGTCCCCTGATGCCAATGCCGGTCGTGCACGCCGGGCCGCCATCGCCCTCGGCCTGCATCATGCGGCGAGCACGCCCCACGGTATTCTCCTGACGACCGACGCCGACAGCCAGCCCCGTGCCGATTGGGTCAGGGCGGCACTGCAGGGCCTGGCCTCGGCCGACCTTGTCGCCGGGCGAATCGTCCGGATCGCAGCGGAGCGGGATCCGGTGCAGGGGAGGGTCGAGCGCTACCTCGATCGGCTTCACGCCTACCGACGATCGGTCGACCCCGTTCCGTGGGACAGTCCGACCGGCTCCCACTGCTCGGGAGGCGCCAACATGGCCTTCCGACCCGGAGCCTATCAGGCGCTGGGTGGCTTCCAGCCGGTGCCATGCGGCGAGGACGCCGCCCTGCTCGACGATGCCGGGCGCGCCGGGTTTCGCGTGCGCCGCGATCCCGGCATGGTGGTTGCGACCTCCTCACGGCGGCTCGGCCGGGCGCCGGGCGGCATGGCGGCTGCGCTCAGTGCCATCGACCATCACGGGGCACCCTCAATGCCGCATCCCCGAGGGGCGGCATGGCAATACCGACAGCAGGCGGAGGCGCGCCGCATTTGGGCCGGGCTCCCCGATTCCTTTGTCGCAGCTCGCTTCGGCGACCGTATCGGATTGACCGGTGACCATGTGATCGGCGTCGCGCGCGACTGCCCCAACGCAGAGGCGTTCGCCATGCGTGTCGTGCCGGCGCTGCCCGATATACCCGACGTCACCCTCGCCGAGGCCGAGCATGCCCTGGCAACGCTCGAGCACCAGCTTTGCGAGCAGGCGGTATGACGACGACCAAAGCTCTGCGCCATGCGATCGTCGCGGCAGGGTGGGTGACCGACCCCGCCGGCGATCCGACGACGCCCGAGGCATATCTGGACCTGCTCCGCCCTCTTTACGCTGCGGGACGCCGGGATCTCCCCATCGGGCGCCTGCTGGAGGGGCATGTCGATGCGGTGCAAATCGTGTTTCGATACGGCACGTCGTCCCAGGTCGCTGCGTTGCGGGCGCGGATCGCTGCGGGAGCGATGCTGGGTGTGTGGAATGCGGGCCTGCCGGGTGAGTCGCTGGTGCTTACCGGCGGACGGCTGACCGGCGGCAAGGGCTATGCATCGGGGGCGGGGATACTGACTCACGCGCTGGTAACTGCGGATAGCGAACGCGGGCCGCAGCTGCTCCTGCTCGACCTGGATGCCGATCCGCCTGCCATCGATCGGGAGTGGTGGCAGACGATCGGCATGCAGCGCTCGGAGACACATCTGGTGCGCTGGTCCGGCTCTGTGATCCGTGAAGACGGCCGTATCGGCGAGCCCGGCAGCTATGCGCGGGAGCCGTTCTTCAGCGGAGGCGCGCTGCGCTTCGCCGCGGTTCATGCCGGGGGCATCGCCGGCCTGCTCGATGCAGTGCGTGACCACCTGACCACCCACGAGCGCGCTTCCGATCCGTTCCAGGCATCGCGCCTCGCCGACCTGTTCCTGCTTGCCCAGGGTGCAGCGGCGAGCATCCGCGACACGGCGGGCGCCTGGTTCAGCGGGACGGATGCGGAACGCCTCGCCCGGGTGTCCGCTGCGCGGCTATCGATCGCCGGCTCTGCCGAGCGCGCCCTGACGATCGCGCAGGAGGCGGTGGGGCTGCAGGGATTGTTCCTATCGCATCCGCTGGCGGCAAAGATCGCCGATCTCATGGTGTACCTGCGCCAGCCTGCGCCCGACGCGCATCGCTTTCGCGTCGGCCAGGCTGTCGCCGAGCACATCCTCGACCCCATTCTGTGAGGATCCCGCTGCGAAACGTACGTGTCGCGCTGGTGATCGCCCCGCACCCGGATGACGAGGTCATCGGCGCGGCAGGCCTCATTGCGCGGCTTCGCCGCCATGGAGCTCGGGTCCGGGTTGCGGTCGTGACCGATGGTGCCGCGTCTCACCGGGGCAGCCGACAATGGCCGAGAGCGCGACTGGTCGCGGCGCGCCAGCGTGAGAGCCTTCATGCGCTACGTCGTCTCGGCATCGTTGCTGGCGACGTCTCGTTCCTCAATTTGCCCGATGGCCAGTTGCCCTCGATCCCGGGACGCTGTTATCGCGCGCTGCGCCGCCAGGTCGCACGATGCCGGGATCTCGATCTCATCGTCGGACCGGCCTGCGATGACGACCATCCCGATCACCGCGCCGTAGCAGCGGCCGTCGCCCGATGCCCGGGTGGCGCCGGTCGGCTGACCTACCGCGTGTGGCCGCCTCGCCCGGACAGGTCCGGACCGGCATGGCGCATCGCTGTGCCCGGAGGAGTTCCGGTTAAGCGGTCGCTGATCCGCGTCTACCGGACGCAGCTCGGCGCCGTTTCCGATGATCCAGCAGGCTTCACGATCGCGAGACACGAGCTTGCGGCCTTTGCTCGTCCGGTCGAGCGCTACCGGCCGGGTTCGAAGTGACGAGCCCGATCGATCTTGCCGGGTTCGCCGCCAAGTTCGCCGGCGACGACGATCCCTGGCGCACCTTCACCGCCCGTGACGAGGCGGTGAAGCGTGCCGCGATCCTGCACGCGATAGGTCACCGACCGGTCGGACGGGTGCTGGAGCTGGCCAGCGGCAACGGATCCAACAGTGCCGCGATCGCGAGGATGGCGTTGCGCCTCGATGCGACCGAGGGCACGAGGGAGGGGGTCGACCTGACGGCACGCGCCGTTGCCGCCTGGCCTCGTGCGTGCGCATCGCTGCTCGTGCTCCCCGGTCGACCGCCACGTCTCGTCTATGACGTGATCGTGATCGCCGAGATCCTGTATTACCTCTCAGCGCGAGAGATGGCCCGGGTTGCGCGTGAGATGGCCGCTCGCCTGCGCCCAGGCGGCATCATCGTGCTCGCGCACCACAGGATTGATTTCTACGATTTCGTCCAGCATGCGGCAGGGATCCACGCCCGGTTCCTCGCAGAGACCGGGCGTTGTTGGACGGTTCGCACCGCGGGCCGCACCGGCCGCTGGGTCGTTACCGCGGCCCGCGATGGTATGACCCGATCCCGTTGAACGCGAGCGAGGCAGCACGTCCCACGTCCGTGCGATATGAGGCTTGCCGTTAAGTGGAGCGGCAGGACGTCCACCTGCCGCTCCCGCCAGGGTCGTCAGGCCGCCGCGTCGAGATCGACCTTCATCTCCCGAGCCCAGAACCTGAGGTCACGACAGGTCGTGACGAACGCCTTGACGTCCTTGCTCTTGCTTAGGGCTACGAAGCCATCGTCAAGCTCCGGCACCCGAGAAGCGTCGAACAACGTGGCGGCTGCATCGGTGTAGCCGATGAACTTGCAGTGGCCGAACGCGTCCGCCACGAAGTCCTTGGAGGCCGCATCCTTGGCGAGCATCGCAACCCCCTCCTCGGACGGGAGCACCGCGACGGCATCGAACAGGACCGAAGGTCCGCCGTCGATCTTCTGCTTGGCCGCGACCTTGGTGCCGTCGTCGAGCGTGACCCCGCCGATCTTCGGCGCGACCACCTCCCAGACCGCGCCTTCGGCTTCCAGCGCCTTCGTCAGCGCATTGAACAGCTCGGCGCTCGACCCATCGGTCAGCAGCAGGCCCATCTTTCGCCCGGCGAAATTCGCCGGGCCGTTGGCGACGATCGAGAGCGCCGACGATGTCGGCAGGTCTAGCGTCGGCTTGGCCGCCTTGGCGGCGTCCGGCAGGTCAAGGCCGAGCCCGTCCGCAACGGTAGCGGCGAGATCCTCGTCGATGTTGCGCAGGTGGCTGACCGCCCGGGCCCGGATGTCGACACGATCTACCTTCGACAGCTCGAACACCAGCGCGTCGCCGATGTGCTTCTGCTCGATCGGCTGCTGGCTGAGATAGAACTGCCGCGCCTGGCTGTAATGATCGGCAAAGGTTTCGGACCGAACCCGCTGCTTAGTCCCCTGAACCTCGGCGGGGAAGCTGGTGAAGCCGATCTCCGCGTTCTCGCGCGGACCGCCTTCCGCGCCCCAGCTGTTCGGCTCATAGTTCACGCGCCCCTTCGGATTGCGCATCGCCATGTGGCCGTCCTGCTGGAAGTTCATCACCGGACAGCGCGGGGCATTGATCGGCAGGTGGGTGAAGTTCGGGCTGCCGAGCCGCTTCAGCTGGGTATCGAGATAGGAGAAGTTGCGGCCGTGCAGCAGCGGGTCGTCACTGAAGTCGATGCCCGGCACGATGTTCTGCGTGCAGTAGGCGACCTGCTCGGTTTCGGCGAAGAAGTTGTCGACGTTGCGATTAAGCGTGAGCGTACCGACGATGCGGACCGGCACGTCCTCCTCGGGGATGAGCTTGGTCGAGTCGAGATGGTCGAAGGGAAGCTTGTCGGCGGTTTCCTGATCGAACAGCTGGACGCCGAGATCCCATTGCGGGAAGTCACCGCTCTCGATCGCCTCCCAGAGATCGCGGCGATGATAGTCGGGATCGGCGCCGCTGATCTTGACCGCTTCGTTCCACAGCACCGACTGGAGCCCCTGGCGCGGCTTCCAGTGGAACTTGACGAAGGTCGACCTGCCTTCCGCGTTCACCAGGCGGAAGCTGTGGACGCCGAAGCCCTCCATCGTGCGGAAGGAGCGGGGGATCGTGCGATCGGACATGATCCACATGATCATGTGCCAGGCTTCCGGGGTGAGGCTGGCGAAATCCCAGAAATTGTCGTGTGCGGTTTGCGCCTGGGGGAACGCCCGGTCGGGCTCCTGCTTAGCCGCATGGACCAGATCGGGGAACTTGATGGCATCCTGGATGAAGAACACCGGGATGTTGTTGCCGACGATGTCCCAGTTGCCCTGCTTCGTGTACATCTTGACGGCGAAGCCGCGCACGTCGCGCGCCAGATCGCGCGAGCCCTTGTTGCCCGCTACCGTTGAGAAGCGGACGAACACCTCCGTCTGCTGCCCGACCGTGCTCAGCACGTCGGCGCGGGTGTAGTCGGCCAGACTGTCGGTCAGCTCGAACACGCCGTGCGCGCCATAGCCGCGTGCGTGGACGACGCGCTCCGGGATGCGCTCGTGATCGAAATGGAAGATCTTTTCGCGGAGGATGAAGTCCTCGAGCAGCGTGGGGCCCCGCAGACCCGCCTTGAGACTGTTCTGGGCGTCCGCGATCGGGATGCCCTGCTGCGTGGTCATGGTAAGTGCCGCGTCCGAGGTCGTCTGGCGGGTTTCGCCGCCATGGCCCTGCTGCTCGGCATAGTTCGTCGGCTGGTCGGCACCCGCCGGCAGCGGCGGTGCCTTCTTGGCCGTCTCGCCCTTGAGTTTCACCGCGTCGCTTTTGATGCTCTTGCGTGCCATGGACGTAATCCTCCGATCATGCCCTTAATGCCACCAGCGCCACGGCGATGCGAGGCATAAATCTTTGTAGCGACTGGGAACCGACCCGGAGGACCGAAATCAAGTTATGTCAGTCGAGCATGGTCGCCGGTTCGGACGACAGGCGCGGGCTCGGCAACGTAAGTGTTCATGGCTGCGCAGAACCCGACTGCGGCTTCCTTGGTCCTGGATCACAGCCAGGGAAAGCCGATATGAGCCGGTTGGAGATGTCTTAACGCCTTGCCGTTAGCCGAGCATGATGTACTCCCAGGTCGTACAGGTTTTCGACTGCGTCCGGCACGACCACGATCTGTGGTTGGTGCTGCTCGCCGGCCTGGTTTGCCTCTGCGGAATCTATGCGTCCTTTGCCCTGGCCGACCATGCCATACGCTCAGGGCGGAAGACGCGCAGCCTGTGAGAACCTATCACCATCGTGTCGGCCGGCTGCACGGCCTGGGCGACCCACTTCATTATCTTGCTGGCTTTCAAGCCGGGCATGCCGTCTGCGTTCAACCCGCTGGCCGTACGGCCGTTTTACGGCCGCTCGTTGATGTAAACGAATCAAATGGACAGGGACCCATGCCGCGGCTCAAGGCGTTGAGCGTCATAGACATGGCCCTGACGACAGGGACATGCACTCAGATGAGGAAACGACATGCGCGCACTATGCTGGCACGGTAAAGGCGATGTCCGCGTCGACACCGTTGCGGATCCCGAGATCAAGCACCCGCGCGATGCGATCATCAAAGTAACCGCCTGCGCGATCTGCGGGTCGGACCTTCACCTGCTGGATGGCTACCAGCCCACCATGGAGGCCGGCGACATCCTCGGCCACGAGAACATGGGCGAGGTCGTGGCGCTCGGGTCCGAGGTCACCAACCTCAAGATCGGGGACCGGGTGGTGGTGCCGTTCACGATCAGCTGCGGCGATTGCTGGTTCTGCAAGAAGGGTCTGTTTGCGGCCTGCGATCGGACCAATCCGAACGCCGAGATGGCCGCCAAGGCGATGGGCCATTCGCCCGCCGGGCTGTTCGGCTTCAGCCACATGCTGGGCGGCTACTGCGGCGGTCAGGCGGAGTATCTCCGCGTGCCGATGGCGGATGTCGGTCCGATCAAGATTCCCGACAACGTTACCGACGAGCAGGCCCTCTTCCTATCGGATATCTTCCCGACCGGCTACATGGCCGCCGAGAATGCGCAGATCGAGCATGGCGACACCGTCGCGATCTGGGGCTGCGGTCCGGTCGGCCAGTTCGCCATCCGCTCCGCGCTGATGATGGGCGCCGGCCGCGTGATCGCGATCGACGAGGTGCCCGAGCGACTCGCCATGGCGGAGGCCGGTGGCGCTGAGACGATTAACTTCGCCGAAACCGATGTCTACGACGAGCTGCAGGCGCGAACCAAGGGCCGGGGCCCCGACAGCTGCATCGATGCTGTCGGCTGCGAGGCGGCCGCGCACGGGGCGGCGGACGCGGTCATGGACAAGGTGAAGGCAAGCATGATGCTCGCCACTGATCGCGTCCACGTCCTGCGGCAGGCGATCATGAGCTGCCGCAAGGGCGGCACGGTCTCCGTGCCCGGCGTCTACGTCGGGATGGGTGACAAGCTTCCGATCGGTGCAGCGATGAACAAAGGACTAACGATCAAGCTCGGCCAAACCCACGTGCAGCGCTATACTAGACCGTTGCTGGAAAAAATCGTCGCGGGCGCGATCGACCCCAGCTTCGTGATCACCCACCCGGCCAGTCTTGAAGACGCGCCAGAAATGTACGCTAAATTCCGCGACAAGGAAGAAGGTGTGATCAAGGTTGTTATGCGCCCGCACGGTTGATTGGCGGAATAACCGGGAACAGGACGCTTATCGATGCCGATCGACACCGCCGCTTTGGAGCACGTGTAGCGGCGGTGTCGATCAGCTTGCGACCAAGTATGTCGGCAGACCTAGGGTCAGGACTCGTTGACCATAGCGAACAGCGATGGCCGACGCACCAGGAAGCGAAGCGCCACTTGGCGTGCGGTCGCGCCGTGGCTGGCCGCGATCTCCTCCAGCACGCGCCCGCCAGGGGTGCGCGGGCCGGGGAAGTCGCCCTGGCCGAACGGGCTGTCGGCGCCCGGCCGCGCGAACTTCCCATGATTTAGGCCCAGGACGCCTTCCGTGGAGCTCGAGGCGCTACCATCGGAACAAGGAGAGAAAAGATGCACAAGGCACTGTTCGTAGGCATTGAAGCCGGGCCGACCCACCAGGAAGATGCCGCTGAATTCCTCCGGGGTGCGCTGGAGCCGGTCGAGCATGAGCAGGACACGCGGCACTGGTACGCGCTGCGCTTTGGCCCCGCCGACTTCGCCATCTTCGATACCTTCCCCGGCAATGCCGGCCGGCTGAAGCATCTGTTCGGCACGGTCGGCCGGGCGCTGGTCGTGAAGACCTTCACCATCCTCAACGGATTGCCGGAGATCGAGCCGGCCGACATCCTCGCCCTCAAGGTGCCGGCGGCGGACGCCCTGCCGCGCTTGGCCCTGCATGTTCCGCTTGAAGCACGGGACGGTGCGGAGGAAGAGGTTGCCCGCTTCCTCCAAGGAGCCCGATCGGCCGTGGAGCGGGAGCCTGGCACCCTGTCGTGGTACGCTCTGCGTCTCGGAAAGACTCGGTTCGCCATCCTCGATACCTTCGCCGACGAGGCAGGGCGCGAGACGCATCTGTCGGGCGAAATCGGCACGGCGCTATCCGGAAGCGCTGCTTCGCTGTTCGCCGAGCCTCCCCAGATCCACCGCGCACAAATCTTGGCGTTCAAGATTGCATCCGCTGGTGATGAGGAGAGGACGAGCAGGAACACGTCGGTCGCGCGGCCCCTTGAGAGAGGGACAGTCTGATGGACACGAAGCAGAAGGTGCTCGTTGGAGCGGCCGTCGCCAGCACCGCGGCAGCCGGGGCCGCGTTCGCGTTCAAGTCCGCGGGCACGGATTCGAAGCTCACCAAGGTCGCGTGTCCGCCGTCAGCACCAATGGCACAGATTTGAGGTTGTGATTTAAGGAGGATCTGGGCTTCGTCGTAGTGACGAAGGAACGAAGATGAAGCCCAGATCCTCCAATGTAAAATCGCCCGCCAAGGCCTCAGCAGAGCGGGTAGTGAACCGTGGATTTGAGGGATGCACAGCTCCCTGGGGTCGATTGTCGTTAGCGGCAAACCATTGAACATCGGGTATGGTCAGTTCCGTCCGCTCACGGACGTGCTGATCGGAAAAGCGCTCTCTACCGCCACAAGCGGTGTAGAGGGCGACTAGGTGCTTGGTCGCAAGATCCTTCTCCAAGCTGCGGGCACCCGCAATTTGGGCGAAGCTCGATCGCCCCAATAGGGAGCCGTAGCGCTCAGGGCTGACGCGCTCTCCGTCCAGCTCCCTATCCTCAATGAGACGATCTAGTGCGAGAAACAGGGCATCCACCCACCACCGCTCTACCCGCTTGCCGGCAAAGTCGGATAGGTGGCCAATCCTCTCGTGCGCAATCGCCTCGGTGAGCATAGGGGCCTCGCCCTAGCCCGGCAATCTATGGCACCTGGGCGCATCAGAAGCGACTCTTGGACGAGCATGTTTGAAGATCTGGCCGCTCGCGGCTTCCAAATTGAGTTTCACAGCCATGCCACGGCCATCCTGAGCGTCGATTTTCCCGACGCGATCGGGGAGTTGGAAGCGGCGCTCGGCGCGCTATCCATCCCAATTGAGGAGATCATCGGCTCGGGTGGAGGCGAGACAAAGGGCACTCAGCGTCTCCGGCGCGCCTTGGCCGAGCTGGGCTGGCACAAGGTCAATTTCACGATCGAAAAGCGCATCAACGGCGTCCAAAGGGAGTCGATCTCCCATGAGGTCGATCATGTCCGTACCTTCGCCGATGGCCGCGTCATCGCGCTCGAAATCGAGTGGAACAACAAGGATCCATTCTTCGACCGCGACCTGGAGAACTTTAAGCGGCTGCACGCGGAGGGGGCGATCAGCGTTGGCGTGATTGTCACGCGGGGATCGAGCCTACAGGACGACATGGTGCAGCTCGTCCGCCGGTTTGCAACCGAGCGGGGTCTGGAGTCGAGTGATGACCTTGGATCTTTGGGACTGACGCCCACCCCCCGGCAGAAGGCCGATGTTGCTCGGCGTATGCGAGCAGGCGGCGCGACCTTTGCAGACGCTTGGTCGCTTAGTTTCGTGAAGGATAAATATGGGGCCGCCACGACCCATTGGCGAAAGCTAGAAGATCGCGTGCACCGCGGCGTCGGCAATCCATGCCCGCTCCTCCTCATTGGACTACCCAGCTCAATCGTCACTTTCGATGAGCATCTCGACGTGGGCGCCATCGCCGAGGGCGAGGAGGAGCAGGAGATCCTTGCTGAGCCTATTCAGCCGCTTCCGCCACCAGCCCAGCCCTAGAGTGATGGGCATACGTCGGCCAGGAAGGGGTATATTCCTCGTCCGCCTGGTTGCCCCATACGGTCCAATCCGGCCGCGTTCCACGCGAGAACATCTCCAAGAACGGGCCGGGGCTGCATTCCTCAATCAGCGGATATTGCTCGTCAGGCTTACGGCTGTGCTCCCGCTTGCGGCTCTCAAGATAGTTCACCTGTGTCCGACCCGGATCAAGCGTGCGGGCGTTCTTGCCCCGGACGCCAAATAGGATCAGTTCTGTAACGTTGCGGAAATAGAATCCCACGCCCCGACCATCAGATCCGCCATCCTTGCGGATCTTCCGCCATACGATGTTGGATTTATACTCAAAGCCCCATTCCCGCATTACACGCAAGCCGTCCGGCAAGAGCGCATTAGGCACCCACAGGTAGAGGTGGGCGGTTGGCGCAACGCACTCCTGCACCGGTAGCTCGCAAATCTCGTCCAGCGTCATTGTCCCGTAGCGGTTTAGGCGGCGGTGCTCGGGTGCCACCTTCCCGGTACGGTTTTGAAACTGCCACGGCGGATCCGCCAGTACTGTTCTGAAATTGCCGCCCCCTGCGACGTTCAACAGATCCATAGCTGCCGGACTATAATCCGGTGACTTCTTGGACGCCTTGCGCTTGGATTCTGACATTAGGCTGCGTCCTCATTCTTAATCGATTTTGGCGCGCGACCCACATAGCCACGCAAGCCTCGCCGGATGACCTGACTCACTGTTTCGTCACGACTATCAGCAACTTGCCGTGCCTTTTGCGCGAGCTTCTTCGGCACCCGCACTGTTACAACGATATCGTCTGCCATATGCCTCTCCGGCGTACCATGTATGTTCTGGTATTGCCTTGTAATACGGATTGCAAGACGATTACCCTCACTTACGAGCCTCTTTGCCTACTGGCTCGACCGTGCCGGTGCACTGCACCGATTTTCCTGTCTTGTTGGCGCGCTTCTGACACGCCTCCAGCACCTCACGATTGGCGGTCACAATTCGATCACCCGCGGCGATGTTGGCGAAAGCGTCGGGCGCGCTTGCCCGCATGAGGCGCTGGCCGCCTTCCCACATCGGCAGGTCGAGCGAGCGTGCCGCCATCTTCTCCGGCCATTGCCAGCTCGCGGGCACGGCGCGCGCGACAATGCCGGCGAACACCGCCCACAGGATCATGCCGACCACAATCCCGCCGATCGCGCTCCACATCAGCCAGCGGTTCTGCTCATCGCCACGCCGCGCCGACACGACATAGCTGTGAAGCTGGCGCGTCACGTCCTCCAGGCCGGTGCGCGCCGTAGCGATCGTCTGCCGGTCTTCCTGGCGCGCCGTGCTTGCCGCCGCGGTGATCCGTCCCGCCAATAGCTCGGGCGTCATCGCCAGCATCGGGCTTTTGACCAGCATATCGACGCGCTGCGCGGTGGCGGTGATGTTGTTGGCGATCACGCCTAACGTCTCGGAATAGTCGGGCGGTTCCGGCACCTCCATGCGCTCGGCCGTCAGCCGCTCGACGGCACGGCGCATCAGCGTCACCTCGGCGCGCAGCTCTTCGAACGCCTGTGCGGCTTCATTCGGCCCTTCTTCATCCGTCACACGTCATCCCCTTATAGGCTCATGCCCCTGTCGCGCTCGCGGCCGATCCCGATCGACTGCTCCAGCGATTTCTCGATGCTCCGGCCGCGCTCCAGTTTCAGCTCCAGCTCGGGCGCGCGGCGCTCCAGCGCCTTCGCCAGCTCAGGGTCCCGGCGCAGGCCCTCGGCCATCGCGCCCATGCGCGTGGTAGCCTTCTCGGCCCGGACCTGGTCGCCGCCTGCCCGCTCGCGCGCCAGTCCCCGCCAACTCTCCACAAACCGGTCGGCGCGCGCGTCGGAGTCGAGCCGCACCCGGCGCTCCTCGGCCATCGCGCGCACCGCGCCGCCGGTCTTGCCCTCCGCCGCCTGCCCGATCAGCCCAGGATCGCGACGGAACGCGGAAGCGAGGTCGCGCGCAGCATCGGGCCGCACCTGGTCCAGCGCCTCGCCGGCGCGGCGCAACGCGCTCTCCTGATGCGGCAGCACCGGCAGCTCCTGCGCGCGCATCCGGCCTATGTCGGCCGACGCCCGCGCATAGCGTTCGATCGCCCTGGCCTGATCCGGCTTGCCGCCGCTCGCCGCGCCAGCACGATCCGGGGTAGGTGCCTTCTCCGGCGTGGCGGCAGGCTTGGGCCGGAAGCCCGCGAACATGTCCCTACCAAGTCGGTGTACCTGCACATCGCCATGCCGGCGGGCTGCGACCCTGCCCTCGGGCGAGCGGTCAGCAACTGGAACGCTCAAGGGTCGCGCTTCTACTATCAGTGGGACGCGGCGAATAACCTGACCACCACGCGAGGGACCGAGACCACGGCTCAGATCGTGACCGTGGAGGACGGCTATCCCACCAACTCGACCGCCCTCGCGTCGACCAACCTGTGGACCAGCGGATCGACCATCACCCAGGCAGACGTGATCGTGAAGGCCGATTACCTCTGGTATTATGGCGATGAGTCGGGTGGGCGGTTCCATTGCCCGTCTACTCGGTCGAGCCCTCCTTCCGGCTCGTTTGATTATGAGTCGACCATGACGCATGAGCTCGGCCATGCTTTGGGCTTCGGTGAAGCCAACAACACGGCGTGCGTCATGCACTATAGTCAGCCGGCGGGCGTGGTGCGTCGCACCCCGTGCTCGACGGAGACGACAGCGCTTCGCAACGCCTACGGAGTGCGGTGATATGAGGGTCGCGGTGTGGTCGGTAGCGGGATTGCTGCTAGTGTCCTGCTCGCCGAACGCACCGCAACCCGAGGTCCCGGCCGGCTGGAAGTCGGTCGGGATCCCTTCGTGCTGCACGGTCGCCATTCCATCAGATGCGACTCTGAAGGCGGGAAAGGACCCGGTAGACGATCCGGTGTTCCTGCTGCGCGGGCCGGGCTACGAAGGCATGTTCACAGTGACAGGCCGAGGATCGGCGCTGCCGATCGCGAGCTCCGGGACCAACTACAAAGCGGATCAGCTCACGCTCGACGGCCGCCCCGCAGGCGTAGCTTCCTACCGTGTCGCCGACCCGAACTATCCCGAGCGCCGCAGCCTTCTGTGGACGTTTGCTGGGCGGAACGACGGATCGGGGAAGAACCTGGTGCTTGATCTTTCCTGCAAGGAAACGGGTTGTGCCGTATTCCTGCCTATGATCGGCTCCCTCGACGCAAAACCATGAATACTCGCTGCCTTATGGGTCAATGCCGACCGGGAAGCCGATCCGGCTTGTCGGCCGGCTGGAGCGTTCGTTATGGGGCGACGACGACTTTGGCCGGTTCCAGCTAGACGACGCCGCGGTCATCGCAGTCGACGGGCCACGTTGAGGCGGGCCCGGCTGGGCCGAAGGTCGAGCCCACGGGTTGGGTAGGCGGGATAACGACGCAGCCGCTACGATCGGGGCGGTTCCTTTATACCGGCTGGGGCATGAAGAGAATCCTATCCCGACCATTGATCCCATTCGGGACGGTCGCGGCCAGCGCGCTTCGACTGGTTCAGTCGTAAACGTATATCTGTGCCCGCTCTATGCGCCACCCGCTGTTCGCAAAAGCCTTCCTTTCTGACGATCCTGCTGGCAGGCCGGCTCGGCGACGCATTCCGGCGGTCCGCCATTTGTCAAAACTGTTCTGGAAACCTGCTTCGCAAAACG
>NZ_JBIEOE010000015.1:0-63273 GCF_043498045.1 Sphingomonas sp. S6
CGACCGGCACGAACGAAATAACAACAGACGTAGCCAGCACGGCCCTGTCTCCGGGGGGGCGACATCATCTCGGAACGAAGGGGCGCAATCATCTCGGAAACGAGGGGCGGCTTCATCGGAATCGGCAATCTGCCCTTGTGCCTCGCGCACACGCGTACGCACGTACTCACGTGTGCGCCTACTCGCGCGCGCTTGCGCGCCTGCGCAAAGCGGCAGTGCTGCAACGTTTGGGTCCCCCTCTGGTGGCGCCCGGATCGGTCATAGCCGGCGCCGACGCTCAAGGCCGAGCGTCGTCAGGAGATAAGGCGATGAACGATACACCCAACAATTCGACCGCCCCCGTAGAGGCGCACATCATCGAAATGATGGGAGAGTTGGTGGCCCTGGCAAGGGTCAATCCGCGCGCGATCGAGACCATAGCCCGGCTCTACGATGATGATGAGACGCGTGACAGGTTCGCCCGCAAGATGCTATCGATCTTGCCGGCTGTCATCGATGCAGACGGTATGTTGCAATGGCTAGATGGCGGCGTGCTTCCGCCGACGCCGGTGCGACTTGCTGATCCCGACAAGGGAAGGTCAAAGGGTGCTCGCGGCGCTGAGCAGGCAGCACGCAAGCGGCACTATGCCGCGGTCGCTGAGCGCGCAGCGGCGCAGGCGAAGCACGAGACCGCGATCAAAGCTGAAACGGATAGCGCGGAGACCTTGAGACGGGCAGAATCGCACCTGCGGCTAGTGACCTTCGGCCGCTTCTACAATGCGTTCGGGGAACAGCTCGCTATGGCTGGGTACCTCGGTCCTGTCTGGACGATCCTGCGTTCGATAAGCAGTCACCTTCAAACCGATGTTGTCTGGGAAAACAGTCTCACCGTCGATCGCCGCGAGGCGATCGCAAATCATCGTCGCGAGCGGCGGGAGGGCCGAACCGAGATGCTCGACCTTCTTGATCGCTACTGCGGCGACGAGGAGCTCGAAATCGAATTGTACATCGCGATCATCGGCGTCCTGCGCCGGTTTCACCGCGAGGTTGAGCAGGAGCTTGAGCGCGCGAAATACGGCGGTGGCAAGCTCAGCGAGCGGGCAAAGCGCCCTCGGCGGACGCATGAGCAATGGCGCACAAGCGTCCACCCGCGAGGCAAGCTGACTGACCGCCACGCGGTGCTTGAAGGTCTTCAGGGCGGCCCTGATCCGGCGGCCATAGATAGGAACTGATGAAGAGGGCGAACGGCAGCTGGCCGGCTTCACGATGCCAGCTGCCAGCGGCGGCGACGGACGGAGCACGATGACTGACAAGCCCCACCTCAGTCATCTGCCCCGTCAGGCTTGCACACTGCAACTCAGGCTCCTCGTAGACGTCGTCGAAGAGGTGCCATGAAGGCCGGCGCCGTCGTGCGACCGGCTCTGTAACTCGGGCTTCGCAAAGATCTGATCGCCTGCCCCGCGCATACGAGGCCAGTCTGGCGCGGCTACACCGCGCCGCGATCGAGCTGCTCGCCGAAGCCGATGTGTTCCGCACGCTCGGCGAGGACCGCCGGCAGGGCCTGTGGAAGGTCAAGGGGCTGGGCGATGCGCCGCTGCCGCTCTTCGCGGCTGCCGACGCGCAGGAAGCGGTGTTCAGCCCTGAGGGGCTGGAGCCCGACGTTTCTCTCCGCCCGCTGTCCGACGGACGCGAGGTGGTGGAGGATTATCGCGCGCTCCAGCTATCGCTCCGCGCGCACCCCCTCGCCTTCCTGCGGCAGGAATTCACCCGCCGCGGCATCACCCGCTGCGCCGACCTCGCCCACATCAGGGACGGCCTCCATGTCGAGGTCGCCGGGATCATCCTTGTCCGTCAGAAGCCGGGCAGCGCGAAAGGCGTGCTGTTCATCACCATCGAGGACGAGACCGGCATCGCCAACGGCATCCTCTGGCCCGACCGGTTCGAGGCGCAGCGCCGCGCCGTCATGTCGGCGGCGATGATCGGGATGAAGGGCCGGGTGCAGAAGGAGGGACAGGTGATCCACGTCATCTGCGACCGGATCATCGACCATGGCCCGCTCCTCGCCCAGGTCGGTCAGATGGACTTTCCGCATGCCACCGGCCGCGGCGACGGCGCACGTCATGCCGGCAGCCCCGACCGCGGCGACGCCGGCTGGCGTCCCGGCCCGCGCGACAGCTACTGGCCGCCCCACGCCAACGGCATGGACCCGGAGACGGTCGTGCGGATCAAGTCCCGCGACTTCCACTGATCGGCCGATCGACCGGCCATGTCACGCCACCAGCGGATCATCATCGACCTATCCCTCCACATCCTGCGCGCCGCCGCCGCTCGCTCGGGAAAAGGCAACGTCGACACGATCGAGGTCCGCCTCGCGCTGCGCTGCCTGATCGCGCATTGCCCGGAGCGCTGGCCGCTCGACATGTTCTGGAACTCGGCCGGCACCGATCACGATATCGGCCGCGCGCAGGGCTGCACCGCGGCATTAAATGGCATCATGCGGCAGCTCGGGCTCAAATAGGCCGAATGACCCAGAAGCGGTCATTCGGACTTGATCTTCGGCTTCCAACATACGGACGTTCATTCAGGCGCTACGACGCCTAGGCTCGGTTAGAAACAAGAGGAGCGCGGCTGTGATCAGCGCGGCTCCAAGGGCCACTGTCGCCGTCCAGCCCCCTTTGTCGAAGCTCAAGGTGGCGAGCGTAGATCCGAGCGCTCCAGCCAGAAAAACAACCGTCATGTAGACGGCATTGATGCGCCCCCGTGCCTCGGGCAGGATGGAGAACAGCACCCGTTGACCCAGCACCTGGTTCATCTGGGTTGCGGCATCGAGCAGCACGGCCGCCGCAGCCAGCAGGATCAGCGCATGGGCCGCTGCCGCCCAGCCGGCGACGAGGAAGGCTGCAATGGCCGCAGCGAGCGCCGCCGCGGTGCCTGCCCGTATATGGCCGCGATCACCTAGTCTTCCGGCGAACGGGGCCGCGAGCGCGCCTCCAGCGCCAGCGAGCGCGAACAGCGCAATGCCTCCTTGACCAAGGCCGAAGCGCATTGCGAGCAGCAACGGCACCGCCGTCCAAAACAGGTTGAACGCCGCGAACATGATCGCCTGATAGGCAGTTCGTCGTCGGATCGCGGCGGTCTTTGACAAGAGTGACAGGCTCGACAGCAAAAGCTGTCGGTAACGCATATCGGGCGCAGGGCGCCGCTCCGGCACAAAGCGAAGGATGAGCAGGGCCACCGCGGCCATAGCGATTGCCGACACGCCGAATATCGCGCGCCAGCCGGCCACGGCGGCTAGCCCGTTCGCCAGAGGCCGGGCTAGCATGATACCACCGATCAATCCGCCCATTATGTTGCCAATGACGCGGCCGCGGCTGTGCTCTGGGGCTAGGTGGGCGGCGAGCGGCACCATGATCTGCGCGCCGACCGAGCAAAAGCCAGTCAGGAAAGAGAACAAGAGGAAGCTCGACGCACCCGCCGCCATCCAGGTGCCGATCTGGCCGAGGCATGCACCCGTGGTCAGCAGCAGGATCAGCCGCTTGTTCTCGAACCGGTCCGCCAGCGACACGACGAAGAACAAGCCGGCGCCATACCCGAGCTGGGGTAACGTGACCACCAGGCCGGCAACGCCGCCGTGCAGACCTAAGGCGGGGCTGATCTCGCCGATCAGCGCCTGCGCGAAATAGAGGTTCGCGACCATCAGGCCACACGCGATCGAGAAGACGGCGGTAAGCTCAGGGCTTATCGCCCTTGGATTGGTTCTGCTATCCATTGGCAACTGCTTACCGCCTCGCTCTAGCGGCGTCGCCTCCTCGCTACGTCGTGACGCAACCTCGGTCATTCGCTGCCTCTCGTCTCCTTTCCGGAAGCGGACGCTCGTTCATCGCGCTTGCAGTCCGAGTTTCGATGCTCCGGTGACGCTCACGGTCAATCAGGCGCCCAGCGAGGCGTGCACAATGGGCCGCCTCGCGGTGTCGATCACCGTACGCGTGCGTTGAGGCGTCAACTCAACCGGATTGTCCGGGCTGTGCGAACGGGATGGATGATGACGAAGAGACTGAAACCGCTGCGCGAGCAGGTCATCGTGGTGACGGGTGCGACAAGCGGGAACGGCTTGGCGACCGTGGAGGGAGCGATCACGCAGGGAGCGGCCGTCGTTGCCGTCGCCCGGAACGCAGCCGCGCTCGAGACATTGCGGCATCGTCTTGCAGCCAGCGGCGGCCGTATCGCCACCTGCATCGCCGACGTAAGCGACGCTGCTGCGGTGGACGGGATCGTCGATGCCGCGACCGAGGCGTTCGGCGGCTTCGACAGCTGGGTCAACAATGCGGGCGTCGGGACCTACGGTACGCTCGAGCAGGTGCCGGTTGCGGATCATCGCCGGGTGTTCGACGTGAACTACTTCGGTACCCTTTACGGCTCCCTTGCAGCCGCGCGCCACCTCCGTGCACGCGGAGCCGGTGCCATCATCAACGTCGGCTCCATCCTCGGTGACCGCTCAATCGTGCAGCAGGGGCCGTATTGCGCGACCAAGCACGCGGTGCAGGCGCTGACCGAAACCTTGCGGATGGAGCTCGAACGCGGCAAGACAGGCATCTCGGTCACCCTCATCAAGCCGGGTGCGATCGACACGCCCTTCCCGGAACATGCGCGCAACTTCATGAATGAACCTGCGCGGCTGCCGCCGCCTCTCTACGCTCCGAGCGTCGTGGCCGACGCTATCCTATTCGCCTGCGCTCATCCCCGGCGGACCCTATACTCGGGAGGCGGCGGACTGCTATCGTCGATGCTGGGGCAGATGGCGCCCCGGCTCACCGATGTCATCATGGAGATGACGGGTACGACGGTGCAGCAGAAGCCCGATGATGCGGGGGATGCGACGCGCCGGGACAACCTGCACCATCCCCGCACGGATGCTCGACGCAGCAGCCAGAAGGTCCACGCGCGTCGATCCAGCATCGCGCTGCAGATCCAGAAGGCGCCTTCTCCGCTGCTCGCGCTCGCTGTCCTCGGCGGCGGCGCAACCGCCGTTCACAGCCTATGGTCGAGTAGGCGCCGATGACGGGGATGGCCGACGCGGAGCATGCCGTCCGAGACTTCGACGTCGTGCTTGTGCTCAGCGGTGGCAACGCGCTGGGCGCCTTCCAGGCCGGGGTCTACGAGGCGCTCCATACGAACGGGCTGCAGCCAGACTGGATCATCGGTGCCTCGATCGGTGCCGTCAACGGAGCGCTGATCGCCGGCTCTCCGCCGGAGGGCAGGATCGAAGCGCTTCGCTCTTTCTGGCGGCCGCACGTAGTCGGACCGACGAACGTGGCGTATCCGTGGTTATCCCCGAGCATGGAGACCACTCGTCGATCAGCGGCCGCGGCGTGGACGGCGATCGCAGGACGAGCGGGCAGCTTCGGTCCCGTGATGTCGGCGATGATGCCGTGGTCGGACGACCGACCGTCTGTATTCGAGACGGAGCAGCTTGCCACCACCCTCGACGGCGCTGTCGACTTCGCCAGGCTGAATGGCGGCTCCTGTCGTTTCACGGCAACGGCCGTCGACCTCGAAACGGGTGACGACGTCGTCTTCGACACCGCTTCTCACGCCATCGGGCCGCACCACATACGTGCCAGTGCCGCCCTCCCAGTCCTCTTTCCCCCGGTCGAGATCGACGGCAGATGGCTTGTCGATGGCGGCCTTTCGGCCAACCTGCCGCTTGATCCGGTGCTGTCCGACCCGTCGACCCGTCCGACGCTCTGCATCGCCGTGGACCTTCTTCCGCTCGGCGAACGGCTGCCCACGACGCTCGGTGAAGCGGCAAGTCGGATGCAGGATCTCATCTTCGCCGCGCAGTCACGGCGTGCAATGGCGCGGTGGCGGGAGGAGTACGATAAGCGGCAGGATCGTGCCGTTTCGCTGATCAGGCTAGCCTACGATCAGCAGGATGACGAGGTTGCCGGGAAAGCGCTCGACTTTTCCGGACCGACGGTCGCGCGACGCTGGGAAGCTGGCCATGCGGCAGGAACGCGCCTAGTCGAAAGGCAGAAGCAGGGTGCACTGGAGATCGGCAGGGTGGGGTTGTCGATCGTCTAAACCCGACGCGCGAGCCGATGTGACATCCTCAGGTGTGCTAGGTCCTACGAAGCTGGCAGCATGGATGGGACTTACTTCGGCCTTCGAGGCGCATGACCCATCGTTGCTAGCTCCGCCGAGCGCACTTCGTGGATCATCTGTTCCATGCGGCACTGACCAGGAGCCTTGTCCTGCCGCCATCTCAGCAGCCGAGTGCCATGCCGGAACCGGTCGCCGGTGACCTGATCATAGAGCACCTCGACGACCAGCTCGCTCCTCAGCGGCTCCCATTCGCTTTCCTTGCCGTCGTTCCACCTGCTGGGTCCGCCGGGTGCCTTGCCCGTGAAGCCCGGTGCTTCGATGAGCGGCTCCAGCCGTCGAAGCATGTCGAGACGCTCGCCCGCGGCGATGCCGGAGGTGAAGCCGACATGGTTGAGGAGGCCGGCGTCATCGTAGAGGCCCAGCAGCAGCGACGCGACGCCTTCGCCCTCCTTGACGCGGCGGAAGCCGCCGACGACGCAGTCCGCGGTGCGATGCTGCTTCACCTTCAGCATGGCCCGTTCGCCGGATCGGTACGGCTCGTCGATCCGCTTCGCGACGACACCGTCCAGCGCTCCGCCACCCAGTGAGAGCCATTCCTTGGCGACGGAGATGTCGGACGTTCGGTCCGACAGCAGCATGGATGGGCCGCCGTGGGAGCGATGGAATGCTTCGAGAAGGAACCTGCGCTCACCGAGTGGGCGTTCGAGCAGTTCCTCGCCATCAACCATCAGGCAGTCGAACAGCATGACCTGGGCCGGCGTCTCGCGCGAAAGCCGCTCGATGCGGCTGGCAGCGGGGTGGAGGCGGGCCTGCAGCGCATCGAACGAAAGCACGTCGCCGATCGGCAGGATGAGCTCACCATCGAGCACGAACGCCGGGCAGTCGACCTGCCGGATTACCCTCACGACATCGGGAAAGTAGCGGCTCAGAGGCTTGCCGGACTTCGACATGATCTCGACCTCGTCACCCTGCCGGAAGATCAGGGCGCGAAAGCCGTCCCACTTGGGTTCGAACTGCCAGCCTTCGTCGTCCGGCAAGTCGGATACCTGCTTCGCCTCCATCGGGGAGAGATCGGTCGCCAGCATGCTGCTCTCCATCGGGCTGGGCTGCGGTTCGTCCTATGAACGTCCGACGCGTGCGCCCGTTCACGGCGTCGGCGCTATGCGGTTGAGCTCAGCTTTCTAGGGACGAAGGCTCGAGCAGCTTGATCAGGTTCAGCGCATCGCCGAGCGCTGCGGACGAGGCCGTGTTGTCGAAGATGCACCATGTGGGGCGCCCCGCTGCGAGATCCTCCTCGATCTCGTTCGCGTATGATCGCAGACGCTCCTCCCCATAAGCCGATCGATACATGACGGGTGAGCCATGCATCCTGCGATAGGTCAGCCCGCGCCACCCGCCAGGTCGTGCGGCGTCGGGCACCCTGGCGGGATCCGCCGCGACGCGCGCGACCTCGTGGCCGACGAGGAGCGCATCGGCCTCATGCGTGAACCAGCTCGCATGGCGAGGCTCGCAGGCGATCCGGGCATCGGTGAGCGACGATGCCGCGGCGAGGAAAGAGGATACGACCGGGGCATCGAACGGGAAGCTCGGCGGCAGCTGCAGGAGGATCACTGAGAGCTTGCCACCGAGACCGCTTGCCTCACCCAAGAAGCGACCAAGCGCGTCGGTCGCATCCACTAATCTCCGGACATGACTGATCTCCTTCGGGATCTTGGCCGAGAAACGAAATCCGTCGGGTACCGACGCGGCCCAGCGCTCCCAGGTGCTTCGCCGATGCGGCCTATGGAACGAGGAGTTGACCTCAAGGCAAGGCATCACCGCAGCGTAGCGCTGCAGCGCTGTCCCATCCTCCGGAAACGAGGACCTGTCGGCAGCCGGGATCGCCCAGCCGGCGGTTCCAATCAGCGGCGGCATGGGCCACCTACCCAGCACGAGCTAAACCGTTCCACGATCAGGGTTTTCGGTGCGCTTGAGCCGCATCGTTTCGGAACCAGTTCGAACGATCGTCGCTTTTACGATCAAGGAGAAGATCCATGGCTGACGACAAGAGCAAGCGCGGAGCCAACGATCGTGCGCGGGTTGCTGGCGGTGAGGGCTACGAGGTGAACTACTTCGCCCGGAAGCACGACATCACCAGGCAGCAGGCGGAAGACCTCATCAAGAAGGTGGGTAACAGCCGCGAGAAGCTCAACGAGGCTGCCGCGAAGCTCAAGAAGGCCAAGTGACCGAGGTTCGCCCCCGAGCCGGCCGGCCCGGTCGCCGGCACCTCGCACGTAGCGTATTGTGAACGCTGATCACATGGCACGGAGGTCTACCAGCTCCGATGAGACGGCAGGTTCACGAGGACAAACCGCCGGCGCTGCGTCGTCAGCGCCCCCGTTCCAGCCGGTCCAGCTCGCTACGCTGGTTGATCGGGTGCCCGAAGGAAACCGTTGGCTGCACGAGCTCAAGTTCGACGGCTATCGGTGCCTGATAAGCGTTGGCGGCGGGCCGTCGCACGCGTTCACGCGATCCGGCCTCGACTGGACGGACAAGTTCAAGCCGATCGTGGGGGCGGCCGAGAGCCTCCCGTCGAGCTCGGCGCTGATCGACGGCGAGGTCGTCGTGATCGATGCCGATGGCCGTACGAACTTCCAGGCGTTGCAATCCGCCATCAAGGCTGAGCCGGGCCGGCTCGAATTCTACGCGTTCGATCTCCTCAGCCTCGATGGCGAGGATCTGACGAGCCTGCCGCTAGTCGAGCGAAAGAAGCGCTTGGTGAAGCTGCTCGAGGGGAGCGCTGGTCCGATCCACTATTCAGACCACATCGTCGGCAAGGGCGAGGCCTTGTTCGAGAAGTTCTGTGGAGCCGGCCTCGAAGGCGTCATCTCCAAGCGAGCCGATGCGCCCTACGTCGGTACACGCGCCGGCACATGGCTCAAGACGAAGTGCATCAAGCGGCAGGAGTTCGTGATCGTCGGCTGGACTTCCTCGGACAAGGGCCGCGGCTTCCGCTCGCTGCTGCTCGGCGTCCATGAGGACGGCAGCCTTCGCTATGCAGGGAAGGTCGGCACCGGCTTCAACAACGACGAGATCCTGAAGCTCGGCGAGCTGATGGAGCCGCTCGCCAGTGAGGGCGCTCCAGTGAAAGCTCCGCGCGCGGCGGTGAAGGGCGCGCACTGGATCAGACCCACGCTGGTGGCCGAGATTGCCTACACCGAGATGACGAAGGACGGCACGCTGCGCCACCCGAGCTATCTCGGGCTGCGCGCCGACAAAAAGGCAGAGGCCGTGGTGCTCGAAACCGAGGCGCCTGTCGCGAGCGCGGCCGCCGATGTCACATCAAGCGTCGTGATCACCAACCGCGACCGCGTCATCGATCCCGAGGGCGGCGTCACCAAGGGGCAGCTCGCCGACCACTACGCCGCCGTTGCCCCGCTCATGCTGCCTTGGGTGGGCAGCAGGCCGATCAGCCTTGTCCGCTGCCCGCAAGGGCGGGCGAAGAAGTGCTTCTTCCAGAAACACGACGCCGGCACCTTCGGGGCGAACGTGCATCATGTCGCGATCCTGGAGAAAGACGGCCATGAAGAGCCGTACCTCTACGTCGACACGCCAGATGGCCTGCTCACCTGCGTGCAAATGGGGACGATCGAGTTCCACGGCTGGGGGTCCCGCATCGAGGACGTGGAGAGGGCGGACCGGCTCGTCTTCGACCTGGACCCGGACGAGGGCCTCGACTTCGAAGCCGTGCGACGTGCCGCGTTCCAGTTCCGTGACATCCTCAAGCAGATCGGCCTGACGACCTTCCCGATGGTCACCGGCGGCAAGGGCGTGCACGTGATCGCTCCGCTCACCCCGAGGGCCGAATGGCCGGAGGTGAAGGACTTCGCGCACCGCCTGGCGATGGCGGTCGCGCAGAGCGATCCCGACAACTTCACCGCCGCCTTGCCGAAGGCACAGCGCAAGGGCCGGATCTTCGTCGACTACCTCCGCAACCAGCGTGGCGCGACGGCCGTCATGCCCTACGCCGTTCGCGCGCGCGCCGGCGCTCCTGTCGCCGTGCCGATTACCTGGAAGGAGATGGAAACCATTGACAAGCCGGCGCACTGGCACGTCGGCCACGCCGCCGAGCTGGTGAAGCGTGCAGGCTCGAAGTCGCTCGTCGGCTGGGGGCGTGCCGACCAGGTTCTCCCGGATCTCTAGTCGCCTATGAAGATTGCAACCTACAACGTGAACGGGGTCAACGGGCGTCTGCCCGTCCTGTTAAGATGGCTTGAGGAAGAACAGCCGGACATCGTCTGCCTGCAAGAGTTGAAGGCGCCGCAGGAGAAGTTCCCGGCGACCGTCATCCGCGACCTCGGCTACGACGCAATCTGGCACGGCCAGAAGAGCTGGAACGGTGTCGCCATTCTTAGCCGAGTCGGCGACATCCACGAGACGCGGCGGGGCCTGCCGGACGATCCCGACCCGACGCAGAGCCGCTACATCGAGGCGGCGGTGAACGGCATCATCATCGGCGGCCTCTACCTCCCGAACGGCAATCCGCGGCCCGGCCCGAAGTTCGACTACAAACTCGTGTGGTTCGAGAAGCTCATAGCGCACGCGGCGACGCTGCTGGAGAGCGGCCTGCCGGTGGTACTAGCCGGTGACTTCAACGTCATGCCGACGGAAGCCGACGTCTACAAACCGGAACGCTGGCTGGATGACGCCCTGTTCGCCCCCGAAGTCCGGGCACTCTACGCGCGGCTGGTGGAACAGGGATGGACGGACTCGCTGCGCAAGCTGCATCCAGACGAGACAATCTACACGTTCTGGGACTACTTCCGGAACGCCTTTGGTCGAAATGCCGGCCTCCGTATCGACCATCTGCTCCTCAGCCCCCCGCTTGCCGATCGCCTGGTGGACGCACAGGTGGACCGGCAGGTGCGCGGGTGGGAGAAGACCAGCGACCATGCGCCGACATGGATAAGGCTTGCGGCGGAGCAGCAGCCCAGGAGGCGGAGCCGTTCGCCGCGGCGGAATAAGGAACACGAATGACTGACCGCGCTCATGTGAATTTCTATGACGTCGTTCTGAAACCTGACCCCTCCCGCACAGTGGTACGACCATTCGAGCCAGGATATCCGAAGGGCTTCGACGGTGGTCGCACGCGGACAGACGAGACGGTCGAGATGATCCGCAACCTCGACGAGGAGGAGCTTAATCGGCAGCTTGTCGGGGTCACCGCATCGCTCGACGAGAACCACCGCGACGTGGACGCGACCCTCATGCGCCGGTTCGGCGAGATCGCCGACCGCATCCCTGATCCGGAGAGCCTGTCGCCTGAACAGCAGCGCCTCATTGGCGCCTACTTCAGCCAGGAATACGCCTACGAGGCCGCGGCGCTCTTCAACCCGAGCGCCGTCCCGCACCCCGATCAAACGGGCCTGCCGGACGGTACGGTGCGCCTCGTGCTCTCGCTACGCGGCGTCGGTGAGGGCCACGTGTCCTCGGTTACCTCCCGGACGGGTGTCTGGACGCCGGGCGGCGATCTTACGATCGATGATCCGGGTTCAACGTCTGTACCGCCGATCATAGTGCCTCGCGGCGATGACGACGGCGCGGTCCATCTTGACTGCGGTGGATCACGGAGCATTTCCGAAACCGTGCTCTTCCCGACGCTGCCGAGCCAGCGCCAGGGCATCGAGGACATGCGCCTCGTGCGCTTCGTCGAGGACGACGGGGAAGTGACCTATTACGGCACCTACACCGCGTTCAGCGGCGCAGAAGCCAGGTCCGAGCTGCTCTCGACTGCGGATTTCAAGTCGTTCGAGATGCGGGCGCTTACCGGCGACGTCGCGAGTGCCAAGGGCATGGCGCTCTTCCCCCGCCGCATAGACGGCCGCTACGTGACGCTGGGGCGGCAGGACAACAAAAACATCTGGCTGAACGTCTCGAAGGACCTCCTCCACTGGACCGGCGGCTCGAAGCTGATCGAGCCACGCTATCCGTGGGAGTTTGTGCAGATGGGCAATTGCGGCTCGCCGATCGAGATCGACGAGGGCTGGCTCGTGCTCACCCACGGCGTCGGCACGGTCCGCAACTACTGCATCGGTGCATGTCTTCTCGATAGGCGTGATCCCTCGAAACTGCTGGCACGTACGCCGCGGCCGGTTCTCGCGCCGAGTCCGCATGAGCGGGACGGATACGTGCCCAACGTCGTCTACAGCTGCGGCGCGCTGCTCAGCGGACGCACGATGCTGCTGCCCTACGCAGTCGCCGACAGCTTCTCGGCGTTCGGCTCTCTTTCAATCGATAATCTACTCGCATGCATGGAGTAGAAGCTGATGCATCCGTGGAAACGCCTCAGCACTTTCAAGCGGAGAGACCCACATGCGGCCATCCAGGAGCACTCCGCTCCTTCTCCAAACCTGCCGTTCCTTCATATTGAAATAACGTGACCTCCATGCCGGGTGTGAGCCGCCTTTCGGCCGGTTTATTTCAGCGTATAGAGATAAGCCGTCATGTCCCGGGCTTCGCCCCTGGTCACGCCCTGCTCGGGCATGCCGTTGCCGGGGATCATCGCCTGCGGATGCTCGAGCCAGCCAGCCATCGCCACAGGGTTGTTGGCCAGCTTCCCAGCGATCGTTGCACGAACCGCCATCTTGCCCAGCGCCGGCCCAACCTGTCCCCTCGCCCCTGCGATACCCGGTATGACGTGACAGCTGCCGCACCCGTATGCGGCGATTGCCATCCGCCCGGCCCGGCTGTTTCCGCCGCTGATCTGCTCCGCCATGATCCGCGTCCGGGCGCGGCTCTGCGCGTACATCTTCCCGCCCGCGACGATTGCTGCCAGCACGCTGCCAACGAACAGCACACCGAGCCATTTCAGACTAGCGGGCATGAGGTTCTCTTTCTGCTGAGTCGACAAGCAGCCGGCGCATCAGCACCAGCGCGGCGCCGGCATGGACCAGACTGCCCGGCACCCACATCAAGAGACCGGCGAGCTGCTGATCCTCGGCCAGGGTCAGCCCGAACGGCGCCATGCCGAGGCTGGAATAGCCGGCGTACCAGGGGCTGGTGGCGAAGGCCATCAGCGCGCCGAGCGCGCCCGAGACGATCGCGGTGGCGACGAGACAGAGCGCGGCGATGCCCGCCGGGGTGCGCCGGTGCAGCATCGCGGTCCAGAACAGCAAGGCGCTGACGAGGAAGGAGAGATGCTGCGCGACATGCCAGCCCTCGCTCGCCAGTGCGCGGTCGAACAATGCGGGGGCGTGCCACAGCCAGAGCGCGGCGGCCTGCAACACGGTGGCCGTCACCGCGCCGGTGAGCCGACGCCACGGTGCGGCGATCACGGGCACCGTGGCGGCGATCGCGCGTCTTGCCGCGGACGGAAAGGCCCACAGCATGATCGCCAGCGGCTCGGCCAGGACCAGCAGCGGCGCGCCGACCAGCATCAGCAGCTCATGCTCGAACATATGCGCCGCGAAGGATCGCTCCCCCGCCTGATGAAGCGGCGACACCAGTGCGGCGGCGAGCACCAGCAGCCCCGCGGCATAAAGCCGGCCGCGCCGGCGCAGCGCGGCGCTCCCCTGCCCCGAACGCGCGTGCAGCCGCCACCAGCCGCGCGCGAACAGCAGCGCCGCGAGCGCAAGCGGCCCGGTGATCCACGGATCGAGCGTCCAGCCCGGCGGCGCATGATCATCGGCCGCGCCGGCCGCGTGCGCGACGGCCGGCGCGGCGCGGGCCAGCAGCAGCAGCGACAGGAGGCCGCTCATCCGACGCATGGCGGCACCAGCAGGATCGCGAGGGTCTGGAAGGTTATCGCCAGCCCGAAAATACCGGCGATCGCCAGCCCCAGCCGCGCCAGCCACAGGCTAGCAAGCAGATCGCCGCCCCGCCGCGCCAGTGGCCGTGCGAACCACGCCGCCAGCGCACAGGCAGCAAGGCTCGCCACGCCCCAAACGATTCCCCAGCCGGCAAGGTCGCAGCGCGCATGCAGAAGCGCGGACAGGCCCTGCTGGAAGCCGAACCACGCGACCGGCGGCAGCGTCAGCGCCAGCCAGCTTCGGGCGCGCACGCTCACCATAGCCGCGCCAGCCCATAGACGATCGCGCTGATCGGCAGCCAGGTCAGGACCACGAAGGTCCAGTAATTGGCATTGTCCTCGACGTCGGCGAACTGGTCGTCGCCGATCTCATGGGTGAACAGCCACGCCGCCTGTACGACGGTGTCGCCCCAGTCGGTGACGATATGGCTGGTGTGGAGCACCATCAGCATCCACACCACCGAGCCATAGGCATCGCTGTCCCAGCGCGTGTTGAGGTGAGCGAATTCAAAGCCCCGCGGGATCAGCAGCAGCAGGCCGATCACGCCCATCGCCGCCACGCCGATCCGCACGCCGCGTGCGTCCTTGGCGAGCGCGCGGCGGCGCACCCACAGGTTGGGCAGCTCACTGAGCAGCAGTCCGATCGTGAAGATCAGGCCCCAGCCCAGGTCGGGCGGGCGCGTGCCCGACGGCGGCCACTGCGGCGCCTGCTGCGTCATCAGGTAAAGATAGGCCGCGGCGGCGAGCGCGAAGCCGGTGCCCTCGATCAGCATGAAGCCGATATTGCCCCACCAGACGAGATGGCGCGCGCCGCTCGCGCTCGCCGGCAGGCCGGAGAGATCGCCGACGATCTCCACCTCGCGCGGTTCCGCGACGCTCATGACCGCACCCGCAAGGGACCGGTCTTGGCGTGCCCGCGCTGCGGCCAGAACCAGCCGGTCAGCGCCGCCGCGATCGGCAGCGCGCCCGCGACGATCGCCCAGGGCGTGAAGATGCTGCCGATGAACATCGCGGTCACCGCCCAGGCTGCGACGAACGGCCAGATCGACGGCGACGCGCTCTTCTGCCGGTAGAGCGGCGCGGCATCGATCACCGAGGTGACGACCACCTCGCGCCGCTCGATCGCGATGCCGTCCATCACGCGCAGGGTCGGCGAGTCCCATAGCGGGGTCAGGCTGTCGACCACAGGCGTGTAGGCGAGGTTCCACGGCGGCGACGGCGACTCGCCCGCCCATTCGAGCGTCGACGCGCTCCAGGGGTCGGCGCCCGCCGGCGCGCCGCGCCAGTAGCTCAGCAGCGCGTTGGCGACGAACATCAGCCCGCCCGTCACCGCCACCGCGCTGCCCAGCGTCGCGACCTGGTTGAGCCCGTCCCAGCCCATGCCGGCGGGATAGGTGTAGACCCGCCGCGGCATCCCCATCAGCCCGAGCAGGTGCATCGGCGCGAAGCCAAGGTTGAACCCGCCGACGATCAGCGCGGCCGCCACCCGCCCCCAGCGCTCCGACATCAGGCGCCCGGTCGCCTTGGGATACCAATAGCAGAAGGCGCCGAAGAGCGGGAACATCGCGCCGCCAACCAGCACGTAATGGAAGTGCGCGACGACGAAATAGCTGTCGGTCAGCTGAAGGTCGAGCGCGGCCGAGGCGGTCATCACTCCGGAGAGCCCGCCGAGCACGAAGGTGGCGACGAAGCCGAGCACCCACAACATCGGCGTCGCCAGCCACAGCCGTCCCGTCGCCATGGTCGCGATCCAGCAGAAGATCTGCAATCCGGCGGGCACCGCGATCGCCATACTCGCCGCGGTGTAGAAGTCGTTGCCGAGCCGCGGCAGCCCGGCCGCGAACATGTGATGCACCCACAGGCCGAAGGCGAGGCAGCCGATCGCCAGGATCGCGAGCACCAGCACATGATGCCCGAACAGCCGCCGCCGCGCGAAGGTCTCGACGATCGACGAGACGAAGCCCGTCGCCGGGATGAAGATGATGTACACCTCAGGATGGCCGAAGAACCAGAAGAGGTGCTGGAACAGCAGCACGTCGCCGTTCGCGGCGGGCGCGAAGAAGTGGGTGGAGACCAGCCGGTCGGCGATCAGCATGCTCGTCACCAGCATGATCGCGGGCATCGACAGGATCGTCATCAGCGACGCGACCAGCATCGCCCACAGGAACACCGGCATCCGCGCCAGCGTCATCCCCGGCGGCCGCATCTTCAGGATCGTGGCAGCGACGTTGACCGAGGCACACAGCGCGGCCACCTCGGTGAAGGTGATCATCTGCGCCCAGATGTCGGCGCGGTGCCCCGGTGCATAGTTCGGCCCCGACAGCGGCGGATATTCGAACCATCCGAGGTCCGGCGTGATATCGAGCGCGTGCGCCACCCAGAGCGTCAGCACGCCGCCGAGATAGAGCCAGTAACTGAATGCGCCGAGCCGCGGAAAGGCCATGTTGCGCTGCCCGAGTATCAGCGGCACCAGCCACAGCGCCATCGCCTCCATCGCCGGTACGGAGACGAGGAACAACATCGTCGAGCCGTGCAGCGAGAAGCTCTCATTATAGAGCTGCGGCCCCATCCGCGTGTTTTCGGCCCAGGACAATTGCCAGCGCATGTCGAGAGCAAGCATCCCGGCGAGGAAAAGCAGCAGCAGCGCGGTCACGATGTAGCGCGCCGCGATCCGCTTGTGATCGACCGTGGTGAGGAAGCCCCACCAGCCCGGCGGGTCGCGCCAGGTGAGCGCGAGCCGGTCGCGGCGGTCGGTATCGGGGGTCATCGCATTGCCATCAGATAGGACGCCACCGCATCGGCATCGGCGGGGTCGAGGGGGATGGCGGGCATCGACGTGCCGGGCTTGATCGCCTGCGGCTGGGCGATCCAGCCCTGAAGATTGCCGCGCGTCATCGTAAGCGTGCCCGCAGCGATTGTGCGGCGGGTTGCGACATGCGTCAGGTCGGGGCCGGCCCGGCCGCCCGCTATGGTGCCGCGGATCGCGTGGCAGGCGGCGCAGGCCGTGGCGAACACCGCTGCGCCTCGCCCGGAGGCGGCAGCGGCCGGAGCCGCCTGCCGGGCGAGCCACGCGCGGAACGCCGCGGGCGACTCTACCTTCACGGCCAACGCCATGTGCGCGTGCTGCAACCCGCAAAACTCGGCGCATTGCCCCCGGAACCAGCCCGGCTGGCGCGCGGTAGCATCGAGGACGTTGATGCGCCCCGGGATCATGTCGAGCTTGCCCGCGACGTTCGGCACCCAGAAGCTGTGGATCACATCCGCTGCGCCCAACACCAGTCGCACCGTCTGCCCCTGTGGCAGGTGAATCTCGTTGGCCGTCTCGATCCAGCCGCCGCTCGCCGGACCGCGATACTGGACCCGCCACCACCATTGATGACCGGTGACGCGCACCTCCAGCGCCGGCTGCGCGCGGGTCGCGAACAGCGCGCGATCGGCGAAGAAGCTGGCGGTGATCAGTGCCGCCAGCCCAATCACGATGGCACCAGCGGCGAGCGGCAGCAGGCGCGCCAATCGCCCGTCCGTGCCATGCGTGGCGCTGCCGTCCCCCCGCGCGTCCGTCCCGCTGCGACGCCATGCGCGCCACAGCGCCCAGATCAGCCCAGCGGCCACGACGGCATAGACGAAGCCGCACACCCACATCATCAGCGCGAAGAGCGAGAACAGCGCGCTCGCCTGATCACCCCCCGGGTCGAGAGCGCTCTGCACACCGGTGCAACCGGAGAGGAGCAGGCAGACGATGGGAAGACGCGCCCTCACCGCACGGGCCCTGACCAGTTCCGCCCCTGTGGCTCGCCGACCTGATCGACGCTCAGCCGCCGCCGCTTCTCAGGCGTATGCTGCGGCAGGTCACGGACATAAGCAGCCATCTGCCACAGCTGCTCTGGGGGCACGCGCGCGGCGTAGTTCAGGCCGCCATGCCGTTCCGCGACCGAGGCGAAGATCTGATCGAAGCTGCCGCCGTAGCGCCAGCGGCCATCCCCGAGATCGCGAACCCCGGATGCGTCTTCGCCATGGCAGGCGGTGCAGCCATACCAGCCAAAATACCGGCCGCCTTGTGCGACCTGATAGACATTGTCCTGATAGTAAACGATGCGCGGATCGTGGGCGCGGTTCGGACCGGTTTGGGGCAGGGAAGGTCCGATATCACGAGCCTCTCGCTGGCACCCTGTTAGCAGCAGCGCGACGGCAATGCGGGCCGCTATGTCGCCACGCTGAGTTCGCATCCCGCTCCCTTGTGTCCACGACCAGACACATATCGTTACAGGAAGTGAGCCCATCCGCATTGTGCTGGATCAACTCGGCGGTACGATCGTGCTTCGATGGGATTTCAACAGCGGGCCGACTAGATCCAGTATCGGTTATTGAAGGCCGCCCTACGCTCTCTCAACTTCCGGCATCCGTTCATCGCGGAGGCAGTCGGCGTGCACCAATCGTTTGAACAGGAACAAGCGCATGGATCGGGGGGAGAGCGGACGTTCGGCGGCGATCTCCAGCCACTCCTCTGGCTGAGGCA
Organism: Sphingomonas sp. S6; assembly: GCF_043498045.1. Taxonomy (NCBI): domain Bacteria; kingdom Pseudomonadati; phylum Pseudomonadota; class Alphaproteobacteria; order Sphingomonadales; family Sphingomonadaceae; genus Sphingomonas; species Sphingomonas sp. S6. The sequence goes on from NZ_JBIEOE010000015.1 coordinate 18,384, forward strand.
CGCTGGCAGTTGAAAGGGCAGATGCGCCGGCATAGCCTAGGTCAGCCCACCCCGGGCAGGAGGATGTTCGATGCGTCAGCTGTTTCTCGCCGCCACCGCCATTGGCCTTCTTGCGGCCGGTCCGGCTGCCGCCGCGCCGTGCAAAAACGCGAAGACCGGCAAGTTTATCAAATGCCCGACGACCGCGCCGGTGAAAGTCACGCGCTGCAAGGCAGCCAACGGCAAATTCGCAAAATGCGGTACGCCGGGTGCCAAGCCGATCTGATCTATCGGCCTTCAAGGTTTATGCTCATGATTTAAGAGTGACACTGGTCGGCGCTCTGCTGCCGGCGGGTGTAGCTCTCGGCTTCACGTCGGCGCCGCGAGTAATCGGGCGCTTGGATGGCCGCATGATGGTCCTCTAAGGGTCAAGGTCAGCAGCTGGCAGTGGAGCGGTCGGCCAAGCGCCGACTGTCGCTGCCGCGCTTGCGCTGCAATGAAGCGCCGGAATTACCGCCGGGACCAGACGGGCGGAACGGAACTCGCTGCGATCAGGCGTTGTCCAGACGGCCCGACCCGCCGGCCGGCCCTAGGCTGCGATGTCGATCGCAGGAGAGATGCGGTGTGACCGACCGCTTGTGCTTTCCATCAGCATGACTGCGGCGGTTTGTGTGGGCCTAGCTGCGGGCGTTGATCCCTCATCGAGGTAAGCGCGGTCACCGCCAGTCAAAGTTTGGCGGAGTGCGGCGGCTTCACGTTCGCTGATCACCTCTCGACCATCGAGGTGCTCCAACAAGGCGAAAAGCGCTGTCTCGAGCGCAGCCAAACGATCCTCAACCGGTACGCCCACGTCTAAACTTTCGATGTGAACTGGGCAAACGTCACGGCTTGGCTGGCGTTCCACCAAGGTCAGCGAGTCCCATACGAGGACACGCTTTGCCCTCGCAGCCGGGGATTCTCCGCGCAATCGATGTACGTTGTCGACCGCCGCGAGAGGGCTCGCGGTGGCCAATACGCCCCGCCGATAATGATTGGCTGCCGATCGGCGGGGCGCACGCTTCGGTCCGATGAACAATACTTCTGCTATACAGGCCGAGGACGCGAGTGGTGGGTAGTCACTCGCTAACCTTCTAAGATCATTCGCATTAACAGCCTCTTTCGTCAGCGTTCGGCTGCGGGAAAGGTATGCTACCTCGGGACGAGCGTTCCGGATCTTCGCCAGGAACGTGGTTGGTCTGCGATAGGCAGCAGAGCGAGATTCAGCGCCGGCCCGGGGGAAACCAAGCCGGCGCTGAAACCGCTCCAACCGGGAGATCGTGCGGTCATCGTTTCGATGCGCTGATCCCACCTCGCGATCAATTGAATTGTCTGTCATCTGGACGCAGCGAACCGCCCCGATCGCTCGCTCGACTTCCGACCGCTACCTGTGAGCGTCTGGCTTGCGTGAGAAGCGTGTGCGTCCGCCGATTAGAGATCGCCATCTTTGTGCGCCGTCAACTGTACGCTCCGCGCTGTAAGAGCCTCGCGCAACTGCCGCTGGATCGACGCGCCGTGTAGATGCGCACCTACGCTTTCATAGCCTTCCGCCGAGAGCTTCCGCCGGATGTCGGCGACGCTATGACAGCCTCCGCCTATCGCAAGTTGGAACGCGCGCTGAATCACGCTCACGTCGTTGGTGATCATAGGCCGTACTCGACGCAAACGTGGTGTCGCTGGGGCGCGCAGGCGCTGGGATCGCTCGTCGTCCAGCTGGTCATGCCGCCATCATATCTTAGCCTTCCTGACGCGCCAGGCTACTACGGCAGGAAATTGGAAGCTGAGCTTGATCCAGGCTTTATGGTCAGGTTAGCACCACGGTGGACGCAGTCGGACGGATACGGCTCAGGCGATGACGAGAAGTGAGTTGATCCGGCAGATCGCCGATCTCAATCCGGAGATGAGCCTCAGCGAAAGCGATGCGGCCATTGCCGTCTTCTTCGAAACCATGGCGGTCCAGCTACAGCAACACGGCCGCATCGAGCTTCGGGGCTTGGGAACGTTCTGGGTTGGTGAGCCTATGCGGGGCAGTCACGTCAATCCCCGCACGGGTCAGCCGAGCGATGCGATGAGCAAGCTCCGAGTCCGCTTTCGCCCATCCTCCACGCTGTCCAACCGGATCGCGCAGTCGGGCTAAACCAGGGCGGGTGAGCTCGAGCCGCGTTTGTCGGTTTGTCTCGGCGCCCATTCCGAATACCCGCAAGCCCGCTATGGGCCGGAACATGTCGCGCCTCTCCGTGTTCCTGCACGCTCAACGAGCAAGACTGCCGGCGATGCTTCGATCACATCGTGCGTCGCCGGCCATTTTTGCCTTAGCAGTCCGCAGCCTCATGTCTGGATCGAGAGCGCGGCGGATTGGCCGTTGAACCCCCTAATGTATGTTGTATCGGTCGCACCGCTGGTGGATGAACCTCTGGCCGACGTCCTGAGAGGCTTTTGACCACCTCTTGGGGCGTCGCTTCTGCTCAGGGCCGCCGGGTCGATGGGCGACGCGCAAGGAGAGACTGGATGACGGCTCGGTCGTTCGCTGAGCGACTATGCAGCTTGGCAAGCTTGAGCGACGAGGATGTCGCCAGCATTCAGGCAATGCCATGGTCGGTCGTCCGGGTTCGACGCGCACGCGACATCCTCTCGCTTGGGGACAGGCCTGATTACGTCTATGTTGTCGAAACCGGCTGGGCCGCGCGGTACAGCATCAGGGGCAATGGCAGCCGTCGCATCACCGGGTTTATGCTGCCCGGCGATTTTTGTGGAATTCATGCCGTAACCAGCCAGGCGATGGACCACGCGATCGTCGCGCTGACCGACTGCGAAGTCGCCCGCATTCCTCGACAGGCTATTGGCGATGCCGTGGCGGACTCACCTGCCATTGGCCAGGCGTTATGGCGCGCGAAGCTTACGGATGAAGCGATCCTGCGCACCTGGCTTTTGAACTCGCACGATGCTGCGCAAGCCTTAGCCCACCTGCTGTGCGAGCTGCATGCCAGGACAGCGGTGATCGGCATGGCGAATGCCGGACGCTTCCATGCTCCGCTGACGCAGCAGCATATGGGAGATGCGCTTGGATTGACGCCTGTGCACATCAACCGGATGGTCAAGCTTCTCCGCTTGCAAGGACTGGCAGAGATATCGAACGGGGAGGTGGTGGTACCCGACATCGAGGCGCTACGGCACTTCTGCCACTTCTCAGCGGATTATCTCCATCTGCCCGCAATTGGAACGCAGCATATCGCGCAGGCAGCCGCATGACGCTCAATGGCCTTTGCGGCGGGACATGAAGCAGATCGACTAGTGACGGTTGTTTTACCGTACCCACAATTTCGTATAGCGGATCTTCCCAATGTCGGATTTCATAGAATATGGTATTGCGACTGAGGTGTGGGTGAACGATGGCCACGTCTTCGTCAAAGCTTATGATGGCGTGATTATCCGTATGACACCAGAAGTTGCTATTCGATTGGGTCGCGACCTGGAAGCGGCCGGCACCGAGTCCTTCATCAACAAGGTGATGGACGGAGACGCCAAACCTGCCAGCTTGTAGGCCTGGCAGCGTCAAGCAGATGGTTGGCGCTTTCGACGCGGGACTTGCATGGGGGGGGGGATGCGCCACCGCAGCGTTACTTAGGTCAGAAATGTAACGGAACTTGTCTGATTTAGCTAAGTGAACTCGCTGAACGAACGTTCATGATGTGGCCCCGAAGGGAGACGCAGTCATGTTCGCCGACCCAGCATATTGTCGCATCCAAGCAGAGAAACATCGTCGTGCGGCAGCCCGGATCACCCTGCCCGCGGTTAAGGCTGCGCTTGAGCGATCGGCCGCTCGCTGGGACATGATGGCCGTACACGGCGAGGAATTCCGACAGCGTGAACAGGTGGATCAGGCTGCCCGTGCCGAGCGCCAGCGCTCCCGATCAGCCAGGGCACAACACGCCTAATCTCTTAAACGGTATCGCCGCGGATGCGCGTGCGGCCCTGTCATCAGCGACTGCCGCTAGTACGGCTTACCCGTTGATACAGATCACGATCAACGTTGATGCCAAATTAGGATTGAAGCGTTAGGGCTAGATAAGCCTGAGATTTGGGATGCGATCCGGTGGCACGTTTGAGTGGAAATGGTGCCAGCGGATTGTTTGTGAGCTCAGTAAACCTCGACGTGCTGGGAAAGGGGTTGCGACGCACCGTCCCCGCGCCAGTCGACAATGAGTTCTCCGCCCTCCTACGTCAGCTAGATCACGTAGGTCAACGGCGAGGAAATAGCTATACCCGGTCGCGCCACCACTGTGGCCAAGCCGACAACGATGCTGCCTGCCTACGCCCCGTCGAGAAGCCCAGCAGCCATATATCTCGGTGGATGCGCTCGCTGAAAAGGAACGGACAGTCCCGCACTTGACCGCCCTCCCACAAGCCATTCAGACGGCCGTCTTCAAACGCTGTGCTGAGAAGTCGCATGACCTTTGCGCGCCAGTGAGTGAGGCGAATATCTTACCGGTTCCGTACCGGTCGGCCACAATCTGAATCAAACGCGGACCATGTCGCGTGGGAGAAGCCCCTGGCGTTCCCCCCAGCACTAATACGAAGAGGTTAACTGATTGACCAGGAATCGAGCCGGTAGACACGTCGCCGACCTCCGAAAGCACACAGGCCAAATCAGAAGCTCGAGGCGCAAACTGTCGAAGACGTTTTGTCAAGCCGATCGGCGCTACCCGTCTAAGGCGAACGGCCCCGATGTCCGGCCGTGCACGGCAGCGAAAAGCCGAAACCGCGTCTTTGACATGCAGGTCTCCGCCGGGTGGTGCGGGAGCGGACGGTCTGCACACGCGTTCTGCCTGCGTAACAAGGGGAATTAAGTGTGCTTGTAGAGCTGGGTCGAATGTCGGTAGCCGCGTTGCTCTTGGCGGGATGCAGCGTAAGCGTGGCACCCGACAATCAAGCAATGAAGGCAAATGCAAGTGAACTCGCCGTCCCAGCGCACTGGACCAACGCAACGCGTGCGCAGCTGCGCCAAGCAATCGAAGAGCGCGCCGTGCACGGGCTCGACAAGATGCCATTCACCAGTGATGCGACCAATGAGGCGGGCTTTACCAGGCAAGCGCTCGCCTACGCGTCCGCTCTGGCGCAAGCGCGACCGATCCGACGAAGCTGTACGACGTATACACCGTACCGCGCCCCAACCCGAACCTTATCGCTGGGCTGGCCGACGCTGTGCGTAGCAACGACGTGAAGGGGTGGCTCGCCAGCCTCGCGCCCGCCGACCAGAACTACCAACGTCTCTCAAAGGCCTACCTCGCGCTGCGTCAGCAGCCCGGCGCCGCAACCCCCGCAATCCCGGTCAACGGCGAGGCGATCAAACCTGGCGCAACTGATCCGCGCGTCGCAACGATCGCCCGTGAACTCGTGATCCTCGACTATCTCGATCAGGGGGCCGCGCAGGGCAATCTCTACACACCTGGGATGGTCAAGGCGGTGCAGCAGATGCAAGCCGATTACGGAATGAAGCCAGACGGCGTCATCGGCAGCGCGGCGCTTGCGATCCTCAACATGTCCGACATCGATCGCGCGCGTGCCGTAGCAATCGCAATGGAGAGGCTGCGCTGGCTCGAGCGGAACCCGCCCGCGACGCGCATTGACGTCAATCTGGCAGCGGCAAGGTTGACTTACTGGCGTGACGGCAAGATAGCCGACAGCCGCAAGGTCGTGGTTGGCGAGCCCGACCGTGAAACGCCGCAACTCGGCTCGCCGATCTTCCGCCTGGTCGCCAATCCGACCTGGACAATCCCCCGCTCGATCGAGAACGAGACGGCGGCGAAGGGGGCGGCTTATCTTAAGGCCAATAACATCGCGCGCAAGAACGGATGGCTGGTCCAGCAGCCAGGGCCGAAGAACTCGCTCGGCCTAGTCAAGTTGGACATGCTCAACGACCAGGCGATCTACCTGCACGATACGCCGGCCAAGCAGCTATTTGCGATGATCCAGCGGCAGCGCAGCCACGGCTGCGTCCGCGTCGACGATGCGCTTGGCTTTGCCGAAATCCTAGCTCGTGACGAAGGGGTGACGGACCAGTGGCACGAGGCGCGTGGCACTGGTGAGGAAACGTTCGTCAAGCTGCCCAAGCAGATCCCGGTAAGGTTACTCTACCAGACGGTATTAATCGACGACGCTGGCGATCCGATCGTGCGGAACGATCCCTACGGCTGGGATGACCGTGTTGGCACGGCGCTCGGATTCAGGTCGGGCAAAGCGTTACGCGTCGAGACGCGTGCTAGCGATGAAGGCCCATGAGCCGTTTGTTTGACAGCCCTCAGCTACCGTCCGCAGCATCCGGCATTCTCGGACGCCCTGATCAGGAGTATCAAGTATGCTTTTTCACACCATGGTCGGATCGAACGATATCGAACGATCGAAGCGCTTTTACGACAAGATCCTCGGCACCCTCGGCGTCGGCGAACTTATGCGGAACATCGCTGACAGCGGCCATACTCGGCTTATCTATAGTAATGCAATGGGACGAACTTCATCGTCAGCGAACCGATCAACGATGAACCAGCGACTATCGCAAACGGCAGCACCGTCGCATCTTCGTGCAACTCGCCCGAGCAGGTGAGGCAACTGCACGACACCGCCGTCGCCAACGGCGGCACCTCGATTGACGGCCCGCCCGGCCCGCGCGAGACCCAATCGATGGGTACGATCGAGCTCGCCTACTTTCGTGATCCCGATGGCAATAAGCTCAGCGGGATCCATTTTCCCAATAAATGAACCCGCTGCATGTCGGCGCAAGCTTGCCGCCCCTTCATGGCGCAACGGGCGGCAGGAACTATACCGAATGGTCAATGGATCATGGTGCGGCCTTATGTGACCTGGAAGCCTTCACCTGAAGTGCTCTGCATGCCTCTCGACATATGCTATTTATTCATAGCACATTAGCACGGACAACAACGTCGTTGGCCAATCGTATGTCCTGTATCAGCAAAATCAGATCGCCAAATTGGATTATCGGGGCTGCTTTGCAGAACCCCGTTCCCGCCTTGAGTGACCGATGGCGAGGAAGGCATTCAGGCGGTATTCGTCGCAGTCACCTAGACATGGACGTGACCTGATATAGCATATCCCTTGACGTTCTTGCTTGCTGGACGGGGACCGTAACGGATGGACGTAAATGCTGATGGTGAGGACACCGGTTCTGAGCGTGCCGAAGTTCACTTCCTGGCTGCGCTGGTCGACGAACTGATGAGAAAGATGATGGCAGCCGGCGTCATGACGCAAGCCGATCTGAACGAGGTTGAACAGGCGGCTGCGCAACGAGTGGGAAGTGCATCGAGGGCTTGGTAGTTTCTCCCAGTAACGTGCGCCCAATCGGACGATCATATGTGGTTTTCCGCCGACGAGAAGACCCACAACACGACATTCAGCGGTCATTTCGCGCTCCCCAACTTCGGACATCCATTCATGTTCGCCGACACCTCGACCGGCGATGGTGGAATTGGCTAGAATTGGGATGACCACGGTCGCCCGCGGGACGAGCACCTGAACACACTGGTTTCTGTCCTTCGAAGGCGCGCGGGCCAGGATCGAGGCCTGGCGGCGGAACTACAATGAGAGCCGCCCTCACACCTCGCTTGGCTGGCTGACGCCGGTCGAATATGCTGCTGCCGCGGCTAACATCGCGGCCGAATGAACGCCGGAAACTCACTCTCAAACTGGATGATAAGCCAGGGGACCCTCAACACCAACCCCGGAATCGTGTAATGGCTGGTAGAGCTTTGGGGGCACGTCAGCAGCATGACGCAACGTGACGAAGGCGCTCGAGCGTCGCTCCGCAATCACGACGTCTGCTCGATCGCAGTTTGACGTTCGCAGATGCAGCAATCAGAGTGGCGATCGGGAGGATAAGATCCTGCGCATCGTGATCATCGACGACACGGGTCTGCGCGCGACCGTCCTGGAGGAGGGGCTGCGCGAGGCGGGCTATGACGACATCCATGTCGTGCCGCCACGAGGCGCCTTCGTCGCCCGGCTGGAGCGGATGGCGCCCGACGTCGTGCTTATGGACCTGGGCGATCCCAGCCGCGACACGCTGGAGGAGATGCTGGTCGTCAGCCGCGCGCTTGCGCGCCCGATCGCAATGTTCGTCGACCGGTCGGACGAGGCGATGATCGGCGCCGCGATCGACGCCGGCGTCTCCGCCTATGTCGTCGACGGACTGCGCAAGGAACGGGTGAAGCCGATCATCGACCTCGCCATCCGCCGCTTCAACGCCTTCGCCCGCATGCAGACCGCGCTCGACGAAGCGACCACCGCGCTCGCCGACCGCAAGACCATCGACAAGGCGAAAACCATCCTGATGACCAGCCGCACCCTGTCGGAGCCCGATGCCTATGCGCTGCTGCGCTCGACCGCGATGAACCAGAACCGCCGCATCGTCGACGTCGCCGAAGCGCTGATTACCGCCTCCGGCCTGCTGGGCGGCGGCGCATGACGCCGCTGTCGATCGCCTTCCTGCCGCTGACCGACAGCGCGGTGCTGGTCGCCGCGCGGGAGAAGGGCTTTGCCGCCGATCGCGACATCGACCTGATGCTGGTGCGCACCACGTCCTGGGCGACGGTGCGCGACCGGCTGGTGTTCGGGCAGGTGCAGGCCGCGCATATGCTCGCGCCACTCGCCATCGCGGTGACGCTGGGGCTGAGCCAGCATCCCGCGGCGCTGGCCGCGCCGTTCAAGCTGAACGTCAACGGCAATACGTTGGTGATGGCGAACCGCTTCGCCGCCGCGCTCGACCCAGATGTCGCGCGGCGCTCCGCCGATGCGCTCGGCACCGCGCACGATTTCGCCGCCGCGATCGGGCTGTATCATCACAAGCCGGTGATCGGCGTGGTCCATCGCTTTTCCAGTCATGCGCTGATGCTGCGCTATTGGCTGGGCTATGCGGGGATCGACGCCGATCGCGACGTGGCTCTGCGCGTGCTGCCGCCGTCGCTGATGGTGGAGGCGCTGCGCACCGGCGAGATCGACGGTTTCACCGCGGGCGAGCCCTATGGCAGCGTCGCGGTGGCCGGCGGCTTGGCCGAAACCGTGGCGCTGGGCCCGCGCATCTGGCAGCGCGGCGTGGAAAAGGTGCTGGCGCTGCGGCGTGACTGGATGGAGGCGAACGCCGACACGGTCGACCGCCTGCTCCAGGCGCTCGCCGCCGCCGCCGCCTGGTGCGACGATCCGGCGAACCGCAACGAATTGGCCGTGCTGCTCGCCCGCGACGACTATGTTGGCCAGCCGGCGGCGCATATCCTGCCCGCGCTGTCGGGGCGGCTCGTCCTGCGCGCCGACCGGAGCGCCGTCGACGTGCCCGATGCCTTGCTGTTCCATCGCGAGGCGGCGGGTTTTCCGTGGCGCAGCCAGGCCTTGTGGATCTATTCGCAGCTCGTTCGATGGGGCATGATCGGCGCCAGCCCGGAGCATGAGCGCCAGGCTGCGGAGGTATTCCGCTCCGACGTGTACCGCCGCGCGCTGGGCGAGACGGGCGAGCCGATGCCGGGCGCCAGCCTGAAGCTGGAGGGCGCGGTGACGCAGCCGATGGCAGTGGGCGGGCATCGTGGTGCGCTGACGCTCGGGCCCGACCGGTTCTTCGACGGGGCGGTGTTCGACCCGGCGGACGTCGCGGGCTATCTCAGCCGATATCGCGCGGGCGGTTCCGACGCCTGAAATTTTTCACTTGCGAAACGATCGGACTTCGATCAGCTTTCGCATCTGACCCGCGATGCCGCGGGAGTCAGCCGGGATGCCCCGCCAGCGCGGGCGGGTGTTCCCAATCGATTTCGCCAGCAAAGCCGCTGACCGCCCTTTCGTTTCGGAAGGGGCGGCCGGTGGCGTTTGTCGTGCGAGCAGGACCCCTTTTCCGACGGAGACATCCGATGGCCACCGCATATTGGAAGGACAGCCCCGCCAAGGCCGACACCGGCTTCTGGTCGAGCGGGCACACGCCGACGCTGATCGCCGCATTCCTGTATTTCGACCTCGCCTTCATGGTCTGGGTGCTGCTCGGGCCGCTGGCGCCGGACATCGCCAAGGCGCTGGCGCTGACCCCGGCCGAAAAAGGCTTCATGGTCGCGACGCCGACGCTCGCGGGCGCGGTGCTGCGCGTCGTCAACGGCCTGCTGGTCGACCGGATCGGTCCGAAGCGCGCGGGCGCGATCAGCCAGATCATCGTCATCGGCGGGCTGCTGTCCGCCTGGGTTCTGGGTGTCGACAGCTTCGGCGGCACCGTCGCGCTCGGCGTGATCCTGGGCTTTGCCGGCGCCAGCTTCGCCATCGCCCTGCCGCTCGCCAGCCGCTGGTATCCGCCCGAGCATCAGGGCAAGGCGATGGGCCTTGCCGGCATGGGCAATTCGGGCACCGTGCTCGCCGCGCTGTTCGCGCCGACGCTCGCCAAGCTGTTCGGATGGAATGCCGTTCTGGGCCTCGCCTGCATTCCCCTCTCCCTCGTCTTCATCGCCTATATGATGATGGCAAAGGACGCACCGGGCCGCCCCGCGCCCAAGAGCTTCGCGGAATATCTCCAGCCGTTGCGACAGGCGGATTCCTGGTGGCTGATGGGCTTCTACGCCGTCACCTTCGGCGGCTTCGTCGGACTGGCCGCCAGCCTGCCGATCTATTTCACCGACCGATTCGGCCTCACCACGATCACCGCGGGCTATTGCACCGGGGGCTGCGTCTTCGCCGGATCGTTGGTCCGGCCGATGGGCGGCGCGCTGGCGGACAAGATCGGCGGGGTGAAAACGTTGACCGGCGTGTTCGTCGTCGCTGCGCTCGCACTCGCCGGGGTCGGTCAGGCGCCGACGCTGGCTCTCGCGCTGCTGCTCTTCGTCGTCGCGATGCTGGCGCTCGGCACCGGCAACGGCGCGGTGTTCCAGCTGGTGCCGCAGCGGTTCGCGGCGGAGATCGGCGTGATGACCGGGCTGGTCGGCATGGCCGGCGGCATCGGCGGGTTCTACCTCGCCTCCTCGCTCGGCCTCGCCAAGCAGTGGACCGGCAGCTTCGCGCCCGGTTTCCTGATCTTCGCCGCACTCGCGCTCGTCGCACTCGGCGGCCTGACCCTCGTCAAGGGCAAGTGGCGGCGGACCTGGGGCGCCGCAGACGGCGTGCGGATCTGATCGCATCGGGGCGTGTGGCGATTCACACGCCGCCCGCCCGTTTCAGGGGGGAATTCATGCAGAAACTGATCGCAACGGCGGCCGCACTGGCCGCCGCCGGGCCGGCATGCGCCCAATCCGTCACGCTGACGCCGCTGATCGACGCCCGCACGCGTTACGAACATGTCACGCAGGACGGCATCGCGCAGGACGCCGACGCGCTGACCGTCCGGCTGCGCACGGGGCTGGAGGCGAAATCCGGCGGCCTCTCCGCGCTGGTCGAGGGACAGGGTACGCTGGCGGTCGTCGACCGCTATTTCGACGGGCTGAACGGCATACAGACCCGGCCACTGGTCGCCGATCCGCAGAGTATCGCCCTGTATCGCGCGCAAGTCCGCTATGCCGGCAAGGGGCTCGCGCTCACCGCCGGACGGCAGCGGATCGCGCTGGACGACGAACGGTTCGTCGGCGCCATTGCCTTTCGCGACAACGGCCAGACCTTCGATGCCGTCCGGGCCGAGATCACGCCGACGCCGCGGTTGAAGCTGGACCTCACCTATGCCTGGGCGCAGCGGACGATCTGGGGCATCGACGGCCGCGGGGCGCGGCAGCAGTCGGTGTCGGGCGACAATATGTTCGCTAATATCGGGTACAAGACCGACCTCGGCACGCTCACTGGCTTCGCCTATCTGGTCGATCAGGACGAGGCCGCGGTGCAGGGGTTCCGCCTGTCGAGCCAGACCTATGGCGCACGCTTCTCCGGTGCCTACGCCCTCTCGAAGGTCGCGAAGCTCAGCTATCAGGCGAGCTACGCGCGCCAGCAGGACTGGCACGGCAATCCCAACCGCTATCAGGCGGATTATTATCTGGTCGATGTGGGATTGGCGCTGTCCGCGCTGAGGCTGGGCGCCGGTTACGAGGTGCTGGGTGCCGATCGCGGCGTGGCGCTGACGTCGTTCCAGACCCCGCTCGCCACCGCCTTCAAGTTTCAGGGCTGGGCGGACAAGTTCCTGACCACCCCGCCCGACGGCGTGCGCGACCTGTACGGCAGTGTCGGCTATGGCGTGCAGGCCGGACCCAAGCTTGGCGTCGTGACGCTGCAGGCGACCTATCACCGCTTCGAAAGCGACCGGATGGTCCGCCATTACGGCGACGAATGGGATCTGATCGCCTCGGCCAAGGTAGGACGCACCGCCGTTTCGCTCCGCTACGCCGATTATCGCGCCGACCTGTTCGCGGTCGATACCAGCAAGGTCTGGGCGCAGGTCGACTGGACGCTGTGAAGATGCTGCGCCTGCGAAAAGGCTCTTGCGGGTCGCGGCGAATCACGGCATCCTTCTACCCGATCGGGCGACGAAGCCCGTCGACCATAGGTCGGCCGCTCCAATGATGGAGCCGGCCGGCGCATCGCCCCGGTCGCGGCCTGTCCGCCACCGATCACGATGATGGCAAGGCCGCCATGCAGGCGCTGGGTTCACCAGCGTCCGCATGGCGGCCTTTTCTGTTTCCGGAGCATTGAGCACATGGATTTCGAAGGCTTCGCACAGACCGCCCCAGAGGCATCGCCGGATGGCGGTGCGGGCATGCGCCCGCGCCAGCATCTGGTCGTCGTCGGCAACGGCATGGCCGGATGCCGCGCGGTCGAGGAACTGATCGCGCGCGATCCCGGCCGTTACCGCGTCACGATCTTCGGCGCCGAACCGCATGTGAACTACAACCGCATCATGCTGTCCCCGGTGCTGGCGGGCGAGAAGACGTTCGACGAGATCGTCATCAACGGCCACGACTGGTACGCCGACAACGCCATCGAGTTGATCGCGGGCGACCCGGTCGACACGATCGACCGGGCTGCGAAGACAGTCACCGCACGGTCGGGGCGCAGCGTCAGCTACGACAAGCTGCTGCTCGCCACCGGCTCCGACCCGTTCATCATCCCGGTGCCGGGCAGGGACCTGCCCGGCGTCATCACCTTCCGCGACATGAAGGACGTCGACCATATGCTCGCCGCCGCGGATAAGGGCGGCAGCGCGGTGGTGATCGGCGGCGGGCTGCTGGGGCTGGAGGCGGCGCACGGCCTGTCACTGCGCGGCATGAAGGTGACGGTGATTCATCTCTCCAAGACGCTGATGGAGAGGCAGCTCGACGAATCTGCCGGCTGGCTGCTCAAGACCGCGCTGGAGGCACGCGGGCAGGTGATCCTGACCGAGGCCAATACCGCCGAGATCGTCGGCGACGGCCAAGTCGAGGGCGTCCGCCTCGCCGATGGCACGCTGATCCCCGCCAGCCTGGTCGTCATGGCGGTCGGCATCCGCCCCGCCACCGCGCTCGCCCGCGCCGCCGGGCTCGACGTCGGCCGCGGGATCAAGGTCGACGACCATATGGTCACGTCCGATTCCGACGTGCTCGCGGTCGGCGAATGCGTCGAGCATGACGGCCAGGTCTACGGCCTCGTCGCGCCGCTATGGGACATGTGCCGCAGCCTCGCCGACGGCCTCGTCGACCGGCACAGCGGCTATCGCGGCTCGGTGACGTCGACCAAGCTCAAGGTATCGGGGATCGACGTCTTCTCCGCGGGCGATTTCGCGGGCGGCGACGGGGCCGAGGACATCGTCCTGCGCGACGCCAGCCGCGGCGTCTACAAGCGCGTCGTAGTGAAGGGCGACCGCATCGTCGGCGCGGTGCTCTACGGCGATACCGCGGACGGCAGCTGGTATTTCGACCTGCTGAAGAAGGGCGAGGACGTTTCGGCCATCCGCGACGTGCTGATCTTCGGCCAGACCTTCGCCTCGGGAGGGGGGCAGGCGGACCCTAAGGCGGCCGTTGCGGCGCTCTCGGACGATGCCGAGATCTGCGGCTGCAACGGCGTTTCCAAGGGCAAGGTCTGCCAGGCGATCGTCGACGGGGCGGTCAGCCTTGACGCGGTGCGATCGATTTGCAAGGCGTCCGCCTCGTGCGGGTCCTGCACCGGCCTCGTCGAGCAGTTGCTATCGATCACGCTGGGCGAGGATTACGGCGGCGAGCGCACGGTCAAGACGATGTGCAAATGCACCAGCTTCGGCCACGACGACGTTCGACGCGAGATCGTCGCGCAGGACATGCGCTCGATCCCCGAAGTGATGCACAAGCTGCACTGGTCGACCCCCGACGGCTGCTCCGCCTGCCGCCCGGCGCTCAATTACTACCTGCTGTGCGCGCTTCCCGGCGAGTATAAGGACGACCAGCAGAGCCGCTTCGTCAACGAACGGATGCACGCCAACATCCAGAAGGACGGCACCTATTCGGTCGTGCCGCGGATGTGGGGCGGGCTGACGTCGCCGCGCGAACTGCGTGCGATCGCAGACGTGGTCGACAAGTACAACGCGCCGATGGTCAAGGTGACGGGCGGCCAGCGGCTCGACATCTTCGGGATCAGGAAGGAGGATTTGCCCGCCGTCTGGGCCGACCTGAACGCCGCCGGGATGGTCAGCGGCCACGCCTACGGCAAGTCGTTGCGCACGGTGAAGACCTGCGTCGGGTCCGAATGGTGCCGCTTCGGCACGCAGGATTCGACCGGCCTCGGCGTCAAGATCGAGCAGATGACCTGGGGGTCGTGGATGCCCCACAAGTTCAAGATCGCGGTGTCGGGCTGCCCCCGCAATTGCGCCGAGGCGACCATCAAGGATTTCGGGATCGTCTGCGTCGATTCAGGGTACGAGCTCCACGTCGGCGGCAACGGCGGGATCAAGGTCCGCGCGACCGACTTCCTCTGCAAGGTCGCGACCGAGGCGGAGGCAATGGAGGTCTGTGCCGCCTTCGTCCAGCTCTACCGCGAGGAGGCACGCTACCTCGAACGCACCGCGCCCTGGATCGAGCGGGTTGGCCTCGACCACATCAAGGCGAGCCTGCTCGACGATCCCGACGCGATCCCCGCGCTCGCCGAACGCTTCCGCTTCTCGCAGCGCTTCATGCAGGACGACCCGTGGCAAAAGCGTGCCGCGGGCGAGGACGCACATTTCTACCAGCCGCTGCTGGTCGCGGCAGAATGACGGAGACGATCATGCAGGACTGGCTCGACATCGGCACGCTGGCCGACATTCCCGCGCAGGGCGCCCGCACGCTGACGCTCGACGGCACCCCCGTCGCGGTATTCCGCACGGTAGACGATCACGTCTTCGCGCTGGTCGACCGCTGCCCGCACAAGGGCGGGCCACTGAGCCAGGGCATCGTTCACGGCCATGCGGTGGCGTGCCCGCTGCACAATTGGAAGATCGCGCTGGCGAACGGTCAGGCGCAGGGCGACGACAGCGGCTGCACGCCGACGCTGGCGGTGCGGCGCGAGGGGACACGGATCCTGCTCGCCCGCACCCTGCCCCTCGCGGATGCCGCCTGAGATGGGGGAGCCGGTCCGCACCACCTGCCCCTATTGCGGGGTCGGCTGCGGCATCGTGGCGACGCGGACCGGCGAACGGACGGTCGCCATCGAGGGCGATCCAGACCATCCCGCCAACCGCGGCCGGCTATGTTCCAAAGGCACGCATCTGGGCGAGACGGTGAGTCTCGAAGGGCGGCTGCTGACCCCGATGATCGGCGACCGCACGGCGAGTTGGGACAAGGCACTCGATCTCGTCGCCAAGCGCTTTCGCGACACGATCGCGCGGCACGGGCCGAACAGCGTCGCCTTCTACGTCTCGGGCCAATTGCTGACCGAGGATTATTACGTCGCCAACAAGCTGATGAAGGGATTCATCGGCTCTGCGAACATCGACACCAACTCGCGGCTGTGCATGTCGAGCGCGGTCGCCGGGCATATCCGCGCGTTCGGCGAGGATATCGTGCCGGCGAGCTACGACGATATCGACGCCGCCGACCTGATCGTGCTCGTCGGATCGAACACAGCCTGGTGCCACCCGATCGTCTATCAACGGATCATGGCCGCGCGCGAGGCGCGGGGCACCCGGCTGGTGGTGATCGACCCGCGCCGCACCGAGACGGCGGAAGGTGCGGATCTGCACCTCGCCATCCGGCCGGGCAGCGACGTCGCGCTGATGAACGGCCTGCTCGCGCATTGCCGCCGCGCCGGCCTGACCGACGATGCGCCGCTCGACGTGCCGGACGGCTTCTGGGACGTAATCGAGCGCGATGGCGACCTGTGGTCCACGGCGCGCACCTGCGACGTGCCGCCCGCCGACCTCAACCGCTTCTTCGATCTGTTCGCCGCCACCCCGCGCACCGTCACGCTATTTAGCCAGGGAATCAACCAGTCGCTGCGCGGCACCGATCAGGTCAACGCGATCCTCAACGTCCATCTCGCGACCGGCCGGATCGGCAAGCCGGGCGCCGCGCCCTTCTCGATCACCGGACAGCCGAACGCGATGGGTGGGCGCGAGGTCGGCGGCCTCGCGACGACGCTCGCCGCGCACATGGATTTCGCGCCGGAGAATGTCGCGCGCGTCGGTCGCTTTTGGGCGGCGCCCAACATGGCGACCAAGCCGGGGTTGAAGGCGGTCGACCTGTTCCGCGCGCTCGGCGAAGGCCGGATCAAGGCGTTGTGGGTGATGGCGACCAACCCCGCCGTCTCGATGCCCGACGCCACACGCGTGCGCGAGGCGCTGGCCGCCTGCCCCTTCGTCGTCGTCTCCGACGTCATCGCGCGGACCGACACCAGCGTACACGCGCACGTCCGCCTGCCCGCCGCCGCCTGGGGCGAAAAGGACGGCACCGTCACCAACTCCGACCGCACGATCAGCCGCCAGCGCGCGGTGCTGCCGCTGCCCGGCGAGGCGAAGCCCGACTGGTGGATCGTCGGCGAAGTCGCCCGGCGCATGGGTTGGGCGGCGCATTTCCCCTACGATCGCCCGGCCGATATCTGGCGCGAACATGCGCGCCTGTCGCTGTACGGCAATACGGGCGAGCGGCTGTTCGCGCTGCCCGGCCATGCGGCGACCGCTAACGCCGCCTATGAGACGATGACGCCGTCTCGCTGGGGCGGAATCCCCTTCGCCGACGGGCGCTACCCCACGCCTACCGGTCGCGCGCGGCTGGTCCCGACGCAGCAGGCACCGATCGCCGCGCCGCTCGCGCAATGGCCGATGACGCTCAACACCGGCCGCTATCGCGACCAATGGCACACGATGACCCGCACCGGACTGAGCCCGAAACTGGCCCGCCACCGCGAGGAGCCTTTAGTGGAAGTCCACCCCGCCGACGCCGCCGCGCTCGCGCTGACCGACGGCGGCCTCGCGCGCGTATCGACGCCGCAGGGCTCCAGCCTCTATCGCGTCGCGCTGAGCGAAGGGCAGCGCCCCGGCGAGCTGTTCGTGCCGATCCACTGGACCGATCGCACCGCGACCGGCGGGCGCACCGGATTGCTGCCGCGTCCACTCGCGGACCCGCATTCGGGACAGCCAGGCTTCAAGGCGACCCCGGCCGCCATCGCTTTTGTCGCCACCGCATGGCGCGCCTTCGCGATCGTCCGCGCCGATGCACCGCCTGCGTTGCCCGGCGTCGCCTGGGCGACGCGCGTGGCAGTGCCGATGGGCTGGATGATCGAGCTTGCCGGCGATGACGACACCACCGTGCTGGAGGGGCTGCTCCCCGCCGGCCAGCGGGTCGAGACGCACGACCGCGGGCGTGGCGCGTGGCGCGCCGCCGTGCTGGATCAGGGGCGCCTCGCCGCCTGTCTCTTCCTCGCCCGCGACGGATCGCTGCCGCCGCGCGACTGGCTGATCCAGCAACTGGGCGAGCCTGCCGGGCCGACCCTGCTCGCGGGCCGCGCGCCCGGCGCGCAGGTAGACCGCGGCCCGATCGTCTGCGCCTGCTTCGATGTCGGCCTGACGATCATCGTCAACGCGATCGCGCAGCAGCGGCTGACCGATGTCGGCGCGATCGGCCGCGCGCTCGGCGCCGGCACCAATTGCGGCTCGTGCCGCCCCGCTCTCGCTCGCCTCGTGAGCGACCATCAGGAGATCGCCGATGCCGTCGTCCGTTGACTTCGCCCCCGGCACCGTGTGGCTCGTCGGCGCGGGACCCGGCGACCCCGACTTGCTGACGCGCAAGGCCGAGCGGCTGATCGCCGCCGCGGACGTCGTCTTCTACGACGCCCTTGTCGGCCCCGGCGTGCTGGCGCTGGCTTCCGCGACCGCCGAGCGCGTCTCCGTCGGAAAGCGATCGGGACGTCATTCCAAGGCCCAAGGTTCGATCAACGACCTGATCCTGGCGGCGGCGAGGGCCGGGCTGCGGGTGGTCCGGTTAAAGGGCGGCGACCCGTCGATCTTCGGCCGCTCCGCGGAGGAAGTGGCACATCTGACGGCGCAGGGCGTCCCCGTCCACATCTGTCCCGGCATCACGGCGGCCAGCGCCGCCGCCGCGTCGAGCGGCATCTCGCTGACGCTGCGCGGGTTGGCGCGTTCCCTGACCTTCGTCACCGCCCATGCGCGCCAGGGCGACACGATCGATCTGGACTGGCCCGCGCTCGCCCGGCCGAACGGCACGCTCGCGGTCTACATGGGCCGTGCGGCCGCCGGCGAGGTCGCAACGCGACTGATCGCTGCGGGCCGCGCGCCCGCGACTCCCGTGCTGATCGTCGTCAACGCGTCGCTGCCACAGGAACGATGCATCCGTGGCCGGCTGTCGGCGCTCGCCTTTCTGGTCCAGACGATCAGCGATGACGACCCCACCCTTCTCTTGATCGGCGAGGCCGTGCGAACGCCCGAATGCGGTCATAGTGTGCCATTGATCGTCGCCGACGGCTCTGAGGGGTGCGCAGCACAGGCGGCAAATCCTTGATGGTCGATAGACGCCGATTTGCCATCTTCAGCACGCCTGCTGGCGGTTGGCGACGTTTTGCAATCCTCACCGCGATTTGCTGCTTCTTCGTCCTCGTTACTGCGCTTCTTTAGTATCCTCCTGACCCTTCAGGGATCTAATCGGGTGACCCGATTCCTGTCATGTATCACGCCTCTCCCCTTCTGGGCTTTGGATGCCCTCTCAGATGACCGACGAAGGCGGAGCTCGTTAAAAGGCTGATATCACCTAAGATCAGGTTACACGCAGCAGGGTAGTCTGTGACGACCCAGATATGGTCATTCGCTGCTTCCTTGCAGCTTTCGCACTTCAGCCATTCGTTCAGCAAGCCAACGAAGGTTAGCCTGACCGCCGGGTCTTGGTATTAGGCATTGCGGACTCCGAAGGACATGATTCGAATCCCAGATGGTTCCCCGTCGTCGCCTTACTTCTGCACCGCTCAGGCATCTCGCGAGCTGCTACGAGGAACGATCGGCCGCCTTTGCCGGAGAGACGCTGACCCATCCACTTCCTGCTCGTCCGGATCAGTTCATTGAGATCTATTGTGCGGACCGTTATCGGGTCTCGCACGATGGTGGCGCAGCGGAGATCTCACCCGAGGTGTCACTGGTCGGCCCCCACGGCCGAGGCCATGTGCGTCTGCTCCTTGCCGGCGAGATCCGTGCCTTCTCCATCCGCCTTCGCCCCGGCACTCTTCATCGGCTTTGCGGGATCAACATGGCCGAGCTCGCGAACCGAGGCGTCGACTTGGTTGATGTCCTGGGTCCGCTCACCGCCGAACTGCGCGACGGCGTTCTACGCGCCTCCGACTTCGAGGGACGAGTGGTCGCGGCGGAAGATTGGCTGCGACGCTGGAGCGGAGGTGGAGGACGTCCGGATCAGATCGACATCGCAGCCCGGCTCCTGCTGCGGTTCGGCGGGCAGGTGCGTATCGATCGACTTGCCAGTTGGGCCGGACTCAGCGAGCGACAATTTTCGCGCCGCTTTATCCGCCAGATAGGACTTCCTGCCAAACTGTATGCGCGCACGATCCGTTTAAACACCATCCTTCAGGCGCGTCAGGTTCGGCCGGAAGCGCGCTGGACGGACCTGGCGTACGCCGCGGGCTATGCCGATCAGGCGCACTTCACGCGAGAATGCGCCGAACTGACGGGGGCAGCACCGACCCTGTTCTTCCCGGCGTGGGCTCGCATAGCCCAGACCTGATTCATCCGCTGGCGATCGTCTCCGATATCGATTGGAAGGCAGAGCTGAATGCGAGCGGTCCTGCCGTGAGTTGGACGATCGCGATGACGCAGGCCCCGACCCACCATGCGCGGTGCACCCCGCCCCGCGAATTGCGATCATGAACCATGCCTGCCACCGGGTATGCAAGCACGGCTATTGTGATCGCCAGCGGCCCCCAATTTCCCAACAGCGGCATCGGCAAGAGTCGACCAAAGGCCGGCGCAGACAGCATGGCGGCTGCGCACACCATCAGCCGCGGATGCCATTCGCGGCGCCGGCGCATCATGATCGCCGCAGCGAAAAGGCCGCTAAAGCCGAGGAGGCCGAAAACGTTGATCGCAAGGAACACTGGAACAGGGAAGAAAAAGGGCACCGAATGACGCCGGATCGCGATCAGGGTAACGGCTATGCCAAGCGGCACCAGGATCGCGGCGAGTGCCGTTGCCGCCCAGCCTAGGCGGCGGTGAAGTCGCATGGCCGCACGGTTGGCCAACATAGTTTGAGCGACGTAGAGCGCCATCCAGGTGGCGAAGAGCAGCGCATGGAGATGCACGTGAAGCGGCAGTGCCGACGCATGCACCCGTCCAAGCACGAAGTTGCTTGCGAACCCAATGAAAGTGATCGTCGCCATGACCAGCGCTGATCGGACGAAAAAGGAATTCTCGTCCCTGCGCCCCCGTGCCGGATGTGCGATGCTGGCCATGAAACGTCCCCTTGTGCGGACTCAGGCTATACCGCTTAGCTGCGGTAGGACGCTTGAACCTTTCGGACATTAGATCACCCCAAAGTCGCTGATTCAGTCAGCACGTCGATGCCGAGGCGTACTGAGCGCATTCAGTACACTTGACCCACAACAAGACGTTCATGTCGCCCTCACCGCCTCCCATCTTCCGCCATTCGTTCATCTCACAAGAGACCGGTGAACGAAAACGCACAGTGATATTCGACTGGCTTTTTGAGGAGCTGCGAGGGGCACATGACAATGCCGACCGTCCGGTAAGGTGGCGCTTGGTTCTGTGCAGAGGTCACCAAGCCGCTTTTTCGTTTGGCTTGCCAATACTCGCTGAATACCGCCAACTGCGTGAGGTGTATTAGGCAGGTTTTGCAGTTGACAGAGGGGGCATATGGATCGCGGTCACCTGCGCAGCAGTGCGGTCTTCAACCTGAAAGTTGATGCGCGCCCGTCATCACACTGCCCACGACATGGCGATTGACCTTTGCCGTGCCTATCCTGACGCCCAGTGCCGATCTCGAGCACCGCCCCAAATTCTCAGAAGACCGCATCAGCGGCACGCGGTGCGAATGCGTGCCGCCGACGACGGCGCCTACTTGGCTGCCGTGGCTTCAATCTCGACAAGGAACGCGGGACCCGCGAGTGCGGCGACCTGGACGGTCGAGCGGGCGACAGTGCCAGGATTATCTGCCGTGCCGAAAAACTGCTTAAAGCCCTCGTTCATGCCCGCAAAATCCATTTTTCCGCCTAGCTTGGGATCACCTGCGACGAACACCGTGAGCTTGACCACGTCGGCCATCGTGTAACCGTGCTCGGCAAGAATGCCCTTGATCTTGTTGAGGATGCTCGCGGTCTGCGTCTTGGTATCGCCGAAGTCGGCGATTGTCAGTTCGGCAGTAGGGACGTTTTTGGCAGGTTCGAGCGGGGCCGCGAGCTGTCCGCTGAGGTATAGCGTCGAAGCTCCGGACTTCACCGTCACTGAT
The DNA here is from genome assembly GCF_043498045.1 of Sphingomonas sp. S6. NCBI lineage: Bacteria > Pseudomonadati > Pseudomonadota > Alphaproteobacteria > Sphingomonadales > Sphingomonadaceae > Sphingomonas > Sphingomonas sp. S6. The sequence goes on from NZ_JBIEOE010000015.1 coordinate 40,244, forward strand.
TGGAGGATCAACCCAGGGGTCGAGTTGGGATGTTTTACAACGCTTTGGGCGTTCGCTTGCGCAGTCAATGCCGCGAGGCCGATCGCGGCGTAGCCGAGGGGTGCAAGACGCATGATGTTGAATCTCCAGTGCTTCAGAAGGACACGTTGATCCGGGCGTAGTAATAGCCTCCATTGATGCCGTAGGGGCTGAACGTCAGCGGCGCATCCAGCACGTTGCCGCCGTTCACCAAAGTGAGGTTCGTGGTACCCGGCACCAGCGGAACGGTCGGGGGGCGTTTGTTGAAGACGTTGTTCGCACCCACGGTGAGCTGAAGCTCAGGGCTAATGTCGTAATTCAGCTCGATATCGCCGATAAAGGCGGTTCCAATCGTCTGCTTGTAATAGGTCCCGCCGTCCGGCGTCAGCTGCGCGGACGACTTGCCGTAGACCGTGCCGCGCAGCGTCGCCGAGAACTTGTCCAGCGTGTAAAGCACCGACGAGATCACCTTCACCCTTGGGGACGCCGTCTCGATATTTGCCTGTGCGCCGAGGTCGAACAGCGGGATCACCGTCCCGGTGCGCGGGTTGGTCAGCGTCGCGGGCGCGGCAATCAGGTTGGTGAGCTTGGTTTCATTGTAGTTGCCGGATATCGTCCAGTTCGCCTTGCCGTAATCGCCGAAGTCGGTGGCGTAGCTGACGACGAGATCGACGCCACGGGTGCGTGTATCAGCGCCGTTGGTGAAGATGTTGATGCCCGTCTGGCTGACGGTCGGATCAAGCACGTTGCCATTGGCAACGATCGCGCGCGTCACGATAGGAAAATTGACCGCTCCGCCGCTGCCGAAGATGGAGCCAGTGCCCAGGATGCGATCCCGGATCTTCACCTGGTAGGCGTCGAGCGTGATCGTCAGCCTATCGATCGGGCGGATGACGGTGCCGAGCGAGTAGTTGGTCGATTTCTCAGGCTTCAGGTTCTGGAAGCCGATGAGCTTCGCGGCAGCGGAATTGGCCGGCAGCTGCACGAAGGCCGATGTCGGGGACACGTTGGTCGCCGAATAATACGATTCCGCAAGCGTTGGTGCACGGAAGCCGGTCGAGAACGTGCCTCGCAGCGCGAATGCGTCGGAGAAGTCGTAGCGGCCAGTGCCCTTGTAGATGAATTTACTGCCGAAATCGGAATAGTGCTCATAGCGCCCTGCAACGTCGAGCTTAAGCCCCTCGATCGCGTCGACAGCAATGTCGACATAGGCAGCCTGCGAGTTTCGGCCATTGATGCCGGCATCGGAAGGGCGGAAGCCCGGGTAGGATTGACCCCCCTCCTTATAGATCGATCCTGGGTCGCCGGAGCCAATTTGATAAACGTTCTTGCGATACTCCGCACCGAAGGCAAGATTGATAGGCCCCGCCAATCCCGCATCTATTTCATGCGTAAAGTCGGCATTCACGGTAAATTCTGTAGACTTGAAAAAGCCGTCGTAGAAGCTGGTCGGAGTAAAGCCGGTGTCGGCAAACAGCGAGGCGTTGGCGGAATTCACCGTATAGATTTCGTTCTTGTCCTGACCGAACGTCGTTGAGAGATCGTAGTGGAATCCGCTCAGCATGCCGCGGACGCCGCCGGTGAACGCCATGTCGTCCTCGCGGATCTTCTCGCGCGGGATGAAACCATTCGCCGGGTTGTTCCCCTCGGGATCGAAGTAGGTGGTGACGCCGGCCACCGTTCGGGACACGCGGGTCGGAACCCGCACGTTCTCGTTCGCGCTGGCGATCCGCTTCGAATAGGTGCCGAAGCTATACACCTCTCCGTCCCCGAAATCGTATGCCGTGTTGTATTGCAGGTTGGTCAGCCGCGACTGTGCATCACCGTTGATGGCGTTGACGTACGGAAAGCCGGCGATGCCAGGATATAATTGCCGCTGAATGGCACTGATGCCGTAGGTTGTCGGTGTCGAAAGCGGCAATAGCGTTCCGCTAGCGTCCGTGACGCGCCGATCGAGTCCGCCAACCCTTGTGAAATCATGGTAGCGATGGAAGGCAGTGACGTTGAAGTAGCCGCTTTCGCCGACCTTGGTCGCCAGGTGGAGTGTGCCGGCGTAGGTTTCGCCACCGACGTCGTAGTTCTGCCCCGCGGTCACGTAGCCGTCGCCGCCCTCCTTGTCGTCCTTCAAGATGATATTGATGACGCCGGCGATCGCATCAGATCCGTACTGCGCGGCCGCCCCATCCTCCAACACCTCGATGCGCTTGATTGACGATGGACTGATCAGGTCGAGATCGGCGGTCGCAGCGCCCTGATATGGTCCACCGAGGACGGCAAGGTTGGCCGTGCCATGGCGGCGCTTGCCGTTGACCAGCACGAGGGTGTGGTTTGGACTGAGACCGCGCAATCGCGCGGACAACGTCAGATTGGCTGTGTCGCCGCCGAAGGCCTGCGCTGTGAAAGAAGGCACAAGCTGCGTGAGCACCTGGTTGAGGTTGGGCTGCCCCACGTGGCTGAGCGTGTCGGAGTCCAGCACCTTGATCGGAGCCGCACTCTCGGCTGCCGTGATGCCGGTGGCCCGGGTCCCAGTGACGATGATGTCGCTGCCGTCCTGCTGCGCCGCGTCTGAAACCAGCGCCTGCTGACCATCGACTACCGGGTCGGTAGCGATCGAAGCAGCAACCGGCGTGAGCACGAGTGCGGAAGCAGATTGCGTGGTCTGGGCTTCGGCTACGCTCGTAGAAACAATGAAGAGCGTAACTGCGATCGCGGTTCGCGAAGTGGTCGAATCGAAATTCATGGACTGCCCCCTTATGTTCAGGTTAGCCCCGCCATCCTCTCCGCGCCCTTTTTGTGCACATAACGCATCGGCCTCGGAAGCGCGTCCGTGACGATTGTGACTGCCGATAAACTTCTCACACGATTTCTAGTTTTTGCGAACTGTCGAACACATCGATCGAACTTGCGGAATCAGGTCGCGGCCGAACGACGCTTAACTGACAATCATCTTGCTCATCGCGATGAAGGGTACCTCGATCCCGCCGCAATCCTGCATGGTCGCGCCCTCCGCTAGATACCCTTGCGCCGAATAGAAGGGCTCGCCGGGCAACGTCGCCATGAGCGTCGTGCGGCGGAAACCCGCGTTCCGAGCTCCGCCTTCAGATGCCGCCAGCAGTGCTGCGGCAACCCCACGCCGAGAATGACTTGGGCAGACGAAGAAGGCGCGGATTCGGGCCGCGTCGAAGCCGGGATCAAGCAAGGCGCTCGTGCGGCCGGGGAAGTGGTCGCTCCCGAATAGCGTTCCGCGTCTGCTCCAGCCGCCGCACCCTGCGAGTGAACCATCGCGCTCCGCGATGAGATACGTACCGTCCGAAATCAATTGGCTGTCGATGCCGAAAACATGGCTGATGGCCGCCTCGATCTGCTCGGCTGTATAGTATGTGCGGCTGAGTGCCCGCGCCGATTGCTCGATCAGCCTGCCCAGCGCCGGCGCGTCACCTGGTTCGGCGGAACGGAGCACGAGCGTCGGCACCGCCAAGCTCATGCCGCGCGGACCCCAGAAGTGACCAGCGCCTGAGCGGTTACCCGTCTGGCGAGGGCCAAAACCTGCGCTCGCGCTGACTGGATGCCTCCCTCCTGCCAGCCGGGTGTCTGGCTGAGTGCCGCACTGGCGAAGTAGATGCGCCCTTCGGGAGCCTGAAGGAAGCGAAAGGCGTCGGTGTCAATGTGCCCCTCCTGCCTGCCGTTCGCGCTGCCGGCGTTCCAGTCAGGCCAGGGCCCCAAGCTGTAGGGGATCTTGTGCCAATTGACCGCGATGCCGTTGACGAGATCGGCGCCGTGACCGGGATGTAGTTTTTCGACGACGCCTTGGCTGAACGCGATCTGTTCGGCGATTGGCCTTTTCTGAAACTCCGCGGCGGTTGGTCCAGACGAATAGCATCCAAGCAGCATACCGCGGTCGGTGTGCAGTCCAGCAGAGGGATACCACACTAACGTCGTTGGTCCGCCTACGAATGATATTCCGCCGTAAATCTGCTCCTTCTCCCAAAATCTCGGGCTCTCGAACGCGACCTTGTTAGAATAGTCGTAGACGACGCCCGCGATCGTCTTCTTAAGCTTCGGCGAAAAGTTGGTGTCGATGCCGGCCAGTACCGGGAACGGGATTGTGCAAATCATATAGTCCGCCACGACCGTCTCAACTGCGTCGCTTGCAGTGTCACGATAGACAATCTCAATATCGCTGGGCCGCTGCCGAATGCGCGTCACCTCGGCACCACGCAGGGCTGGGCGGCGCAGCGCATTGTCCATGGCGGCATGGATACGATCCATGCCGCCGACTGGCTCGAACATTGTCGCCTGCATATAGAGGTTGTCTTCGAAAAGCGTCATCGGCAACCGTTGGTTGGCCAGCAATTGGTCCAAGGGCATCGCGGTCGATGGTGAGGCGAAGGTGACGCCCGCCCCCGGCGAAGTCCCAAAACCCGATCGTTCGGTGCCTGTGAACACGTTGCCGTCGCCGAGGTCGCCGTATGCCTTGAGGAACGGCATGAGCTTGTCACGATCCACAGCGGTCAGCTCAGTGTCGAGCGAACCCTTGCCGATCGCTTTCGCCAGCAGTTCCGCAATACGCCCGCGCATGTCGTTGATAGCAGTGCGCATACGGATCTTCGATCCATCGTCCGCCATGACATAGGCGGAGCGGCTCGAATTGACCTCAACCTCCAGCGGTACACCGAACTTCTTGGCGTAGCCGAGCAGACCTTGATGGAAGCTTGGAATGCGTGCGGGACCGGCATTGAAATATATCCCGTCTGAGAATCGTGCGATCTGCGTCGTCTCGCCGTTCATCTCGATCTTGTCGCCATTACGAACAGTCCAAGCGCGACCGCCAACGCGCCTGCGCGCCTCGAGCAGAGTCACCAAGAACCCTGCCTGCTCCAATTCATAAGCGGCGGTCAGGCCGGCGATGCCAGCACCAAGGATGACGACATGTCGGCCCTTACCAAGCGCTGGCGTCAGTCCACTCATGTCCTGAGCCTGGGCCGAGCCGGCGAGCCCAAGCGCCTGCATTGCCCCCAAAGTCGCTCCAAGACCGCCCACAAGACCGAGCCGACCCAGCATCTTTCTGCGTGTTACCATATGAGTGCCCCCGTCGCGGCAGTTGCCACGCGTTCCGCCCCGTCGGCGGTCGACACCTCAAACATCCTGACCTAATAGCCGCAACGCTTGTGCGCATACGCGGTTACGCGTGAAACTATCTAACGCTGTTTGGCGGCCCACCAAACAAATGATAGTCAATCAGCCTTTGCGTTGCGGTGCAACACATTTGTAAAAAAAATTTCGGGACCTTCACTACAGAGCGGTGACTGCCTGCAGCGCGTTAACCCGTCCTCCACTTTGCGTTAGCAAAACGCCCAGTTTGTCGTCGCAAGATCCCGGACTCAGGGTTCCTTGAGGAAGGGGATTTCGCTTTGTGGAAAAGAAGATCGCTCCATATGCGCGGGAATCAGGTCATATGATTTGGGTTTGATCCGGCCATTGATCCTGACGGCTCCAGTGTGCTCGCAGCCGACCACTCAGAACGAGCGCGGCGCTGCGCCCCGCTGCGTTGACCCAATTTGCGGACGCTTAGTGGCCCTCGATGCTTCCAAGCTTCCGACGTTCGTTCATCTGGCTAATGCGCTTCGTCGTTCTAATGCGCGCGCAGGCGGCATTTCTGTGATTATGAGCACGTCCAGCACCAATCCTCTTACTATGCTGCGGACCAAGGGGCGCCGGGACGCGCCAGCAAACGCGGGCTTTCCTGTATCGATTTGTTCCCCACGTAGGTTGGCGCACGAAATAGTTGATAGCCCCGTGAACTGGCGCGGAGATGGTCCGTTGAGGCCTTTCCTCTGACAAGGTGAACGGCATGCCCAGCGTTCCCGAGCTTCGCGATGTGGCGACGGCCATGTCCTGCGTCCCTATTGTGCTGCCATGGCAAACCAGCGGCGTCGCGGAGCTGATCGATCATGTCCGGCCGGCCGGCAACGTCCATGATCGGGCGTCTCGGGCGACGCTGCTCGCACGGATCGCGGCGATCCTTGATCAGCCCCTGCTCGACCCCATGGACGCCGAACAAGCTTCGCTCGCCGCTGTGTTGCTTGTGCCCGGCGAAGCGTTGGAGGCACGCGTCGCCAGCGCCGCCGGCATCGTCGATCGCCACGGCCTGTTGGGTGGCGTCGTCCCTGCATCGTTTGTCGCCACCAAGGCGATCTCCCACGGCCTGGTCAGCGACGGGGCGGCACGCCCTTCCCGTTGGTCGTTCGATATGGGTCGGCTGCTGGGAGACGCGGCACTGCCGGGCTACACCGCTTTCAGCCATGCCGACGCGGCGCTGGCCGGTCGCCTGTTGCTTGCCAGGGGTCCGGTGCGCATCAAGGATGTGTGCGGCAAAGCGGGACTCGGCCAGCAGGTTGTGCGCACTGCGGAACACCTGGACACCGCGCTCGCCAGCGAGAACGCCGCGGATCTCGCCGAATTCGGCATCGTGCTGGAAGAAAATTTGATCGATGTCGTCACCTACAGCGTCGGCGTGGTCCAACTCGGACATCAGAGCATCGGCTATTGGGGCACGCAGACGCTCACCACCGACCACAAGGGACGCGAGGTCTATGGCGGCACCGATCTCCACGTCGTGCGAGGCGGCTTTGCGGAGCTGGCAGCGCTCGATCTGCCCGATCGCCTTGCACAGGCGATCCGGTGCGCGGCGATCTTCGACGCGGCAGCCCATGCCGCCTATCCCGACATCCTCCTGACGCGGCGGAACTACGACGTCATCGAGGGCAGTGACGCAGCAGGGACCCGGCGGATCGGCGTACTGGAACAATCTTGGCGGGTGGGTGGCGCGAGCGGAGCGGAGGTCGCCGCATTCGAGGCTTTCGGCGCCGAGCCCGACACGATGCAGGTGCGCTGCTCCACGGTCGAGGTCTATGATATGGTCACTCCGCCCATCGGCGCGACGGTATATTATCGGGGCGTCGATCCGGTGGTCGGGGCGATGACCAAATATGCGATGAGATATGCATGAGCGAACCGGGTGCGATCGACAAGGGCGCGGTATCACTCAACGTGGACGACCAGACGCTCGTTGGCACGTTGCTGCGCCCCGAAGTGCCGGTGCCTGGTTTCCTCTTCATCCACGGCTGGGGAGGTGATCAGGACGAGGATCTGGGTCATGCCGAGGAATTGGCGCGGCTAGGCTGCGTCTGCTTCACCTTCGACCTGCGCGGCCATGCCGGCAGCGATGCCCGCCAGGATGAAGTGACGCGGCAGGACGGCCTTGATGACGTGACGGCGGCATACGATTATCTCGCCGCGCAACCGCTGGTCGATCGCAGCGCCATCGGCGTCGTCGGCACAAGCTATGGGGGATATCTGGCGATGCTGCTCACCGCGCGGCGGCCGGTGCGATGGCTCGCGATGCGCGTACCCGCGCTCTACCCGGACGATCAATGGGACACGCCCAAGGCCAAGCTCGACAAGGCGGTGGTACGCGCCTATCGCCAGCAGTCGCATGCGGGGGGCGCCGACCGTGCCCTGTCAGCCTGCGCCGCCTATCGCGGCGACGTGCTGATCGTCGAATCCGAGCGCGATGAGCAGATCCCACGTGAGGCCTTGCTCTCGATGCAGGCTGCGTTCCGGCAGACGAACTCGTTTAGCCACCGCATCATTCCGGGCGCGACGCATTCGATGCGCGATCCCAAACATCAACGGATCTATTCCGTATTGCTCACTAGCTGGATCGAGGACATGGTTCGCGCCAGCCGCTTCACCTATCGGTAGACCCAAAAGCGGCCGCTCGAGCAACTTTTCAACCACCCAAGATCGAACGTTCGTTCACCTTTGCTGTGTTGGCCCGGTGCAGGTGAGCGGCGTCCGCTGCTTCGGCACGTAACTGCTCATCGACCGTTTCCTGACTTCTCCATCATCAGGAACCGATATGACCGACGATTTACACATTCGCTATCCAACAAGCTTTCCCAACGAGCCGCAACAGCCGCGTCCGGGCCTCACGACACAGATGCGAACCAAGCCGAATCATGGCGAGGACAGCTATGTCGGTAAGGGACTGCTCAAGGATCGGGTTGCACTGATCACCGGCGGTGACTCAGGTATCGGGCGGGCAGTGGCGATCGCCTACGCTCGCGAAGGCGCAGACGTCGCTATATCCTACCTCCCCGACGAGCCAACAGATGCTGAGGAGACCCGGACCTGGGTCGAGAAAGCCGGACGGCGTTGTCTGTTGCTCCCGGGAGACATTCGTGACCGGGACCATTGCGCAAGTATTGTCGACCGCACGGTCACGGAGTTCGGCGGCATCGACGTCCTCGTCAACAATGCCGCGGCTCAGACCATGAACGAAGGGCTGGAAAGCATTGACGACGACGAGATGCAAGGCGCATTCGCCGCCAATGTCTTCGCCATGATCCGCCTCGCGAAGGCAGCCGCGCCGCACATGAAGCCGGGCTCTGCGATCATCAACACGACTAGCGAGCAGGCCAAGGTCGCGAGCAAGACCATGATCGTCTACGCCGCCACGAAAGGCGCAATATCGAGCCTTACGGTCGGACTATCCAACCTTCTTTCCAGTAACGGGATCCGCGTGAATGCGGTTGCGCCTGGCCCGATCTGGACCCCCCATACAGCCGATCGCCAAATCGCCGCAGGAACTCGAAACGCTCGGCCAAGACACGCCGACGGGGCGGGCTGGGCAGCCGGGAGAGCTTGCTCCCGCATATGTGCTGCTCGCGTCCCCTGAGGGTAGCTACATGTCTGGCAACGTCGTCGCCGTTACGGGCGGCGTACCAGTTTCCTAAACTTCAAAGCTCCACCTCAGCCGCTTCCGGCGCGATGGTGACTGAGGTCGACACCTGTTTGCCCCACAGCGATTTCGATTGACCCAATTGCGGTCATCCGACCCGCTCTTCCGGTCTGCCAGCTTCCGCCGTTCGTTCATCTGAACCTGGCAGCAAAACTGCGGCCCTCTCAGGATGAATGAAGACCGAAAATGGGGAAAGCGGACGCTTCGGCTTGGCTCGGTTGCGGCGAACCAACCGCTCCATTTGACCCCAGCCCGCCTCTCGCGTCCACCTAGTCGTGCATTACGCGCCCGATCGCCTGAGCCACCCGCTTCATGCTGATCGGCTTCTCGCATAGAATGACGTGGGCAAAGCGCGGCGGGATCGCCGAGGCGTCATAGCCTGTCGCAAACACGAACGGCAGGCCGCGCTCCATCATCTGCTCGGCAACATCGTACACCATCTCGCCGCCTAGATTTATGTCGAGGATGGCGCCGTCGACATGCTCCTCGTCGAGCAATGCTATTGCATCCGGCACCGTGCCGACAGGTCCGAGCACAGTCGCTCCGGCCAAGCCCAATTCAGTCGAGAGGTCGTCGGCAAGTATATACTCGTCCTCGACGACCAGCACGCGGCAGTTCTTGAGCGTTTTGTCAGGCATTGTCCGCTCCTCGCTCGGGCATGGTCGAGACGGGGATCGTGATGGTGCAATGGACCCCACGCGTGCCGATCTGGTAAGTCGTCTGCGCCCTGAGCTGATAGGGCAAAGCCTTCTCGATCAGCTCGCGCCCCTGTCCTCCGCCGCTCGGCTGCGATCCATTGGGCGGCATCTGGACGCCGCTCTCGCGCCAGTCAATGTGAAGCCGCGCTTTATCGACGCTGTCCTCGCGGCTAACGTGCCAGATAACGTCAAGCTGTCCTCCGGCTTGAGCCAGTGCGCCGTACTTGATGGCGTTGGTCGCCAGCTCGTGCAGTGCCATCGCCAGCGTCTGTACCATCGAGGATCGGAGCCGCACTCCCTTGGGCCCGTTCAGCCGCACCCGACCGTCTCCGCAGGCCAAGGCGTCCAGCTCGGTCTCGATCAGCTCGTCGAAGGTGACCCGGTCATGCTCATGCAGCCGCGATAAGAGCCCCTGAACGCGAACCAGTGCATTCAGACGGTCGCGAAACCTGTCGCGGAAGTCGTCAAGGCCGGCACTTGCCCGCACCGTCCTGTCCGCCAGCGAGCGCACCACTGCCAAGATGTTGCGCGTCCGGTGCTGAAGCTCGGCGACGAGCACCAGTTGGCGCTCAGATAGCACGCGCTGCTCAGCCTCGGCACGCGCGCGCTCGATAGCGGCCCAGGTGCGCTCCGCGACGTCGATCAGGAGCGATGTTTCGTTATCGGACCAGCTTCGAACGTCCGTGTCGCCAACGATCAGCGATGCGATCAGCCGGCCGTTCTTGACGAGTGGAGCGACCATCATCGAACGGAACCCTGAAGCTTCGAAGTTTCGACGGATGCGCTGGGGTAGCTTTTCGTAGCTGGCATAGTCGGGGACGTTCAGCACATCGCCTTCGGCCAAGAGCTGGAGGAACTCGGGTGCGTCGGACACGTCATGCGTGCCAGACAGCGACGGCAGACCCTCTCTCGCGCTGTCGCGAAGCACGAGGCCGATGCGTCGGTGAAATTCCCAATTGACGTAGTAGCACCAACCCGCACTCAATTCGCTGCGCAGCCGCCGGGTGGCTTCACCCTGCACGTCTCCGGGATCGGCCAACGGGCGAACCGCGTCAGAAAGCTGTAGCAGGAACGCCTGTCGCTCTTCATTTTCGCGCAGCGTTCGCTGGGCATTGAGCAGGTCTGTGACATCGAGGGAGCAGCCGACGAAGCGGTCCTCCGCTATGGGGCCGCCACTGCTGCGCAGCCAGCGCCATTGACCGTCTGCACGTAGGCACCGACATTCATGAACATAGGCGGTCCGCTGTCGGTATGCCTCGGAATAAGCATCCAGATAGCCTTGCGCGTCGTCGGGATGCACGAAATTGGTCCAACCCATCCGGACGATCTCGTCAGCGTTTACGCCAAAAAAATCGGTATAGTGCCGGTTGACTGATGTCGCCCCTTTCTGATCGGTTTCCCAGATCAGTACCGGAGCATTGTCCGCCATCGTGCGGAACCGCTCCTCGCTTTTCCGCAGCGCCTCCTCGACGCGTTTACGGGCATCGATGTCAAGGTTGACGCCTATCCAGCCCGCGATCTTGCCTCCCTCGTCACGCAACGGCACGGCGCGATCGTTGGTCCACCGCCAGCCGCCGCCGGGTGCGCTTACTCGAAACTCTGCGCTAGCCGACCGCTCCTCGGCCACGGCTTCCCGCCACTGCCGCTCGGCATAGGCACGATCGTCGGGGTGGACGGCGTTCAGCCACCCGTAGCCGAGCATCTCCTCTTCCGTCTGTCCAGTATAGGCGCGCCAGCTCGGACTATCGGTGGTGACAGCCCCGGCGGCGTCCGTTTCCCAGACTGCTTGAGCCAAGCCCTCGAGAAAGAGACGATTTCGCGTCTCGCTCTTGCGTAGCGCGACCTGGGTGGCTTCCAATTGGCGCCTTAGAAGAGCGATCTCATCGTCGTTGCCCATGACGAAGTTACGCATGCCAGCATCAAAGGAGCAACTGACCTAAGTCAGTGAGGCCCTGCTTATTGACGGACGGCATTTTTGCGATGGAAGCTGCTAATGCGCTGACTTTAGCGGTGCGAATGTCCGCTATTGGGCGAGAGCTGCCGCCCCTCCCCTTCGCCGCGATGACCCAGAAGCAGACGTTCAAACCCTCTCACCCGCTTGCCACTTCCGGACGCCCATTCATCTTCGCGACATGATCGCCTAGGTCATCCAGGTTGCAGATCATGATGGCCTCGGTCCCGTTCAAAGCAGGCTCTACAAGCCCGCTGGATTGGGTCCATCCGGTCGGATCTTAAATCTGTAAACGAAGCGGTAGACGGGCATCTACCGGAGTAACCAAGACAAGGTTCCTGTCCTATCATCGTGACGGGAACGTTCCTAATGTGTGGCAGTTTTACGAGGCGGCCGGCACTTCGGGGCATGCCTTCCTCCTGAGCCGGACCGACATGACCGACGAAACCTCCGAGACGCCACCCGGCGGCCCACCGCCCCATCTGTCTGGCGATGCGAACCACGACATGGGAGACGACAGCAACAGCATCTTCTTTGCCGCCGTGAAGACGACGCGCATGCCGATGATCGTCACGGATCCGAACCAGCCCGACAACCCGATCGTCTTTGCCAATCCCGCCTTCATCAACATGACCGGCTATGGCTGGGACGAGTTGGTCGGCATCAACTGCCGCTTGCTCCAAGGTCCGGATACCGACCGCGACACGGTTGCGGAGGTTCGCCGCGCCATCGAGCGGCGGCAGGAAATCTCCGTCGAGATCCTCAACTATAAGAAGAATGGTGCCGCCTTCTGGAATGCGCTGTTCATTTCGCCGGTTTTCGACGCTAACAATCGGCTGATCTATTTCTTTGCCTCACAGCTCGATGTCACGCGGCGACGCGATGCCGAGGAGGGCCTTCGCCAGGCGCAGAAGATGGAGGCGGTCGGCCAGCTGACAGGCGGCGTTGCGCACGACTTCAACAACCTGCTGACTGTGATCCAGGGCTTTGGCGATGTGCTACGCAATCAGATTGAGGGCGAGGGTGAGTTTGACCGAAAGCGTGCGGCTCGCTCGATCAATGCCGTCATGCAGGCCGCAGAGCGTGGAGCGACGCTGACCCAGCAGTTGCTGGCTTTCTCGAGACGTCAGAAGCTGCAAGGTCGTGTCGTCAACCTGGTCGACCTGATTGATGAGCTGCAGCCCCTCATCGAGCGTACGGCCGGCGGTGTCGTGAAGGTCGAGATCGAACATCAGGAAAAGACGTGCAATGCGCGTATCGACCCGACCCAGGCCGAGCTCGCAATCATCAACATCCTGCTGAATGGCCGCGACGCGATGCCGAATGGCGGCACTATCAAGATCCATGTGGGCAACCGACAGATCGAAGCCGGTGATCGCGACTTCAGCGAGCTTGCGCCCGGCGACTATGTCTCGGTTGCGATCACCGACGAGGGCACGGGCATGTCACCGGAGGTGTTGAAGCGGGTGACTGAGCCCTTCTTCACCACCAAGGATCAGGGCAAGGGGACCGGGCTTGGCCTCTCCATGGTCTATGGCTTCATGAAACAGTCCGGTGGCCTGCTCCAGCTTGTGTCCGAGGAAGGACAAGGCACCACCGTCTCCATGCTGTTCCCGTGTGCGAACGCCAAGGTGGATCCGACCGGTGCTCCGCTACCACGGTCCCTCGCCGACAAGCGTGGTAGTGAAACAGTGCTCGTCGTCGAGGATCAGGTCGATGTCGGCGACTATGCGGAGACCGTGTTGTCAGAGTTCGGCTACACTGTCCTGCGCGCTCAGGATGCCAATGAGGCGCTCGCGGTCCTCGATGGTGCCGAGCATGTCGATCTGCTGTTCAGCGACCTCATCATGCCAGGAGGCATGAACGGGGTCATGCTGGCGCGGGAGGTGAAACGCCGCAGGCCGCGTATGCGCGTGCTTTTGACGACTGGCTATGCAGAGTCCTCGATCGAGCGGGTAGATGCGCGCGGATCGGAGTTTGAGCTAATCCAGAAGCCTTACAAGCGGCGGGAACTCGCCACCAAAGTCCGCCAGGTCATTGAGGGGCCGACCGGCATCGGAACTCATGGGGGTTAATAAGACCCAATTGCGGTCATTCACCAGCATTTGTCCTTTTCCCAGAAGCGGACGCCTATTCATCCCGGCAGGTATGAACAAAGTGCAGATGGTGAGCCTGCATCGGATGGCCGGTCATTCCTAACACAGACGATCTGACGTGGACTTCTGACACCCATAACTTCGCGGAAACCGCGGGCTGCGCGCTGGTGTCACAACCGGACGTGGCTGTTGAAAATGTCGTCGGACGCTGACTTCCAGCCCGTAAGACAGAGAGAAGAGGATGAAGTGAGCTGCCGAGTAATTTTCGGTAGCGCGGGTCGCTGAGCGGGGTGCTGCCAATCGCCGGTTCGAGCGATTGGCAGCACTTATCTAGTCGAGGGCTGGTTCGACTGCCCTGCGCCGTCGTTGCAAGCGCGATGCCCATGCGGTGATCGCCGGCAACACCAGCAGCGTCAGCGCGGTCGACGTGACGAGCCCCCCGATGACGACCGTGGCGAGCGGACGCTGCACCTCGGCTCCCGTGCCGGTGGCAAGCGCCATCGGCACGAAGCCCAGCGATGCCACCAGCGCCGTCATCAGGACGGGACGAACCCGCTCCATCGCGCCGTCAGCGATGGCCCTGTCATCGTCCTCGCCCTCCTCGCGATGCTTGCGGATCGCGCCCATCATGACGAGGCCGTTGAGGACAGCGACGCCCGACAAGGCAATGAACCCGACCGCAGCGGTGATCGAGAAGGGAATACCGCGCAGCAAGAGCGCAAATACGCCGCCTGCCAGCGCCATCGGCACCGCCGAGAAGACGATGAGCGCCGGAACGAAGCCGCCGAGTGCCATGTAGAGCAGCGCGTAGATCGCAAGGAAGCAGATCGGCACCACCAACATCAGGCGCAGCCGCGCCGATTGCAGGCTCTCGAAGGTGCCGCCCCAGCCGGTATACATCCCGGCGGGAAGCTGCATTGCATCGATGCGGGCCTCGGCCTCCTTGACGAAGCCGCCAAGGTCGCGCCCGCGCACGTTGACCTGCACGGTCATCATGCGCTTGCCATTCTCGCGGCTGATCTGGTTCAACCCCTGTGTGTAGTTGAACCGTGCCACCTCGCGCAGTGGGATCGAGCGCGCGGTCTGGCCCTCAGCCGTCGGCAGCATGACCGGGATCGCTCCCAGCGTATCGATGTCGTCGCGCTGCGCGTCGGGCAGACGCACCACCACCGAGAAGCGTCGATCGCCCTCGAACAACAGCCCGGCTTCCCGGCCGCCAAGTGCGGCCGACACGGTGTTCGCTACCTCCTCGACCGAGAGACCGAGCCGTCCGACCGCCTGCCGGTCGATCTGCACGTCGAAGGTCGGCGCGCCGTCGGTCTGCTCGACGCTCACGTCCCCGGCGCCGGGGATCGTGCGGACCGCGTTCGCGATCTTCTGTGCCTGTGTGCTCATCGCGTCGAGGTCGTCGCCATAGAGCTTGATCGCCACGTCAGCGCGGACGCCGGCGATCAATTCGTTGAAGCGCATCTGGATCGGCTGCTGGATTTCGGTCCGGTTGCCGATGACGCTCTTCATCCGCTCCTCAATGCGAGCGAGGATGTCCTCCTTGCTCGTCACATCCGTAGGCCATTCGCTTTCTGGTTTAGGGATAACGTAGGTGTCGGACGCGTTGGGCGGCATCGGGTCGGTACCGAGGTCGGCATTGCCGTTCTTGGAGAAGACCAGCGCCACCTCGGGCAGCGTCTTCAACGCATCCTCGATCCGCATCTGCATCTGCGTCGACTGGTCGATCGAGGCCGAAGGCACGCGGAAGTTGGTGACGGTGATGTCCTTCTCGTCAAGCTGCGGCATGAACTCCTCGCCGAGGAAGCCGAAGGCGAACACCGCCGCGACGAACACGCCGGCGCCGCCCGCGATGAAGGGCAGCGGACGGGCGATCGCCTTCGCTAGGAGCGGCGCATAGCGCTCCTTGAACCAGCGGATCGGCTTCACCTCCGTCTCGCTGACCCGCCCCTTGATGAGGATCGCGATCATCGCCGGCACGAAGGTCAGCGACAGGACGAAGGCACAGGCCAGCGCGATCATCAGCGTCGTCGCCATCGGCGAGAACGTCTTGCCTTCAACGCCTTGGAAGGTGAGCAGCGGCACGAAGACGAGGAAGATGATGAGCTGCCCGAAAACGGTTGGCCGGATCATCTCCTTCGCCGATACGGCGGTCGTTTCCAGTCGCTCTTCCAGCGTCAGCAGGCGGTTCTCGGCGTGCTGACGCTCGGCGAGGTGGCGCAGCGCATTCTCGACGATGATGACCGCCCCGTCGACGATCAGGCCGAAGTCGAGCGCGCCGAGACTCATCAGATTGCCCGATACGCCCAACGCATTCATGCCCGATGCCGTCATCAGCATCGTGATCGGGATGACCGCGGCGGTGATGAGCGCGGCGCGAACGTTGCCGAGCAACAGGAAGAGGACGACGATGACGAGCAAGGCGCCCTCGACCAGATTTTTTTCGACGGTGGCGATCGTCGCGTTGACGAGCTTCGAGCGGTTATAGACGGCTTCTGCGAACACGTCGGGCGGCAGCGTCCGGTTGATCTGCTCCAGCTTCTCTCCGACCGCGGTCGCAACGATGCGGCTGTTCTCGCCGACCAGCATCAGCACGGTCGAGATGACCGCCTCCGACCCCATGCGGCTGCCCGAACCCGTGCGAACCGCACCGCCGATCGTCACCTGCCCCACGTCCTTCACCCGCACGGGCACGCCGTTGCGCGTGGCGACGACCGCCTCTTGAATATCCTCGATCGACTTCAGGCGCGCGTCGGCACGGACAAGGAAGCTTTCGCCCGCGCGGCGCACATAGTTCGAGCCTGCCGAGACGTTCGCTCGCTCCATCGCATCGGCCAGTTCGGTGATCGAGATACCGTAGGACGCAAGCGCATTGAGGTTGGGCTCGATCAGGTACTGCTTGACGTAACCGCCGTTGGAATCGACGCCTGCGACGCCCTTCACGTTGCGCATCTGCGGCCGGATGATCCAGTCCTGCACCGTGCGCAAATAGGCGGCCTTCGCGAGTTCGGTGGTCAGCCGCTCGCCCTCCGGCGTCAGATAGCTGCCGTCCGACTGCCAGCCCGGTTTGCCGTCGATCGCTTTAACGCCCTTGCCGTCGGGATGACGGAAGGCGATCGAATAGAAGAAGATTTCGCCCAGCCCGGTGCTGAGCGGTGCGAGGTTGGGCTGGACGCCGGCGGGCAGGCTGTCCTTGGCCTGGGCGAGCCGTTCAGTGACCTGCGCCCTCGCGAAATAGATGCTGGTCGCGTCGGTGAAGACCGCCGTCACCTGGCTGAAGCCGTTGCGTGAGAAGGAGCGCGTCATCTCCAGCCCGGGAATGCCGGCCAGTGCCGTCTCAACGGGAAACGTCACCTGTTTTTCGACGTCGACCGGGCCGAGCGAGGGGACGAAGGTGCTGATCTGCACCTGACGGTTGGTGACGTCCGGCACCGCGTCGATCGGCAGCCTGGTGATCTGCCATGCGCCGAACGCGACGACGACGACGGTCAGGAATGCGACCAGCCATCGCAGGCGGACCGATGTCGCTAGGATGCGCTCGATCATTCCTCGCCTCCCACGTTCTTTTCGAGTTCGGCCTTGATGAGGAAGGCGTTGGTCGTGGCGATCTGCGTGCCGGCACTGATCCCCTCGGCAACCGCGACCATACCGCCCGAGCGGTTGGCGATGCGGATAGGCTGCGCCCTGAAACCCTGCGGCGTCCGGACGAAGACCACCGTCCGATCGCCCAGCGTCTGCACCGCATCCTGCGGAACCGTGACGTCGCCCCTGGTCGCACCGCCGCTGGCAAGGATGCGCGCCTGCACGAGCTGTCCGGGCGCGAGCGTGCTGGTGCCGGCAGTCGGCGTCACCACGATCGTCGCCGTGCGGGATTGCGGATCGACGACGCCGGTCGCCGCGCGGACGCGGCCTTCGACACTGCGGCCGTCGCTGGTGGTCAATTGAACCCAATCGCCGGTGCGAACCCGCATCGCGTCGGACGGAGGCACGTTGGCGGTAATCTGTAGGCGACGTGGATCGGCGACCCGGAATAGCTCGGTTTCCGCCGCGACATACTGGCCAAGGTTGGCCGCGGCCGTGGTCACGCGGCCGGCGATCGGACTGACGATCGCCACGGAGCGGCCATCACTGGTAACGCGTGCGGCTCCAGCTGCGGCGCTGGCACGGCGCGCGTCGGCCTGAGCCACCGCGAGGCTGGCCTGTGCGGACTCATAGTCGGCACGCGGGCTGACGCCTTGCGCGAGCAGCGTGCGTTCGCGGGCGAGCTGGCGCTGGGCGAGCGTCACGCGCGCGGATGCCGACGCCCGGTCCGCGACGATCTGCGAGGCATCACGGCTCTCGACCAGTGCCAGCGTCTGGCCGACCCGGACGGGATCACCGATCCGCGAATAGATGCGGGTCACGGTCCCAGGTGCGCGGGCAGTCAGCACCGCTTCCGCGTCGGGCGTGGCCTCGACCGTGGCAGAAGCGACGACCGCTGCATCAAGCTCGCCTGACGCAGCGGGGGTCACCGTGATCTGCGACGTCGCAATAGCTTGCGGCGTAATGACCAGCCTGCCGTTCGGCGCTGCCGGCGATGCGGCTTCCGTCGGCGCCGGTGCAGGCATGGATGACTGGGTAAGGCGGGCGACGCCGAAACCCAGCGCGGCAGCCGCGACCAGCCCGATGGCAGCTCCGGCGTAAAGGCGATTTTTTCCGGTCATTGGACCGCTTCTCCGGTGATGCTGAGGCCCGACAGGCGGGCAAGGTTGGCGCGCGCGTCGAGACGGGCGATATCGGCGTCGAGGATGACGGCTCTGGCGGCGCCGAGATTGTGACGGGCGGCAAGCAACTCGATCAGTGGTGCCTTGCCAGCCTCATAGGCGATGCGTGCAAGGCGGTATGCCTCCTCGGCAGTCCGCATGTTTCGCTGCGCGGCGGCCGTCCGTCTGTCGGCTGCCTGCACCAGCGTAAGCGCAGCGCGCACGCCGGTTTCTGCTTCGAGCCGGGCTGCGGCTGCACGCGCTTCAGTACCCTGAAGATCGGCGCTCGCAGCAGCGATATTGCCGCGGTTGCGATCGAAGAACGGCAGCGGCACCGTCACACCGGCGACAACCGCCGGACCACTCGCGACGCGAAGCTGGCGGACGCCGAGCTGCGCCGTGACGTTGGGGACGGCCAATCGCTGCTGAACAGTAACGGCACGCGCTGCCGCCTCACGTTCCGCCTCGGCGACCTTCACCGTCGTGGCCTGCAGCGGATCGACCGGTCCGCTCGGCGGCCGGGCGTTCATCCGATCGAGGAGGGATTCGCCAAGTCCGGTAAACGGTGTCGACGAACCTGCCAGCGCCGAAAGCCGGGCAAGCGCCGCAGTCTTTTGCGCATGGGCAACTTCCAGGTCGGCCTCCAGCGTGCCGAGTTCGGTCTCCGCCTGGAGCTGGCGCAGCCGCGCTTCCTTGCCGGCACCGACGAGGGCGCGCGCGACCTTCAGATCGGCCGTGGCTTCCTCCACCTCATCCTCGGCAAGCGCGATCCGGCGGTCTGCGACCTCAGCACCCGCATAAGCGCGCGCCAATTCGGTGGCGAAGAGCAGCCGCCCATCCCGGTTCCGCGCTTGTGCCGCAGCGATGCCGGCCTCCCCGGCCGCAATCCGCGCGGACCGCTTGCCACCCAGTTCGATTGGCTGATCGATCTGAAAGGTAGTCTGCTGCTGATTACGTGCGTTGTTCTGCAAATCACCGGCGAAGTTTTCAGCGTATACGTTGATGAAAGGGTTTGGCCGCGCGCGCGCCTGCTCGGCAAGCCCTTGGGCGCGGGCGACATCCGCGTCGAGGGCGGTCAAGCGAGGTGCGCTTTGGGCCTGGCGCAAAAGCTGGGCGAAGGGCGGCGCGTTCTGTGCGCCTGCCGTGCCAACGGAGCATAGCACCGCCAGCATACCGGCCAGCGCAACCTCACGCTGCCGGCGAATAGTGCCGTTCATAATCTTCTTCCTGCACGGGTGAACCTGTCGGCGCGATCAGCGCCAGCACTGGCTCAGCGCCGTGGAGGTCGAAGCAATTCGGAAGGATCGATACCGCCGCGCAGGGAAGCGATGCCGATTGCCCACCCCCGATCTGCCACGAGGATCGCCCGGGGAGAATAGAAAGCCTCAGCGACGGCTATCCAGTGACCTGTCGCGTGCGCCAGTACATGGATCGGTGCGTCGGGATCGGCTTTCTCAGGGGCGTCGTGGCTATGCCTGATCGATACCGCATGTATCGGATCATCGTCGTGGACGACTGCTCCGTGCCACCCCGACAAGCCGATCAGCCCAAGCATGGCGGCCAAAGCCAGCACGGCGCCGAGCAGTGAACGACCGGAATGATGCACCAACCTCATCTCAGAGGCGAAGCCCGAACCGCGGGGCCAGCAGGGTCATCGCCGAGTAGAGCACGATCGTCAGGATGCACCCAAGGGTCAGCGCCAGCCAGAACGGCAACCCGGACCGCAGCAAGGCAGGAATGAGGAGGAACATTGGCAGAGACGGAAGGACGTACCAGAAGGTTGCCCCGGCATGCGCTGCCATATTCTCGGCGTCGGGCTTGTCGCGCCACAGCCAGATCATGCCGAGCACCGAGACAAGGGGCAGCGACGCGATCAATGCGCCAAAGCCAGGAAACCGCTTGGCCATTTCGGATGCGACCGCAATCAGGATCCCGGAGATGAGCGCCTTGAGGGCGAGGTAGAGCATTAGCGTGAACCTTCCTTGGCAGGGCGGGCGGCGAGCTTCGTCAGGCGAAGCGGCAGTTCGCGCATCACCCGTCGCGCGTCTCCGGGCCGCAGGTTGCGCCAGCGTCTGACCTCTTCACGGGAACGCCCGCAACCCTGACACCAACCGGTGCGGGCATCGAAACCGCAAAGTTCGACACAAGGCGAGCGCATCAACATCAATCCCGTTGCATAGGCTACCCCCCTACTCTATGTCTTCAGCGGATGCTAGTTCAAAGCCGTGGCCGTAAGACACGACCGAGCGAGGAGAGATAATGGCGCATATCAACGACAACCGAGATGCGCTGCTCGCCCGCGTGAAGCGGATCACCGGGCAGATGAATGCCGTCGAACGAAAGCTGGAAGCGGAAGCCGATTGCGCGGAGATCCTCCATCTGGTCGCTGCGGTACGGGGTGCGGTCAACGGGCTGCTCGACGAGATCATCGTCGAACATCTTCAGGCACACGTCGCCGACGACGCCCTGTCCAAAGAGGAACGGCGCAAAGGTGCCGACGACCTCATGACCGTCATCCGGAGGTACACCAAATGAGCGCTTCGGCGTCGGCTCTCGACGACACGGACCATCTCCGGCACCACCATGTCTTCCTTGGTGCAGCGCACGATGCAAACGCGCGTCGGACCAGGTGGGTCGTCCTGCTAACGGCGGCGATGATGGTCGGGGAGATTGCCGCGGGGTATCTCACTGGTTCGATGGCGTTGCTTGCCGATGGTTTCCATATGGCAACACATGCCGGCGCGCTCGGTGTCGCCGCGGCTGCCTATGCCTATGCGAAGCGTCATGCGCATAGCAGCACCTACAGTTTCGGAACCGGCAAGGTCGGCGACCTCGCAGGCTTCGCATCTGCAATGGTTCTCGGCCTTGTCGCGCTGGGGATCGGCGTCGAGTCAATCTTGCGCCTTTTCCAACCGATCCAGGTAGCGTTCGGCGAGGCGACCTGGATCGCAGCAGTCGGCTTGCTGGTGAACATCGCCTCTGCCTTCCTCCTGTCGGGCGGGCATGGGCATGGGCACGATCATGGCCATCACCACGGCCCTCATCACGCCCACGATCATCATTCCCATGCTCATGCCCATGGCGGCGACAACAACATGCGCTCTGCCTATGTTCATGTTCTCGCCGATGCGCTGACGTCCGTGTTGGCGATCGCGGCACTGCTCGCCGGTCGCTATCTTGGCTGGGTGTGGATGGACCCGGTAATGGGTATCGTCGGCGGGATCGTGATCGCACGCTGGTCGTGGTCACTGATGCGCGATACCGCGAGCGTTCTGCTCGACCAGACCGACGACCATGTCGCTCAGGAGGTTCGGGAGCTCGTCGAGATCGGCGACGCGAAGATCATCGACCTGCACGTCTGGCGGGTCGGACCCGAAGCGCGATCCGCCATCGTCGGTGTCGCCGCGACGGGCAACATCGATACGAGCGAAATCCGGCGTCGGCTGCGGCCTGTGCACGAACTGGAACATCTGACCGTTGAGGTAACGTCCCTCTGACCAACGGCTTGGCCAGAACTCAGTCCTCGCTTGCGATGCGGATATTCAAGCCGTCGAGCCGCGCCGTCATCGCGATCTGGCACGACAATCGGGACGTCGCGTCCCGTGTCGGCGAAGCATCGAGAAGCTCGTCCTCGTCGCGGCCGACGGGGGGCAGCATTGCCAGATAGTCCGCCGCGACATGCACATGGCAGGTGGCGCAGGAGCAACATCCGCCACACAGCGCCAGCAGTTCGTCGATGCCGGCGTCGCGGATGATTTCCATGACGGAAAGACCGGTCTCGGCCGGGATATGCTCGACCGTGCCGTCACGGCGCTCAACGGTGATTTCAGGCATGATGTGTATCCGGTTTTGGATTTGCAAGTTCGGACAGTGCGGCATCGAGGTCCGCTAGCCTGGCTGGATCGATGCGCATGCGACGCGCGACGAGATGGCGGCCCTGGACAAAATCTCGAGTGGCGTTGACGCAGTCGAGGGCGATGACCCGCCCGCGATCGAGATAGACGACCGAGAAGCTGCGCATCGCAATATTGCCGCGCACGACGATGGCGTCGAAACCGACCGACAGTCCGATTGTCTGCAGCTTCAGGTCATATTGGTTCGACCAGAACCACGGCGGCGCGGGTGCGAGCAGCGGAAGGCCCATGATCGATCGGGCAGCAGCGCCTGCCTGGTCATGCGCGTTCTGAACTGATTCGATCCGCAATCGGCGGCCATCGGCGAACGCGGTGCGCTGCGCTGCGAGGTCACCTATGGCATAGACATGGGGCAATGAGGTCCGGCAGGACGCATCGACGTGAATACCGTTCTCGCCGTCGGCCCCAGCGTCACGCAGGAGTTCGGCACAGGGAACGATGCCGATGCCGACGACGACGATGTCGCACGGCAGCATCGAACCATCGCCGAGGCGCACGCCACAAACCCGCCCTGCACTGCCCTCAATGCAATCGACTACCGCGCCCAAGCGAACGTCCACACCGTGCCGACGATGCTCCGCTTCGAAGAAGGTCGACAGTTCGGGCCCTGCGACCCGGGCGAGCAGCCGATGCTGGGCTTCGAGTAGCGTGACCGCGTGCCCCGCCTTCGTCAGTGTGCTGATTCCGAGGGAAGCCGCCCCCTCATTCCGAAATGATGCCGCCCCCCTGTTCCGAGAATTACTCGCCCCCTGATTCCGAGATGATGTCGCCCCCTTTGCGGGGATGACGATGAAGGTCCGCT
>NZ_JBIEOE010000016.1:0-60295 GCF_043498045.1 Sphingomonas sp. S6
ACACACCGCCAAGCGAGCAGCCTAGACCACCGGGATGAGGGGTCCCTTTTCGACGCCGATCACCCCGCTACCGGGGTCCCTTTTCCACGCCGATCCACAAACGACCATACGTTCCACTCGCTCGCCGTGGCGAAACGGATCATCAAGGCATGTCGGACGGGCTACGACATCGTACGTCCGCACAGCAGCTTCGGCGGTATCGTATCCGCCGAGTTCAGCAACCGCCCCGCCCAGGGCACGAGCACACCGAAGCTGAATTATCTCCGACCTAAAAATGAGAAGCAGGTCACACTATCACTTGACCATGTTGGCGACGCGCGGATCAAGCCACCGTTCGACGGTCATATCGCCGGTCAAGAACGCAACTGCCATGCTAGCGAGAAATAGCCCAGCCAACCATTCCATGGTGGCGATCACCGCGTGGCAGCGAATGCCAGGCAAAGCGATATTGTCAAAATTACTTTTCATGTGGAGGGATGATCGCGTACATGCAGGTTCATTGCCCAATCGCATCGATTAGGCGCTTTATAAAATCAGTGCGTGCATCATGTATTCATCTAGCTCTAATAACTATACTCCCGCCGTTTCCATAGTATGCGCGTTTCACAATGAAGCGTCATGGATAGGAGACACCATTAGTTCTATTAATTTACAGACGTTTAGTGATTTTGACGTTATATTTGTTGATGATGCCTCAACGGATAATACGGCAGATATTATTCGTGCAAACGCTAAATTTAAATACGTCATTCTGCGCAATGATACAAACATGGGATTGGCAGAATCCCTTAATCGTGGGCTGAATGCCGCAACTGCGCCGTTAATTGCACGAATCGATGCGGATGACATCATGTTACCTGATCGCTTGGATCTTCAGGTAAAAGCTTTTTCGGACAAAGATCTTGTGCTGTTAGGGGGGCAAGCCACAAAAATCGATGATCAAGGATCTCCGTTTGGCAGGTTATCGATGCCTTGTTCAGACTCAGATTGTCGATTTGCCCTTAATTTTTATTCGCCTTTTGTCCATCCAGCCGTAATGTACCGGCGATCACAAATAATACTGGCAGGAGGGTATTCTTCAAGCCGCTTTCCTGCCGAAGATTACGATCTTTGGTGTCGAGTGGCAGAATTTGGTAAAGTTCGAAATTTAGATAGTGTAATAATTAAGTATAGAGTGAGGTCATCAGGCAGCATAACCTCGGACAAAAGAAATATACAGCTACAAAAGCATTCGGAAATTATAGATCGCTATACTATAATAACAAAGCCGACAATACGCGGGGCGCCTTTGCATTTTAGGCGAATAATTCGAATTATTACTTTGCTTAATAGTAGTAAGAGAGCAAAGATCGCCAATAAAATAATTAAAATATTGACTAGTTAGAACTGTGTTGCACTCCTGAATTTTGGATGCTTTGCTATGAAGTCAACGATTATTTTTGCTGCGCTTATAACCAGCGGCTGTGCTTCAGAAAAACTTATTTTCCCTACGAGGATACCGGATGAAGCTGTTGCCGGCATATGGACATCTCGACAAAGCGTTGCTGTTCGTAGCTGTATCTCTTCATTACTTGGTCAATCCGCTTTGTCTAACTTTCGGGTTGTAAATAATGATCCGAAGGTCACGGATTACTCTACCACTATAGACATATACCCTGGTGCGTCGCACCGTGAAAGACAAGAAGTCGTCAATCATTGTCTTTAGAAAAAGTTTTAAATATTGAACAGCCTTGCATTGCAGTTGGATTCAATCCCCAATCGGGCTTTCGCCGTGCTTGCGCAGCACGTCGTTGAACGCCTCCGCCATCAGCGCCTGCAAGCTCCGGCCCTGACGGCGCGCCAGAGTATGCATCGCAAACGACATTTCAGGGCTGAAGAAACCGGCGATCTGTTTGCGGCCTTGGCGGCTCGCCGGCGTTGCCGTCTGCGTCGGGGCGATCTCGACAGGCGCTGTGGCAGGAGCCTGGGGCGCCGGCGCGGTTGCACTGCGCAGGTTGGCGAAGCTGGGTTTGCGGCTCATGCGGCGGCTTTCCTGGGCGTGGATTTGCGGGGGGTGGGCAAGCCGATTTGTCGACATGTCCACGTGTAGATCTGTCGGATGTCGTCGGCGGCCTTGCCCGCGGGTTCGTATTCCATGACGGTGCGCCCCTCCCCGCTCGCGTGGCGATAGGCGGCACGGTCGGGGATCTGGATGGGACAGGGCGGGGTGCCGAAGCCTTCGACCAGCTCGCCGGCCTCTTCGTAGACGCGCGGCGCATTGGGGTTGCCGGCGGTGAAGACGACATATGCTGGTTTCTTCAACAGCTGGACGAGCTTCGCGGTGGTCTGGATCGCCGAGAGGTCGAAGGCGCTCGGGCGGCACGGGATCAGCACCAGGTCGGCGACCTCGACCGCAGCGCGGCCCGCGCTGTCGGCATGGGGCGGTGTGTCGATGACGATGAGCTCGGCCCCCTGACTCTGTGCCGCGGCGACCTTGGCGGCGAGGCGCGGGGGCGGGCTGTCGATCACTTCAGGCGGTGCGTCGCCGCGCCAGGCGGCCCATTGGCTCGCGGTCGCCTGCGGGTCGGTATCGATGATGAGCGCGACGCGCCCCGCATCCTGCGCCGCGGCGGCAAGGTGGATGGCGAGCGTCGTCTTCCCCGCGCCCCCCTTCTGGCTGATGATCGCGATAACTGGCATGGCCACTACCCTACATGTCGACATGGCGACGTGGCAAGTGGTCGACATGTTGCACAGCGCATATTCCCGACCTGGCGAAGGAATCACCGTCGGCAACCGCTTGCTCCTTCTAGGGGGCATGTGACGGCGTAGCCGGCACTCCCGCAGTGGGATTCTCAGTTTGGGGTGGTTTTGTGTCTGCCTTTTCTGTGTCTTCGCCGCCAGGCGGGATGTGTTGGCCGGCTAGGCCAGCGCTTTATGAACTACCATCAGATTGAATTGGTAAGCGGTTGCAGATCGTTTTGAGACTCGCAGGTTGCATCGATCCGCGCACCGAGGCGCGCGAGCGTGCGACCCAGCGCACCGCCCACCGTTACCTGCGCGAGTTCGCGGCAGCTGAGGCTCGCGCGCATCCCCGCCTCCCCTTCTTGCCGGTCGGCCTCCTGCTGGATGACATCGTCGGGCAGCGGCGCCGGTCGCATCCAGCGCGGCAGATAAGCGCGCACGCTCGCCGGCAGTAGCGCGCGATAAGCGTTGGAGGTCTGGCGATAGCGGGGCCCCTCCCCTGCCCCCATCCCCTGGCCCTCGTCGCGGGTGAAGCGACGCTGGCGGACGAGAAAGCCCGCCGCCTCGAGCAGCACCAGCGCGCGGGCGATGGTCGCGCGGCCGAGGCCTGTCGCCTCGGCGAGCCAGTCGTAGCTCGGGAAGACACGGCCACGGTTGAGGCGGGCAAGCGTGCAGATTTCCTCGAACACACGCACCGCGCCGGCCGTCAGCGCGGCGAGGCGGCGTTCGGTGACCGAGAGTGTACGCGTGCCGGCCCGCGCTTCGCGTGCCAGGCGGCGGCCGGCGTCGCGCGCGCGACGGCAGGCGGTGAGCATGCGGTCGGTCTCGCCGGGCGCGGGGACGGCGAAGAACGCCTCCTCGAACGTCCCCGCCTCGATACTGCCACGGCGCACGGGCGCGCCGGTGCGGTGCAGCCCGCCCGATCGCGCACGTGGCGTGACCGACGCGGCGTGGGCCGTACGCCCGCCGGCCGCGCGCGCGAGTACGCGCGCACTCGCTGCGCTGAGGGCAAATGCCGTCATCTTCCTTCCCCCTTGGGGGCCGGGACCGGGGACGAAAAAGACCGTGGCGCGAAACGCGCATCCTTGCACCCGATGGGGCGGGACGGTAGGAAGAGCCCGTGAAGTGGTGATGCTTTCACGTGGAGTGACGTTTGGCGACGCCGCTCTTCAATACCCCCTCTGGGATGCCCGGCCTTCGTGCCGGGCTTTCCTTTATGTGGTCACGGCCGCTTCCTGCTTTCCGCTGCGTCGACATGACGCGCATCGCCGATCTTGTTGCAGCAATGATCCAACAACGGAAGCGACCAAGATTCGTGCTTTCGAGTATTTAAACCAGAAAAAGTTCGTGCTTTCGGATAGGAATTGCCGCTCCATTCGTGCTTTCGAGTAGAATAAGCACGGATCAACTTCGTGCTATCGAGTAACAATTGGCGACACTCGAGCGGATCGGTGCGCCGTCATGCCCCGATTGGGTGCGTGTGATTCGGCCGGTGATTCGCGAGGAAGGGGTTCGCGCAGAGGCGCGAAGGACGCGGAGATGCTGCGCGTGCCGCAACAGCGGTCTGTCTATCACACGCGCGACGGAGATAGCGCGCTGCCGCGTGCGATACCCCTCTGCGCCCTCAGCGCCTCTGCGCGACAATCCCTCTTCTTCGCAAACCCTTCGAGGCCGACCCGCCTCACCCTTCGCGCGGGCTGTCCGCAGTCAGCGCAGGGCCACGCGGGGTAATGACGACGCGGGCCTGGGGCGCACGCCGGCCGCGGCGCGGAGGGGCATCGCCGGCGGGGGGGGCGGCCTCGGTCTCCTCGACCAGCTCAAGGTGGTAATCGGGGATGCCGTCGGTCGCGACGATCTGCTTCAGCGCCGCCTTGAAGTTCGACAGCGGGTTCTGATAGCCGATCTGCAGCCGGAAGGTGGCAAGATCGATGTCGAGCACGTTCCCCTCTTCGCAGGTCGAGCGCGCGACTTCGTAGATGCGTCGTTCGATCGGTCCTAGTTGAAAATAGGCCGCGGCATAATCGAGCACATGGCGATCGAGCAGAATCGCGCGATATAGCCAGTCGCACAGTCGCACCTTGACCGCTTTAAGGCGCCGTTCGCCACTCTTCGTCTTGCTATAATGCAACTTTGCTTCGGATAGCCACGAGAAGAACCCCTCCTCCCCTTCGCCGCCCGCTTCAATATTGGTCTTGATCTGCGTACCCTGCAGCCGTTCCAGTGCCTCGGACAGCCGGCCATAGCTGCGCGCCGAATGGTTCGAGCCAGTCGCCGAGAACAGGTCGTGCGCCGTGAAGACGAAATCCTGTTCGACCCGATCGCCCGCCTCCAGCTTGGCCGCCATCAGGCTGGCGATGTAGAGCACGATTTCCTTGTCGTAGATCGTCGCGACGCCGCTCGCCGAAGGGCGCACCTCGATCGAGACGGTCGCGTGATCGTAGGTAAGCGGCTTCATCCAGGCGTTTTTCGACAATGCGAAGAACGGGAACGCCATCAGCGAGCGTTCGCCGCGGATCTCGCCATGCAGCGGGCTGTCGAGCGCGAACAGATCGCGCTGGGGGATGCCGTCGGGGCCATGGGCAGGACGATTCGAAGCAGGGGTACGGGCCATGGCCATTTCCTACTCGAAAGCACGAAGATTTGGACCCCCATGCCGTTTTCACGAGGGGAAATGGGGGCAAGCCTCCAACAGTTCGTGCTTTCGAGTAGGAAATGGGGACCCGTTCGGGTTGATCCCTTCCCCTTGCGACATGTCGTCCTGTCGACATGTCGGCAGATCGCCCGCAGACATGGCCTCGCGACGCACCGTACGTCTCGCCCCTACCCTTCCCGTTCGATCTCGCAAGAGCGGGGCCCGCCGTCTGACACACGATCAATGGGGCGGGCACATCAGCACAGCTCCGGGATCACGCATCGAAGGGCGAGACCACGCGCCCTTGACCCCTCCCCCGCCCCGGCCGATACCCGCCGCCATCGACATGGGAGAGACCGGGCACGCCCCGGCGCCGAAGGAGCAACCGCCCCGGAAACTCTCAGGCAGAAGGACCATGGCGATGCTACAATATCTGGAGAGAGGCGCGGGGGATGCTCCCCTACGTCCGCCGACGGGATAGCGATCTCAGGCACAAGCGACAGATGGGGCATGCGCACGGTCGGCATCGGAGCCGGCGATGAGGACATGCATGCACGTCGACACGTCTACACCTCTACCGCTCGACCGCGGACTGCATCGGCCGATCAGCGTTGCCGAGCTGTTCACGATCGGCATCGGGCCGTCGAGCTCGCACACCGTCGGACCGATGCGTGCCGCGTTCGACTTCGCGCAGCGGGCGGTGGGGCAGGGGACGGCGCCGACCCGCGTCACCTGCGACCTCTTCGGCAGTCTCGCGCTGACCGGCCGCGGCCATGCGACCGATACCGCGACGATCCTGGGCCTCGCCGGCTGGGAGCCCGAAAGGCTCGATCCCGACGCGGCGCCCGGCATCCTCGCGAGGATCGGCGCGGAGGGGCGGCTGCCGCTCGCCGGCACGCACGGACTCGCCTTCGCCGCCAGCGACGTCGTCTTCCACCCGCGCGAATTTCTACCCGAGCACCCCAATGGCATGACCTTCACCGCGCAACGCGCCGACGGCAGCGCCTATACCGAGACCTATTTCTCGATCGGCGGGGGGGCGATCCTGCGCAAAGGCGCGCCGGCGTCGGCGAGCAATGTCGCGGTGCGCCACCCGT
Organism: Sphingomonas sp. S6; assembly: GCF_043498045.1. NCBI lineage: Bacteria > Pseudomonadati > Pseudomonadota > Alphaproteobacteria > Sphingomonadales > Sphingomonadaceae > Sphingomonas > Sphingomonas sp. S6. Next base: position 6,454 of record NZ_JBIEOE010000016.1, read on the forward strand.
TCAGCTCGGGCGCCGAGCTGCTCGAGCTGGGTGACGCGACCGGCCTCACCATCGCCGAGATCGTCCGCGCCAACGAGACCGCGTGGCGCGAGGCGGCCGAGACCGACGCCTTCCTCGACGCAGTGCGTACGGCGATGCACGCCTGCATCGACCGCGGCATCGCCCAGGAGGGGATGCTGCCCGGCGGTCTGAAGGTCCGGCGCCGCGCGCGCGCGATCGAGCAGGGCCTGACCGGCTGCGTCCCCGGCAGCAACCCCGCCGAAGTGTTCGAATGGGTCAGCCTGTGGGCGCTCGCGGTCAACGAAGAGAATGCGGCGGGCGGCCGCGTCGTCACCGCGCCGACCAACGGTGCCGCGGGCGTGCTGCCTGCCGTCCTGCGCTTCTACGAGACGCTGGTGGCGCGCGACGAAGCCACGCGGCGCGAGGGTGCGCGCACCTTCCTGCTCACCGCCGCGGCGATCGGCATGCTGTACAAGAAGCGCGCCTCGATCTCGGCCGCCGAGATGGGCTGCCAGGGGGAGGTCGGCGTCGCTTGCTCGATGGCGGCCGGCGCGCTCGCCGCGGTGCTGGGCGGCAGCAACGCGCAGATCGAGAATGCCGCCGAGATCGGCATGGAGCACAATCTCGGCCTCACCTGCGACCCCATCGGCGGCCTCGTCCAGATCCCCTGCATCGAACGCAACACGATGGGCGCGGTCAAGGCGATCAACGCCGCCTACCTCGCGCTGCGCGGCGACGGCAGCCACGTCGTCAGCCTAGACGCGGTGATCGAGACGATGCGCCAGACCGGCGAGGACATGCGCTCGCAATATAAGGAAACCAGCCTCGGCGGGCTGGCGGTCAACGTGGTGGAATGTTGACGTGTCGGGGTGTCGACACGCCGACAATGGTATAGGACGATATCTGCCTGATCCGTCATTGCGAGCGTAGCGCGGCAATCCAGAGCCGGACCAAGACGCCCTAGATTGCCGCGCTACGCTCGCAATGACGGGCTTGGCGTCGCCGCATCACACCCGGTGCAGCCCGGGCTTGCCGCGTTCCGACACGAAGCTCGCATAGGTCGACAGGCGGCCGTCCGGCACCGCGACGGTATCGAGGATCTTGAGGTCGCCCCGGAAGGTATCGCGGCCGACGTCGCACAGCACGTAGCCGCGGCGATCGGTCATCGCCATCAGTTCGGGCGTGTGCGCCTTGGCCGAGCGGGTGAAGTCGTCCTCGTCGCCGACACCGTCCGCGCCTGAGGTGATCGAGGTGGCGAGGAATTCGCTGGAGACGATTCCGCCGCGCTGATCGTGGACGAGATCGCCGGCATAATGGCGATGCGCGTCGCCGCTGACCGTCATGACATTGCCCGGACAGTGATCGGCGATGTGGCTGAGCAGGCGGCGCTGGCTGTACATATAGCCCGACCATTGATCCATCGAGGCGATGGGCACGTCCTTGCCCGGCTTGGTGTAGTGCATGTTCATCAGCCGCACCTGCTGTGCGACGAGATTCCAGCGCGCGGTCGATCGGGTCAGGCCGTCGAACAGCCAGCTCTCCTGCGCATCGCCCATCATCGTGCGGTCGGGGGAGTAGACGTCCGGCCCCTGTACGACATCGTCGTCGCCATAGGCCTGATCCGAACGATACTGGCGGGTGTCGAGGAAGAAGCCCTGCATCAGGTCGCCGAAGCGCGCATCGCGATACATGCGCATCTGTGCGCCGACCGGCATCGAGCGCGGGCGCAGCGGCATATGTTCGTAATAGGCCTGCATCGCCATCGCACGGCGCATCAGGAACAGTTCGGGCGGCGTGCCGTCCTGGTCGTGGTCGCCCGCCCAATTGTTGTCGACCTCGTGATCGTCGAAGCTGACGAACCAGGGCGCGGCGGCATGCGCGGCCTGCAGATCCGCGTCCGACTTGTACAGGCCGTAGCGCAGGCGATAATCGGTGATCGACTGGATCTCGCCCCCGGTGTGGCGGCGGATCGGCGTCACCGCCCGGCCGGCGATGCGGCGCGGGGCAGGGCCGCGGTCAGGGCCTTCGTAGATGTAGTCGCCGTAATGGAAGACGAAATCGACCGGCTCCTCGGCGATCTTCCGCCACGCGGTGTACAGGCCTTCCTCGTAATTCTGGCAGCCGGCGACCGCGAAGCGCAGCCGGTCGAGCCGCGCCTGGGGCAGGGGGAGCGTCGCCCCGCGCCCGACCGGGCTGCGATGGCCACCACAGGTGAAGCGGTACCAATAGGGCCTCGCCGGCTCGAGCCCCGTCACCTCGACATGCACCGCATGCGCGAGTTCGGGGTGGGCGATCGCCTCGCCATGGCGGACGATCTGGCGGAAATCGGGATCGCGCGCCACTTCCCAGCCGACGCGGACGGGCGCCGCCACCATGCCGCCATCGGGCTGCGCGGGTTCGGGGACGATCCGCGTCCAGGCGACGAAGCCGTCCGCATCGGGATCACCCGCCGCGACGCCGAGCGCGAAGGGCGTCGTCAGAAAACCGGGCGCGTCGATCAGGTTGCGCGGGTTCGCCGGCAGCGCACCGGCGCGCGCCGCCATCCACAGCATCGGAAAGGCGGCAAGCAGGTGGCGGCGATCGATCATGGTCAGGTCCCTTGCCGGTCAGTTCAGCACGATGTGGAAGAAGGCGGCGCGACCATAATCGTCGATTTCGTTGACATATTGGAGACGGTTGCCGGCCAGGAATTTGGGCTGGTCGTCGAACAGGTTGTTGATCTCGTACTTGAAGGTCACGTGTGGCAGCACGCGGTGCCACAGCGCCGCGTTGACGACCGTCAGGGGCGCGCGGCCGGTATCGTCCTTGGGCGTGACCCCCAGCGCGGTCAGCGACGCCGAACGATGGCTGACGGTGCCGCGGATCGCGCCCGCGATCTCGGGCAGGCGTACCGTCGCGCCGGCACCGAGCGTGACGCGCGGCTGGTACATCAGCCGGTCGATCGTCCGCGTGCCCGTCTCCTCGCCCGTCACGTGCATCTGCCCGTCGAGCAAGGTCACGTTGAAGAAGGGATCGACCTTGCGGCCCAGCACGTCGACATTGTGCTCGGCGACCTGGAACTCGATCCCATACAGGCGCGACCGCTCCGCATTGGTCGGCTCGCGCACCGCATAGGTGGTGCCGTCGACCTCCTGCAGCGAACGCAGGACGTAGATGTCGTCCTTGATCCACTTGGCGAAGGCGGCGACGGCGATCACGCCATGCGTGCCGAAATAGTATTCGGCGCCGACGTCCAGATTGTCGGCGCGGCGCGGCCGCAGGTTGGGATTGCCGCGGCGGATCGAGCAATCGGGGCCGCCCGCCTCTTCGTCCTCGACGCCGCAGCTGATCGTTTCGGGCTGGGCGATGTCGCCCGGCGTCGGCCGGCCGAGCGTGCGGCTGTAGGCGAAGCGCAGCTTGGTGCCATCGCCCAGGTCATGATCCGCCGCGAACGAGGGGAGAAGATAGGCATAGCCGCCCCGCCGCACCGTCTGGCCGGGCAGCACCACGCCGCTGCGGATCACCGGCTGGTAGGCATCGAAACCGATATGGTCGTAGCGCAGCCCCGCGACCAGCCGGGTCGCGTCGCTGGCGTGATGCAGCGACAGATAGGGCGTCCACAGCCGCTCGACATAGCGATAGTCGCTGGCCCGTTCCTGATAGGCGGTCGCGCGCGCATCCAGCCCGATCTGCTGCCACAGGCTGCCCTTGGCGCGGGTATAGTCGATCCAGGGGAAGGACATGGCCGACCCGACGGGCCGATAGTTCGGATCGACCAGATAGTCGGTCATCACCCGCCCCAGGCGATAGGTGTTGACGTCGAGGTCGCGCGACAGGTCGAGCCGGCGGAACTCGACACCCGTCGCCAGGCCGAAACCGCGATCGCTCGCCTCGGTATTCCAGGCATAATCGACGCGCAGGTCGGTCAGGCCTTCGCGCGCGGAGCGTTCGGTGATGTTGGCGGTGCTGAGCTTGTAGATCGACGAAAACGGCGCGTTGGGATCGCTGATCCCCGTCACACGCGGGATACCGCCGGTCGCCTCGCTGCCATCCTCCCAATCGAGGAACAGCTTGGCGGGATAGGTGCGCACGCCGACATAGGGCTGCACGTTGTCGTAGATCGCGCGCGTATAGCCCCCACGCACGTCGAGGTGCGACGCGTCGCCACGCCAGGCGAGCGAGGCGATGCCGCCGTACGTCTTCTTGTCCCAGGTGTCGTAGCGATAGCGCGAATAGATGCTGTTGACCTGCGACCGCCCGCCGTTCGCGGTGCGCGCGACGATGGTGCTGCGCGTGTAATAGTCGTTCTTGTTCATCGTCGAGGATTCCCACAGACGATAGCCGAAGCCGAGCAGCGAGGCGCGGATGCGGTCGCTCGCCTGCCATTCCAGCTTGCCGCTGCTGCCCGCCGTGCGCAGCCGGTTGGTATAGCTGCCGTAGCTATGGTCGCCCGGCACCGCGCGCCCATCCCAATTGCCCGCATCGGGGCCGGCGAGCGCCTTGCCGCTGGCGTCGAAGTAATTCTTCACCGGCTGCCACCATTTGGCGGAATTGCGCGTGCGGCTCTGGTAGCGCGCCGACAGCAGGATGCCGAACTGGCCGTGCGAGCCGAAGCGGTCGGCGAACACGCCCTTGGCCCCACCGCCCCAATGCTGCGCGCTGCCGCCGATCGTGTTGCGCCCGTCGGGCCCGCGGAACGACTGGTAGCTGCCATAGCCGTCGAGCATCGTGTAGCGGCGCTTCAGGTCGAGCGGACTGCGCGTCACAATATCGACGATGCCGCCGATCGCGCCGCCATCCTGTTCGGCGGTGAAGGTCTTGTAGACGTCGGTGCGCTGCGACAGCTCGGACGGGATGATCTGCAGGTTGATCATCCGCGATCCCTCGCCGTCATTGCCGATCGAGGCGAGGGTGATGCCGTCGATCGTCGTCTGGTTGAGATCGGGCGCAATGCCGCGGATCGTCACGAAGCGCGGCGCATCGCCCTCGTCGATCGTGCTGATGCCGGGCAGCAACCGTAGTTGCTCTGCGATGTTGCCGTCCGCCGCGATCGTCTCGACGTCGTCATAGACGATGGTGTCGACCACCGCGGGCGACTGTTCCTTCTGTGCGGTCGCCAGGCGGTTGGCACGCACGATGATGTCGGTCTGCGGATCGGGGCCCGCAGCATCGCGTGAGGCCGGATCGGCGGGCAGGGCAGGGCCGGACGCAAGGGCCGGTGTTGCCGCCCCCAGCAGCATGACGGACGCACAGCACAGCAGGCGCGCCCGACGGGCACGCAGAACCATCGACATGGATTTATCCCCCTTGGCGACGCGCGACCGAAATCCGGCCCGCACGACCGACGCGGCGCCCGCCTCCGATCACATCGGACCGTCGTCGCCGTGGGGGGCTGCTAGGCAGCAAACGTTACAGCAAGACTGTCATATCATGACACTTTTGCGATACGCGCCGCCACGCCGTCATTTTCGTCGAATTTGCGATGATCGGACAGCAGGTTAGCGACCGATGTCAAATGTTCATATCGGTCATAACCCCCGCCTATAGGTCTTAACCTTCGCATGGTACGAGGCGTGACCATGCGTATCTTCGTCACCGGCGGGGCCGGGTTTATCGGTTCGGCGCTCGTCCGCCATCTGATCCGCGAGACGGGGCATGAGGTGCTCGTCTACGACGCTTTGACCTATGCCGGCACGCTGTCCGCGCTCGCGCCGGTCGCAAGCGATCCACGCTATCGTTTCGTGCGCGGCGATATCCGCGACGGCGCTGCGGTCGCGGCCGCGCTACACGACTTCCGCCCCGATATCGTCACGCATCTGGCTGCGGAAAGCCATGTCGATCGGTCGATCGACGGCCCCGCCGCCTTCGTCGACACGAACATCGTCGGCACCTTCACCCTGCTGACCGCCGCGCGTGCCTATTGGCAGGGCCTCGACGCGACCGCCCGCGCTGCCTTCCGCTTCCACCATATCTCGACCGACGAGGTGTTCGGCAGCCTGGGGCCGACCGGCCGCTTCACCGAAGACACACCCTACGACCCGCGCTCGCCTTATGCCGCGAGCAAGGCGGCGTCCGACCATCTGGTCGGCGCCTGGGGCCATACCTACGGCCTGCCGGTGCTCGTCACCAATTGCTCGAACAATTACGGGCCGTATCACTTTCCCGAAAAGATGATCCCGCTGATGATCGTCAAGGCACTCGCGGGCGACGCGCTGCCCGTCTACGGCCGCGGCGAGCAGGTGCGCGACTGGCTGTTCGTCGACGATCATGCCCGCGCGCTGCAGGCCGTATTCGAACGCGGCCAGCCCGGCCGCCGCTATGCGATCGGCGGCAATGCCGAACGCCGCAACATCGACGTTGTGCATGCGCTGTGCCGCACGCTCGACCGCCTGCGCCCGCGCACCGACGGCCGCTCCTATACCGCACAGATCGCCTTCGTCGCCGACCGCCCCGGCCACGACCAACGCTATGCAATCGACGCGACGCGGATCCGCGACGAACTCGGATGGACCCCGCGCGAGAGCTTCGACACCGGGCTGGAGGTGACGATCCGCTGGTATCTCGACAACGAGGCCTGGTGGCGCCCGATCGTCGCAGACCGCGCCGCGGACGTGCGCCGGGGGCTGGCGGACCCACGCGCCAGCCTCTAGCGGCCCCGGCATGACCGATACCGTTCTCGCCGTCCGCCCGCTCTACAGCGGCTGGCTCAGCCTCCAGATGCTGCGCGTGCGGCTCGGCGACGTCGAATGCGACCGGGCGGTGGTGGAGCATGTCTCGGGCGCGACCGTGCTCGCCTATGATCCTGTACGGCGCGTCGCGATGACCGTGCGCCAGACGCGCGACGCGGTCCTCTATCTCGGCGGCCTGCCCTTCGCCGAGGCGATCGCCGGCGTGACCGAGGATGAGGCGCCCGCCGACACCGCCGTCCGCGAAGCCTATGAGGAAACCGGGCTGCGGCTGCGCCACGTCGAGCCGGTCGCGCACGTCTGGATGACGCCGTCGAGCACCACCGAGCGCGTCCATCTGTTCCTCGCCGAATATGCCGCCGTGGACCGGGTCGGCGCAGGAGGCGGCGCGGCGGACGAGATCGAGACGATCGACGCACGCGAGGAACCGCTCGACGCGCTCTGGGCAGAGGCAGTCTGCGGCCGTGTCGGCGACGCCAAGTTCTTCATGCTGCTCCAGGCGCTGCGGCTGCGCCGGCCCGAGTTGTTCTCATCGAATTGTTAGCGCCCCGCTGATACGCTGCGGGGCATGAAGGGCATCATCCTCGCCGGCGGCACGGGCACGCGGCTTCATCCGGCGACGCTGGTCGTCAACAAGCAGCTGCTGCCGGTCTATGACAAGCCGATGATCTATTATCCGCTGTCGGCGCTGATGCTCGCCGGCATCCGCGACATCCTGATCATTTCCAGCCCCGAATACCTGCCGCATTACCGCACCTTGTTCGGCGACGGATCGGCGCTCGGCCTGACCATCGCTTATGCCGAACAGCCCGCGCCGGAGGGGCTGCCGCAGGCGTTCACGATCGGGCGCGACTGGATCGCGGGACAGGCGGTGACGCTGGTGCTCGGCGACAACATCTTCTTCGGTAACGGCCTGCGCACCTTGCTGCGCCGCGCGGTCGCCCGGATCGAGGCGGAGGGCGGCGCCACGCTCTTTTCCTACCGCGTCGACGATCCCGAGCGATACGGCGTCATCGCCTTCGACGACGACGGGCAGGCGGTATCGCTCGAGGAAAAGCCCGAACACCCCCGATCGAACCAGGCGGTAACCGGCCTCTACATGTTCGACGCCAGCGTCTGCGACCATGCTGCAGCGTTGGTGCCCTCGGCCCGCGGCGAGCTGGAGATCACCGACCTTGCGCGCCGTTACATGACCGCAGGCACGCTCCACGTCGAGGCGATGGGCCGCGGTTTCGCCTGGCTCGATACCGGCACGCACGACAGCCTGCTCGAAGCAGCCGAATTCGTCCGCACCATCCAGCACCGCCAGGGCATACAGATCGCCTGCCTGGAAGAGATCGCCTACCTCCAAGGCTTTATCCCCCGCGAAGCGGCGGAGGCCCGCGGCCAAGCACTCGCCAAGACCGCCTACGGCCGCGCGATCCTGACCGCGATAGCGGAAGCCCCCGTCCACGGAGGCGAGCGGCGGACCGCGGAACGGCGGCAACCCTTTACCCAAGTTCCGTAAGGTCGTATGGTCGATCTACCCCCACCACCGGTAGATGGTTCTGGCCGATACGACCAGATTGAGATCATCCACCATTGTCGCTAGAGATCCGGTGCTTCTGTTCGCGAGGCTTTCCGGGCGGTTAGGTGTATGGGTATGTTGGGCAACGTCGACACCTTTACCGGGCCCTCTCCTTCATCCAGGCAGGTGATGACGACCTCTGACTCCAAGAGTGCGAAGACGCATTGGCGCCCGCGCAGCGTGCTGCTCCAGTTCCGCGCCATCGCCTATTTGCTGTGCTGCGACATGGCCGCAATCTTTGCCGGCTTTGCAATTGCGGCGATGACACGTGACTCGTTCGTCGCCGACAGCGGCTGGCTGGTCTTCGCGCTCGTGCTGATGCCGCTCTACGCGCTGATCGCGTCCAATCTCGACGCTTATGACTCCGAAAATCTTCAGGATCCCTTCGGTGCGATCCGGCGGGGCCTTCAGGCGCTGGCGATCGCGATCGGCTGCGTCATCCTTGCCGCCTTCTACCTCAAGTCCGCCACCGCCTTTCCCCGCCTGACGATCGGCCTCGGATCCGCGCTGGCCGCATTGCTGCTGGTGACGGCCCGCTACGTGTTCGTCCGCCATCTCACTTGGTTCGTCGGCGGCAATCCCTTCAGTTCGATCCTGCTATGCGATCGCGGTGCACCGATCCCGTCCGGCACGTTCTCGATGGTGATGGCGGCGGAATCCTATTTCGACCCGGAAGCGCACGATCCCCACATGTACGATCGCCTCGCGACGTTGGTCGCCAGCGCCGACCGTGTCGTCGTGACCTGCGCGCCCGAACATCGCATGGCCTGGGCCAAGGCGCTGCGCGGCGCGAACGTCCAGAGCGAAATCGTCGTCCCCGAACTGGCCGCAATGGCGCCGCTCGGTCTCGGTCCCAATCGCGACGTACCGTCGGTCATCGTCGCGGCGGGGCCGCTCGATCTGACCGATCGGATCGTCAAGCGCCTGTTCGACATCGCACTGGCTTCGGCCGCCTTGCTGTGCCTACTACCGCTGCTCGTCCTCACCGCGATTGCGGTACGGCTGAACAGCCCGGGTCCGATCCTGTTCAAACAGGTGCGTATCGGCCGCGGCAACCAGATGTTTCGGATGCTCAAGTTCCGCTCGATGTACGTCCAGCAATTGGATGGCGCCGGCCATCGCTCGGCCTCGCGCGACGACGACCGGATCACCCGGGTCGGGCGGATCATCCGCAAGACCAGCATCGACGAACTGCCGCAGCTGGTGAACGTGCTGAAGGGCGATATGAGCATCGTCGGACCCCGCCCGCACGCCCTGGGGTCACGCGCCGCGGACAAGCTGTTCTGGGAAGTCGACCAGCGCTATTGGGACCGGCACGCGACCAAGCCGGGTCTTACCGGCCTTGCCCAGGTGCGCGGCTTCCGCGGCGCGACCCTGGTCGAGGACGACCTGCGCAACCGCCTGCAGGCAGACCTCGAATATCTCGAAAACTGGTCGATCTGGCGCGATATCAAAATCATCTTCCTGACCGTTCGCGTCATTCTCCACCGCAACGCCTTTTGACGGCCAGCCCCCTGTCGCCGCTGCGACGGAACGAGGGCAAAGTTCATGACACTTTTGTGAAGGGGGGTTATGCTGCGCTCGTCACCGCCGGATACGGGCGGGACGCGACAGGAGCAGGCATGGTTGAAATCGCGCTTGGGTATGCGGTTGGCTCGGTAGTTCTGGGCTTGTGCCTGGGTGGAGCGGCACAAGTGATAAAGGCGCGCATACCGTATTGACCGGAGCGCGCGCACGATGCTGCGCTTCCTGTTGATCGCACTTGCCACGATCTGGGGCCTGTCGATCCTGGTGCTGATCGTCGCACTGGTCGGCGCCCGGGTCAGCCCGCGCATTCGCCGGCTGCTCGGTGGCGATGACGCCCCCTGATTCACCCGTTGAATCACACGCTCGCCACTGATTCAGGAAATCCGTCGGACACGCCTGTCGGCGTCGCCTAGACTTGCGGGCATGGACGAGCTGCCGTTCACGCCCATTGATCTCGTCGCCATCGATGCCGCGCGGAACGTGCGTCGGCGGTGGCGGGTGGCGGCGTATCGGGATTTGTTCGGGCAGGTGATGATCGAGACGCGCTGGGGGCGGATCGGGACGCAGGGGCGCGAGCTGGTGCGCAGCTTTGCCGATGAGGCGGCGGCCTGCGCCTATGTGCGCGGGCTGCTCGCGCGGCGGGGGAGGGCGGTGCGGCGGATCGGGGTCGCTTATCGCCCCATGGTGCCGACGCGCCGACATGTCGACACGTCGACGGAATGCGACCGGCCGGGTAACGCGCTGACGACGTGAGCCGTAAGCGGCGGTGACTGCCGGATTTCCCTTTCTCGCCGGCGGGCGTCATGCATAGTGTCCGCACAACCAATGGGGGCGGGCGATGGCGGGACGGACGCAGGGAATCCTTGGGGCGACGATCGGCGCGATGCTGCTGACGCTGTCGGGCAGCGGGGCGGCACAGCAGCCCGCGACGCCGCTGCGCCCCGACCAGGCCCGCTTCCGCGCGCTCTACCAGCAGATGGTGGAGACCGACACCAGCATCACAACGGGCAGTTGCACCACGCTCGCCGGTACGATCGAGACGCGGCTGCTGGCGGCGGGCTATCCGGCGTCCGCGATCACGCGCTTCGCCGTGCCCGATCATCCCAAGGAGGGCGGGCTGGTCGTGACGCTGCCCGGCACCAGCCGCACGGTGAAGCCGATGCTGCTGATCGGCCATCTCGACGTCGTCGTCGCCAACCCCAAGGACTGGACGCGCGATCCCTATAAAATGGTCGAGGAAAACGGCTATTTCTACGGCCGCGGCACCGCCGACATGAAGGCGATGGACGCGATCTGGGTCGATACGATGATCCGGTTCAAGGAGAGCGGCGATCGCCCCAAGCGCACGATCAAGCTGGCGCTGACCTGCGGCGAGGAAACCAGCTGGGCATTCAACGGCATGAAGTGGCTGGCGCAGAACCGGCCCGAACTGATCGCGGCCGAATTCGCGCTGAACGAAGGCGGGGGCGGGCGGTCGGACGGCAAGGGCAACCTCGCGATCGCCAACATCCATGTCGGCGAGAAGGCGGCGGTCAATTACCGGATCGAGGCGACCAACCCCGGCGGCCACAGCTCGGCGCCGGTACGCGACAATGCCATCTACGAACTGTCCGACGCGCTCGGCCGCCTGCGCGCCTATGACTTCCCATTGCAGATGTCCGACACCACGCGCGCCTATTTCCGCGTCGCGGGCAAGGCGCGCGGCGATGCCATGGGCGCGGCGATGCAGCGGATCGCGGCCGACCCGACCGACAAGGCTGCCGAAACGCTGCTTAATACCGACAAAAGCTATCATTCGATGCTGCGCACGACCTGCGTCGCGACGTTGCTGGACGGCGGCCATGCCAACAATGCGCTGCCGCAGCGCGCGGGCGCCAATATCAATTGCCGCATCTTCCCCGGCGTGTCGGCCGAAGCGGTGCGCGCGACGCTGGAACGGGTGATCGCCGATCCGCGCATGACGGTGAAACAGGTCGACGATCGCGGACCCGCCGCAGTGCCCCCGCCGCTCGACCCCAGGATCGTCCAGCCCGCCGAACGGCTGCTCGCGCGTTATTACCCGGGCGTGCCGCTCGCGCCGATGATGTCGACCGGCGCGACCGACGGCATCTATCTGGAAGCGATCGGCATCCCGTCCTACGGCCCGCCGGGCCTGTACGGCGATCCGGACGGTAACGGCACGCACGGCCTCAACGAACGCGCGATCGTCAAGGCAGTCTATACGGGCCGCGATTATCTATACGACCTGGTCAAGGCCTATGCCGGCTGACACCTCGACGTGTCGACAATCCTACAGGCCTAGCGCCGCCTTTACCTTCGCCCAGCTGACGTATTTGAAGTTCTGTGTGTCAGGCGCGTTGTCGCCGTCCTGCGCAACGAACAGGCCTTGCGGGTAGGCGGGACCGAAGTCGCCCAATGCCAGTTCGATGCCGTCGGTGTCGCTGGTGCCGTCGATCGCGCCCCCGCCGATGCGGAAGCGGCCGGCATAGGTGACGGCAGGCAGGCGATAGAGCGTATAGGCGTTGTCGCCCTGGCTGGAGACGACGAGATAGCCACCGGTCCTACCCTTGGGGGCGAGTGCCAGGCCCTCGGCATCGGCGACGAGCGTCTTGCCGTCGACGCGCGCGATCGGGGTGGCGGTTGCGGGGGCGGCGGGGTCCGCGGCGAAGCGCCACAGGCCGACGTCTTCCTCGGCGACGTAGAGCGTCCCCGTCCGGTCGTCGACGACGCAGCCCTCCGCCTGCGTGCCGAGCTTCATGCTGCGCACCGTGGTGACGGTGGGCGAGGGACCGGATACGTCGATGCGCACCTGGTCGATGCGGCCGTCCTTCAACACGACGAAGCCGAACAGCGCCTTGTCCTTCGCGCGCGTCCACAGGCACATGCCATAAGCCTCGCCGGGGCCGACCGGATAGCGTCCCATCGGCACCAGGCGCCGTGCCGACGTGTCGAGCGTGAACAGCGCGACATGCGCCTGGGCGACGTCCGCCCGGTCGCTCGCCACCGCGACCACGCGCCCTCCGACCTCGCGCAGATCGACGTTGTTGAGCCGCGCGGCGGGGGTGAAGGACACGCGCTTGCCCGCCATGTCGTAGACGTGGATGCCCGCCTTCTTGTCGGTGCCGATGACCAGGCTCTTCGCGGGGTCCTTCGCATTGCGCCAGATCGCAGGATCGTCCGCCGCATCGTGCGCGGTGTCGACCGGATCGGTTTCGGCGCTCGCTGCAACAACGGGCGCCTCCGTCAGCGGCGCCGCGGCCGGAATGCTGGCACAGCCGGCGAGCAGCAGGGCGGGGAGGGCGCTCCTCACAGCTTCACCCGCACGCCGGCGAAGATCGAATAGCCGAACTTCTCATATTCGTACGTCCGGAAGCGCTCGCCGAAATAGCGCACGCCCGGCGTGTTGGTGAGGTTCTTGCCCTCGGCGAACAGGTTGATGCCCTTCATCAGCTGCACGCTGCCCGTCACGTCGAGCTGACCGCGGCCTTCCCAATACAGGTCCAGCGCGGGATTGTCGGCGTTGATCTCGTCCAGATAGTCGCTGCGCTTGGTATAGGCGACGCGCAGGTTGACGGGTCCGCGCTCGTAGAAGACGCTGGCATTCCACATATGCGTCGACTGGCCGGGCAGCGCGAAGCGGCTGCGCCCCCCGTACGTGCCGTCGAACGTCGCAGACCCGTGCGTATAGGTGTAATTGGCAAAGACGCCGAGGCCGCCCAGCAGACCGGGCAGGAACGAGAGCTGCTGCTGCCAGTTCAGCTCGACGCCGTACAGCTCGCCCTTGCGCGCATTGATCGGGCTGCTGAAGATCGCGGGCAGGCCCAGGTACACGCCCTGCCGGTTGAGCGTATAGCGATAGTCGGTCAGGTCCTTGTAGAAGCCGTTGACCGAGATCACGCCCAGCGGCCGGATATAATATTCCAGGCCCGCATCGACGTTGTTCGCCAGCGTCGGATTGAGGCGCGGATTGCCGGATTCCACCCGGATCGTATTGCCCTCGGTCGTCTCGAGCACGCGCGGCGCGAGCTGCGGGAAGTTGGCGCGGTTGATCGCGCGGGAGAGCGCCGCCCGCAGGATCAGGTTCGGCGTGAACGCCTGGCGCAATGTCAGGTTGGGGAAGAAGTCGACGTAACCCGCCTTGCCGCTCGCGGTGACGATCGCACCGGTCCGCGATACCGATGGCGCGCTCGACTGGAAGTTGGTCGTCTCGACGCGCAGGCCCGCGACCAATGTCGTGCCGCCATTGACGTACTTCGTCATGCCGAACAGGCCGAGGATGCTTTCCTCCGCGGTGTAATCGGCGGTCAGCGACTGCGGCAGGCGGCGTTCCGACGTCGTCTTGGCCGCGTCGAAATAGGCGTCGGCGAGGCCGGTGTCGAAGCGCTTGCCAAGGTCATAGTCGAAGTTGCGCGAATCCTGATCGGACAGCAGGCCGGCGAGCGTCTGGCTGGGCGCGGCGCTGCTGCGGCGGTCGCGGAAGCGCTCCTCGTCGGCGCTGATGTGGCGCTCGCGATATTTGCCGCCCGTCGACAGCGTGACGTACTCGGCGATCGGCAGATCGGTGCGGATGGCGACCGTCAGCTCATCGTTCTTCGTCGTGTTCGACCGGAAGGCGTTCTCGCGGAAGGCGAAGGTGCCAGTCTGGAGATACTCCTTGCTGGTGAACAGCGAATAGCTCGGCAGGTCCGCGTCGGCGAAATTGTACGAGAGCGTGGGGCGCAACGTCGAGCGGAACAGCAGTTCGTCGCGGCGCGGATAGGTCTGCGAGGTCTCGCTATACGCCACGTCGGCGCGAATCGTGCCGTCACCCAGCCGCTGTTCCAGGCCGCCGGTGACGGTCCAGATCTCGTTCACCTGCTTCCTGTGACGCACCTGCTTTTCGATACGCGTGTTGGTGTAGGTCGCCGCGCGATCGGTCGACCCCGCCTGCAACGTGCCCTCGCTCCACAGGATACCCAGCCGGTCGCGGAATTCGTCGTCTTGGAAGCGCGCATAGGTGCCGCGCACCCAGGCGTGCGTCGCGTCGGACGGGCGCCATTCGAACGCACCGGTGCCGGCGATGCGCTGACGCTTGGTGTCGTAATCCTTGAACAAAGTCTCGGTGACGCGCAGGCCGGCGGGCGTCTGGCTCCACGTATTCTCGACATTGTCCGGGCGGCGATGGGTCGAGGAATAGCTGCCCGACAGCAGCACGCCGAACTGGCGATCCTGGCCGAACGTATCGCTGACCGCGGCCGATCCGCGATAATCGTGGCCCTTGCCGAACTGGTTGTAGCTCATGCCGCCCATGCCGGTCAGCGCGAAGCCCTTGCGATCGAACGGCGAGCGCGTCGTGATGTTGACCGCACCGGCGATCGAATCCGCATCCTGATAGGGGAGGAGCGACTTGGTCACTTCCAGATTGGCGACGATGTCCGACGGGATCGTGTCGAGGTCGACGGCGCGCGTCGTCGGGTCGACCGAGGGGATCTGGATGCCGTCGACCGAGATTGCCGACCATTCCGACGGTGCGCCGCGGACGTTGATGTAGCGGCCCTCGCCCTGGTCACGCTCGATGCCGACGCCCGGTGCACGCTGCAGCGCCTCGGCGATATTGGGATCGGGGAAGCGGCCGATCGCGTCCGCCGAGATGACGGTGATCGTATTGTCGGCGGTGCGCTGCTGGTTGAGCGCCCGCGCGGTATTGTCGACCAGCGACGCGCCAACGACGACGATGTCGCCCTCCCCGCCGCTCGCCGCAGGCAAAGTGAACGACACGGCACGGCCGCGCTCGGCCGCGGTGATCGTGCGCGTCACCGGCGGACGGCCCAGATAGTCGATCAGCAAGGTGACGTCACCGCTCGCATCCGGCGTCGCGACGGTGAACTCACCCTGCAAATTGGTCGTCGCCTGCGCGCCCGTGCCCTCGACGACGATGCGCGCGCCGGGCAGCGCGAGGCCGCTGGCGTCATAGATGCGGCCCGACACGATTGGTCCCTCGATCGGCGCCCCCGCCGGGGTGGCGGCCGGTGCATCGACCGAAGCGGCGAGCGCCGGCTGCGCGGCGAAACCGAGTGCGACAAGCGAAACCCCCGCAAGCGCGCGGAAGGCCGGACGGATGGCGTGCATGATGCTCCCCCTGAGCGTGATGGCGCCGATGCGTGCCCCGCACCGGTCGTGTCGCCGCAGCCCGTGGCGGGGGAATGTTACATGAGGATGCAGACAGCGTTACGCTATCGTGACACCCGTCCTCACCGCGTCAGGTACATCGCGCGCAGACGGCGGATCGTCGCGGCGTCGAGGCCCAGCTGATCGCGTTGATAGGCCGCCATGCCGCCGGGCTTGGCGGCGATCGCGGCGAAGGCGGCGTCGAGATAGGCGGGGTCGACGCCCATCAGCGCCTTTACCACGTCGGCGGGCAGGGCTTTCGTCCAGGCGGCCGCGTTCGGATCCTGGCGGGCGGCGCGCGCGGGATCGAAATAGCGGTTGGAGAGCACATAATCCTGCATCACGGTCGCGCGCGGCACGCCCAGCACGGTGAGCAGCAGCGCCGCGGCGACGCCGGTGCGGTCCTTGCCCGCCGAACAGTTGAACGCGAGCGGTGCGTGGCCCGCGGCGAGCTCGGCGAACATGCGGCGATAGGCGCCGGCGAAGCGGAAGGGCAGCTCCGCATAGGTGTGCGTCATGATGCTGCGGGCCTTGGCACCGTCGAGCTTGGGGTCGGCGAGGGCACGCATGTCGCCGGTCATGTCGTAATCGTCGGCGAAGACCGCGGGCTTATGCGCCTCGGGCCAGGCGACCGGTGCCTTGGCGCGCTCGCGCGTGTCGCGCAGGTCGCAGACGGTGACGAGGCCGCGCTTGGCCAGCGCCGCAAAGTCCGCCGGGGTCAGCGCGTTCATCGCACCCGAGCGATACAGCAGCCCCCATTTCACCGTTCGCCCGTCCGCGGTGCGATAGCCGCCGAGATCGCGGAAATTCTGCCCGCCCTGCAACGGCACGACGCGTTCGTGCGGCACCTGGGGCGCAACGGGGGCGGGGGCCTGCCGCGCAATGGCGAGGGCGGGCGTCAGCGCGAGGAGGAGGGCGAAATGGCGCATGGATCGTCCTTCAAAAGGAGACGAACGGGACATGGGGCGCCCGTGCTCCCGCACCTCGCGGGAGCACGGGGCGGCATCAGAACCGCACGTTCACTTCGGCGCCCAGCGTCCGCGCTTCGTTGAAGAAGCCATAGGTGCCGAGCAGCGGGCTCAGCGCCCGGAAGAACAGATGCTGTTCGTTGAAGAGGTTGCGCGCCCAGATCGACACGCCCAGCGTCGCGCCGGTGCCGTTCAGCCGGATGTCGGTCAGCGCCAGGCGGCCGTTGACGACGAAGGCACCGTCCCCCTTGGGCTGGCGCACCCCCGTCTGTGGATCGTTGTAATTGACGTAGAAGCCGTCGTCGTAATTGCCGTCGAGGTGCGCGCGGAACGTCGTGCCGGTCAGCGGCAGTTCGTAATCGATCGCGCCGCTCGCCGCATTGCGCGGGGTATAGACCGGATAGATGCGGATCGGCGTCGTCACCACCACGCCGCTGGTCTGCGGGAAGGGGTTCGACGTCGGCGGGATGTGGACATAGGTGAAGGCGTAGCTGGCGGTCAGCGTCAGGCCGGTGACGGGCAGCAGCGTGAAGTCGCCCTCCCAGCCCTTCAGGCGGCCGGTGCCGGGGGCATTGGTCGTCTCGGTCGTGGTGCGCGTGGTGTTGAGCAGCACCCGCTCGCCTTTGTCATTGGTGACATATTGCTGGTAATTGGCGCTGAAATCGATCTGGATGTCCTTATAATCGCCGACATAGGCGGCGACGTTGAAGCGCGCCCGCCGATCCCAGAATTCCATCTTCGCGCCGGCTTCGAACATCGACACGGTTTCCGGATTGAACGGCGCATAGGTGAGCGAGCGCGAATTGGCGCCGCCCGACTTATAGCCGGTGCTCCACTTGCCATAGACGTGGACGTCGCGCGTCAAATCAGCGGCCAGCGTCACCATCGGGTCGATGCGCGACCAATGCGCATCGAGGGCGCGCGGTGCCGACACGCCGTTGACGCTCGGCAGCGCGCCGTTGACGATGAACAATTCGCCATGCTTGGCATCGCGCGTCCAGCGCGCGCCGCCCGTCAGATGCAGCCGGTCCTCGGCGAAATCCGGGGTCCAGGTCGCCTGGCCGAACACGCCGACGCTTTCGGTGGTCACGTGGCTCGCGCGGTCGATGCGCTGGTCGGCGATGACGAGCGGGATCACACTCGCGGCCGTGCCGTCGGCGTTCCAGCGCATCGTGTTGAACGCCTGCGCATTGTCCTCCACCTTCTCGCGATAATAGAGCGCGCCGGCGAGGTAATGGAGCTGCGCCGTCTCGCCGATCGCCTGCACCTCCTGGCTGAACTGGTGCTGCTTGAAATAGGCGAGGCTGTAGCGCGCGAAGGCGCCGTTCGGCGCGTAGACCGAGGTGTTGGCGCTGCCATTGTCGAACTGCGACTGCGTCATCGCGCGATAGGCGGTGATCGACTTCAGCTCGAGGCCCGGCATCGCCTGCCAGTCGAGCGTCAGGCGATGGCCGTGCGTCTTGCCGATGCTGGGCTGCTGCGGAACGCCGACGTTGGCGGTGCCGACGCGGGTCGGCTGCAACGGCTGGGCGGGGGCGCGCGGCAGCGTGCCGGCGGTGATCGACTGGAGGTAGAGCGGCGTCGAGGCGTCATACGACGTGTCGAACGCATAGTTTGCGCTGAAGCCCGTCACCGGCTTCCACAATGCCTCGCCATGGAAGCCGCGGCGGTCGAAGGCGTTGAAGTCCGCCTGGCCCGACATCGGATTCTTGACCAGCCCGCCGCGGCTGGTGACGATGCCGTCCAGCTTCACCGCGACATTGGCGAACGCGGGCAGGTCGAGATGCGCCTCGCCCTTGTAGCTGCCGTAATTGCCGATGCCGGCGGTGCCGTTGAAGCCGAATTCCCCGGTCGGCTTCTTGGTGACGATGTTGAGCGCGCCGCCTTCGGTGTTGCGGCCGAACAGCGTTCCCTGCGGACCTTTCAGCACTTCGATGCTCTGTACGTCGTACAGCGCGGTGCCCAGGCCCTGCGCGCGGCCCAGATACACGCCGTCGATATAGACGCCGACGCCCTGGTCGCGCGCGGGCTGGTTGCTGTCGCTCAAGACGCCGACGCCGCGGATGTTTACGATCAGCGCCGAATTGCGCGAATAGAAGGGCGCGACGCGCAAGGACGGGATCGCGCCGTCCTGCAGGTCGACCAGCGACTGGACGTGACGGTTGCGCAGCGCGCTGTCGTCGAGCACCGAAATCGCGATCGGCGTGTCCTGCAGGTTCGTCTTGCGCTTCTGCGCAGTGACGACGATGTCGGCGAGGCCGCCCGACTGGTCGTCTTCCGCAGTGATCGTCGGCGCTGCGCCCGCCGCGGCGCTACCGGCCGTCTGCCCCCAGGCCGTCCCGGCGCCCATGCCGATCAGTGCGACCGCCGCAGCCGACCGCAACAACATATTCGTACGCAATACCATGATGTCCCCCCGTGTTCGTCGGGCGGCGCGCTAGACATGTCCGAAGACGACTGAGTTACATTTTGGAAACAGAACGAAGACACCGGGCCGACCATGGCCTCGCTTCACCGCAGGCCGGGCACCCCCGTGGGGGTCCATGCGTTTGGAAAGGGCAGGGACGCGGGAGAGGATACGAACCCCATGCGGACATATCATCTGTTGCCGGTCGCGCTTGCCGCGCTGGTGCTGGGCTGCGGCGAGGATGGCGGCAACGGCGGGCAGAGCGGCAGCGCGCCCACGCCGACCCCGACACCCACCGCGACCGCCACGCCGACGCCGACACCCACCGTGACGGCCGTGAACCAGCGCGTCGTCGCCAGCTTCGACAATCCCTGGGCGATGACGTTTCTGCCCGACGGGCGTGCGCTCGTCACCGAAAAGCCGGGACGGTTGCTGCTCGTTACGCAAGCCGGCGCCAAGACGCAGGTGTCGGGCGTGCCGCGCGTCACCTATTCGGGGCAATTGGGGTTGCAGGACGTCGTGCTCGACCCCGGCTTCGCGAACAATGCGCGGATCTGGCTGACCTATGCCGAACCGGCGACCGGCGGGCAGCAGCTCGCCGTCGCGCGCGCGACGTTGGTGTCCGGCAGCACGCCGCGGCTCGACGACGTGACGGTGGTGTGGCGCGCGACGCCGGCGACGACCGGCGGGCAATTGGGCGGGCGGATCGCCTTTGCGCCCGACGGGCGCACGATGTTCGTCAGCACCGGCGAGCGCCAGCAATTCACCCCCGCGCAGGACCCGGCGGGCACGCTCGGCAAGATCGTGCGGATCAACCTCGACGGCAGCGCCGCGTCGGGCAATCCCTTCGCTTCGGGTCCGAAGCCGGAGATCTGGACGCTCGGCCACCGCAACCCCTACGGCCTCGTCTTCGCCAGCGACGGGCGGTTGTTCGAATCCGAAATGGGGCCGGCGGGCGGCGACGAGTTCAACCTGATCCAGGCGGGCAAGAACTATGGCTGGCCCAAGGTGTCGGAGGGCGACAATTACGATGGCACGCCCATCCCGCGCCACAGCACCAACACCGCTTATACTGCACCGCTGGTCAGCTGGACGCCGGTAATCGCGCCGGGCGGGATGATCCAGTATCGCGGAAGCGCATTCGCAGGCTGGACCGGCGACTTCCTGCTCGCCGGCCTCGCGCAACAGGGCCTGGTCCGCGTCCGCGTCACCGGCGACACCGCGCGCGAGGTCGCCCGCATCGGCTTGGGGTCCCGCACGCGCGAGGTGGAGGAAGGCCCGAACGGCTCGCTCTGGGTGCTGCGCGACGGCGACAACGGTGCGCTGGTGGAGCTGACGCCGCGGTAGGACCGGGCGGGATCGTCATCCCAGCGAAGGCTGGGATCTCCCGGTTGTAGCGCGGTTCAAGAGCCGCAATAGGCCCCAGCCTTCGCTGGGGCGACGGCCTGGGCAATCGATCGCCACGCCGACATGTCGACACCCCGACATGTCAACTAATGCCGAACCCCGCAGCAGTGAAGCGCAGCGCCTCGGGGCGCATCTCGCGCGTCGCGATCAGGCCGTCGTGCGTGGCGAGGAACGCCCAGCTCGAATGCGGGGCAGGGGGCGGCACCAGAGCGGCGGGGTCGAGCACCGCGACGTTGATCCCGCCCCGTGCCCGCGCGGACGGCGCCCACAGTGCCCCGATGCCGGCGACCCGCGCGGCTGCGGCGAGTGCCTGCGTCGCCGCATAATCGACCGGATGCGTCCAGCGGCCCGCAGGTATGTCGAACGGCGCCTGCGTCAGGTCGAGCGCAGACTCGCTCGCGACATGGACGGCGAAGGCCGACATCGGCGTCGGCGTGCGCGGCCGGCGAAAACCCGGCGAGCGGGCGAAGGCGACGAGCCGCCAGTATGCCGTCTCGGCAACCGCGGTCGCGATATCCTCCGCCGCGTAGAAGATGCCGGGCAGCACGTCGGCAGCTCGGAACCGTGACGGCCGCCCCAGGCCATAACGGAACGGCGCGGCGAGCAGCCAGGGCAGGCGCTGCGCGGCGGGCGGCAGCGCCGGCTTGACGTCATCGGCCAATGCCTCGAGCAGCGCCTGCGCCTCGCCATCGTCCGCAAGGCGGTTGGTGGCGATACGGTGCTGCGCCTCGACCATACGGATCACCCGCCCGCGATAGGGGCGGGCGTGATCGGCGAGATACCCCGCGTCCAAATCCTCAGACACGTGCACGCAGCGCGTCGACATAGTCGCTGGTGCGCAGCAGCCCGCGCACGCTCGCGATCAGCTCGAGCGGCGCCGCGCCCAGATCGAGGTTCGGTGTCGCCAGCCACGATCGCGCCGCCTCGTCGTCCTGCCCCAGCCAGCTGTCGAGCGAGCGGAACAGGCGGAGCAGGTGCTGCGCCAGCTCGAACGGCTTGCTCCCCGCCTCCAGCCGATAGCTGCCGCCACGCAGCCGCGACACGGTCGGCGCCGACAGGCCGAGGATCGCCCCCAGCCGCGTATTCGACAGCTGCCAGAACGTCGCGATCCGCGCGATCGCCTCGCTCAGCACACGCGGCGCATCAGGATCGCGAGAGGGAAGGGCGGTCGCCATCGTCATATCTCCTCCGGAACGATATAAGGCAAATTCGTTCACAGGAAAAGAAGCACCATGCGGATATGTCAGCTGTGGCGATAATGCCACCATGGCGCAAAACCTGTGCGCCGTACCGGCAAGCCCATTGCCATGCTTGGCAAAATGACAAGAGTGTCACCGACATAAGACGGACGCCGCAGCGTCCGATCCGGGGGAATCTACATGGCCGTGAAGTCGTATCGTGCGTCGTTGCGTTTGGCGTTGTCCGCGCTGGCTCTGGGGACGGTGCTCACCGCGCTGCCGGCCACCGCGCAGACCCGCACTCCGCCGCCTCCGCCGTCGGGCGGCTATTATATGGCCAACGGCACGCGCACGACCGACTATAACGCCGCGCTCGCCTCGTGGCGCAACGACGCGCAGTTCAAGGTCGATTATTCGAAGGCCTTCATGGGCATGGAATATGCCTATGTCCTGGGCCTCAACGGCGCCGGGCAGACGGTCGGCGTCAACGATGGCGGCGTGCTGTTCAGCCATCCCTCCTTCTCCGGCGCCGGCAAGATCACCGGCCTGCGCACCGCGGCCCCGTCCGGCTATGGCAACGACGGCCAGATCAATCCGCGTACGCCCTGGAGCTACCATGGCACGCACGTCGCCGGCACCGTTGCGGGCAACCGCGCCACCAACGGCGTGATGTTCGGCAACGCCTATGGCGCCAACATCCTGGCCGCGACGATCAACTTCTCTGCCGGCGACTTCCTGTGGGCGCGCGACGTCGGTATCGACGGATCGACGACGGTCTCGGCACCGCGCCAGAACATCGTCGACCTCGCCAACACCGGCAAGGTGCGCATCATCAACAACAGCTGGGGCGTCAGCACCTCGGCGCCCTACACGCTGTCGCTGGCGCAGGCGCGGTCGACCTTCGCGCAGACCCTCAACGGCTTCTACGACCCCGTCCTCAAGAACGACGTGCTCGTCGTCTTCTCGGCCGGTAACGACGCGGGCGCACATGCCAGCCTCGACGCGGTGACGCCGCTCAACGACCTGCGCCTGCGTTCGAACTGGTTGTCGGTGGTCAATTACCAGGCCAGCGGCAATGCCGATCCCAGCTCCAGCCTGTGCGGCCAGACCGCGACCTGGTGCGTCGCCGCGCCGGGCAGCCAGATCGTCTCGACCTTCAACGTCACGACGCTCGATCGCGCCGGGATCCAGGCCAAATACACGCGCGCCATGTATCCGACGATCTACAGCGCCGCGACGCTGAGCGCGCTGCAGAATGCGGCGATCAACGCCTGGATCAACGTCCTCAACGGCTATCTCAACCGCCAGTTCGCCGCGCAGCAGGCCGGCACGAAGTTCGACCTGGATGCGGAGAGCACCTTCCTCGCGCAGCAGGCGGTCGGCATCACGCTCGCCTATGGCGCGCGCTTCACCAGCGCCGATCCCGACGGCTACACCAGCCGCATCGCCGGCATCGTCTCGGCCAACACCGACATCCTCGGCGTCGATTTCTCGAAGCTCGTGCTGACCAAGGCCAATGCGCAGCTGCAGGCCGACATGAAGCAATACCTGACCATCACCGGCCCGGGCTATGGCGTGCTGACCGGCACGTCGATGGCGGCGCCCAACGTGTCGGGCTTCGCGGCCGTGCTGATGAGCCGCTTCCCGAACTACAACACCGGCCTCATCTCCGACATCCTCGTCTCGAGCTCGAAGGATCTCGACACACCGGGCGTCGACCTGAAGTCGGGCTGGGGCGCGCCGCAGATGGACGTCGCGCTGGCCGGCCCCACCGCCTTGCGCCAGACGCGCGAGGTCAATGTGGCGACGGGCGGCGTCGACATCTGGAGCAACAACATCCAGGACGCGCGCGACCGCTATTCGGCCGAAGTGCTGGCGAGCTTCCCCGCTGACATCGGCGGCCTCACCAAGCGCGGCGGGGGTGAGCTGATCCTGACGGGCAGCAACAGCTACAGCGGCGCGACCCGTGTCGAACAGGGCACGCTGACCGTCAACGGCGCGCTGACCCGCTCGGCGCTGACCGCGACCGGAGGCGGCACCATCGGCGGCACCGGCAGCCTCGCCTCGCTGACCGCAGCGAGCGGCGGCATCGTCGCGCCGGGCAACGTCGGCGCGATCGGCATGCTCACCGTCGCGGGCACCACCACCTTCGCGGCGGGCAGCCAGTATCTGGTCGACGTCGGCCTGCCCGGCACGTCGGACCTGATCGCCACCAACCGCGCGGTGCTGAGCGGCGGCACGGTGACGCTGCGGCCGACCGCACGCGATCCGCGCTTCGGCGACAGCTATACGATTCTGACCGCCAGCAACGGCGTCACCGGCACGTTCGGCGACACCACGTCGTTCAGCGCGATCCTGTACCCGCTGCTCAGCTATAGCTCGACCGCGGTCACCGCGAGCGTCGCGGCGCGCCCGTACACCAGCGTCGTCGCCAACACGCCGGTGCAGATGGCCTATGCCCGCCTGCTCGATGGCAACCGGTCGGCCGCGTACAATTCGCTGTTCGGCATCTACGGCGGCCTCGACCTCCAGTCGGCATCGACGATCCAGGCGACGCTGGAAAGCCTGGCGCCGCGCGCCGAGACGACCAAGCGCGCGATCGGCACCGTCGCGACCGACAATATGGCGCGCTTCTATCGCGAGCGCATCTCGGCGATGGCGCCCGAGACGTTCCAGGGCGGTTCGATCGCGATGATCGGCAAGCCGATGGAATTCGCCGCCAACGAGATCGCGATGCCGGGCCAGGCCGCGATGGTCAGCGACACGCCGGCGACGACGCTGCAGGAAAACGTCCTGCCTGAAAACGCCGCGGTCTACCTGGCGGGTGGCTATCTCGACGGGTCCAGCGCATCGATGCCGGGTACGGTGCCGCAGACCGGGCGTGACCGGTTCGACGGCTTCTACGTCGCGGCGGGGATCGAGGCAAAGGTCGACGACACCAGCATGCTGGGCTTCGGCTTCTCCTACACCAAGATCGACGGCAAGCCGAACGCCGGCCAGACCGCGCGCGGCGAGCTGATCCAGGGCACGCTGTACGGCCGCATCGGTGGCTCGCTCGGCCCATCGCTCGACGTGCAGACCAGCGCGGGCGTCTATCAGTCGCGCACCCGCCGCACCGGCACGTTCCTGGGCACCGCCTTCGACCTGCGCGCTCGCGACAACGCGCTGGCGCTGTCGAGCGAAATCGGCGCGACCTACAATGCCGGCAGCGAGGCGCTGCGCTTCGGCCCGCGCGTCGCGGTGCGCACCAACCGCATCGACTTCACGCCGACCGCGGAAACCGGCACCGGCCCGGCGCTCGCCACGTCGAAGGACAGCTATCGCAGCATCCAGGCCCGCGCCGGCCTGCAGCTCGACGGCAATGCGCAGGGCCTGCGCCCGTTCGCCTCGGCCTATTACGTCCACGATTTCCAGGACCGCTCGAACGTGTTCTTGGCGGGCTTCGCCGGCGGCACTCCGCTGCGCACGCCGTTCGCGGTCGCGAACCAGGACCGCGACTGGGGCGAAGTGTCGGCGGGCCTCTCCTACCGCACCGGCAATGCGACGCTGTCGCTGTCGGCCGACACGACCTTCGAACGTAGCGACGTGCGCAACCAGGCCTATCGCGGCGGCCTGAAGCTGTCGTTCTGATCGAGCGCGACACGGCATGACGGGGGCGGCGGGTCGACGGATCCGCCGCCCTTTGTCGTTTGGGGAGGGTTCAGCCGCGGACCGGCACCACCAGCCGATGCACGCGCGCCACCCACCCCACATCCTTCGTCACCCCGGCCCAAGACCCATGGCTGAAAGAAACGCCCCATGCCCGCGATCCTGCTCACCGCCCTCGTACTGGCCCAGTCCGTCCCCCTGTCGACGACACTACCGGAGCGCTTCTACAACCGCCCCGGCGCCAGCGTCGCGACCCGCGACGCCGACCTCGCCCGCTGCCTCGCGATCGCCACCCAACCGATGGCGGACATCGGCCCGGCGGTGGTCAAGGACCGCCGGCTCACGCCCCCGATCGGCGCCGCGCCGGACCTCCCACCCGCCGCCACCTCGACCGGCGACCCCGTCGAAACCTGCATGAGCAACCGCGGCTGGCGGCTCTACGCGCTCTCGCCGCGTGAACGCGCGACATGGACACGCCTCTCCCCCGCGGCCCGCACCCGCCTCGCCGACACGCTTACCGGCGCGAGCGCCCCGCGCTGGGGACACCTGATCCGCCCAGCGTCGCGCCTGCGCCTGATCCCGCGCTAGGGCTTCAGCACCGCCTCCACATCCGCCAGCCGCACATCGTGCATCTGGTCGAGATACGCCTCGTAATAGCCCTTGTGCGAGGTGCCGACGATCGCGAGCATCCGCGCGCCCGGATAGCGGCCCAGCACATCGCGGATGTTGGCGACCATGCGCAGGTTCCGCGTCTCCCAATAGCCGACGTAAGAGCGCCCGAAGCCCTGCAGCGACCGCTCGGTCAGCGCCGCGCCGAAGTCCGATCGGTACACCCGATCCGCGGCGCCCGGCGCGTTGATCGCGCGGTACAGCGCCAGCATGCCGCCAGGACGGGCGAGGCCGGCCTGCAACTGCGCATCCTCCGCGCGGCGCGCGGCACTCGCCGGATTGTCCCACGCCTTGGCGATCGCCGCCTCATAGGCCTTGCCTACCGCGGGATCGGGATCGTCGGGCGTGTCGGCGGTGTGATCATCGACGCTCCACAGCCGTTCCAGCCCCAGCCGCGCCGCGAGCGTCGCGGCGATCATTCCGCTTTCGTTGCGCCGGCGCTGCAACGCGTCGAGGCTCGCTGCGAGGGCGGCGTCGAGGCTATCCCCGGCATGGCGCTCGGCCACGGGCAAGCGCAGCCACTGCACCAACGCCGAATACCGCTCGCCCGCCGCCAGGAACACCGCGGCAAGATGGCGGCGCTGTGCCGGCGTCGGTGACGCGGGCCAGGCGAGGAGGAGCCGCTCGGCCTCGGCATTGGCGGCCGGCACGTCCAGCCCCGTCGTGCGGCCTGCCGCCACGGGATCGGCGCAATAGATCTTCACCGTCTCGGCATAGCGATAAGGGTAGCGGCGCATCGCATCACATTGCAGCCCCGACAAATCCTCGGTGGCGATCGCGGTCGGCTTCCATGCAGCGAGCCGATCGAGCAGCGGCACCAGCAATGGCTCGATGACGCCCGGGCCGTAGGCATCGGGCAGCCCCGACAGGTGTGGTGTGCCGAGCACGAGCACGGTGTTGGGCTTGCCGGCGGGCGGTCCCTTCAGCGTCTCGGGGTGGAAGGCGGGATGATAGTCCTGCGCCTGGGCGGCCAGCGTCGTCAGCAGCGCACCTGCCATCAACAAACAGCGTACGAACCGTGTCGTCATGTCACCCCCCACCCGATGCCGTTACCGGCCTAACACGAGTGGTTTGATGCAGTAAAACACTGCCATTCACGACCCGGTTCGCTCCGCGCCAGCGGCGCCTCTTGGGCTAATGTATACATTGGTGCCACGAGGCATATCCTGCCATCCCTTTCAGCCCCCATCGTCGTGTCGCACAGATGCGAAGCGGGCTGCCTACAGGAAACGCTGGCCCGCATGATCCTTGAACAGGTCGGCGTTGCGCACGTACTCGGACAGGACCTGCACCGATTTATGCCGGCTGACCTCCTGCAACTTGAAGATCGTCGCGCCTTGCGCCGCGCCTTCGGTGATGAAGCCTGCGCGCAAGGAATGCCCCCCGAATAGCGTCGGATCGTATCCCGCCGCGGCGGCATGCGTCTGTACCAGCCGCGCGATCGCCCGGTCGGACATCGGCGCCGGCGTCAGCGCATCCTTGCGCGTCAGCCGTCGGAACAGTGGCCCCTCGGCATGCCCGGCCGCCGCCATCCAGGCGAGCAGCAACGCCTTGGGTCGGATCCGCGTGCCCTCGGGGATCGCGATCACTGCGCCCTCGCCGGCCCGATCGGTCTTCGACCGCGCGATCATCAGCCTCAGGCCCTCCGGCACGATCCCGACATGCCCCACCTCCAGCGCCACGATCTCCGACCGCCGCAGGGCCGCCGCCATCCCGATCGCCAGGATCGCCCGATCCCGGGTTGCGCGCAGCCCATCCCCCTCGATCGCGGCCAACATGTTCCGCAACGCCGCAGCATCAGCGGGCGCCTTGCGGCGCTTCGCCCCGCCATGCTCGGCGCGGATCCCGGCCAGCACCTCGGCGAGCCGCCCCGCCGTCGGCAAGGCGGTCGGCGCGGGATAGCCTGCGGCACGATGATGATGCCCGATCGCCGCGACACGCCGGTTGATCGTGGCTGGATTAAGTCCCGCCGTGGCCTGATCGCTCGCGAATACCGCCACGACATCGGGCGACGCCGGCAACGCCGCCAAGCTATGCGCATCGCACCAAGCAATAAAAATCGCCCAATCGGACTCATACGCCCGCCGCGTCGCCGATGACCGCGCAGCCTTCGCGTAGGCCGCGGCCCGCTCGATCTTAGCATCAAGGATCGCCGGCAGCGCCGGCTGGAGGGCCACGGCCAACGCCTGCGCCTGCCCGTCGTCACCGACGGCAGGGATGATCGCATCGGGAATGAGACGTTGGCGCGCCATCATCCGGCTATGACAGGATTGATCTGTACGGGCTAGCGCTGTGCCCGGGAATCTTAGTTATCGGGCAGATCTGCATGATTTGTGACGTAAGTCCAGTCCTCATCCAAACGGGACCAGAGACGTCATAGAGACCGAAACCTCGCATCACATCCAGATGAGAAACGGGGGGACCGTCAGCGTGGGCGGCGATCAAGCCGCATCTGCCGCAGAACCAGCTTGGCGTGCAGCGGGTAGGCGACCGCGGATGGTCCTTGGTATCGTGCATGTGCTGAATCGCTAGTGCGACTGCCCGGCCAATTACGGGCCATCCACGACGATCTACAATCGGTTCAACCGCTGGCCGCGCCGTGACTTCTGGCTCAGGCTGCTCTACATGCTGGTAGATGCCAGCGTGGTTACGAAGAGTGCCGTGATCGACGGCGCCTACGGCAAAGCGCAAAGTGCGGCCTCCGGCGGAAAGGGAGGCGCCAGATCCAGGCGATCGGTCGCTCGCGCGGCGGATCGACAACCAAAATCCACGCTCCCACCGACACGATCGGCCTCTCCTATGTGCTGACGCTGATGGCGGTAATGTCAACGACGCGAAGGCAGCGTTCGCGCTTCTCGAACGGACTGGCCGAATGCGTTACCGCCTTGCCGATAAAGGCTACGATGCCGATCGGGTGCGTCGTTTCTACGTAACGCCGGAGCCGTTCCTGTCATTCCCGGGCGACGAAACCACAAACGTACCATCCGCTACGACAAAGACGGATACTGCGGCCGACACTTGATCGAGCACGCCTTGTTCCGCTTCAAAGACTCCCACCACATGGCCCCCATTAAGACAAACTTGCCGCAACTTTCTACCAATTGTTTCCATCAGATCTGCAATCGCTTTCCGACTGCAGCCGAGTTTAAAACTTATTGCACACTATGGGATAAACGTTTTCCACCTCTGCCATACATAATATTACCATATACTCTCGCGCTATCTTCGCGATTTACTGTTTTAACCCATAGATCTTTTGCCGAGTCATCGATATACTCGTTATACATAATATTATTATCTATTACACAGTCTCTGGCGCCATTAAATATTGCAATCAGTGGCCTCTTATCTAGTTTCGCATCCTTAGAGACGATCACATTCTCCTTAATCGAAACCCCTTGCCCATGATCTATCTGAACCACCTGGGCACTACCCATCCCGACAAGGCAATTTTTATAAACAACAATGTTCTTTCCCTTTATAATAAAGCTTCCATAGGTTTTCATTGTATTATTTGCAATATAAGCTCCATCAACCGCCTCTATAAAAAACCCAACAGCGGACTTACCGTTGGATTTATTTCCAGTAATCCGACACTGTCGGGCTACGCGAAAATTTGAGATCGATATAGGCGCGCCTAGATTTCTTGATTCACCAAGAAAATAATTATCCTTAATCGTTGTTCGGTCAGCCCCAACAATTTCTATATTTGGACCACGGCATCCTATAAATTTGTTTCCCTCGACAAGACAGTTATCTCCCCACCCAGATAAAGAAACACCCATCCCATTATCCACAGGAAGTCCACAGAACGTCGAGTTTTTTATATGGATGTTTTGATAACGATAACAACGCTCCCCATCTCCGTGATTTTGAATTTCGATTCCCATTCTGCCGGATACAAGATAACAATCTTCGACTATAAAACCATTTAGACCCGCACTTCCATATTTCGCAGCACTCTTATCCAAGACAATTAATATGCTATTATTTCTACATTTTGCACTATCGACAATAGTTATCTTCAACTTAATAAGTTTTAGATTTCTTATATTTTCGTGATACGACTGTATCGCAGGACCATCATTTGTAGTTTGAACAATCCACATATTTTCGATCTTTAGATCGGAAAGAGACGGAATACTGAAAATGTTTCCATACCCAACGATACGGGTTTGCCAGCCCTGCCCTGCAATCGTCATGCCGTCACAAGACGGCAGCAAGAATCCCCCCGGCAATCTGAGATCAATCTCACCCGCAGGAAAATAGATTGTCTTGGACAGTATCAGTGCCTCACGAAGTGCCGCAGCATTAGCCTTGGCAAAGCGCCCAGCCATTCCAATTCGCAGCCCGAGCACTTCCAGATTAATAGGTCCGGAAATTTCCAGCCTAAAAAATCTTCCATCTTTGGCTCGAAAGGTACTCAGCCGCCTTTCCCTACAGTCAGCCTCGCGCATGGCAGAATCCGCAACATAATAGGCGCCTCCTCTTCCAGGAACAGTAAATCCCACAGTGGCCACGCGACTGATATTCTCCGGCACGTCTATGGGATCAGCGCCTGGGAATAAGCCTATTGTCTGGACTCGCTCGGTTCCGAACTCTTTGGGATTTGAGAGGACTGTCAGCAGCCCGCCCTGCATGACCATACGCCGTGTCATTTCAGACGGCCCTGCCCCATCAGCCTCCATATTCATCGACAGGCCCCGCTTTGCGCCCTCGGAATGAAGGCCGCATCATTCCCCGCATCGGCTTGTGTGATACGATACACTAGCCAACCAATCAAAAATGCCGATCCGAAAAACAAATTGATGCTCGCCAAACCGACATTGACCATCAAATTTGTCACCAACGCACAGGTCACCCAGCAATCGAAGATTGTATTCCCCCGAAATCCACGCACAACCCGAACGAATAATCGAAGTATAAAACCAGAAAGCAGAAGAAAGCCTAACACTCCCATCCTGTATAAGGCATCAACGAATGCGTTATGCGATCCGACATAGATAAATCCTGGGTCATCGATTGTCAGGATCGTCACATCAGCAGCATTGAGATCATATATAGGCCGTATGGTTTCCGTACCAAAGCCGACTCCAACCCCACCACTTTCCCACCAACGCTTCACGGCGTCATGCCAAAAAAACAGCCGGATGCCTGTATTAGGATCTAGCCTCCATATGCTTTGGGCAAATGCCGCCCCAACAATAGGAGCTATAACAAAAAAACATAGAAATAAAAATATTATCCTCAATCTCAATTCAGGCAAAATCATTAATACCAAAAGTAAAAACAATACAATTCCAGCCTGAGCAGATGATGATGTTATTAAAAGAATTAAAGCGCAAAAAAACCGAAGGAACCAAGATATATTTTCTACTTGTAGTATGCGCCTCACAAAAATGAATGCCATAATCATCATTGTATTTACCAGCTGCGCAATACCCGCAAATTGCCTCTCTGCCTCCTGTCCATAGTAAGCAGTTGGATAAATAAAGTCGTATAGTTTTGCTGCGCACGCTATGATAAATACCACTGTTTCTAGACGAAGAAATACTGCATTTCCCTCTTCTACTTTTTCGTGATATACAGCAAAAGCTGCGACAACGAATGGCATAATAACAGCATAGGCTGACTGCTGAGGAATTGCCTCACGGGAGAACATTAGGGTGATGCCACGATCCATGATGCCGAGATAAGACAGACCAATGTATATGACTGCCAGGCACGAGAATATCATCAATGGCTTCTGAAAATACTGCCGCCCATATACCATACCGAAGCTGGCCAACATGCCCAGCGCTATCAGTAGCGGCACGGTGCCTAGGTTACGGATATAGCTAAACAGGCAGGCGTATGCGAAGGGAAGCAGAAGCCACAACGCTTGGTTGACGGCTTCGTTTCGGCGCACTCTCTGGCTGGGCGTCAGCTGCGAACGGAAATTATCCCCCCAGCGCTCGGGAGCGTCATCTTGTAAGCGCATCGTCCTATGCATCCCAGGCGAGGGCACTTTCGTGCCCGGAAAACCGGCAGGCCAGCTGGAGCAGACGGCCGCACGCAGGGTGCCTTGCCATTTTCAATCCTCGGAAGCGAGCCCTTGTCCGTTATTCCGGATTACTCTAACCTCCGCGAACAACGAAGAGGCGGCGCAATGATTGACTATCTGCAGATCGGCGCGTTCTGGATGGTCACGCTGTTCTTTATGTTTCGGTTCAATCCGACGTCGAAACGAAGCAGAGCCTCAGGAAGGCGGCAATAGCGCGTGGACGCTATCCGCATTATTGACTAGCGACGCGAAATGCAGCCAGAATCCCCCCCTTCCGCCCGATATGGCTCAGCCATACTGCCGCGGCACCCCTCCGGTCGACGGTCGCGGCTCCCGTTCGACCGGTTCATGGTCGCAATCGCACTGGTAGTGATTTGCGCTTTGGGTGGAGGTGCGTCCCGCACGGATACCCTTTCTCTCCTGTATGTGCGTCCTTTCGCCGCATTGGCGCTTTTCGCCACTCTGATGCATCCAACGCCCGTCACCCTGCAGCGGGTCCGTGTGCCACTAATCCTGCTTAGCGCTTTTGCAGGATGGATAGTGTTCCAATTGATCCCGCTCCCTCCGCCCCTCTGGTCATCGTTGCCCTTGAGAGGCGCAATCATGCAGGGACTCCAATCGATCGGCGAGAATGTCGGCTGGCGACCAATTTCGCTGACGCCCGACCTTACCCTGAACAGCCTGATCGCCCTGGTCGTACCAACAGCTCTACTCGTCACGGCCGCCGATTTAACCGCTCGTCAGCAAGGTTGGCTTGCCGTCGTTGTCGTGGGAGTGGCTGCGAGCAGTATCGTTGTTGAGGTCGCTCAAGTTGCAGGTGGCCCACACAGCCCATTTTATCTATATGCGGTTAGCAATGTCGGCACCCCGAGCGGGCTGTTTGCCAATCGCAATCACCAAGCGGTGTTCCTCGCCTGCATATTGCCGTTGCTAACAGTTATATCACATCCGCGGTTCAGCGGCCGACATGTCCTGCCCATAACTTGGAGTTCCTTAGCCTTCGCGTTGATCACCTTTACCGCCGTCATATCAACCGGTTCGCGCACCGGTATGCTGATTGCCATCCCGCTGATGCTCTACACAGTATCGACCGGCATCAATTATGTATTTTCCGATCGGAAGATGCGCCGCACCATTAAGCTTGCTACCGCTATAGCCCCGATAGTGCTCGGTTTGACCATGCTGATGCTGGGGCGAGCGCTGTCACTTGATCGTTTGACAGGGTTTGATGCCGCCTCCGAACAACGATTCAACGCGTTGCCGACCTTGCTGCAGATGAGCAAGGATCTGATCGTGACTGGAAGTGGTTTTGGATCGTTCGATCAGGTCTTTAGGATGGTCGAGCCAGATGCCTTGCTGCATGCCACGTTCTTTAACCACGCCCATAATGATTGGCTGGAGTTGGTGATTACCGGTGGAATTCCTGCACTCGCTGTGCTGATCGGCTTCGTAACTTGGACAGCGATGGCACTGATTAGGCGGCTTTGGGAGACACCGTCGTTTGCGGCGACTTTAGGCCGTGCCGGCGGTTTTATCGTTCTAGCCATCGGTGCTTCGAGCCTGACAGATTATCCGCTACGTACGCCATGGCTGTCCGGACTCCTGGCGCTGGCAACAGCATGGCTTGCCTTCGATTTCGACAACAGAGCTAACGTTGCCAATGCCGCCCGCTCCGCTTAGTGCGCAGCCAGACGCACCTGAAGGTTTATGCGGATATGAAGAATGTGTCATGGCTAGGCTCGGTGTTGGCGATCACCCTAACCGGCTGCGCGAGCGGCGATCGCCTAATCGGTCGTCCCGACCTGCAAATCGTACCAGGCGCTGAATTTCCCGCGCCCACCCCAAAAACAGCCAGTTATGGCGCCCGTCCTTATGTGATTGGAGCAAGCGACAAACTCGACATCGTCGTCTTTGGTGTAACTGACCTCAGCCGCACAGTTGTAACTGATCCGAGCGGGCAGATATCATTGCCGCTCGTGGGCAGGCTGGAAGCGGCTGGCAAGACGCCGGCGCAGCTTTCCGAATTGATAGCCGATCGCTTGCGTCGATACGTTCGAGATCCGCAGGTCGAAGTCAATGCCGACACAATCAACCAGAGCATTGCCGTCGAGGGTGAAGTTCGCTTGCCCGGCGCCTTTCCCGTCACCAGTCGCATGACATTGCTGGGCGCAATCGCTCGAGCGCAAGGCCTGACGGAGGCAGCTAATACCAGCTACGTCGTCGTCTTCCGGCGAGTAGGTCAGCAGGATATGGCTGCCTTGTACGACCTACGTGCAATCCGACAGGGCGTTTACCCTGATCCAGAAGTCTATTCCAACGACGTGGTCTCGGTCGGCGAATCCAGGGCACGTCGTGTGTTCCAGCTCGCCTTCCAAACCGCCGCGTTGCTGACAGCCCCCCTCGTCGCCGTGATCAATCGGCAGTGATCCCTCGATAAGGGTCCTCAGGTGAACATCAATAACGCGCTATCCGATGGCTTCTCTACCCCTTCTTTCCCACAGGGAGGGAGCTTGGAGCCTAATGCTCGGCCTCTAGTCACACAGGTGATGTCAATCGCGCGTCGGCGCAAATGGGTCATTCTTGCAAGTATCGCGATAGCCCTCGCGCTGGGCTTAGTCGTCACGTTGCTGATGACACCCATGTATCATGCAGAAAGCACACTCGAGATTCAGCGCGAGAATAGCGGTCTTGTCAACGTACGAGACGACGCTAGGTCAGCTGCTATCGACCAAGAATTTTATGAGACGCAATATGGTCTTCTGATCGCACGAAGCTTGGCGGAGCGTGTCGCAACCAACCTTCGCCTGCAAGATGATCCTGCGTTCTTTGCCGCATTCGGCACCGGAAAGGACTGGTTTGACAATGGCCGGATACGTCCCGATGCGCCATCGCGGGCCGACCGCATACGGATTGCCGGTCAAATCTTACTTAATCATTTCACTGTTGAGCATGAGCGCCAATCCCGTCTGGTGACGATCGGATTTACCAGCCCGAATGCCGTTCTTTCAAAACGGGTTATAGATTCCTGGGCTTCCAGCTTTATCCAGATGACCTTGGAACGTCGCTTCGGTACCACCGCATACGCACGTCAGTTTCTGGAAACCCGCCTAAGCGACCTGCGGCGACGCATCGATGAATCGGAACGCCGCCTGGTAGGATATGCGGCGCGCGAAGGCATCATAAATCTGCCAAGTGCCCCCGCCGATGCAACCACGGGCAACACCCCGGAACGTTCGCTTGCGAGCGACGATCTCGCCACCCTTAATCAGGAATTGGCACGCGCCCGTGCTGATCGTATTCAGGCAGCGAGCCGCCTAGGCATTGCCGCGGGCCAGACGCCAGAGGCCCTCCAGAATGCGGCACTCGGCTCCTTGCGGCAACAGCGGGCCGAGCTTGCGAGCAACTACGCCAAGATGATGGCGCAGTTTGCTCCCGATTATCCCCCTGCCAAAGCACTTCAGAACCAGATCGCACAACTTGATCAGGCCATTGGACGTGAAGAGCGTCGTGTGGGTGGCTCACTCCGTGAGACCTATGATGCGAGCGTCGCGCGGGAAAATGCCTTGCAACGTCGTGTCAACGACATGAAGACAGATGTACTAGATCTTCGCCGTAGAAGCATTCAGTATAATATCTACCAGCGAGACGCCGATACAAATCGCCAACTCTACGATGCATTGCTGCAGCGCTATAAAGAAATCGGTATTGCAGGTGGTGTCGGAACGAATAACATATCAGTAGTTGACTCGCCCGAGGTCCCGGCATCACCGTCTAGCCCTAAGCTCGCCATCAATCTCCTTATTGCCCTAATCTCCGGCCTTGCGATTGGCGTCGGTGCGGCTTGGGTAATGGAACAGATCGACCAAGGCATAGCGGATCCTGACGAGATAAAGAGTGAGCTGCATCTGCCGCTACTCGGCACGATTCCCAAGATTCTAACTGGCGCGCCGTTATCCTTGCTTGATGATCGTAAATCGATGATCAGCGAAGCTTATACGTCAATTCAAACGAATCTTTCCTTTAGCACGGACCATGGTCTGCCTCGAAGCATCGCGATCACGAGTACGCGTCCCGCGGAGGGCAAATCAACAAGCGCCTTCGCCCTGGCCTTGTCGATGGCACGTTTGTCTCGTCGCGTTCTCCTCGTTGATGGCGATATGCGTTCGCCCTCCGTTCATCATCTTTTGGGCATCGAAAATCGCAATGGCCTGAGTAACTTCCTTGCGGGCGATGAAGATTGGCAATCGTTGGTCCGCCCAAGCGGCCACGAGAACCTCAGCATTATGACATCTGGTCCGCTGCCGCCCAGCGCGCCCGACCTTTTGATCGGAAACCGGTTCGAACATCTATTGGCTGAGTTGCTCGATCAATTCGACAATATCGTTATTGATTCTCCGCCTGTCATGGGTCTTGCCGATGCTCCGCTAATAGGAACCAAGGTGGAAGGCATGGTCTATGTGGTCGAATCACATAGCACCCAAAAGGGGATGGTGCTGGTGGCTCTCAGCCGACTACGCGCGACCAAAACGGCGCTGGTCGGGGTGATCCTAACCAAGTTTGATGCGAAACGCGCACATTACGGATATGACTATAACTATGGCTATGGCTATGGCTATGGTGAAGCCACAGAACAGCGGAAATGATCCGGCCTGCGGTAGGAGCAATGACTAAGACCGCGGGAAAAGTCCCGCAACTTATCAGAGGCATCGCTGCCATCCTGTTTGTGTGGCTGACATGTGCAGTCACACTTTCGGTAGTCATGGCACGCAGGGCACCTGCTATTTCATTCGCATTGGGCTATCGGACTTCTGCCGGCGAAGCCGCTTTGGCATTGCTCCAGATTGCCGATGATCCCAAAGCAAACGGTGACAATATCGTCGCACTTAGCCGTGCCGCCTTGCGCCGTGAGGCAGTTAGCGTCGATGCAGTGGTCGCGATGGGTACTATTGCAGCTCTACGCAATCAGACCACTCGTGCGGAACAATTGTTCGCTTATTCCGAACATCTATCGAGGCGTAACATTCCGACGCAACTTTGGCTCATCGAGAATGCGGTTGAACGTGGAAGAGTGGATCAGGCGTTGATACACTACGACCGGGCAATGAGCGTC
This sequence comes from Sphingomonas sp. S6, assembly GCF_043498045.1. NCBI lineage: Bacteria > Pseudomonadati > Pseudomonadota > Alphaproteobacteria > Sphingomonadales > Sphingomonadaceae > Sphingomonas > Sphingomonas sp. S6. The sequence goes on from NZ_JBIEOE010000016.1 coordinate 43,790, forward strand.
TCAGAAAATACGCGTCCGCTGCTTCTTCCTATATTGAGCCAAGCTGCGGCGTCGCCTGCCGTTGGGGATCCACTCGCTCGTATGCTAGCGCGACGGCCCTTGTGGTGGCCCGCCGCCATGGATTACTTCCTTGCCAGCCCAAATGCCCAAGCTATCCTGCCTAAAGTAGTCCTCGCCCTAAAGCTGCGGGCCGATGTGCCGACAGAAAGGACATATCTGATCTCTGCGATGAAGCGTTTGAGCGATGCTGGCAAGACAAAGGCCGCGCTCTCACTGTATGGCACAGTTCGGGGGCCAACCGAAGCGACAGCTCCGATACGGGGAGGCGACTTCGAACATGTCGGTAATCTTCCGCCGTTCGATTGGAACCTGACTGAAAGTGCAGGGGTCAGCGGAATAATACAGCCCGGCGGTGTAGGATCGGGTCATGCCTTGTTCCTCTCTGCCGAAGCGGGTGAACAAGGCGAAGCAGCTCGACAGGTTCTGGACTTACCGCCAGGAGCATACCGATTGACAGCGATTGCCGGCAGTGTTGCGCCAGACAGGATCGATCGGCCAAGGCTGGTCTTGTCCTGCCTGATCCCCGACAAGACAGTTTTGATCGATCTGCCGTTCCCGACTGCTACGGAACGTGGCACATCCATGACAGGGAGCGTTATCGTGCCTCCGGGCTGCAAAGGCCAGCTCATCCAAGTCATCATGCATGCGTCGCTTGATGGTTCGGGGGGGGGAACTATGCCTTGGATTGACGATATTCGGATTACACAGATGTCGATACGCTGAACGTATGGTTCTTTTCACTACCAATGCTCCCCAGCTTAAAGGTTGTATGATATGACTGCGACTGATGGCGATATCATAGAGCATCCGGTGCTCCCGACAGTTGACATTCTTGGCGTTCCAGTCAGCCGGACGACGATGCCACAGGCCGTGGGTACGGTGTTTAACGCCATTCGTTCCTGTAAGTCACAATACGTCTGCGTCCGTGACGTTCATGGCATCATGCACGCCATCGACCATCCGGACATGATGGACATCCAGCGCCGCGCTGCGATGGTTACGCCCGACGGCATGCCTCTGGTCATCGTAGCCCGTTCGCGCGGATTTAGAGATATCGAGCGGGTTTGCGGTGCAGACTTGATGGATGCAGTGTGCGACGCTTCACAAGATGAAGGCTTTAAGCACTTCTTTTACGGTGGAAAAGAAGGGGTTGCTGAGCTGCTGATTGAGCGACTGAAGGCGCGCTACCCCCGGCTTCAGGTGGCGGGATCCTACTGCCCCCCCTTCCGTCCTCTGACTCCCGAAGAGGATGATACCGCAACGCGTATGATCCGGGAATCCGGGGCCCAGATCGTCTGGGTGGGCATCAGCACGCCCAAACAAGAATATTGGATGCGCGACCATGTGGCTCACCTGCCTGGTGCGACATTGCTTGGAGTCGGCGCGGCATTCGACTTTCACGCCGGTATGGTCAAGCGGGCACCGGTGGTGATGCGCCGCTTGTCACTGGAATGGCTTCATCGTCTTGCAAGCGAACCACGCCGCTTATGGCGGCGTTACCTCATCATGGCCCCCAAGTTCGTCTGGCATGTGATGCGCGAGAAATCGTCAGTCACGCAATGATCCCGCGAAAAATACTTCTGCTCCACAACCGCTACCAGCAACAAGGCGGCGAAGACACTGTCGTCGCGGCAGAACACGATCTGCTGGCGCGAGCTGGCTACGCTGTAGATACTCTTATCCTGACAAACGATAACATCGGGGGTGTCGTAAAGCAGGCGCAGGCTGCGCTATTCACAGCATATAACCCGACATCGCGCCGACTTGTGCGACAAAAACTACGCGCAAATCGTCCCGACATTGTTCACGTCCACAATTTTTTTCCCCGCTTTAGCCCCAGTATTTTCGATGCCTGTCGCGATGAGAATGTGCCGGTTGTCATGACGCTGCATAATTATCGTCTCGCTTGTGCCAATGGGCTACTATTCCGCGAGGGTCGACCATGCGAGGCGTGCATCGGAGGCAATCTACTCCATGCGGTGCGACATGCCTGTTACCGCAAATCACGATTAGGTTCGGCGGCCGTGGCTGCCATGATTGGCTATCATCGTCAGGTTGGCACTTGGCACAACAAGGTCACCCGCTTCATAGCGCTTACGGAGTTTGCTCGAACGCGCATGATCGCCGCAGGCCTACCGCCTGCCCGAATTCGCATAAAGCCAAATTTCATTGCTGACCCCCACCCTGCCGCCGACCCCCTTGCGGCAGACGGAGAAGCCTACGCCCTGTTCGTTGGCAGACTTAGTCCTGAGAAGGGCGCAAGCACTTTGATCGATGCTTGGCAAGGTATCGACTTGCCTTTACGGATCGTCGGCGACGGGCCGGAACGCGCACAACTTGTCGCCAAGGCTCCGGCCAACGCAACGTTCATCGGCCAGCTGGACCGTCAAGCGGTGCTCCGCCAGATGGCAAATGCGTCATTTTTGATCGTTCCATCCGTTTGGTACGAGGGGTTTCCCATGACGGTGGTGGAGACCATGGCGCTCGGCGTTCCCGTTATCGCAGCGGCCATTGGCAGTCTGCGAGATCTACTGGATGACGGCATCGAAGGTCGACATTTCATAGCCGGTGACGCACAAGACCTGCGCCGTGTTGTTCACGAAATGGTGGAAAACCCACTTGGTGTGCAGCAAATGGGCATTCGGGCGCGTCAGCGCTACCTCAGCCAACTCTCCCCAGAGCGAAATCTTGCAATGTTAACAGAAATTTATCACGAGATGGTAGCAATGCCTGACCCTTATTAATGGGCATCACGCCACTACCGTTTTTCGCCTTTTTGCCCTTATGAACGTCGCAACTTCGACACGCTGACGACCGGTACAGGATCAAGCAAAATCATGCATAAAAAGACAGCCCTCATTACTGGCGTAACGGGTCAGGATGGCGCCTATCTGGCGCAATTGCTTCTTGAGAAGGGCTATCGGGTCCATGGGCTTAAGCGCCGCTCCTCCTCCTTCAATACGGGCCGTATCGAAGACATATACGAAGATCCACATGTCGAGGATCCCCGTCTCTCGCTCCACTACGGGGATATGACGGACTCGACGAACCTAATCCGCTTGGTTCAAGAGACTCAGCCAGACGAAATCTATAATCTAGCAGCACAGAGCCACGTCCAAGTCAGCTTTGAAACACCGGAATATACGGCTAACGCTGACGGCATCGGAACGCTGCGATTACTTGAAGCAATTCGTATTCTCGGGATGGAGAAAACTTGCCGATTCTATCAGGCATCAACATCGGAATTATACGGACTAGTTCAACAAGTCCCTCAGCGGGAGAGCACGCCATTCTATCCCCGCTCTCCTTACGCAGCAGCAAAGCTTTATGCGTATTGGATCGTTGTTAACTATCGTGAAGCCTATGGAATGCACGCATCGAATGGCATTCTATTTAATCATGAGAGCCCACTTCGTGGGGAAACCTTTGTGACTCGGAAGATAACTCGTGCTGCAGCAGCTATTGCTCTTGGTCGTCAGGACCGATTGTATCTCGGCAACCTGAATGCCCAGCGCGATTGGGGACATGCTCGCGAATATGTGCGCGGCATGTGGATGATGCTGCAAGCCGATCAACCCGATGACTACGTTCTCGCAACAGGAAAGACCACGACAGTTCGGACCTTCGTGGAATGGGCGTTCGAAGATGTCGGCATCGCGTTGCGTTGGGAAGGCGAAGATGCCAACGAAAAGGGGTATTGTGCCAATACAGGCCGGCTGCTCGTTGCGATCGACCCACGCTATTTCCGACCAACCGAAGTGGATCTTCTGATTGGAGACCCTTCCAAGGCATTGGACAAACTGGGCTGGCGGCATGACACGTCGCCGCGCGATCTCGCGCGGGAAATGGTGCAGGCCGACCTAAAGATCATGGAGACCGCTCCCATTGGCAAGGGAGCCTGACATGTACGCACTCAAGGGCAAAAAAGTATGGGTCGCTGGACATCGCGGCATGGTGGGTTCTGCGATCGTACGGCGTCTGGAGTCCGAAGACTGTGAGATTTTAACGGTCGACCGTACGGTGGTCGATCTACGTAATCAGGTCGCCGTGGGCGACTGGATGAAAGCCAACCGCCCGGACGCCGTTTTCCTTGCAGCTGCAAAAGTCGGCGGAATCGTAGCCAATGATAGCTATCCCGCCGACTTCCTACTCGACAATCTGCTGATTGAGACCGCCATCATTGCGGGCGCTCATCGGGCTGATGTGGAAAAGCTCCTATTCCTAGGATCAAGTTGCATCTATCCCAAATATGCTGCGCAACCCATTGTCGAGGAAGCATTGCTAACCGGTTCGCTTGAACCCACCAACGAATGGTATGCAATTGCGAAGATTGCCGGAATAAAACTTACTCAAGCCTTTCGTCGCCAGTACGGCGCTGATTTTATTTCCGCAATGCCGACCAATCTCTATGGACCTGGAGACAATTTTGATTTGTCATCAAGCCATGTCATGCCCGCGCTAATCCGCAAAGTCGATCAAGCCAAAGCGGAAAAAGGTGATGTTGTCGTCTGGGGAACCGGGACAGTAATGCGTGAATTTTTGTACGTCGACGATTGTGCAGATGCTTGCGTGCATCTGATGAAAATGTACTCTGATGCGGGCCATGTCAATATAGGGTCAGGACAAGATATATCTATTACTGATTTAACCAAGCTTGTCATGAGCGTTTTAGATTATGACGCCACCATCATTTACGACACGTCCAAACCAGACGGAACGCCTCGCAAACTGATGGACAGTAGCAAACTTGCTAGTTTTGGATGGGAGCCATCCGTCTCGCTTCGCGATGGGATTGCCCTCAGTTACCAGGCGTTCAAACAGGGCAACTATCGCATCTCATCCCATTGATCTATTTCCATTTAATTTGAATTAATATAATTTATCAAACACAGGACAATAACATCTCTGAAATTACAACAAACGTCATTTGCCTTAATCGAAAGCTTGAGCCCGTTGATCTTATTTCGGTGTCTACTTTGACGCATTATATTTAATGCTTTCGCAGATTATTTGTGCGATTGAAATCGTAATATAAAATAATCCTATTATACCTCCTTTCAATAAAAAAAAGGGGGGGGGGTGCGTGATATATTTAGCGAAACGGGCATGAGCAGGCGCGGGCAGTTGCGTGCAAGGCGGGTGCGACCTCACTAGAAGGTGACGCGCCAATACTGGACTAGATAGCAAAAATCGTTATCCGCGTACCAGTCATGCCCACGGTCACTCTCAGCAACGGTCGGTCCTTCCTCGCGGACCCCGCGGTTTCGATCCTTGAGGCCGCCCAAGCCGCAGGAATAACCTTGGAGTATAGCTGTCGCACAGGTCGTTGTGGAATTTGTAAAGCACCGTTGCTTGCAGGAAAATCCGCCGTCCTACGCTCCGAAGACGAAAGTCTTACAGAAAAAGACGTTCTAGACGGAATGATTCTGACCTGTTGCCGGTCAGCAGAAAGTGATATTTTACTTGATCTTGAACCGCTAGACCGCTTGGCTGGTATAGAGATACGAACGATGCCTGCGCGTATTGTTCTGATGGACAGATTAGCCCCGGAAATCGTCCGTGTTGTCTTGAAGACCCCGCCGGCCACGCCATTACATTTTGTTGCCGGTCAATACATTGATGTTATCGCCGATGGCGTTCGCCGAAGCTATAGCCTTGCCAACTCGCCTCGGAGTGATAACTTACTTGAATTGATCATAAAGCGATATCCCGGCGGGCATCTAAGTTCGTTCTGGTTCGAACGTGCCAAGCCGAATGATCTGATCCGCCTCGAAGGACCATTCGGCACCTTTTTCCGTCGGAACTCAGAATCGAAGAACATCCTGTTCCTAGCGACGGGCACGGGAATTGCTCCGGTCAAAGCCCTATTGGAAGAGATGGCTGTTGACCGCGAGGCGAGCTCGCATCAGCGCATTCGCGTGTTTTGGGGCAATCGCGAGGCGGAGAATTTCTGCTGGGACCCCGTCTCCCTTGGACTAAATATCGGCTTTCATCACTTGCTATCCGGGGGTGATCCCAATTGGGCCGGTAGACGAGGGTACGTACACGAGGCAGCAATCGACGATGGCGTCGATCCTACCGACACCATAGTTTATGCTTGCGGCTCCAGCGTAATGATCGCATCGGCACGTAACGCCCTGAGCGCACTCGGATTGCCTCCACGCCGCTTCGTCTCCGATGCGTTCGTCAGCTCGAACTGAGATAGGACAAGAATGAAGGCAGTTATCCTAGCAGGTGGTCTCGGCACGCGTTTCGCCGAGGAAACCAGTTTGCGCCCCAAACCCATGATTGAGATTGGTGGGCGACCGATCTTATGGCATATTATGAAAATATACGCCTCACATGGTATTACCGATTTTGTGATCTGCTGCGGTTATAAGGGTTATATAATAAAGGAGTATTTTGCCAATTATTTCCTTCACATGTCCGATGTGACGTTCGACATGCGCGCCAACGAAATGATCGTCCATACGAAGCGCGCGGAGCCTTGGCGTGTGACGCTAGTGGATACTGGCGATGACAGCATGACTGGCGGTCGGCTCAAGCGAGTGGCTGAGCATGTACGGGATGAAGAACTCTTTCTATTCACCTACGGTGACGGCGTCGGCGATATTGATATCACGGCATCGATTGCCTTCCACCGCGCACATGGAAAGGCCGCGACCTTGACGGCGACTTATCCCCCTGGACGTTTCGGCGCCTTGCAGATGGACGAGGCGCAGGTCACAAACTTCCTCGAGAAGCCGCAGGGGGATGGCGGCATGATCAATGGCGGCTTTTTCGTTCTCGATCCCAAAGTTCTGGAGTATATCGAGGACGATGCGACGGTGTGGGAGCAGGAGCCGCTGCGTAATCTTGCTGAGCATGGTCAGTTGATGGCGTTCGAGCATCACGGCTTTTGGCAACCGATGGACACATTGCGTGACAAGCAACACCTCGAGAAGCTTTGGGATAGTCAGAAGGCACCATGGCGCGTATGGTGAGCGGCACCGTCGATGCTTCGTTCTGGGCTGGCAAGCGTGTCTTTTTGACCGGTCATACCGGGTTTAAGGGCAGCTGGATGGCGCTGTGGCTCCAACAGATGGGGGCGCAGGTCACTGGCTTTGCCTTGACGCCGCCCACCCGCCCGGCGCTGTTCGACGTCGCACGCGTCGCCGACGGCATGATCTCGATCATCGGCGACATCCGTGATCGCGAGGTTCTGGAAGACGCGCTGGTCGCGGCCGATCCCGAGATCGTCATCCACATGGCCGCGCAGCCGCTGGTGCGCGCTTCGTACGACGATCCGGTCGGCACCTATGCCACCAACGTCATGGGCACGGTGCACCTGCTCGAGGCGGTGCGCAAGGCGGCCAACGTGCGTGCGGTGTGCGTCGTCACCACCGACAAATGCTATGAAAACCGCGAATGGGTGTGGGGCTATCGCGAGGACGAGCCGATGGGCGGCTACGACCCCTATAGCAACTCCAAGGGCTGCGCCGAGCTCGTCGTGTCCGCCTATCGCCGCTCGTTCTTCGGCGAGGGCAGCACGGTCGCGCTCGCATCGGGCCGCGCCGGCAACGTCATCGGCGGGGGCGACTGGGCGGTCGATCGATTGATCCCCGACATCCTCCGCGCGATCGCCGATGGCGACAAGGTGCTGATCCGCAACCCGCTGGCGATCCGACCCTGGCAGCATGTGCTGGAGCCGGTGTCGGGCTATCTCGTCCTGTGCCAGGCGCTGTGGAACGATCCGCAGACGGCCGCCGAAGCCTGGAATTTTGGGCCGCGCGACGACGATGCCCGCCCGGTCCAGTGGATCGTCGAGCGGATGTGCGTAGCCTGGGGTGACGATGCGGGCTGGACGCACGACGACAGCGTCCAGCCGCACGAGGCGCGTTACCTCAAGCTCGACATCTCCAAGGCGCGCGCCGGCCTCGGCTGGGGCCCGCGCTGGTCGCTCGGAGAGACATTGGAAGGCATCGTCGCTTGGCATCGAGCCTGGCTGTCCGGTGCCGACATGCACGACCATTGCAACGCCGAGCTGGAGCGCTTCGTCCGCACCCCGCTCGCCCACGCCGCATAGAAAGACAGATCGATGACCGCTGACGACCTTCGCAAGCAGATCCGCGCGCTGGTGACCCAGTATGCCGACGCCCAGTTCGCACCCCGCCCCTTCGTCCCCGGCGAAACCGTGATCCCGCCCGCCGGCAAGGTGATCGGTGCACCCGAGATCGAACTAATGGTCGAAGCCAGCCTCGACGGCTGGCTAACGACGGGCCGCTTCAACACCGAATTCGAGGCTGGCCTCGCCAAGCTGCTCGGCGCACCGTTCGTGCTCACCACCACCTCGGGGTCGTCGGCTAACCTGCTCGCGCTATCGTGCCTCACCAGCCACAAGCTCGGCGATCGTCGCCTGAAGCCGGGGGACGAGGTGATCACCGTCGCGGCTGGCTTCCCGACCACGGTCAACCCGTCGATTCAGCACGGCCTGGTGCCGGTGTTCGTCGATGTCGATGTGCCGACCTACAATATCGACGCCAGCCTGATCGAGGCGGCGATCACCGAGAAGACCGGCGCGATCATGATCGCGCACACGCTCGGCAATCCCTTCAACCTCGCCGAAGTGCGGCGCATCTGCGACGAGCACGACCTGTGGCTGGTCGAGGATTGCTGCGACGCGCTCGGCGCCACCTATTTCGACGCCAAGACCGGCCAGTACAAGAACGTCGGCCTGTGGGGCGATGTCGCAACGGTCAGCTTCTACCCCGCGCACCATATCACGATGGGCGAAGGCGGCGCGGTCTTCACCCAGTCGCTGGAACTCAAGCCGATCATCGAGAGCATCCGCGACTGGGGCCGCGACTGCTATTGCGCGCCGGGTTGCGACAACACCTGCGGGAGCCGTTTCGGCCAGCAACACGGTTCGCTCCCTTTCGGCTACGACCACAAGTACGTTTATAGCCACCTGGGCTACAATCTGAAGATCACCGACATGCAGGCTGCCTGCGGCCTTGCCCAGCTCGATCGTGCGGAGGGTTTCGTCGAGGCGCGTCGCCGCAACTTCGACCTGCTTACCCAGCGGCTGAAGGGCATGGAGGAGATCTTCATCCTGCCGGAAGCGACGCCGAATTCGAACCCGTCGTGGTTCGGCTATCCGCTGATGCTGCGCGATGGCGTTGACACCAAGCGCGTCGATGTGACCCGCTTCCTCGACCAGAACAAGATCGGCACGCGCCTGCTGTTCGCCGGAAACCTGACGCGTCAGCCCTATTTCGAGCACGTCAACTATCGCGTCGTCGGCGACCTGACCCGCACCGATCAGATCATGAACAACACCTTCTGGCTGGGCCTCTTCCCGGCCCTGGGCCAGGAGCATTTCGATTATGTCGGCGAGAAGCTCGAAGAATTCTTCGGGCTGAATTTCTGAGGACGCTGTGACGATGTTGGTGGAGGACACCGAAATACCAGGCTGCCACGTTCTTCAGGCAACGGTACTCCGCGATGAACGTGGCGCGTTCACCAAAACGTTTCACGCTCTCTTGTTTGAAGATGCAAAGCTGCGCACCGATTGGGCGGAGGAATACTTCACCCTTTCAAAAAAGGGCGTGGTGCGCGGCATGCATTTCCAACTTCCGCCGGCTGCGCACGCCAAAATGGTTTTCTGCCTTACCGGCAGAGTGTTGGATGTCGTAGTCGATCTTCGCAAAGGATCTCCGGCCTTCGGACGAGCGCTCAGTTTCGAATTAAGTGCCGAAAACGGCCGGGGACTTTATCTTCCGGTTGGCTGTGCCCATGGTTTTGTATCGTTGAGTGAAACAAGCGGTATGTATTATAAGGTTACCAGCGTTTACTCACCGGAATACGATGCAGGTATCGCTTGGGATAGTATAGGTTTTGACTGGCCAACGACTGATCCCGTTTTGTCAAAGCGCGATAAGTCACACCCAGCCTTTGGCGATTTCGACACTCCTTTCATATTTGCGCAGGACTGATCCATGCCACGTGCGCTCGTTACTGGTGCAACCGGCTTCATCGGCGGCCATCTGGTCGATGTTTTGGCCCGAGCGGGATGGGAGGTTCACGCACTAGCGCGAACGACGCCACCACCTCACCCGGCGCAAATACATTGGCTAGATGGCTCGCAACAACGCTTGCAGGCGATCCTGTCGGATGTGCAACCTGACGTGACGTTCCATCTGGCCTCACTATTCCTGGCCACCCATACGCCGGAGCAGGCAGAGGATCTTGCAACGGCGAACATCGTCTTCCCATTGCAGTTGGTAGAAGCAATGGTAAGAACAGGCTGTCGGCGCCTAGTTAACACCGGTACAGCGTGGCAATTTGCCGAAACGGGAGCGCCACTGCCTGTCAATCTTTACGCCGCAACAAAGCAAGCTTTTGACGCTATCCTGACGTATTATCAGGACGCTGAGGCTTTATCTGTCGTATCACTGCGACTTTTTGACACCTATGGTCCCGGCGATCCACGTCGCAAACTAATTCGTATCCTTCTAGATGCAGCCCGCAGCGGTGAAGTGCTGGATATGTCGCCTGGCGAGCAGATTGTTGATCTTACGCACGTTGATGATGTGGTCGCCGCCTTCATGACGGCGGGACAGCGATTGATCACCACACCGGATCCGTTGGCGGAGGACTGGTTCGTCAGTGGGGAACGACAGACACTTCGCGGTCTGGTGACCAAGGTAGAACAAGCTTTGGCTTTGTCATTGAATGTAAATTTTGGTGGAAGACCGTATCGTGATCGGGAAGTGATGGTTCCCACTGATCCCAGCAAAAAGATCCTGCCGGACTGGCGACCACAGCGCTCATTGGCTGAGGCTCTGCCGGCAATGATATCCACCTGATTGATAAACTGATCCCGTCAGTGATAATGGTCTATTACCCCCATGCATTCCTAGTAAGTGCCTGACAGCGTGATGCCGGGACTGATCACTGCCCTTCGGACGACAAGAGCGGGCAAGCGGCACCAATTGATAGACGAAAAATGCGTTGATCGGGCCACTATTGCCAGGAGAGCGTGAACGTGGCTGTCTGCGGGAGGCGGTGTGCCAGCTTTCTGATCAAACAGCAACTCGGACATATATACCTAGCTCAAACTCCCCCGAGTACGGTACGAATTATATTGTACAAGTACTTTCTAGGGTAAGGCAATATTGTCTTAATCTCTTTCTCTATAGCACGGCGATCTATGCTTACGTTCCAAAACGTGTTCCAGCGTTGGATTTCACACGCGGTATTCAACGGGATTAGATGACGCCACCACAGTGGAACCCCCGTCCCAACATATTCCTCTTGTAAACGATGCGTGCTGAGGACCATGGCGCGAATCACCGGCTCCCCCAGCGTCTCGTTTACAGCAATGCGATAGCTTGCAAATGCTCGACGATCTTGAACCAGATGAAATCGCTGGCAGAAACGCGCATAGAACAAATGGTCCGCCGCAGGATAATCACATTCGTCATATCCTCCGATGGTGATCGCGTCTGCCTTACGGCAGATAAAACCGATCGGATTACCAATTGGGTTGCCCCAAAATAAGGCTTGCGGCGTTACGCGACGATGATCGGACAGGCCATAACGCCTGAATTCAATCAGTTTCCGCTTTATGTTATGAAGCACTCGATGTGAGCCATTCTCATACTGGATGAGTTTTTCACCAAGCGTTTTCCGCTGATCAAGGTTGCGTTTCTGACAGGCGATCCCATCTATATGGGGATTCGCGCTAAGCACCATCAGCATAGCTTCCGAAAAATCGGGATCAAGTAGATCATCATCATGCAACATCGTGTGCCAATGGCCACGACCGAGTTCGATGCAGCGATTCCAGTTACCCGTCATGCCGATGTTTTCGCTATTTCGATAATAACGAAAATTGGCCTGTTTTACGTGTGGCAACTCCGCGATCAATCGGTCAGCATCAATCGATGCCGGATCGTTGTCGACGACAACGATCTCGATAACCCGTGACGACCGTTGTGCAATGGCGCTTTCCACTGTCTCGCGTAACATTTGAAAACGTCGGAAGGTCGGAATTGTAATCGACAGGTCGGGTATACGATCGTCGTCACCCTTGGCCATCAACATTGCTGGTGGAGCATAAGTGGGAAACGACTGCGGGTCTGTAAGTATCACATTTATCTCCAACGTTACGCTGGCACTGGTATTAACATGCAAAAGGATACGGTCGACTTTATGCCTTCGCGAGGCGCGTATCCTGTAGTAGCATCAATGGCCAACGCCAATTATTGTAACTTAGCTGCACAAGTCCTTGGACGGCGATGATTCCTCCAATTCCCCATCCCTGCCATCCGGCGAAAATTGTTCCTATCGCTACGGCAACTGCAGATAGCACCGCAGCGCGAGAAAAGGGAATCTTATTCCCTGTTGTGAGAATGAAAGCACTTACCCCGTGCAATCCCTCTAATAGCATCACGATGCTCAAAAACAGCAATAACGGCGTAGGTAATAACGTAATACTACGGCCAATGTGGGCGAAAATTGCTGGTACTATCGTGGCTAAAAACGCCGCTCCGAATAAAAAAAGAAGTATGAAAATACCAGACAGTTGGATAGCCTCGCGCCGGAGGGTCAGACCATCGCCTTTTGCCTGGAGGGCGACCAGGCGGGGCATAGTGAACTGCACAGGCAGCTGAGACACCTGCATTACGGCGCTGAGGAGTTGCAGGGTGATGGCATACCCCCCCCCCGCAGCAAGCCCAACGAAACTGGTCGCCGCAAACACACTCGAGCGGGTAATCAGAAAACCAGACAGCGATGCCACACCAGAGCGGGTGGCATTCGGTGCGATGATCCTAAGCAATGCCCAGGTACGGGTCCGATCATGAGGCACTTTAGGCAGGCTGCGGGTAATCGGACGTAGGAATATGGCAGCTGCTAAGCGACCGCATGCCAGCGCAATCAGTTGCGATATCGCCAGAGACAGCATTCCGCCTCCTGCCAAGAGCGCGCCGATGCCGAGCAGCGCACTTCCCCCCTTGCCGATGATCAGGCTGATGAGATCCTGTTCAATGCGATTCGCACCAACAAGAATCGGATTGACCCATGAGAAGTACATCGACTGCGCGGTAGCGAACGCCATAACGCACCATGTCATGACAACATCCGTGGTATCGAGGTGGGAACCAGCGGTTACGTTCAACACATAGGTTAGACCAATGGTTGTCATGATGACAAAGACCGCCAACCCCAACAGGGCATACCACGACCTTGCTGCATTGATGAGATCGGCGATGAGTTGAGAGTTTGGCGCATCGCAACGCCGCTCAACAAATCCTTTTTCCTGTAAGCGGTCAGCTCCCGCCATGGCGGTCGCAATACCGCGAGCAAAAGATCCACCAAACCCAAAGTCGGCTATGACAGCTAAACCCTGTATAGTTATCAGTAGATACCACACGCTAATTTCGGAGGATGACAACCTACTACCCAGAAATGGCAGCAGCATCAGCGATGCACCATATTGCAGCGCTTGAGCCACAAATCCAATAATGAAGCGGCGCTGTTTTACCAATCTTGACCGTCCAGCATAAATCATATTATCATAAAATGATTTTACTCGTGACATTACCGTTTCCGTTTTATGGCCCGCGCCCACCGTTTTCTATAATTAATCTAATCGGAATTGGCCGAAATTATTATAGAATTAAATTTATATGAACTAAAATGCGTCGACCGATCTATATTATTATCGAATAAATTCATTGGATCGACGTTCTGAAAGGCATAGGGCTGGAGGGGGTAAGTGATTAGCCTTAGAGCCAATTAGGCAGTTTTAGCTCATAGCCCTAGAGTGTTGATTCGCCGACGCGAGCCGCGTGCCGAGACATAGCCCATGCGTGCTAACAAGCCGACGCCCCGTCGAGGTGATTAAGAACTCGCCCCGGCGTCTCACCCTTAGCCAGCAGATGCGGAGATCGAGCCATACTGTCTACTAGCGCCACGGCAACTGCGATCAGGGCTGCCCACGATTGTTGCCCCTACAGCCGCAAGGGAAGCACCTTTACGTCATAAGCCATGCATTCGCTATAGGTCTGCTCCTGATCACGGCGACGTGAGATATGCGCCGACCCGCAGCGCTGGTCAAAACGGCCCGATCCTGCATGAGGTTGTCCTCTAACGGGTAACGCCAGAGGATCCAGGCCCTGTTCGGCGCCTCGCCGCCCCACGACTGAACGGCCCCGGGTTTGCCGGAGGCCATGGGTTGTGAGTTACGCTGCCATATCGATGATGTCCGCGGCAGCATAATATTGCTCTTCGGCTTCGGCAGGCGGGATGTTGCCGATGGGTTCGAGCAGGCGACGATGGTTGAACCAGTCGACCCATTCGAGCGTGGCATATTCGACGGCTTCGAAGCTGCGCCAAGGTCCTCGCCTGTGGATGACCTCCGCCTTGTAGAGGCCGTTGATCGTCTCGGCCAAAGCGTTGTCGTAGCTGTCGCCGACGCTGCCAACTGATGGCTCTATCCCGGCTTCGGCGAGGCGCTCGGTGTATTTGATGGAGACGTATTGCGACCCACGGTCGCTATGATGGACGAGACCGCTTCGATGGGCCGGCCGGCGGTCATGAAGCGCTTGTTCCAAAGCATCGAGGACGAAGCTGGCATGCGCTGTCCTGCTCGCTCGCCAGCCGACGATGCGTCTCGCGTAAGTGTCGATGACGAAGGCGACATAGACGAACCCCGCCCAGGTAGCGACGTAGGTGAAATCCGACACCCACAGCATGTTCGGCGCTGGCGCGTAGAACCTGCGGTTGACGTGATCCAGCGGGCACGGCGCTGCTTTGTCGCTCATCGTCGTGCGAACCGGCTTGCCCCGGATCACGCCCTGTAGACCCATATCGCGCATCAGCCGCTCGATGGTGCAGCGGGCGACCGGGAAGCCCTCGCGCATCATCTGCCGCCAGACCTTGCGGACGCCGTAGACCGCGAAGTTCTCGGCGAACACACGCGCCACCTCGGGCTTGAGAACCTGATCCCGCTGCGCCCGCGCCGACAGGCGCATTGGATCCTGCCGCTGCGCGACACGCTCGAAATACGTCGATGGGGCGATCGGCAAGACGCGGCAGATCGGCTCGACCCCATAGGCCTTACGGTGATCGTCGATGAAGGCGATCATCGCCGGAACGGGCGGTCGAGCTCCGCCTGGGCAAAATATGCGGATGCCTTGCGGAGGATCTCGTTGGCCTGTCGCAGCTCGCGGACTTCGCGTTCCAGCGCCTTCATCTTGTCAGCGACATCGGTCGGAACGCCAGCGCGCTTGCCGCTGTTCACCTCCGCCTTCTTTACCCACTCATGCAGCGTCTGCGGAACGCAGCCGATCTTCTCGGCAATAGAAACTATCGCTGCCCATCGCGATGGGTGATCGCGCTCGTGGTCCAGCACCATCCGTACCGCTCGCTCGCGGACCTCAGGCGCAAACTTGTTCGTCGTCTTGCTCATGCAGGCTCCACCTTCTCAGGAGTTGGAGCCTCCGACAAACCCGGGACGGTTCAGTTGCGCTCTTGGTTGCGTTCTGGATCAATGTGACGTGCTTCCTGAAATCATACCATTGGTAGGTTAGCTCATCAGATCAAGGCAAGAAATACGGCGAGTCCGTTTTGATCATGGGCGTGCTGTGCGAACATAAGTCTGGAGTAAAAACCACCGAGCTGTGTCGAAAGCATAGCAGCAACGGCGCGACGTTCTACAACTAAAAGGTTAAACGGGGCGGCATGACCGATCAGAGACAGCGCGCTTACGAACGCTAGAAGACGAGAACTGGTGACTAAAGAAGTTGCTGGCGGAGCCCGATGTTGGACGTGTCAAGTTAAAAGGACCTACCGAAGAAAGCTGATCTGATCCGTACATCGCGATGCTGCGGCGTGAGGGCAGGAGCATAAACCTAAAGAAAGGTGTACCGACTCTATCGCGATGAGTGGCTGACGATGGGTAAGCGCGTCGGTCGCAAATGTGCGCTGGGTACTCGATCAACGATGACGGCTCCGCAGGAGCCCAACCGTCGCTCAACTTCATGTCGGATGCATTGGCCTGCGGCTGACGGTTTCCCGTGTTTAACGTTATCCACGATTGCAATGGGAGTGCCTGGGCCCGCATCGTCGATACCTCGTTGTCAGACCGGCATCTCCTGCGCGAATTCATCGTCATTGCCGAGTGTCGCGAACTGTATTGCATGGCGATCCACGACAATAGGACCGAACTCACCAGTCAGGCCGCCCTAGCCTGGTCGGCAAATGCCGGCATCGAGTGGCACTATATCGCGCCGGGCAAACCGCAGCAGAATGACTTTGTGGAATCATTAAATGCTCGCTGGCGCGACATGTGCCTGAACGACCATGTCAATCGGCGTCCAAAAAGGACCCCCTATCGGCGTCCAAAAGGGACCCCCTTCGCCGAGCAGCATAACGGGTATGACGGGTGCGCCGTTCGCG
>NZ_JBIEOE010000017.1:0-57815 GCF_043498045.1 Sphingomonas sp. S6
GCGGCTCAGCGGCTCAGCGGCTCAGCGGCTCAGCGGCTCAGCGGCTCAGCGGCTCAGCGTTCCCCCAAGACCAGACCCACGCAATCCCCACGCCCCCCTGACGCACAAAAAAAGGCGGCCCCGGATGGGACCGCCCTGTCATCGTACCGCTCGGCGCGAATCAGAAATCGTTGCGATACTGTTCGTTGCCGATGAAGCCGAGCTTCGTGACCGCCGAGCGCTTGATCACCGCCAGCGTCTGGTCGACCTTGTCGTACTTCGCCTGCGGATCCGGCTGGAAGTGCAGTTCCGGCTCCGGATTGATCGCCGCAGCGGTGTCCAGATACTGACGCAGCGTCACCTCGTCGACCGGCTGACCATTCCACGAGACCGTACCGGCCGCGTCGATGATGATCTTGTTCTTCTGCGGATCGACCGGCGGCTTCTGGTTACGCGGATCGTTGACCGGAAGGTCGACCTTCACCGCGTGCGTCGGGATCGGAAGGGTAATGATGAACATGATGAGGAGCACGAGCATGACGTCGATCAACGGCGTCGTGTTCATGTCCATCATCGGCTCGCCGTCGTCCGAGCCACCACTCATTGCCATGTCAAATACTCCTGGGTCGGGCGGGGCAGATCAGCCACCCGCGGGTGGCGGCTGCGAGATGAAGCCGACCTTGGCGAAGCCTGCCTGCTGCATCGTGTAGATGGTGCCGCCGATGCACTTGTAGGGCGTGTTGACGTCGCCGCGGATATGGACTTCGGGCAGTTCGAGGTTCGGGTTGCCCGCGCCGCCCTGGCGTTCGATCTCCAGCTTCAGCTTGTCGACCGCGCGGGTCAGCAGGTCCTTGCTGGTGATCGGCGACGTGCCCCAATAGACGAGGCAGTTGCCGTCCGGGCCGCTCGTCACCGACAGCAGCACGTTTTCGGGCTTCGTCGTCGTCGGATCGAAACGGACCTTGGGCAGAACGATGCCCTTGACCGTCTGGATCGCCACCGGAACGGCGATCAGGAAGATGATGAGGAGCACCAGCATCACGTCCACGAGTGGCGTGGTGTTGATGTCCGACATCGGTTTCTCGGAGGAGCCTCCTCCTCCAGTGCTCATCGCCATGTGCGAGCTATCCTATCCATTCCTTATGGCCGGACGCCGTCTGCCGCAGTGGACGAGTCCAAGGGCACCGGCGCCGGCGGGTTGCGGGATGCGCCGCAAGCGGCACATCCCGCAGCCTCGTCGCTTACGGGCGCGTCTGCACGCCACCGGCCTGGCCGGCGGTCGTGGTCGCGGCAACCGGCTTCACCGGCGCCTTCGAAGCGGCACCTGCGATCGTCGGCTTCACGGCGCCGTTCGAAGCGAGGAAGCCCAGCACGTCGTTCGAGAAGGCCGACAGGTCTTCCGCGATCGACTTGTTGCGGCGCTGCAGCCAGTTGTAGGCGAGCACGGCCGGAACCGCGACGACCAGGCCGAGTGCGGTCATGATGAGCGCCTCACCGACCGGACCGGCGACCTTGTCGATCGAGGGATCGCCCGACGCACCGATCTTGATCAGCGCGCGGTAAATGCCGACCACGGTGCCGAACAGACCGATGAACGGTGCGGTCGCGCCGACGGTCGCGAGGAAGGCGAGACCGCCACCCAGCTTCGAGTTGATCGCCGCTTCCGAACGGGCGAGCGAACCGTGCAGCCAGTCGTGCGCTTCGACCGGATCGGTCAGCTTGGCGTGCTGGTCCTGCGCCTGCAGACCGTCATCGACGAGCTGCTTGTAGGCCGAGTTCTTCTCGAGCTTGGCCGCGCCTTCACGCAGGTTGCTCGACTGCCAGAAACCCTGACGGACGCGCTTCGCCTGGTTGATGATCTTCTGCTGCTCGAACAGCTTCGAGAACAGGATGTAGAAGGAGACGATCGACATCAGCACGAGGATCGTGAAGACCGACTGCGAGATGAGGCCGCCTTCCTTCAGAGCGGCCTGCAGGCCGAACTGGTTTTCGGCTGCCGCGGTGCCGCCGGCCGCGAGAATGGTGGTGAGCATTTGGGTTAAATCCTTGTCAAACGGTGTAGAAGTTCGGGGAGGATCCGCCCGTCGTCCGGCCTATTCCGGATAACGGGCGGGCCGCATCATTCCTTCGGGATCTTCCAGACCACGCGCCGGGTCTGCGTCGTGGCGATCGGGTTACCGCTGGCGTCCTGCGCCGGGGTATAGCGACCCCGCCGCGTGATCGCCGCGCAAGCTGCACGATCGAGAGCCGACGAGCCGCTGGACGAGGTCGTCCGGCAATTCTCCACCCGGCCAGCGGTGCTGATCGTCCATGCGATCACGCTGGTGCCCTCTTCGTTGTTGCGAAGCGAGCTGGGCGGATAGTCGTCGTTCGTGATCCACGCCGACGGGTCACCCTTCGCACCCGCAGCCTTGCTGACGACCGGCGGAGCCGGCGGCGCAGGGGGAGCAGGCGGGGCCGGCGGCGCTGCGATCGGCGTCAGATTGACGGCCGGAGGCGGCGTCGTGACCGTCTGGATCACCACGGGCGGCGGATTCGGATTCTGCACGATCGGCGGCGGCGACACCACGGGCGGCGGCGTCATCGGCGTGTCGGGCGGAGGGGGCGGCGGTTCGTCCGGCGGCGGGGGCGGCGGCTCCTCGACGTCGAACGTGTTAAGCTTTTCTTGGGCCTTCTTCACGTATTGGTACGCGAGCCCGGTGACGAAGGCATAGCCCAGCGCCGCATGGATGAGCACGACGATGAAAATCGCGACCATCTTGCCACCGGACATCTTCTGGTCAGCATAGGCCATTCAGCAACGACACTCCCTAATCTCGTGGTCCTCGCGGCGCCTGGGGGAAGGACACGCGTAGGCCACTGCCCCGGCTGCGCCGGATATGGCAGTGCCGTCAGTCCTATCGCCCCGTTCCCCGCCGCGCAAACGCTTTGTCGGACGCAACAAACGTACAATCGCTTCGCGACAGAATTATTTCTGTATCGTTCAGGCGCGCTGGGCTAGCGCTACCGCCATGATCAGCGCCTTTCACCGCCGGCCAGCCACCCTGCTCGCCTGCCTCGCCTCGGCCGTATCCAGCCCCCTTATTGCCGCACAAATGCCGCAGAATTCCGCGGTTTCGGCCACAAGCGCCTCACCGGGCGTCAGCGCGCAAACCGCTCCGCCATATGCCGACATCGCCGATCTGGTGATCGCGTCGCCGATCATCGCGGACGCTACGATCCGCTCCGCGCTAAAGCTGAAAGGCGCCGATTCGGCAGGCGTCGCGCCGGGCATGACACGCTATTATGTCGAGGCCGATCTGGTCGCGCTGGTGCGCGGTGCGGGCGGACTGCCGCCGCGAATCGGCTATCTGCTTGATGTGGCGCCCGATTCGGCCGGGCGACAGCCAAAGCTCAAGAAGCTGCGCGTGCTGCTGTTCGGGCGGAGCGTACCGGGCACGCCGAATCAGATTCAGCTCGTCGCGCCCGATGCGCAGATTCCCTGGTCCCCGACCGAAGACCAGCGCGTCCGCGCGATCGCGCAGAGCCTTGTCGCCGCCGATGCCCCGCCCGTCGTCACCGGCATCGGCAATGCCTTTCACGTGCCCGGCGCGCTGCCCGGCGAAGGCGAGACGCAGGTGTTCCTCACCACCGCGAATGGCGCGCCGGTGTCGCTGACCGTCCTGCGCCGGCCCGGCGAGCAGCCGCGCTGGGCGGTCGCGCTGTCGGAGATCGTCGACGAGGCCGCGGCGCCGCCGGCACGCGACACGTTGCTCTGGTATCGCCTTGCCTGCGCCCTGCCCGCCGCCCTTCCGGCCCGCAGCACCGCGTCGCTCGATCCGGCGAATGCGGAGCTGGCGCGGCAGGACTATCGTTTCGTCTTGGAACAGCTCGGCTCCTGCGGCCGGACGCGCACGCTGCGCTGATCCGGCCCGCGCCGCCGTTTACCGACGGTGACGGACCAGCGTGATCCCGATCGATTCGCCCGCCTCGGCGATGGCGAGCTTTACGATCTTCACCTCGACGCGCAGCACGCGCTCGTCGGCGAGGAACAGCGTCTCGCAGATATGGTCCGCGACCGCCTCGATCAGCGTGAAGTGCAGCCCCTCGGGCAATGCCGTGGTCGCCGCATGTTTCAGATCGAGATAGTTTTTCGACGCCGACAGCGGCGTATCGGGTGCGAAATGATCCGGGCAGCGCAGATCGACGGTCAGGTCGATGCGCAGTGGCTGCGGCAGGTGCGTTTCTTCCGAATAGATGCCGGTGAGCACCTGGACTTCGAGGTCGTGGACCTGCAGCTGAAGACGGTCTTGCATGGGCGGCGCCTCTAGCAAGCCTGCTCGCGGGACGCGAGTGGGGTGTGGTCCTTGCGCATTCCGCTTGCCATCCGCCCCCGCGCGCGTCATGCGCGCCGCCGCCCGCTGTCGGGCGTGAAGGACCCCTGCCCGTGATCGCTTTCGTGCCGCTGGCTGATATCGATGACGCCGCCGTCGAGGCGCTACTCGACCGTGCGTTCGGTACGGACCGTCACGGACGTACCGCCTATAAGGTGCGGGGCGCCGCCGCCGCGGTGCCCGCGCTCAGCGTCGCGGCGCTGGAAGACGGCACGCTGATCGGCTCGATCCAATGCTGGCCCGTCCTGCTGACCGGTGACGACGGCGTGGGCCATCGCCTGACCATGATCGGTCCGGTCGCGGTCGAGCCGGGCCGGCAACGCGATGGCATTGGCCGCCGCCTCATTACGCATGCACTCGACGCCGCAGCGGAGCATGGCCTCGATCGCGCGCTGATGCTGATCGGCGACCCGGAATATTATGCGCGCTTCTTCGGCTTCGACGCATCGCGGACTGCCGGCTGGCGCCTGCCCGGCCCGGTCGAACGCCACCGCCTGCTCGCGCGCGGTGCCAATGTGCCCGCAATCCACGGGGTTCTCGGACCGATCGCCTTGCCCGTAGAGGCCGCGAGCGCCTGACCCGCTTTACGTCGCGCCTGCCAGCCCCTACCTCGCCCCCATGCCGATGGAGGAGCTTCCCGATCTCGCCGGTCTCAGCCTAGCCGAGATCGCTACCCTGGTCGAACACCGGCGCCTGCCGCCGGTCGAGCACTGGAACCCCGCACATTGCGGCGACAGCGAGATGCGCATCGCCCGCGACGGCACCTGGTTCCATCAGGGATCGCCGATCGGCCGCCAGGCGATGGTGCGCCTGTTTTCCACCATCCTGCGCCGCGAGGAGGATGGCCGCTACGTCTTGGTCACGCCGGTCGAAAAACTCGACATCGCGGTCGAAGACGCTCCCTTCGTCGCGGTCGAAATGAAGGCGGAGGGTGACGGCCCCGACAGTCGCCTCGCCTTCCGGCTCAACACCGGCGATCTCGTGAATGCCGGCCCGGATCATCCGCTGCGCTTCGCCACCAGCGAGGACGGCCCCCGCCCCTATCTCCACGTCCGCGGCGGGCTCGAGGCCCTGGTCGCACGGCCGGTCTATTACGACCTCGCCGAACGCGCACTTGCCGAACCGGAGCGGCCCGGCATCTGGAGCGACGGCGCCTTCTTCCCACTGGACATGACCGCGTGAGTCTCGCCGCGCGACTGGCTGCCGCCCTCGATACGGGACGGGCCGCGCAGCCCATGCTGCTGACGAGCGATCATCGCGACCTCGAAGCCCGCAACGACGCCGATCTGACGCCCGCCGCGGTCCTGATCGCGGTGACCGACCGCCCCCGCCCGGGCGTGATCCTGACCCAGCGCACCGACACGCTACGCAATCACGCGGGCCAGGTCGCCTTCCCCGGCGGCCGCCTCGATCCCGGCGAAGATCCGGTGACCGCTGCGCTGCGCGAGGCGGAAGAGGAGGTCGCCCTGCCCCGCGCCCTCGTCGACGTGGTCGGCAGCATCGCGCCCTATCGCACCGTCACCGGCTTCGCCGTCACGCCGGTGCTCGGCGTCGTCCCGGCGGACGTGCCGCTGGTACCGAGCGAGGCGGAGGTCGCCAGCGTCTTCGAAGTCCCGCTCGATCACCTTCTCGACCCGGCGCAGCAGGTGCAGGCGAGCGCCGAATGGCGCGGACAGACGCGGCATTTCTACGAGATTCGCTGGCAGGATCGCCGCATCTGGGGGGCAACCGCAGCGATGCTGGTCAATCTGTCCCGGCAGCTCGCATGGGCGTGACACTGAACCTCGGCCGACTTGCGGCGCGCGAAGGCTTTGCGGCGCTGATCGAGGCATTGGGCGGTCCGGATCAAACCCGGCTCGTCGGCGGCGTGGTGCGCGATACGTTGCTGGGACTCGATCCCGCCGACGTCGACCTCGCGACGCGCCTGTTGCCCGACGCCGTTCTCGCCCGTCTGAAGGCCGCCGGCATCCGCGCCGTGCCCACCGGCATCGCCCATGGCACCGTCACTGCCGTCCTGCCGTCCGGCCCAATCGAGGTGACGACGCTGCGTCATGACGTCAGCACCGACGGACGCCACGCGGTCGTCGCGTTCACCGACGCGTGGGACGAGGATGCCGCACGCCGCGACTTCACGATGAACGCGCTGTACGCCGATCCCGTCACGGGCGCGGTGTGCGATTCGGTCGGTGGCCTTGCCGATCTTCAGGCACGCGTCGTGCGCTTCATCGGCGATCCCTATCGGCGGATCGCGGAGGATCATCTGCGCATCCTTCGCTTCTTCCGCTTCCACGCCCGCTTCGGCGACACGATCGACGCGGAGGGCCTTGCGGCCTGCAGCGCCCGCGCCAACGACCTGATGGCGCTATCGCGCGAACGGATCGCATCCGAGTTGCTCAAGCTGCTCGTTGCGGCACAGGCGGTGCCCGTCGTCACCCTCATGATCGACCACGGCATCTTCCGCGCCGTCCTGCCCGAAATCGCCGATGCCGCGCCTTTTGCCGAACTTGCGGAGCGCGAGGCTGCGGCCGGCATCGCACCCGATGCGATCCGCCGGCTGGCGACGCTGATCCCGGCGTCCGCGGCGGAAAGCGTCGGCGCGCGCCTCAAGCTGTCGAATGTCGACCGCAAGCGCCTCTGCGCTGCGACGCAGGGTCCGGGCGACGAAGGGCCGCGCGCGCTCGCCTATCGCGTCGGCCTGGCGAGCGCGATCGATCGCCTGTTGCTGGCCGGCGAGGACGTGTCGGCGTTGCAGGACTGGACGCCGCCCGCCCTGCCGATCGGTGGCGGCGCGCTGGTGGCGCGGGGGCTGTCGAAAGGGCCACAAGTCGCCGCGGTGCTACGCGCGATCGAAACACGCTGGATCGCCGAGGGCTTTCCCCCGGCGGATCGCGTCGATCAGATCGCGGATGCAGCGGTCAAGGACGCCCTCGCCGCCCGGATCGCCGACAGCGCATCGACGGCCTCGAGCGGCCGCGCGTAGAGATAGCCCTGGCCGTAGGTGCAACCCAGCGCCGCGAGCGTCTGCGCCAGATCGTTGCTCTCGATGCCCTCCGCAGTCGTCCGCATGCCGAGCGCCTGCGCCAGGCTGAGCACCGCGCGCACGATCGCGATCTTGTCGCGGTCGGTCAGCATGCCCGTCACGAAGCTGCGGTCGATCTTCAAAATGTCGATCGGCAGCTTCTGAAGGTAGGCGAGGTTCGAATAGCCGGTGCCGAAATCGTCCATCGCCAGCGTGCAACCCAGCGATTTCAGTGCGTGCATGATCCCCGCGATACGGTCGGGATCGCTGACGATCGCGCTTTCGGTCAGTTCCAGGACGAGGCGGTCGCCCGTCAGATCGTGGCGGATCAGCGCCGCCTCGACGACAGGCGCGATATCGTCGCGCTGCATCTGGATCGCCGACAGATTGACCGCGAGGCGCATGCCGCACGTCCCGCCGCATTCCTCGTCCCACCAGCGCAGCGTCCGCGCCGCTTCCTCGATCGCCCAGCGTCCCAGCGGCACGATCAGCCCCGATTCCTCGGCGACCGGGATGAAGGCACCCGGATCATGCTCGACGCCCTGCGGGTCGCGCCAGCGCGCGAGCGCTTCAAACGACACGATAGCGCCGCTCGACAGGTCGCAGATCGGTTGGAAGGCAAGGCGCAGCTGACGCTCCTCGATCGCGCGGCGCAGCGCGGTTTCCATCGCGAACTGCTCGCGCGCCAGCGTAAAGGCCTGGGTCTGATAGCTTTCGACCTGCAACCCCGACTTGGCGCGCTTCGCGGCGAATTGCGCGTTGCGGATCAGCTCCTCGGCATCCTCGACGCTCTCGTCGGCATGCGCGATGCCGACCGAACATTCGATGCCGATCTCGTAATCGCTCAGGCGGAACGGCGCCGTCAGCACGCGCTGGATGCGCTCGGCGAGCCAGGTCGCCTCGGCCTGATCGTCGTCGATCCCCATCAGGATCCCGAATTCGTCGCCACCGATTCGCGCCAGCACATCGCGCGCCCGCAGCGCCCCCTTGATCCGACGCGCGACGGTGATCAGCAGCTCGTCGCCGGCAAGACCACCCAGGCACGCATTCAGCCGCCCGAACCGGTCGAGGTCGATGACGAGCACCGCGCAACGCCCCTGATCCTTCTGCGCCGTCTCGATCGCGTCGCCGAAGCCTTCGCGATTGGGCAGGCCGGTCAGGCTGTCGGTGGTCATTTCGCGGCGTAGCGAGCGTTCGGTATGGACCTGTGCGGTCAGGTCGATGAACGAAATCTGGCACCGATCGCGCAGCGCCGGCGTCGGCCGCGCGAAGGTCACGCGATAATAGCGCGAATCGATCACCTGGCCGATCGACCAGTCGAAATCGGTGCGCATCTCGGTCGACCGAAGGAATGCGTCGATCCGGCTCGCGAGCAACGCCAACATCGGCGATCGATCCGCCACCACACCCAGTCCCGCGAGTCGGTAGGCACGGTTCATCGAGAGGAAGCCAAAGGCATCGCCCTCGCGCACCACCTGAACCGCGGGGATCGGAATCAGCTCGAGGTCCCGCTCGAGCATCTCCTGCGCAGCGGAAAACGGGGGCACCAGATCGGACGAGGCGGTAGCCATAATCCCGTCCATAACCGGCGTTCGTTAAAGCGATCTGAAAGTCGGCCAGACGTTTACGCGGCCCCACCCCACCGGGGAGGGGCCGCGTAAGCCGTTTACAGATGTATCGCCGCACCGAACAGGAACGAGCGTCCCGCCAGCGCGTCGTAATAGACGTTCGCCGCCGACGACCCGCCAGTCGTGGCGGCCGCCGCATAGGGGATATTGCGATCGGTGACGTTGTTGACGTTTATGCGGAAATCGAAGCGCGGCGTGGCGTGGATCACGATGCCCGTGTTCCACATCACATAGCTGCCGACCCCCATCACATCGCGCGTGCCGGGCTGCTCGGTCGGATCGAACACGGCAGGTCCCGTGTACAGGATCTGGTTGAACCAGGACACGTTGCCGCTGTCGAGCGTCGCGTTCAGGTTGGCCCGGTCGACGAAATTGCCGGTGCCGAGCTGCCCGCGTTCGTTCTGGATGCCGCTGTCCGCACTGATGACGGCATATTGCTTGATGACGTGCTGGTAGCTCGCCTGCACCGTTAGCCGGCCGATCGAACCCGGCAGCGTCATCGGATAGGCCAGGGTCGCCTCGATCGCCCTGAACACCAGCGCCCCCTGGTTGACGTACGGCTCCTGCAATGCCGTCACCTGCCCCAGATTGTCCGAGCCGGTGCCGCGGGTGATCAACCCACAGTAGAAGTTGTTGGGGTAGCTGGTCGAATCATAGCACCCCTTCAGCACCGATGTCGCCGACGAGGCGGTGATGACGTTGCGCAGGTCGATGCTGATATAATCCGCCGACAGCGTCAGCCCATGCAGGAAGGCGGGATCGAAGACGCCGCCGACCGTCCAGGACGACGACTTTTCGTTCTGCAGGTTGCGGTTGCCGATGATCGTGACCGGCACGGTCGCCGAATTGATCAGCGAGCTGAAGTTTGCCGGAACACCCGCCGCCGCGCAGTTCTTCGCCCGCACCGCCGGATTGGGTCCGGCGCTCACGTTGCTTTGGTCGCACGGATCGTAGCCGCCGTCATAGGCCGGCTGGTTCGCCGCGAAGAGCTCGGTGATCGACGGTGCCCGGATCGCGCGGGTGTAATTGCCGCGGATCGCGAAGCCTGCCACCGGCGCCCAGCGTCCGCCAGCCGTCCAGGTGAAGGCACCACCATTCGCCGAATTGTGAACGTAGCGACCCGCCGCATTCACCTCCAGCTCGTGGATCAGCGGGATATGCTGGTTCGGCCCGATCAGCGGCGCGCGCATTTCGCCGAACACCTCGTTGGTGACGTAGCTGCCTTCGACGCCCAAGATCGGGATCGAACGGCCCAGCGCCTGCGTATAATAGGCGTCCGGTGAGAAGCGCGAATATTCGCGCCGGTTCTCATAGCCGACTGATACGCCCAGATCGCCCCCGGGCAGCGTCGCCAACGCCCCCGTCAGCGTCGCCAGAAAATCGCGCTGGCTCGTGATCGACTGCGTCCGGGCCATCGTCGTCACGTAATCGCGGGCGGCCTGCGTCGGCGCACCGTTACCAAACAGATTGAGCGGTGCGCAGGTCTGCGAGATCGTACCATTATATTGCGGCGTGTTGGGCGGCGCCGTGGGATCGTTGGGATCGGGATTGAACGCTGCACAGGCGATATTGCCGTTCGCATCGGTGCCGACGTTGAGCGCGCGGCGCAGGTTCGGCTCGACCAGGCTGGGGATCAACGACGTGCCGCTCGTCCGCCCGTAATTGGCCGAGGCATCCCAGGTCCATTTGTGGCCCAGCGCCTGGAAGTCGCCGGTGAAGCCGCCAACGAAGCGGTACATGTCCTGCTCCAGCCGCGACACTCCGGTGACAAGGTCGGTGTTCGCCCGGCCCAGATAGAAGACGTCGTTGTCGGTAGCGGGCAGACCGTTCGCCAGCAGGTTTTGGACGATGATCGCCTTGGCCTGCGGGGTCAGGAAGGGGTTGCCCACCTTCATGATGTAATTGCCGTTGATGTCGAAGGCGCCCGGCGCCGCCTGGCGGAAGAAGGCGGTATTGTAGACTGGCTGGCCGGCGAGGTTCGTCGCGTTGCTGCGCGAATACCATGCCTCACCATATGCCTTCACCGAGTCGGTGAGCTGGTAGTTGAGCAGCGCCGTTGCGTTGAAGCGATTGTCGTTGACGCGCAGGTTGGTGATGTTCGCCATGTCGAGCGCATCGCCGCCCAGGAAGGTGGTAGGATCGGTCGTCACCTGTCCCGTGTTGAACGGCACCAGCGTGCCGTCGGGGGCAAATCGCAGCAGGTTTCCGTTGGCGTCGGTGATGCTGCGCGTCTTGCCCAGCGTGCCCCGGTCGAGGAAATAGGGGTTGCCGCCCGGTTCGCCCAGAAAGGTGCGAAGGTTCTGCACCAGGATCTTCTGATACTGCGCATTTGCCAGCGGCTGAGACGGGTTGCTCGGATCAAACGGCGTGATGAAGCCCGATTGCTGCGCGATGACGCTGCGCTGGCTGCCCAGCAGGCCGTCGTCGTGATTATATTCCGCATCGACGGTGATGTTGCCGCGGCCACCGGCAAAGTTCTTGCCGACCAGCGCGCGGATGCGCTGGTTGCCCAGATCGCCGCGCTGGCTGATCCCGGCCTGCCCATCGAGGTCGATGCCCTCATAATCGTGCTTCAGGATGATGTTGACCGTGCCCGCGATCGCATCTGAGCCGTAGATGGGCGCGCCGCCGATCGACACGGTGTCGACGCGCTCGATCAGCTTGGTCGGGATGGTGTTGAGGTCCACCTGCCCGCCGCCACCGGCCGACGAGAAGACGGTCGAGGCATTGGCACCGACGAAGCGCCGACCGTTGACCAGCGTCAGCGTCCGCTGCGAGCCGAGGCCGTACAGATTGACGAAGCTCTGGCCGACACCGAAGCCGTTGCCCTGGTTGCCGATCGAGGAACTGTCCGGCACCGCAAAGCCCGGCAGCTGGTTGATCGCATCGGCGACGTTGGCATAGCCGCGGTCGTCCAGCAGTTTCGAATCGATGACGTTGGTCGGCTGGGCATTATCGATCGACGGGCGCCGGATGCGCGATCCGGTGACGACGATGTCGTCGCTTTTTGCAGCGGCGGGCGTCGGCGTCGGCACCGCCTGCACAGACGTAGAGGCGGTGGCATCGGTCGTCTGGGCCAGGGCCGGCGCGGCGACCATCGCAGTGGAGATCAGGCACGCCGACAGGCTCGTGGTGGAGAGCAGGGTTTTGGTGAACACGACAGGATCCCTTTTGTTTTCCTGACGTGAGCGCTGTCATAGCGCTGTAACATCACTCAAATTACAAATTTTTCACTAGATGACGAGCAGATTAAGTCAGTGTTGCAGCCCATTATCTCAACTCATAAATTCTTCGACTTTCAGTGCCTTACCTTGTCCGCCTGCAAGTGCTATTTTTAGCACAGTCCTTTTATTTGCCGACAAGGACAGCAGCGCTTCCATCGTTCATCGATCGTTCAGCGGGAGGAGCAGGGTTCGCTCATCAACGCCGTCATTGCGAGCGCCGCGAAGCAATCCGGAGCCGGACCAAGCCGCCCTGGAGCGCTTCGCGCGCTCGCAATGACAATACGGCGCGCGAACACCCGCTGCCCTCACCCCCCGAAGCGATTGTCCCGCGGGAATCCCGTCGGGGGCGTCCGCCCCGCGGCACCGCGCGCGGTGCGCCACAGCGACAGGTCGCTTTCCGTCCGCGTGCGGCCCGTGTCGCCGCCCATTGGCCAACTCATCCCCTCGGCGAAGACGAAGGTCGTCGCATCGGACAGGCTGCCTTCGCGGAAGCGCTGGATCTGAACGCCCTGCCCGCGGGTCATCACCGGCAGCTCCGCGATCGGGAACACCAGGAATTTGCGGTTATCGCCGATCGCCGCAATGTAATCGGCGTTCGGCACCACCGGGCGCACGACCAGCAACTTCTGCCCCGGCCGCGGCGTCATCACCGTCTTGCCCTTGCGGGTCTCGGCGATCACGTCTGCCACCGGCACGCGGAAACCCCGCCCGTCGGTCGCCGCGATCAGCAACTGTTCCTGCGCGCGCGCATTGAGGAACGCCGCGACGGCGACCGATCCGTCGAGGTCGATCATCGCGCGCACCGGCTCGCCGAAGCCGCGCCCCCCCGGCAATTTGTCGGCCGCCAGCGTGTAGAACCGCCCGTTCTCCGCCGCCAGCAGCAACTTGTCCGTCGTCTGCGCGTGGAAGGCGAAGGCGGGGCCGTCGCCTTCCTTGAACTTCAGCGTATCCGACGCGGCAAGGTCCACATGCCCCTTCATCGCGCGGATCCAGCCGCGCTGTGACAGGATCACCGTGATCGGCTCGCGCTCGATCATCGCCTCCAGCGGAATGTCGCGGGTCGGCGCCGCTTCCTCGATCCCCGTCCGCCGCGCGCCGAGCGCGGTCTCCGGGCCGTAGCGGTCGCGGATCTTCTTCAGGTCACGCTTCATCCGCCGCTTCTGCTTGGCGGGATCGGCGAGCAGCCCTTCCAGCTCGGTTCGTTCCTTGTCGAGTTTGTCGCGCTCGCCGCGAATCTCGAACTCCTCCAGCCGCCGCAGACTGCGCAGCCGCATGTTGAGGATCGCTTCGGCCTGCCGGTCGGTCAGGCTGAACTCCGCCATCATCACCTGCTTGGGCTCGTCCTCGGTGCGGATGATCTCGATCACCCGATCGAGGTTGAGGTAGGCGATCAGATAGCCATCGAGCAGTTCGATCCGGTCGGCGATCTTGCCCAGCCGGTGCCGCGTCCGGCGGTCGAGCACGACGAACTGATGCTCGACCCAAGCCTTCAGCGCCCCGCCCAGCGACATGACGCGCGGCGTGCGCTCCTTATCGAGCACGTTGAGGTTGAGGCTGATGCGCGTTTCGAGGTCGGAAAAGCGGAACAGCCCATCCATCAGCACCTGCGGGTCGACGGTGCGGCTGCGCGGCTCGAGCACGACGCGGATCTCGGCATCCGATTCGTCGCGCACGTCGGCCAGGATCGGGAATTTCTTGTCGTTGATCAGGCCCGCGATCTGTTCGATCAGCTTGCCCTTCTGCACGCCATAGGGGATCTGGCTGACGACGATCTGCCAGCCGCCGCCCTTCTCGCGCTCGATGTCCCAGCGCGCGCGGACGCGGAAACTGCCACGCCCCGTGGCATAGCTTTCCGCGATCACCGCCGCCGGATCGACGACGATGCCGCCGGTCGGAAAATCCGGCCCCTTCACATAGTCGAGCACCGCGGCGTCGGGCGCATCGGGCTTGTCGACCAGCATCATCGCCGCATCGAGCAATTCGGCGGCATTGTGCGGCGGGATGCTCGTCGCCATGCCGACCGCGATCCCCGCCGCGCCATTGGCGAGCAGATTGGGGAAGAGGCCCGGGAACAGCTCGGGCTCCTGCTCCTCGCCATTATAGGTCGGCCGATAGGCGACGGCGTCTTCGTCCAGCCCGTCCATCAGGTCGATCGCAACCTGCGTCAGCCGCGCCTCGGTGTAGCGGTACGCCGCGGCGTTATCGCCGTCGATGTTGCCGAAATTGCCCTGCCCGTCGACCAACGGATAGCGCAGCGCGAAATCCTGCGCGAGCCGGACCATCGCGTCATAGACCGACTGGTCGCCGTGCGGGTGATACTTGCCGATCACGTCACCGACGACGCGCGCGCACTTCTTATAGCCTTGCGCGGGATCGAGCTTCAGCAGCCGCATCGCCCACAGCAGGCGGCGGTGCACCGGCTTCAGGCCGTCGCGCACGTCGGGCAGCGAGCGCGCGGTGATCGTCGACAGCGCATAGACGAGGTAGCGGTCCGACAGCGCGGTATCGAAGGGCGCGTCGAGCACGCCCACCGTCGGTTCCTGAAAATCGGTGGCCATATCGGGAACGATAGCAGGGGACGGCCCGCGATCCAACCGGATCGGCAGGGCGGGTGGCGCGGAGGCAAACGATGCGATAGCGCCGCATGCCATGCCAGCCTCGACAGACGCCGCCCTCACCTGGCCCGACCTGACCGACCGCCCGCGCCCGGCGGCCGATGCCACCATCGCCTACGGCCCGGATTCGCTGCAGGTGATCGACCTGTGGCGCCCGGCCGCGGACGGGCCGCATCCGGTCGTCCTGATGGTCCATGGCGGCTGCTGGCAGACGGAGATCGCCGACCGGCGGCTGATGGACTGGATCGCGGGTGACCTGCGCGATGCCGGTGTCGCGGTGTGGAACATCGATTATCGCGGCGTCGACCGTAGCGGCGGCGGCTATCCCGGCACCTTCCGCGACGTCGCCGCTGCCGCAGATCGGCTGCGTGACGAGGCGGGCGCCCATGGGCTCGACCTCGATCGGATGGTCGCGGTGGGCCATTCGGCAGGCGGGCATCTCGCGCTATGGCTCGCCGCACGCCACCGACTGCCCGCGGGCAGCCCGCTCGCCAGCCCCGATCCGCTGCCGATCGCGCAGGTCATCAGCCTCGGCGGCCTGCCCGACCTTTCAGCCGTCGCCGCCAGCCCCGACAATGGATGCGGCACGGACGTGATCGCGCAACTGGTCGGCAACCGCCCGCACCCGTTCGCCGACACGTCGATTCCCCCGCTGCTGCCGATCGGCGCGCGGCAGATCCTCGTCAACGGGCGCGAGGACGCGATCGTCCCCTATCGCTTCGCCACCGATTATGTCGCGCGCGCGCAAGCCGCCGGCGACCCGGTCGAACTCCACACCATTCCCGACACCGGGCATGTCGCGCTCATCGCCCCCGGCACCGCTGCCTGGACCACCACCCGCGCGCTCGTCCTCGCCGCCCTCGCAAAGGAACCCGCATGACCCGCGACCAGGCCCGCGCCCTCGACGCCGCCGATCCGCTCGCCCGCTACCGCGACGCCTTCGCGCTGCCGGAGGGCGTGATCTACCTCGATGGCAATTCGCTCGGGGTCCTGCCCCGCGCCGTCACGCCCGCGCTCGCCGACACGGTGCAGCGGCAGTGGGGCGAGCGGCTGATCCGCAGCTGGAACGAAGGCTGGATCGACGCGCCGCAGCGCCTCGGCGGCCTGATCGCCCCGCTGATCGGTGCGCAGCGCCAAGAGGTCATCGTCGGCGACACCACCTCCACCCACCTGTTCAAGGCGATCGTTGCCGCGTTGCGCCACGATCCCCACCGCCGCACGGTGGTGAGCGAAGCCGGTAACTTCCCCACCGACCTGCATATCGCCGAAGGCGCGGTCGGCTGCGTCCCCGGCGCGCAGCTGAAGGTGGTGGCGCGCGACCAACTCGCCGACGCGCTCGACGACGATACCGCGCTGCTTCTCCTCACCCACGTCCATTACAAGACCGCCGATCGCTTCGACCTCGCCGACTGGACCGCCCGCGCACACGCCGCCGGCGCGCTGATGCTCTGGGACTTCAGCCACAGCGTCGGCGCCGTCCCGCTCGACGTGACCGCCGCCAACGTCGACCTCGCGGTCGGCTGCACCTACAAATACCTCAACGGCGGCCCTGGCGCCCCCGCCTTCCTCTACGTCGCCGAACGCCTGCAGACGGCCTTGGTCAATCCGATCAGCGGCTGGATGGGCCATGCCGAACCCTTCGCCTTCCAGGACGCCTATCGCCCCGCCGAAGGCATGCGCCGCTGGCTGGTCGGCACGCCGTCGATCCTGGCCATGGCCAGCTTGGAGGCCGCGCTGAGGCTATGGGCCGACATCGACCAGAAGACCATCGCCACGAAGAGCGCCGCGCTGTTCGATATCCTCCACACCGCCGGCACCGCCGCGGGCCTCGACTGCGTCAGCCCCACCGACCCGGCAAAGCGCGGCAGCCACATCAGCTTCCGTGCGCCCCACGCCTACGAATTGACGCAGGCGCTGATCGCGCGCGGCGTCATCGGCGACTTCCGCGCGCCCGACGTCCTGCGCCTCGGCCTGACGCCGCTCTACCTCAGCCATGAGGACGCGTGGCAGGCGGGCGAGACGATCCGACAGGTCATCGCCGACGAAAGCTGGCGCGATCCCGCTTATGCCATCCGCAACGCAGTGACCTGAACCGGTCAATCCTCGCCGAACAGATCCCGTTGCGCCTTGTCGAGTTCCTCGGCGTAGCGGCGGCGCACATACGGTTCGGAGAGGATGCCGAGCACGCGGTCGCCCTCGCCCACCACCGCCAGCTCGTCCGCACCTGCCGCGTCGAACGCCGCCATCACCGCCTTGATGTCCGCGTCGGGTGGCAAGGCGAGATCGTGATGGATCGCGAGGCTGCCGACGGGTGCGTCGACTGCCGCGTCCTCGCCATAGGCCCGCGCGGTCTGCACGATCCCGGCGTAGCGATCGTCGGCATCGGCCAAAACGACGCGACTGGTCGACCCGAGGGGAAACGCCCGCCGGAACGCGGCAACGCTGATATCGGCCGGCGTCGCGCGCTCGACGCGTCGCATCATCCGCCCCGCGGTCAGCGTCCGCATCCAGCCGACATCCCGCGCGCTCTTGATCGTTTCGCCACGCAGGTGAAGCCGCCAGGTCGAGAAGGAATAGCCGAACGTCTCGCGCACGATCGTCGAGGCGACGAGCACCGCGGCAAGGCTCGCCGCAGCGAGCGGCACGTCATGCGTCGCCTCCAGCACCAGCATCGCCATCGTCATCGGCCCACCCACCACGGCGACGGCGAGCGCGGCCATGCCGACGAGCGCGGCATTCTGCGGATCGACTACGGATTGCCCGGCCGCCAGCGCCAGCAGCCCGGCGAACAGATGCCCGAGCAGACTGCCGAGAAACAGCGAGGCAAAGAACAATCCGCCGCGAAAGCCGAACCCCAGCGACACGATCGAGCCCGCGCATTTCATCACGAACACCGCCGCGATGAAGGTCAGTGGCAAACCATATTCCAGATCGAGGTGAAGCGCGCCATGCCCCGCCGACAACACCTGCGGCGTCAGCAGCGCGAGCGGGATCAGCAGCACGCCGCCCAGCACTGGCCGCCACGCCGCCGGCATCGGCAGCCGCCGGGTCAGCGCCTCCATCTCGGCGACGCTGCGCATCAGCGCGACGCCGACCAGCGCGGCGATGGCGCCCAGCCCGGCGTAGATCAGGTAATGGTGCGTCGCCACCGCCTCGCCCGCGCTGGCGCTGACCAGATACGGTTGCGCGCCGAACGCCTGCGCCACCAGCACGCCCGACAGCGATGCCGCCGCGACGGGCGCGATCGCGGCGGGCGTATAAGCCCCGATCACGATCTCGAACGCATAAAAAGCGCCTGCCAGCGGTGCGCCGAATGCGCCGGCAATCGCGGCGCCCGTCCCCGCACCCACCAGCACGCGCAGGTCGCCGCGTCGCAGGCGCAGCCGCATACCGGCGATCGATGCCATCACCGCGCCCAGCTGCGCATAGGCCGCCTCCAGCCCCACCGAGGCGCCGAAGCCGTTGGACAGGATCGTCTGCCCCGAGATGACGAGGCTATCGGTCAACGACATCCGCCCGCCGTGCAGCGCATTCGCCTCCACCGCGTCGATCATCCGCCGGGTTCGCGCGCGCGTGATCCAGGAAAAGCCGACGAGCGCCAGGCCGCCCAAGGGCAGTGCCAGCAGCGCGAGCGGTGCGAGATGGTCTGCCGCGCTCAGCCGCCCGCCGTTCGGCAGCGCGAACAGCCAATGCTGCAACGTCCGCGCGATCGCGCCCTGCACCACGCTGAGCAACCCGGCGACGCCGCCGACTACGACCGCCAGCCCGATCAGCACCGCCTCGCTCGCGCGCGCCCGCCGCCGCACCCAGGACGACACGGTGCGCACCAAAGTCATCAGTCGTGGACGTTTGGAAAGGCGAAGCCGCGCAGGTTGATCGTCAGCTGCATCGTCACCGCATGGTCCATCTGCGCCCGCGCGTTCGTCCGTCCGGGCCGAAACTGGTTCAGATATCCCACGTCCATGCTCATCCGCTTGCCGATCGGCACCACGACTCCGGCGATATTACGCATGCGTTCGTACCCGCTCCGCTGTCCCCAGCCGGTGGAATTGGGCAGGTAGAAGCTTTCGTGGCTGACGAACAACGCCCAGCCCTTGGGGCGCAGCTTGTAATTGTAACGCACCAGCGGCCGGATGCGGATGCCGACGCCGGGCCCGCGCGGGTTGAAGCGCTCGTCGATCCGGAACCGCGTTACGACCGGTCCGAATGTGCCCACCACCTGCTGGCGGATGCGATCCTCGTCCGCCCCCGTATTCCCGTTATGCGCACCGACCTTGCGGTAGCCGAAGCCGAGTTCGAGCTGCTTCGTCACTTTCAACCCCAACAGCGCTCCGAATTCGGTCTGATACAGCCCATCCTGACGATCGCTGAACCGGGCAATCTGCTCCAGCGTCACGCGCAGATCGTCGGTCAACGGTACGTTGGTGTTCACCTGCGTCCACACCTGTCCATCCTGCTGCTGTGCGGCGGCGGGACCGGCAGTGGCCAGCCACACACAGGCCGTCACGACATACAGTGATCGGAAGCGGACGCGCTGCGGCAACATCGGCGGCGCTTAGGCGATGATGGGGCTGATGTCATGAGCATCTTGACGGCAAATCCTACCAGGCAGATGGTGTATCAGATCAGAGGGGGAGGATCGCCGCTATGCGGGCATCTGGTGCAGCCGTGTGTATCGCCATCACCATGCTCGCGGGGTGCAGCAAGGCCCCGGACACTAATGACGCTCCCGCCGCGTCCGATACCGCGGGTGCCCCCGGCATCGCTGTCACCGCAGCACCGGGTGTCGCGTTCAACTATCGCTACGGCTTCCGTCTGCCGCCCCGTGCCATTGCCGCCGTGCAGGAAGCACATGCCAGCACCTGCGAAAAGCTGGGAATCATGCGATGCCGGATCACCGGCATGGACTATCGCGTCGTTGGCGAGAACGACATTCGGGGCAGCCTGCACTTCAAACTCGACCCCGCGATTGCCCGTGCCTTCGGCAAGCGCGGCATCGACATCGTACAGGACGCGAAGGGCACGCTCGTCAGCGCCGAGATCACCGGCACGGACGCCGCCGAGGCGATCGAACGCGCTGGCGGCACCCAGGCCGAGGCCGCCGCGGCGGTTGCCCGCGCCGACGCGGCACTGGCCCGCAGCGACGCCAGCGCGGAAGAGCGCGCCGAGTTGCAACGCCAGCGCGCCGCCGCGGCGACCGCGGCACGCGACGCCGCCGCAACAGCCGCGGACAGTCGCGCCAGCCTCGCCCGCACGCCCATGACCTTCGACTATGAATCGGGTGATGCCGTGCGCGGCTTCGACACCAGCGCGCCGCTTACCAGCGCCCTCGACACCATGGTCGCGTCAGGTCAGGTCACGCTCGCCGTACTGCTCGGAATCGTCGCGATCTTCGGCCCACCGGCGATCGTCTTCGTCATCGGCCTGCTGCTGTGGCGGCGGATGCGCAGGCCCGTCGCGCGCTGGCGGCGGGAGGCGGACGGCTAAGGCGTCCCTTGCGCGATTGCACCTCCCGCCCCCTTCCCCTATAGGCCCGCCCATTCCGGCCCCGGCGCGCGGCTCACCCGCGCCGCCGGGGCTGCCTACTTTCAGGGGAAGTCGCGCATGGCTCGCCGCCGCCAGATCTACGAGGGCAAGGCCAAGATCCTGTACGAGGGCCCCGAGCCCGGCACGCTGATCCAGTATTTCAAGGACGATGCGACCGCGTTCAACGCCCAGAAAAAGGGCACGATCAGCGGCAAGGGCGTGCTCAACAACCGCATTTCCGAGCATGTCTTCACGCTGCTCGATGCGATCGGCGTGCCGACGCACTTCATCCGCCGCCTCAACATGCGCGAGCAGCTGATCCGTCAGGTCGAGATCGTCCCGATCGAGGTCGTCGTGCGCAACGTCGCCGCCGGCTCGCTGTCGAAGCGCCTCGGGATCGAAGAGGGCACCAAGCTGCCCCGCACGATCATCGAATATTATTACAAGGACGATGCGCTCGGCGATCCGATGATCTCCGACGAACATATCGCCGCCTTCGGCTGGGCCAGCCAGGACGAGATGCACGACATCGCGGATCTCGCAATCCGCGTGAACGACTTCCTGACCGGCCTGTTCGCGGGAATCGGCATCCGTCTGGTCGACTTCAAGCTCGAATTCGGCCGCATCTGGGACAATGACTACGGCCGCATCATCCTGGCGGACGAGATCAGCCCCGATGGCTGCCGCCTGTGGGACATGGAATCGAACGAGAAACTCGACAAGGATCGCTTCCGCCGCGACCTGGGCGGCGAGGCGGAGGCCTATCAGGAGGTCGCACGTCGTCTGGGGCTCATGCCCGAAGGCGAAGACAGCGCCGTGCTCGACCTCGATTCCCACCGCAAGCGCCGGGGCAAGTAACCGATGAAACTCCGCATTTTCGTGACCCTCAAGCCCGGCGTTCTCGATCCGCAGGGCCGCGCCATCCACCACGCCCTCGGCAGCCTCGGCTTCGAAGGCGTCGAGGACGTGCGCGCCGGCAAGATGTTCGAACTCGAAGTCGCCGATGCGACCAGCGACGAGGCGATCGACGGCATGTGCCGCCAGTTGCTCGCCAACACCGTGATCGAGAACTTCCGGGTGGAGCGCGTTTAAGATGAAGACCGCCGTCATCGTCTTTCCGGGATCGAACTGCGACCGCGACCTCGCCGTCGCGCTGGAGGCGGTGACCGGCACCAAGCCCGCGATGGTCTGGCACGCAGACACGGCACTGCCCGACGGCGTCGGCCTAGTCGCCGTGCCCGGCGGCTTCTCCTACGGCGATTACCTGCGCTCGGGCGCGATCGCAGCACGCTCGCCGATCATGCAGGCCGTCGTCGAAGAGGCAGGCAAGGGCTTGCCCGTGCTCGGCGTGTGCAACGGCTTCCAAGTGCTGACCGAAGCCGGCCTGCTGCCCGGCGCGCTGATGCGCAACGCCGGCCTCAACTTCGTCTGCCGCGATGTCGCGCTGACCGTCGAGAATGCGCAATCGGCCTTCACGAGCCGCTACCATGCGGGCGAGACGATCCGCGTGCCAGTCGCGCACCACGACGGTAATTACTTCGCCGACGCCGACACGCTCGACCGCCTCGAAGGCGAAGGTCGCGTCGCCTTCCGCTATGGCGAGACCGTCAACGGCTCCGCGCGCAATATCGCCGGCATCCTCAACGCCGCCGGCAACGTGCTCGGCATGATGCCCCACCCCGAACGCAAGATCGAATCGGCGCACGGCGGCACAGACGGCCGCCGCCTATTCGAAGGCGTGCTAGAGACGATCGGGGCTTAATTAAGCTACGCAGACGCTACCGTGTGCACGAGGCTCGTCAGCCGCCCGAACATTCGGCCTGCCTATGGCCGCGCTCATTTCAAGCGGAAGGCTGGTGGGCGCCAGTATCGGACGCAGTTCTGGCCAGTTTCCCCGTTAGGATGGCGACCGAAGCTCGCCAGTAGCTCGGTTCACCGCCCCTTGGCCCTCATCAGACCGGCCGCGAGGGTCTTCCCGGGCTGTGAGGCTTTTTAACTGCGCCAATCAACGCAGGAAGAGAGCGAAGGGGACGGCAGCCCGCCCCCTCCCCAATTAGCCGTGGCAGGGGCAACCCGCGTGGTCGCAGCCGGCCGACTGCTCGTGGTGGTTGGCGCAATTGTCGCTGCAAAAGGCGCGGCCTTCGGCCTGCACGGCACCCTGCGGGCTGACGATGCAGACGCAGTCTGCGCAGGCACACTTCACCATGTCGACGTTGACGCTCATGATTCTATTCCTCGTGATGATGGTCTTCGGGTTCAGATACGTGGTCCATCATGTTGGTGAGCATGGTGCGCACGTGGCAGTCTGGCAGATCGTAGAAGACGTTCCGCCCGCTACGCTCCTGCTTCAGCAAGCGCCCCGCGCGCAGCAGCCGTAGATGCTGCGACACCAGGCTCTGACTGATGCCGACCTCTGCCGTCAGATCGCCGACCGTGCGCGGCCCGTCGAGGCACGCCGCGACCAGCCGCAGCCGGTTCGGTTCGCCCAACAGCCGGAACAGTTCGGCTAGCTGTGTGCTCTCGTCCGCTGTCATACATCCTTCAACACATGAACACATCCTAATATGTTCATGTGTTGATCTATGTCAAGCTGCAATGTGGTTGATCGCAGCAGCCGGCGTGGGTTTCCGCTGGCACAGCCGCAGCCATGCGCGCCGCATCGCGCAGCATTCGGAGGTTCGTGGCGGTCGGCGACGAGGGACGACATCGACGGACGCGTGCATGCGTCAGCTGGTTTATCAAGGATCGAGGGCGAACGGGATCGGTGCGCGAGGCGATGCGGGTGCCGAAGTGCTTTACTGACGACCTAAGCGCGCGCGCCTTTATCGACACTGCGGCTTACGCTTCGCATCACCGCTCCTCGCGCTGCTTGGCCGCAACGGCGCGGACGATAAAGTCAGGCACTAGCACGTTCTCGGTCTGCAACCGCGCGTGCGACCCC
This sequence comes from Sphingomonas sp. S6, assembly GCF_043498045.1. Taxonomy (NCBI): domain Bacteria; kingdom Pseudomonadati; phylum Pseudomonadota; class Alphaproteobacteria; order Sphingomonadales; family Sphingomonadaceae; genus Sphingomonas; species Sphingomonas sp. S6. Next base: position 23,306 of record NZ_JBIEOE010000017.1, read on the forward strand.
TTGATGAGCACGGCGTCCATATAGGCAATGTGACGGCGATCGAGCTCCTGATTCGAGCTCTCCACCGGCTTGCCGCCGGCCCCTTTCACCTCCAGCCAATACAGACGGCGCGGCTCATCCGGCGCGGTGAACATCGCCTCGAAATAGGTCCGCTCGCGCCCCAGCGTCGCCACCGCCTCGCGATGATGGCTGCGCAGATAGTCGATCCACTCGCGGAAGGTGGCTTCGCTTCCCGCCTTGCGGTCGAAACGGTGCAGCGTCACCTCAACCGGGCGCAACGGCTCCGGCGGTGATTGCGGCACTGCCGCGCCGAGGCAGAGGGTAACGCCGATGCCGGCGACTATGCCGAGCGCGAAGGATCGATACCGTGTCGTGATGCCGCGCACCTCAGAAGTCGACAGCGAGGTAGGCGGTAGCCATCCTCTGCGGGACGTAGTCGAAGGTCGACGGGCCATAATAATCCCACGCATAGACGTTGAAGAGATTGCTGACCGAGACCCGCAGCGTCGCGCGGTTCTTCCCGATCGCGAAGCGATAGCGGCTGCCGATGTCCACAAGCGTGCGCGCAGGGATGAACAGGTCATTATTCACCGTGGAGGCGACACGTCCCTGATGATTGACGGCACAATCAAGGGATAGCGCCTCGAAGCCGGGCAGGCGCCAGTCGAGATTCAGATCGATGGAGCGCAGGGGCACGCCAACCGGGCGCTTGCCGGTCTGCCCCGATGTTCTCGCTTCGCCCGTCACCTGCGGATCCAGGACGACGCCGCCCAATGCCATGCTGAGGCCGTGAACGGGTGTGCCGGACAGCGACGCCTCCATCCCTCGATTGCGGATGTCGCCGAGCCGCGTGAAAAGCCCCGTCGGATCGAGGCTGAGATAGGGTTTCCGCACGTCGAACACGCCTGCCGCCAGCTTCACGTCGCCGGCGATGTTCCAGCGCACCCCCGCATCGCGCTGGCTGGTCAAGATGGCGGGCAGAGGCTGGTTGCGGTTGGTGGCGTTCTGCGGCGGCAGACCGGCCTCTTCCAGCCCTCGCGTATAGCCCGCGTAGAAGGCGACGCGATCGCCGGCGTAGATCGCACCGGCTACGTTGAAGAGCCAGGGCCGGTCCCGCGTTTGGAGCACGGGCTGGTCGGGACGTTGAAAACGCTTGGCGTAGTCCGTCCTCGACAGGCCGGCGCTCAATTCGCCGATGCCGCGCCACCGCCCGGTATAGGCGATGCCGCCGAACCACTGCCGCACCCGATCCCGGCTGTACGCACCATAAGCGATCGATGGCTTGGCGAAGTCCAGCGGATCGCCGAGCCGCACGTCGCCGAAATCGAGAAAGGCGGAACCGCCGACGCGCTCGTCGCGGGCCCGACCGCGGGCCGACAGGCTGATGTTGTGGACACGTGGGCCATCGACGATCGTGTGTGTCACACGCACTTCGCCCGACACCGAAACCCGCCGATAGGGTGGGTCTGAAAAGGCGATATAGCGGGCGCGGCCGTCAGGCGTGATCTGGTCGAGAAAGGTGAAAATGTCCGCCCTGCTCGCGGAAAGCGCTCGAAATAAGCCGATTTCGATCTTCCACCCGCCCGCGAACGCTGCGCTGCCGGTGAGGCCCGCCGTCTCTGATGGGCCGGCGTACACCGCCCAGGCAGGGCCGTAGAAAACGCCACGCGGGATCGGTGGCGGCAGATAAGGGCCTGCCGTGGTCAGAAGCGGACCGACCTTGCTGTCGTCGATGTCGGACCGTCCCCAGAAGGGGAGCAGTTCGATACCCGGACGCGGTCGCCACCGTAGGGTCAGGCCTTCGACATGCTGCCGGCTGGTGGCTCCGTTATTGAAGACGTGGTCGTACAGGCCAAGCCCCGCGCCTAGCGACAAGGCATCGCCGGCAAGCGGCAGCTCGGCATCGAACTCCAAGCTCTTGTCGCCCAGGCTATTGAGACCGACGGTGGTCGACAACAGCGCTTGGTTGCCCGGGCGGCGCAACGCGTAGTCCACAACGCCAGTCGGCGCGGGGAAGAGGTATCCCTGGGCGGACAATCCCACCTTGATGCTGGTGGATCGGCGGATGCGCTCATTGGGCGCAGCGGTCTCATCGAAATAGAGTCCGTCGATCCGCGCATTGCCGGCAGCGATCGGGGAGAAGCCGCGCACACTGCCGCTGTTGTAGATGCCGATCGTCTCGCGACCGATGGTGGTCCCGAACGCATCCTGCGCCTGTCGTACGGCGTTCTCCTCCGCCCGGCCCTGCGGCACCGTCGGCGCCGACGGCGTGACCTGGACAGAGGGCTGCTGCGCCGCGGGCGGCGGCGCGGCCACGTGCGGCGCCGTGGCTTGGGCAAGCAACCACCAACCGACGGGAACTGCGGTCATCCGATCAGCTCGAACCGTCCGCGCTCGGGCGAAAAGCGAACGGCGTCCGTGTCGAACGCGCGGCCGACATGGCCCGCCACGATCAGGTCGGCTGCCGGTCCGACTACCAATCCCCCCGTGCCGTCGAGCAGCCATACAGCGTCGGCGAGCTGCAACGACAGGTCCAGATCGTGACTGGAGAGCAATACGGTCGTGCCGGTGGCGCGCGCATGCGCGCGCAGCAGTGCCATCGCCTCGACACGTCCCGGCAAATCGAGAAAGGCGGTGATCTCGTCGAGCACCATGAGCCGTGGCGCCTGCGCGATGGCGCGTGCAATCATGACCCGCTGTCGCTCGCCATCGGACAGGCCGTCGAACGGTCGAGCGGCGAAGGACGTGGCACCCGCCTGGGCAAGCGCCTCGACCACCCGCTCATCGTCCTCCGCTGACAGCCGCCCCTGCCAGCCGGTGAACGGCTGGCGTCCCATCGATACGACGTCGGTAACGGTCAGCCCCGGGCTCAACACGCGCTCGGTCAGTACCACCGCGATGGCCCGCGCGCGGGCCTGCGGTCGCATCGCGGCAATATCTTCGTTGCCCAGCAGCGCGCGACCGTCCCGCGCAGCCTGCAGGCCGGCGATCGTCCACATAAGCGTCGACTTGCCGGCACCGTTGCGGCCGAGCACGCAGACGAAGCTGCCCGCCGGCGCCTCCAAAGTAAGATCGGCAAGCACGGTTCCTCGCGGGCCGACGTAACCGACGCTCAGCTTATCCAAACACAGCATCAGCCGCTGCTCCGCATTGCCGGGGCGAACACGAGAAGCGCGATCACCACCGGCGCGCCCACCAGCGCCAGCACCGCATTGAGGTGCAGGAAATGCTGTTCCCACGGCAGATGCACGATGAAGTCGGCGCCGAGCGCCAGCAGCGCGCCGGCAAGTCCCGCCAGGGGTATGAGCGGCAGGATGCGGGCGGTACGCGCCAGCCGGCGGGCGAGGTGCGGGACGATGAGCCCCACGAAGGTGACCGGGCCGCACAAGGCTGTCACCGGCGCTGCGAGCAGGACCGTCGCTGCCAGGATCGATCGACGCAGGCGCGGCACGTTCGTGCCCAGGCTCGCGGCATAGGTTTCGCCGAGCAGCAGTGCCGTTAGTCCCTTCGCGTTCACGACCGCCAACGCCAGTCCGCAAGCGACCGGCAACACCAACCACGGCAGGTCGGCGGTGGTCGCCGCCGAGAATGTGCCGTCATCCCAACCCGAGAACACGCGCCCGCCGACCCGGCTGGCGAAGTGCAGTATGACGCTCACCAGTCCCTGTGCGGTGAAGCCGAGCATCAGACCGACGACGAGAAGCGTGATGTTGCCGACCCGGCGCGCCAGTGCGGCCATCGCGGCGGCGGTGGCCGCGACGCCGATCACCGCGCCGAGCGTGAGACTCAATCCTGCAAAGGACGTCAGGAAAAGGAGCGCGGCCGGGCCGGCGAACGCCGCGCCCGCGACGGCGAGGCCGACACCGAGCTGTCCGCCCGCGACAAGCCCCAGCGACCAGGCGTCCGCCATCGGATTGCGGAACAGCGCCTGCATCAATGTACCGGCGACTCCCAGCGCGCCGCCTGCCACGACCGCGGTTAGGACACGGGGTAGGCGGATCGCCCAGACGATCTCGGACAAGGTGGGATCCCCGAATCCCGTCATGGCGCCGATGACGTCCAGCGGCGAGAGTGTGACTTGACCATAGCAGAGCGACGCGGCCGCAAGGACAAGGATACTCAAAAACAGCGCACTGGCGCCCGTTACGCTACGAGCCATGGCCGACCCCCGTGCTGTTGCCTGCCCGCTGATCCTGCCGCACCCACGTGGCGGGCCAGCCGCGCAGTTCGGGGTGCAGCATCCGCGCGTAATCGCGGAGCAGCAGGTCAGGTCGGAGCGCGCCCCGTTCGAACAAGTCGAACGCGTCCGCCCCCGGCTTTACCCCGCCATCGGCGGCGAACACGCATCCGTCACGCCAGGCACGCATATGCGCGAGGAACCGTTGATCTCCGAACCGCTTCGAAATCGGATCGCGCCATAGCCAGCAGTCGGCCTTGCTACCGTCCGTCAGCAACCTTTCGGATGCCATCTGCATCGTGTCGTCCAAGCGCGGGTCGTCGGGCCGACGCATGACGTTGATGCCACCCGCGTCTTCGAGCAGACGATTGGCGGCACCGCGAACGGTCACCATCCATGTGTCGCCGTTCATCCACCAGGCGGAAAGCACGCTGCGCCTGGGCAAGGCGGCGACGGCCCGCTTGACCTGAGCGACACCGTTCTCAACCATGGCGACAAACCGCTCGCCCTGCCGCTCCCGTCCGGTCAGCATGCCGAACAGCCGCGCGTATTGTACAGGGCCCAGATAGTCCGATTCGTTCGCCATGAAGACAGGCATGACCGGTATACCCATCGCGATCGCGCGGCGCATGGCGTCCGCATGTGCCGGATCCCCGATCGTCATGAGGAAGACATCGGGTTTGGCCGCGAGCAAGACGTCGAGGTTGGGAGGCGAGTGCCACCCATAGCCGATCTGGCCGATCTTCCCCTGTTTCACCCGCTCGCGGATGGCATCGTCGTAGGACTTCGTGCCGCCCACCGCGACCAGTCGGTCCGCCGCGCCGATGGCGCTCAGCAGCGCTTCACTGCCACCGTAATTGACTGCGATACGCTCCACTGGCGTGCGCACCATGACCGCACCGGCAAGATCGCCGGTCAGTGCAGGCGCCTTGACGCTTTTGGGCACGAGCACAACGCGCACCCGCTGCTCCGGGCCATTCGCGGCACCGCCCCAGGTGACGATATTGGCGTGCAGATCGACGATCCGGTACCCATCCCTTTCGACTACGCTGAACGTTCGGGTGTGGGGGATCGGGATCGGGCGACCGACGGCGGGTGTCTCGGTCGCCTGCTTGCCGCACCCGGCAAGAAGAGCGATCAGGAACGCAATCAGCCAACGCATCAGAAGCTCGCCCTTACAGTGGCCCGGAACTGGCGCGGAGTGGACGGGGTCGCATAGGTCGGTTGCGTATCCGTCCCGAAATAAGAGTAGATCTCGCGATCCAGGACGTTCGTCACCGCCAGATCGAGTGCCAGCGGCAGCCGCGTCGGCAAGGCGATCGTCGCGCTGAGATTGAGCAGCTCGTAGCCGCCATTCTCGACGCGATTGTCACCGGTGATCGGGTAATCGCCATAGACGTAGAGGTCGGCGCGACCATTCAGCCACGACGCGAAACGCCGTTGCGCGCTGAAGTTGAAGATGTGGGTCGGGACACCGGCCGGACGATTACCCGTCAGGTCGACCTCACTGGTCGCACCGGGCACTCGATATTCCCGCCATACCGCGTCGACATAAGAGTAATTGGCGGAAATGCTGGTGCCGCGATCCGGCCGCAGGACGGCGGAAAGCTCCAGCCCCTGGCTACGGTAGCGTTGCCCGGTCGTCAGAAGGGTCGATGGACCATTTGGATCGGGGTTCGTGGTTGTGACGAGCCGGTTGCGCTGGTCGTAGCGGAACAGTGCAGCTTCCCAGGCAAGGATACCGGAGCCCGTCCTGCCCTTGTAACCGACCTCGTAGCTGTCGATCGTCATCGGCTTGAGATCGAGCTGATATAAAGCCGGATCGAAGTAGAAGAGCGGTCCGAAGTTGGAGCTAAAGCCCCGCCCATAGGAGGCATAAACCGTGCCTCGTATTCCATCGTCGCGCTCACCCAGTCGATAGGCGACGCTCGCCTTGGGCGAAAAGGCGTTCTCCGATGCCGACAGGCGCCCTCCCGGACTGAAGGCCGCCTCGATGGGACGGAAGACAGCGCGCCGGCGGAAGTCGTCATAGCGTAGGCCGAGGGTCACGGTCAGCCGGTCGGTCGCGGCCCATTCGTCCTGAAGATAGGCCCCCCAGAACCGGTTTCGCACCGTTCCGTCGGTCAGAAGGAAGTTACGCTGGAAACACGGCGCATCGGCGTTCAGCACCGCGCCGGTCGCGTAATTGATATCGATCTGAAAGAAGCGGAACCCGCATTGCGGCGTGAAGCCATATTCCCCGGACCAGAAATCGCGTTCGTCCATCCGAGCACGCTCGACATTGCCACCGGCCACGATCGTGTGGGCGCCCAGGCGCGCCGTAAGCTGTGCATCGCCGATCCAGACACTGCTCTCGTCCTGCCGGGCAAAGCCGTTGACCGCGTAGGTCTCGGCCTGCGGATCGACGCTGCCACTGAGGTAGAGATTGAAGCTGTTGGTCCGGTCGAACCGACGATGCTGCCCGGTCAGCACCAGCTCGACATTGCTTCCGAAGCTGTGCCTTAGCCGAAGAGCGCCGATTCCTCCCTTGGTATCCAAGTCGTTGGGCAGGTAACCGATGTAGCCGCGACGACCTCCTGCAACGGCGACACGGGTACCGTCGCCAAGCAGGGGAATGTTGCTCGGCACCTCGACCTGCCGATCGAAGTAGTTGCCATAGGCGGTCAGCGTGGTGTCTGCGCCGATCGGCACGACGACCTTGCCGAATAGGTTCAGCACCTTTCGACGAGAGTTTTCCCGCCAGCCGCCGTCATCTTCGTAGAAGCCGGAGAGGAGCATCCCACCCCCATCGCCGAACATCTTCCGCTCGAGGGTCGCTTCCCCGCGAAAATAGTCGTACGTCCCTGCCGTCAGCGAAGCGGTCGTGCTGTCTACACCCGGGCTGCGCGTGATGTAATTGACCGCGCCGGCGGTCGCCCCGCGCCCGTACAGCGCGGATACCGGTCCACGTACGACTTCGGTACGGCTGATCGCCCCGTAGGGCAGCTGGTTGAGCAACACCTGCTCATCCGGACCGACGAACGGTATGCCATCGATAAGCGCGAGGAAGGTATCGCCCCCAGCGCTGCCGGTCACCCCGCGAAAGGAGAATTGCAACGCATCTTCGGCATCCCCGTCGGTACGGCGAAAGAAGATTCCGGGGATGCCGCGAAACTCATCGCTTCCGATCGTCAGACCGCGTCGACGCAGGTCGTCGTTGTCGACCACGGTGATCGCTGCAGGTACGTCGATGAGCGACTTTTCGGTCCGTGTCGCCGTGACGACGATATCGTCCGGATTGGCCTTCTGGTCGTCAGCCACCTGCGCCAACGCCGTGCCTGGCAGCATCGACAAAGCCGCACCAATCACCATCGTAACGGATCGTCTCGTCAAAGCGCCCCTCCCCCAGACCGCGGCAACGTATGATATGAGATATCATTACGCAAGCGTCTCGAGATAGCGTGCCCGGTTAGCTTAGTAATTCAAGGCGATAACGCCCATCCAATCCTGTCTGCCCAGCACTGAGCCGATCGTCTGTGCATGCGCCCGTGGATCAAGCTGACAATAGTGCGGCTGGACGGGAGCAGCGTCACTGGGAGGGATCGCCAGACGGCTCCGAGCTGACTCCGCAGTGCGCTATGCTCTAGTGAATCTCTGGCGAGTTGGCGTCTCGACCGGCCGCCGGAGCCCCCCAAACCACCCAGAAAGCTGGCGCGCCCGGCAGGATTCGAACCTGCAACTCCAAGCTTAGAAGGCTCGTGCTCTATCCAGTTGAACTACGGGCGCGCAAGGCAGCCCCGGTAGCGCGTTGCGTGGGCCGGGAAAAGCCATAGAGTGCGCCGCCATGGACACGGGGCACGAACGGGCGGTCGATGCGAGCGCGCTGCCGGGGCAGGCGTTTCGCTATTATGATTTCGTGATGGCGGCGTTCGTCGCGATCCTGCTGCTGTCGAACGTCATCGGCGCGGGCAAGGTCGCCCAGGTAACGCTGCCGGGCATCGGGCCCTGGCCGTTCGGCGCCGGCATCCTGTTCTTTCCCGTCAGCTACGTGATCGGCGACGTGCTGACCGAGGTCTATGGCTATGCCCGCGCGCGCCGGGTGATCTGGGCAGGCACCGCCGCGGTCGCGTTCATGGCGTTCATGAGCTGGGTAGTCGTCGCCCTGCCGCCGGCGCCGTCCTGGGGCAATCAGGCGGCCTATGCCGTCATCTTCGGCCAGGTGCCGCGGATCGTGCTGGCGAGCGTCCTCGCCTTCTGGGCGGGCGAGTTCGTCAACAGCTACGTCATGGCACGCATGAAGGTGTGGACCGGCGGCAAGCATCTGTGGACCCGCACGATCGCCTCGACCATGTTGGGCGAAGGCGTGGACAGCCTGATCTTCTATCCCGTCGCCTTTTTGGGCGCAGAGGGCTTCACGCCGCAGTTGGTCGTGACCGTGCTGTTTACGCAATGGGCGCTGAAGGTGGCGTGGGAGGTGGTGCTGACGCCGCTGACCTATATCGTCGTGGGCGCGCTGAAGCGGGCCGAAGGCGTGGACGTGTTCGACCGGGGCACGGACTTCACGCCGTTCCGCGCGCGGGTCTGATCGATTGCGCCATGCCGCGAGGCCCCCTCGGCCAGCGGAAAAGACAACGTTCAGCGCCGCCGCATGGCGCTCTACAATACGACCGCGGCGATGCGCGTCATGTGCAGTCCGCGCATGACATTGGCACGACGCGTACGGATGGCATCCGCCGTCCCTTCCCTCAACAATTCGTGACAGGACCCGACACACTGAAGGAAGGGATTCACTTTTAGCTCTTAATCAGTCGGTTATGGCTACAAGTGCGCCCCTGCCCTCAACCCCTGCGCTGCCCGCGAGGCGCGCCATTCGGCTGCAACTTTCGCGGATCGCGGGGGCCTTCGCCCGCTTTCGAGGAACCGGCAACGCGCAGACGTCCTTTCACGATCACGATTCACCCGATAGCGAATTGGACGAGATGCTGGCCGCGGCACAATTCCGGGCGCTGCGTCATCAGGTGCCGAGTCTGCACCTGATCCTGCTGATCAACGTCACCTTCCTGACCTTCATCACCTCGTCCGCGCGCGCCACGCCCGTCACCTATGTGCCCTCGTGCGTCCTCGCTTGCTCCAGCGTGTTCCGCATCCTGAAATGGCGGCGCGTCCATTATGCCGGTGCGGCGGCGGCACGGCGGATGTTCGCCTCGACGGTCCGCACCTCGCTGCTGTTCGGCCTGAGCCTGTCCGCGTGGAGTGCATGGGTGCTCTACACGCGCAGCGCGGACGTCGCCGCCTTCATCCCGTTCTTTGCGGCGCTGTCGACGATCGCGTGCGCGGTCTGCATGGTCTCGCTGCCCCGCGCCGCTTATGCCGTCATCTGGTCGGGAACGGTCCCCATGGTCGTCGCAATGATCGCGACGGGCAACCCGGCGCTGATGGCGGCGGCGGCGAACCTGTCGGTCATCGCCGTGCTGCTGTTCGCCTGGATGCAGCGTCAGCATCAGCAATTCCACGACATCGTGCAGGCGCATGCCACGACGATCGAGCGCGAACGCGAAGTCGCGCACCTGGCGTTCAACGATCAGCTGACCGGCCTCGCCAACCGCCGCGCCTTCCTGGCCCGGCTGGACGAAGCACAGCGGCCGGCCGGCGAACGGCTAGACACCACCGTCGTGCTGATGGACCTCGATGGGTTCAAGGCGGTCAACGACCGGCTGGGCCATGGGGTCGGCGACGTCCTGCTGCGGCGCGTGTCGGATCGCCTGGCGCAGCATGCACCGCTCAAGGCGCTATGTGCGCGGCTGGGTGGTGACGAATTCGCGGTGCTGCTGCCCACCGCCGACGCGGCGGAAGTCGCCGAGGCGGCGCGACGGATCGCGGCGATATTCGACCGGCCGATCACCATCGGCGACGACGTGATCCAGCCACGCGGATCGATCGGCCTGTCGACGGGCGATGTCTGGCCGGACGATCCGATCGACCTGATGCACCGCGCCGATCTGGCGCTGTACGAGAGCAAGGCGCTGAAGCAGGCGCAGCCCTATTTCTTCCACATCGGCTTGCAGCAGCAAAGCGATCGGCGCCGCATCATCGAAACCGCCTATCAGGATCCGGCCGCGCTCGCGCAGCTCGGCGTGCATTTCCAGCCTATCGTCCGCACCGGCACCGGCGAGGTCGTCGCGTTCGAAGCGCTGATGCGCTGGCAGCACCCACAACTTGGCAATGTGCCGCCCGACGAGCTGTTCGCGGTGGCGGACCGGGCACGGGTCGCGACACATTTCACCGACCATCTGTTCGCGCGCGCGCTCGCCAAGGCGACGCAATGGCCCGCGCATCTCGCCCTATCGTTCAACGTCACGGCGGGCGAGGTCGGGCCGCATCTGTGCACGATGATCGCCGCCGCCTGCGACCGCCACGGTTTCGCGCCCGATCGCCTGATCGTCGAGATCACCGAAACGGCGCTGCTGCGGGACCTGGAGATGGCACAACGGACCATCGCCGAATTGCAGGCGCTGGGCGTCCGCGTGGCGCTGGACGATTTCGGCGCCGGCTTCGCCTCGATCGGGTATCTGAAGCATATCCGATTCGACCTCATCAAGATCGACGGCGGCCTCGTCCGGTCGATCGTCGAATGCCCGCTCGCCGGCCAATTGCTGATCGGCGTCGTCGAACTGTGCCGCGCGGTCGGCACGCCGATCGTGGTGGAACAGGTGGAAACGGAGGCGCAGCTCGACATCCTGCGCGTCCTGGGGGTCGACAAGGTGCAGGGCTATCTGCTCGGGCATCCCACCGCCGAACCCGATCTGACCACGCACGAGTGGGTGCAGGCCAACCATCTGTGACGATCCGGTACGATCCGCAGATGCCGTCTCGCATCTGCGGCATCCCGCCGCACCGGCCATAGCCAGTCGACGGGCCGGCTGCTTGGCCGCATGGCACGGCGACGTCGGTTGTCAGGGTATCACGCCACGGCTAGAGCCCGCACCATGGCGGCTTCAAAGAACACACCCGCACCGGTGGCCACGCGCGCCAATTACCATCGCGGCAACGTCGTCGAGGACCTTCGCAAGGTCGCCGAACATATCCTCGCCACCGAAACGCTGGAACATGTGACGGTGCGCCGCCTGTCCCGCGAACTCGGCGTGACGCCCGGCAATTTCTACAACCATTATCCCAGCATCGACTTTCTTGTGCTCGACATCGCGCGCGAGGCGTTCGATCGGCTGGAGGTCACATTGCAGGCAGCGGCCGCGACCAAGGATACGAAGGTCGACCGGCTGATCAGCCATGCGCAGATTTACGTCCGCTTCGGCGTCGCGCAGCCCGAGCTGGTCCGGGTCATGTTCGGGCGCACCGATCGCGGCACGATCCACCCGGGGTTTCGCGCCGCTTCGCTGCGGGCGTTCATCGGCATGGCCGAATTGATCTATGGCGAGGGCGGGTTCGATCTAAGCGACACCGCTGCCGCGCATCGCAATTGCCCGCTGGCCTATAGCTGTTTCGCGCTGTGCATCGGCTTGGCCCGAACGATCGGCGCCGGCCAGTTCGACATCGACCTCACTCGCAGCGAAGATATCGACCGGTTCGTGGACCTGACCGTGCGGCCAATGGTGCAAGGCGCGATGGCCACGCTGTAGTCCACGGCGAGTTTGGGACGAAGATCGACGGGTCTGGCCGCTAGCCATTCCACGATCCCGCACGACCGCCCCGCCCGCGCCCCGCTCGGTCACGGCTCGACGACGACACCGTTCGCGTCGGATCGCACCTTCAGCCCATAAGCGGAGTGGAGAAGGTCGAGGAAACCCGCGCTGTTATCGATCTGGAACGTCCCGCCAATCCGGATGTCGGCGGTGGCAGGGTCGGCGATGCGGATCGGGCGGTTGGTATAGCGGTTGAAGTCCGCCACCGCGTCCCCCAGCCGCTGGTTGTCGAACACCAGCACGCCGTCACGCCATCCGGTCATCGCTTCGACGCGTGCCGGCGCGGCCAGCGCTACCAGCGTACCGTGCGATTGGGCATAAGCGATGTCACCCTGGCCGATGACGGCGGAGCGCGTGCCCGCGTCGGACGTCGAATCCTCGATCCGCACACGGCCCGACAGCACCGCCACGGTCACTTTGTCCCCATCGCGGCGAACGGTGAAGCGCGTGCCGAGAACGGTCACCGTCCGTGGCCCGGCATGCACGACGAAGGGATGGTCGGGGCGGTGGACGATGTCGAAATACGCCTCACCCTTATCCAGCCAGACCTCCCGCCCCGCATCGCTGGCCGCCGTGCGCACGACGGTCGCGGTGTTCAGTTCCACCCGGCTGCCATCGCGCAGCGCGATCGTGTGGCGAATGCCCACCGGCGTCTGGACGCGCACCGGCGCGGACGCCGAAGGGGATGCCTCGTCGTGCGTAACGTGCCCGAGCCCAAAGCTCGTCGGCGATCGCAGCACCGTCGTGCCGATGCCGACCGTCACCGCCAGCGCGGCGGCGATCGCCCCGATCGCGCGGGGGCGAGCGCGGAGCACCGCCTGCCAACCGCGCCGGGCGCGCGAGCGCGGCGTGGCGGCCTGGAAGCCGAGTGCCCCGACACGATCCGCCGCCGCCCAGCCATGGCGCAGGCGCCAGAATGCGGCCTTATGCGCCATCTGCTCGTCCAGCCACGCGGTCAGCGCGGCGTCGTCCTCGGCCGACCAGTCGCCGCTTTCCTGGCGGACGATCCAGCGCGCAGCCGTTTCTTCGATCATCGTCGCGCGGTTCATTGGCGGCGAGCCTTGCCAGTGCTGGCCGCGCCGCCGCGACGGATCTTGCCCGCGCCGCCCAGCATCGCATCGGCCATCGCGCGGATGCCCAATACCAGCTGGCGTTCGATCGTGTCGATGCCGACGCCCATGCGTGCCGCCGCCTCGCGGGTCGACAATCCTTCGATCTTGCGCAGGCGCACGACCTCGCGGCAGCGCGGGGGCAGCCGCTCAATCCCCTCCTGCGCCCGGCGCAACGCGTCGCGCGCATCGAGATGGCGATCGGTTGCGGACAGATCGACGCCCTGTTCGACGCTTTCCATGTCGGCATAATGCTCGAATTGGACGATCCGTTCGCGCTTCGACCGGTTGACCAAGATGTTGCGCGCGATCGTGAAGATATAGCCCGCGGTGTGGGACGGCAATTCCTGCCGCCCGCCGGTCAGCGCCGCCTCGTATATGTCCTGCCGGATATCCATGATCTGCTCGGCCGTCCGCCAGTTACGACGCAGATAGCGGGTCAGCGACGCCTCCAAGGGAAGCACCTCCTCGCAAAACCACCGCTCCAACTGCCTGTCGTCTACCATCGTCCGCCCGAGACACTCCATCGTCAAAAGGGTTCGCCCGTCATGACAATCGGCCGCGTCAGAACCCTAACGCAAAAAAGCGACTAGCCCCGGTTTGAGCGTTTTGGCGAAAAGTTCCACGCCCGTAAACTTTTTTGAAATCCGATGTTACGGGTTCGTGGCCGTCGAATGACAATCTTGCTGAGCGGCGTGATGGGAGCGACCGCAACAAGGGGGCATCAGATGAAAAAAAGGGGTGTGGCGATCGCATTGGGGGCGACCATGCTGACGGCCTTTGCGCCGGGCCATGTCGCGGCGCAGACCACGCAGGGCGTACGGGCCGCCCAGCGGTTCGACATTCCGGCCGGGAGCTTGGCGGCGGCCCTGCAAGCCTGGAGCAAGGTCACCAAACTCCAGATCCTGTACCGGATGGACGATGTCGGCCGCAAGCGGACCAACGGCATCCAGGGCGACTATGCCCCGTTGCTGGCGTTGCAGGGCCTGCTGATCGACACCGGTCTGAAGATCGTCACGACGGAGGATGGTGCGGTCGCCCTCCGCCCTTTGGCCGGCGACGAGGTCGACACCAGCGCCACGCCTGACATCCTCGTCAACGGCAAGGTCAATTGGTCGCTCAACACCGGCATCGAACGCACGCAGGACGACAGCCAGCCGTTCATCGTGCTCGGTCGCAAGGAGATCGAGCGCAGCGGCGCGCCCAACCTCGAAACGTTCCTGCGCAACCAGCTGAACGTCAACACCTCACCGATCGTCGGGGATCAGGCGATCGGCGGCGACAACGAATTCAATCCCCGCCGCCCCGTCGGTGTCAGCGCGATCAACCTGCGCGGCATCGGCCTGCGCGACACGCTGATCCTGGTCGACGGTCGGCGCCAGCCCGGCATCAACCTGGGCAATGGCGATATCACCCAGCCGTCGATCACCGGCATCCCGATCGCAGCGGTGGAGCGGGTCGAGGTGCTCGCCTCGTCGGCATCGGGCATCTATGGCAGCGGCGCATCGGGCGGCGTCATCAACATCGTGCTGCGCCGCGACTTCAAGGGCGCCGAGCTGTCGGCGAATTACGACAATACCGGCGATTTCAAACAAGGTCGCGGGTCGATCGACCTCACCGGCGGCCTGCCGCTGGAAGGGGGGCGCACCCGCCTGACCTTCAACGGCAACTGGACCAAGCAACTGGCGCTACGCTACGGCGACCGCGACAACCTGCGCCGCCGCGGTCTGAACGACATCCTCGCCAACGACCCCGGCTCGTTTTACGGCGGCTTCACCAATCCACCACAGGGTTCGCTGGTCAACTTCAAGACACAGGACGGCACGCCGCTTCAGCTGAAGCCCGAATATGGCGGTCAGACGCTGTCGAGCAGTCTGGGGACCATTCCCAAGGGCTATGCGGGGATCACGAACGCCGGCCTGGCTCCGCTGCTTTCGTCGCTCGGTACCTTCAACCTCGACCAGGCCAATACCGCCGCGGGCACCGGCGCCCGCGCGCCGCTGATCTATCCGGTAAACCAATATAGCGGTTCGGTCGCAGTGCGGCGCACGTTCAACAACTGGCTGACCGCCTATGCCGAAATCGGCATGTCGCATTCGTCGGCGACCAACACTTTTTCCAACACGCTCAACTCCGTCTTCCTGAACGCGTCGGCCATCGGCAATCCGTTCACGCAGGATCTCGCGATCGCGTTTCCGGCCAATCCCGCCTATGATGCCCCGATCAAGCAGGTGTCGTCGACGCTGCGCACGCTGGGCGGTGCCATCATCCGGCTACCGGCGGACTGGCAGGCGGTAGCCGAAGTCGCCTATTCCAAATCCAATTATTCGGTCGCGAACAGCCCCCCGTACATCAGCGCCTTCGCCTCCAACGATCTCCAGACCGGCGTTCTGAACGCGCTCGTCGATACCTCGACCTATCCGATTCCCTTCACCTACAACAAGACGCCCTATTATCAGCGCCAACAGGACGGCAAATCGAGCAACGTCGCGCCCTCGCTACGCCTCGCCGGGCCGCTGCCGTTCTCGCTGCCGGGCGGCAAGCCGCAATTGACCGTCAACGCCGAGATCAACACCCAGAGGCTGGATTCGCGCCTCCTGACGCTGCTGACCGATGATGGCGCGGTCACCACCTTCACGCCGACCGCGCACCAGACGACCAAGTCTGTCTATGGCGAAGTCGTGTTTCCGATCTTGGGCAACCAGCATCAACTGCCGCTGATCCGACTGCTGGAATTGCGCCTGTCGGCCCGGCATGAATCGTACAAGGGCGACGGCACCGATACGTCGGACCCCGTGTCCTGCATGACGCCGCTCGTGGCGGGGCAATATGACTATTTCGGCAACTGCCCGCCGGCGGGAACCGTCATCCCGCGGTCGACGACCACCAATGCGCACACCGATCCCAGCATCAGCCTGCTCTGGTCGCCGATCGATGGCGTCATGCTGCGCGGCTCGTACACGACCGGCTATCTGCCGCCGCAGCTCAGCCAGTTGGTCAAGATCCCCCGCCCGCAGATCACCCTTCAGATGCGCGATCCGCAGCGCGGCAACGAGTTGATCGGCATGCAGGTGTTCGGCCTTGGCATCATCTCCGGGTTCTCGGGCGGCAATCCGGACGTTCGGCCGGAATCGTCCAAGACGTGGACGGCCGGGCTCATCCTGAAGCCGCATTTCATCGACGGCCTGCGCTTCTCGGTCGACTGGACGCGCATCCACAAGCGGGACATGTATTTCGATCCGGTGCTGCTGCTCGCTTCGTTCTTCGGCGGCACACAGACGCAGTTCAACCAATTCATTGCCTCCAACCCCGACCGCGTCACGCGCGGCCCGGCATCGGGTGGCTTTGCGGTCGGGCCGATCACCGCGCTGGACGTATCGCTGATCAACCTGAAGTCGCTGGTCACCTCGGCCTATGACTTCACGCTCAACTACGACACGAACCTGTTCGGCGGTCAGCTGTCGGCCGTCGGCCGTGCGACCTATGTCGATCAATTGGTGATCCAACCATTCGCCGACGCGCCCGCGCAGAATTATGCAGGTGTCGTCACAGCCGGGTTCGCGGCGGGTGCTGGCGCATCCGGTTCGCTGCGCTTCCGGGGCAGCGGGTCGCTGCAATGGACGAAGGACGAGCTCAGCCTCGGCTGGCAGACACGCTACCTCAGCAGCTATTACCTGACGCTGGATCGCAGCTTCGTGGCCTCGCAGGGGTCGGCAAAGGTCGCCAGCCAGATGTATCACGATATGAACATCAGCTACCGCCTGCCGCAGAAGATGACGGTGCGCTTCGGCATCAACAACATCTTCAACAAGATGCCGCCGCTCGATGTGTCGCAGTTCCCGCTATACTACAGCGCATACGGGGACCCGCGCCTGCGCAACTTCTACTTGGGGGTCAGCAAGTCCTTCTGATCCCGGCCGCCGCATCCCACCAAAAGAGGGGATGCGGCGCGCCTGCCGGCCCCCTCGCCGCGCGGCCGGACACAGCCCCAGACACGGTCCTCGCCATTACGGTTTTGCCGTCCCCGATTGTCCTGTCCCGCGACGTTTCCGCACCCGTGTCATTCTGCCGAACTGCCGTTCCACCCGTGCCTACCCCCACCAATCAAGGATAAGTCGATGAGCCTGCGTATGATGTTGATGGCCGGTACGGCACTGATCCTGGCCCCCGTCCCGGCGTTGGCCGGACGCCCCGCGAAAGCCGCAACGACCACGGCATCCCACCCGGACACCGCCCCGGCGGAGCTCGTCAAGCTGGTCCGCGACTTCACCATTCCCTATCAGACGTTCACGCTGCCCAACGGCCTGACGGTCATCGTCCTCACCGATCGCAGCGTGCCGATCGTCTATACCAGCATCAATTATGCCGTCGGCTCCACCTTTGAGCCTGCGGGGCGCAGCGGCTTTGCCCATCTGTTCGAGCATCTGATGTTCAACGGCAGCGAGAATGCGCCGGGCGACTATTTCAAATATCTGCGCGACGCCGGGTCGATCGGCGTCAACGGCAGCACCGGCTATGACTTCACCAACTATCACGAGGCGGTGCCGACCGGCAGCCTGGACCGCGTGCTGTTCGTGGAAAGCGACCGGATGGGGCATCTGCTCGGCGCGATCACCCAAAGCGTGCTCGATGAGCAGCGCGGCGTCGTCCAGAACGAAAAGCGCAACAATGACAACAATCCCGCCAGCATCCTGGGCTATAGCCGCCGCAGCGCGATCTATCCCGCTTCGCACCCCTATGGCCACAGCGTCATCGGATCGATGAAGGATTTGAACGCGGCGTCACTCGCCGACGTGCATCAGTGGTTCAAGGATTATTACGGCCCCAACAACGCCACGCTCCTGCTGGCGGGTGACATCGATCTGGCGACCGCCAAGGCAAAGGCGATGCGCTATTTCGGCGACATCCCGCGCGGGCGCGCGATTACCGCGCCCGCCGCCGAGCCACCGGTCCTGACCGCGCCGATCGACCAGTCCTTCAC
This sequence comes from Sphingomonas sp. S6, assembly GCF_043498045.1. Classification (NCBI taxonomy): domain Bacteria; kingdom Pseudomonadati; phylum Pseudomonadota; class Alphaproteobacteria; order Sphingomonadales; family Sphingomonadaceae; genus Sphingomonas; species Sphingomonas sp. S6. The sequence goes on from NZ_JBIEOE010000017.1 coordinate 41,252, forward strand.
CGGCCCCGTCTCGACGGCACAGATCGCCCGGACCTGGCCCGTACCCGGCGGGCGCGACCCGGCGAACTTTTCGCTCGACGCCGTATCGGGCCTGATGACCGGCATCGACGGCGCGCCGCTGTTCGACAAGCTGGTGCGCCGGGACAAGCTGTTCAACAATCTCAGCGCCGACAACACGACCTATCGCGGCGTCGGGGAATTCACCATCTACGGCTCGGTCCGGCAGGGTGTCGATCCGCTTGTCGCGGCAAAGGCGCTGGACGATGCCATCGCCGCATTCCTGCACAGCACGCCGTCCGCCGATGCGCTGGCGCGCTACAAGGCGACGCGGATCATCCCGGCGGTCCGCAACAACGAGACGATCGAGGCGCGCGGCGGCTTGTTGATGCAGGCCAATTCGGTGCTCGGCTCGCCCGCCAAATACAAGGACGACCTGATGGCGTATCTGGCCCTGACCCCGGCAAAGGTCATGGCCGACGCGCGCAAGTGGCTGGGCCGTCCGGGCTATCGCGGCATGATCGTCCCGGGACCGCGCATGACCGCGGCAGGCGACGAAAGCGTCGCAGGGACCGAAGTGCCCGACGCACCCAAGACCGCCGTCGTCGCCCCGCAAAGCGGTACGCGCGGCCCCATCCCCGGCGTCGGCGAGCCCCAGGCCGCCCGCTTCCCGCCGGTGCAGCATGCCACATTGGCGAACGGCATTCCCGTCCTCTACGTCCAGCACGACGCGGTGCCCTTCACCACCGCCGAACTGTCGTTCGACGTGGGCAGCGTCGACGATCCCGCCGGCAAGCCCGGCACGATCCGCGCGATGTTCCAGATGCTGGACGAAGGAGCGGGCGGCCATGACGACCATTGGTTCAAGCAGTTGCGCGAACGCACCGGCGCCGCCATCTTCGGCAGCGCGCAGAACACCGACTCCGGCGTCTCATTCGCAGCACCCAGCGCCAGCCTGGACACGACGCTGAACACGATGATGCTGATGCTGACCCGTCCCGACTTTCCGCAGGATCGGCTGGAGGAATATCGGCGGCAGGAATTGTCGCGCGTCACGGCCGCGCCGACCAGCCCCGGCACGCTGTTGGGCACCGCCTTCACGCAAGCCCTCGCGCCCGGGACGCTGCTCGCCAAGGCGTCGCAGGTGCCCAGCGTGGCCGAGGTCGACGCCATCACGCGCTCCGATCTGGAGGCGGCCTTCCGTCGCTGGGTCCGCCCCGAAGAGGCCAAGCTGGTCATCGTCTCGAACGAGCCGCTCGCGACGCTCCTGCCAAAGCTGAATGCGACGCTGGGCCATTGGAGCGTGCCAGGGCGCGGCCCGGCCCCCATCGCGCTCGACCCGCGTCCGGCGCTGGTCACCGGCCCACCCAAAATCGTGCTGGTCGACATGCCAGGCCAGGTCCAGGCATTCCTGGGGGGCGGGCAACTGGTCGACATGCCGCGCACCTATGAGGGCGTCGCACCGCGTCTGGCCAATATCGCGCTGGGTGGCGAGTTCACCTCGCGCATCAACATGAACCTGCGCGAGGACAAGCACTGGACCTACGGCGCGTCGGGCAATTTCGACGTCAACGACCTGGGGTCGAGCTATCAGGTCGAGGTGCAGCTGCAGCCGGACAAGGTCGGCCCCGCGATCAAGGAAGTGCAGAAGGAACTGAACGCGATCGTCACCGACCGGCCGATCACGCAGGAGGAGTTCGACGAGGCCGTCGCCAACACGCTGCGCAAGAACGTTGCCTCGTTCCGCTTCGGCGGACAGGTGATGGCCGCCGCCGCCATGCTCCAGCGCAACGGCTGGCCGGACGACTTCTTCAGCACCTTCGACGCGCGCATTCGCGCGGTGGCGCTGCGGGACGCGAACGCCGCGATGCGGCAGTATCTGCAACCTGCCAAATGGGTCTGGACCGTCGTGGGCGATGCCAAGACGATCCGCCCGCAACTGGAAGGACTGGGCCTGCCGATCGAGGTGGTGACCCCGGCCCAGGTGCTGGCCAAGCATTGAAGCGCACCGGGGCGGGGGTCGGTCATGCCCCGCCCCGGGCGGCCCTCGGCGCAGACGCGCTCCTCTTCTGACATGGGACAGGCCATGGACATCGACCATACGCCGCGTTTGCGCCTTTGCGGCATCATGGGGCAGGCGCTGTTCGCCGCCTGGCTATCGGCCAGCGTCGGCGCACCCGCCGCTGGCCAGACCCCGCCACGGCCGATCGGCAACGCCGTCGTCGACCTGAGCCCGCCACGGCCCCGCCCCACCGGCCCATCCTGCACCGTCACCCTGTTCGACCGGCGCGAGTTCCAGGGCGACGAACCCCTGCCACTGGCCTACCGCCCGCCCGTCGACTGTCCCGGCCCGTGGCGCCAGGTGGTGCTGGAGGCGGACTTCGACGTCACCACGGGTACGCAATTCGATCGCTCCGCCGACCTGACGCTGGGCGGTGCCACCCTCTTCCTCGGTACGACGATGGAGCCCGGCGAGGCCTATGCGCCGCACTGGCATGTCGCCCGCGACGTGACGGAGTATGCCGCGCTGCTCCGCACGCCGACCGAGGGCCGGGCGATCCTGGTCAACTATCTCGACAAGGACCACGATGCCCATGTCCATTGGGGCGCCCGTCTGGTCTTCTACGCCGGGGAAGCGCCCCGGCCGGACGGCGTGGTCCTGCCGGTGACATCGGGGCTGTCACGGCTCGACCCGCAAAAGCCGGTGGTGTCACGCACGATCCGTTTCCCGCGCAACCTGACGCGACTGGCCATCGACCTGTTCGCCATCGGACAGGAGCGCGAGGAATTCTGGTACGATTGCGCGCCCGGCGATCTTGCCCAGCGCAACATCTTCGGGCCGCCGCCCTGCGACGCACCGTATCGCGAGGTGGAGGTACGGATCGACGGACGGCCGGCGGGCGTCCGCTCGGTCCAGCCCGACATCTTCACCGGCGGCATCAATCCCGGCCTGTGGCGACGCGTGCCCGCCCTGCGCGCGCTGAACCTGCTGCCCGCCCGGGTCGACCTCACGCCCTTCGCCGCGCTGCTCAACGACGGCCGGCCGCATGTGATCGCGCTTGCCATGCCGACCGCCGGCACGTTCTTCCGCGTGTCGGGCACGTTGATCGGGACGGTCGATCCCACCCGTCCGGTGGTGACCGGCGCGCTGACCGTCAACACGCTCGCCCCCGCGCGCATCGTCACGCGACAGCTTCGCGCGCCACGAGGGCCGGGCGCGATCGGCACGGTGGAGACGGTCGCCACGCGCGCCGATCGCGTCGAGGGCTATGTCGACACCCCTCACGGTCGCGTGGTCACCCGCGTCGCCTATGACCTCGACCAGCGGCTGACCAACACCCGCGACACCGGCGTGTCGAGCAAGCGATATGCCGCACGCCAGACGATGACCGTCACGACGCGCGGCGCGACGCCATCGCGCCGCCGCATCGCCGAACGCGACACGCTGGCCATCGACATCGGCGTCCAGCCGCCGCTCTATGGGGTACAAAACGGCACGCAGATCGCGCAGGCCAGCGAGCGCACGATCAGCGGCGATGGCCCCGACAACGGCCGCACGGCACAGACGCTGACGACCTTCGCGCCCAGCTTCTCACTGTTCACCGCGCCCTTGCAGACGCCCAATCATGTCCGCGTCACCTCGCTGGTCGAGGATGCGACGGGACACCGACGTGACGTCGAAGCCGTCGTGACGGACGACAGCGTGACCTACACCGACACCGCCCAGCCGACGGCGAACGAAGCACCCGTCAGCAGTCGCCGGGCTGCCCCGGAACGATCATCTGCGGCGTCGCGCAGTCGATATCGCCCTTCAGTCGCGGGGTCGCACCCGTGATATCCAGGGCATAGGGAAAGCGCGCGCCTGCGGTCGGCTTGACCTGGTCGCCGCCGGGGATGGGTTCGTAGACGCCGGGCGTTGCCGTCACCGCCAGAAAGAGGCGTGCATCGCGGCGCGCGCGATAGCTTATGACCGCGCTGCCTCGCCCCTCGACCGCGCCGAGCGTGGAATAGGTCGGCTCCGTCCCGCCCCGCACCGCGACGAGGGCGAAGCGCCAGGCCGCGTCCTTGTCGGTCGTACCGCCGGTCAGCCGGACCGAGACGCGACCGTCCGCTCCGGTCACGGTCAACGGGATCAGGTCGCTGCCGAACTGATGCAGCAGCAGGCCGGGCTGCGGCACGTAGCGACCGGGCCGATCCCCCGGCAGCAGCGATGCCCAGCGGGTGCCGCCGAACAGGAACCGCATGACCGCAGCCGCATCGAGCATGGCGCGCTGGTTCAGGAAATCCAGCGTCACGAGGCGCGCGCCATACCAGCCCATGTCATCGGCGAACGATCGCATCCCCTGAGGGTAGGCGCCCGACGCCTGCCCCAGCCGCACGACCGCCGGCAAGAAATCCTCCGCCCCGTCGCCGGTCGGCAAGCGCCGGTCGTGGCGCCACGCCCCCCAGACCAACGGCTGCGTCCGCGCATCCTCGAACAGCATGTCGATGAACGGATAGGCGCCATAGCGCGCCACCGGCCAGACCGGGCCGAGGTACAGGTGGTTCCCGTAATGCGAAATCCAGGTCGTCTTGCCCGGCACCAGCAGATGCCCCAGCCAGTTTGCCGCGCTTTCCCAGACCGGCCCGGCGGTCGTGCCGCCGCGAAAACCGCCCGAGTAGAATTGGATGACATGGCCGAATTCGTGCGCGAAGGTCTTCGACCCGAACGCCATGTCCTGCGCGCTGATCCAGACGCTGGGCGAGGCATTGGCGCCATGCACGGTCAGGTCGCCGCCATCGACATGCGGGCGACCCGTACCATAAAGGTAAATGGCGATACGCCGCCGCTCGCCCACAGGGCTGTCGGCATAGGGCATGGGCGCGCCGGTCAGGTCGCGGCTCATCCGCCATACCCATTCGGCCCAGTCACCGGCGCGCTTCAGAAATGTGGGCCAGTCCTGCCCGCTCGCCCTTACCCAGGCATAGCTTTCGCCCTGGGGATTGGTGCCATACCAGAAGACGAAATGCTGTGTCTCATAGGCGCCGATTCTGCCGGTCTCCCGGTCGCCGGGTTGGACCTGCGCTTGATCAGGCACGGTCGCATAGCGGTGTGGATCTGCGGCGTAAGGGTGGCGCGCCTGTTCCGCGCTGACGAAGGCGCGATCGGCGGCCACAAAGGAATCCGCCCGAAACGCGCGATAGCAACCGGCCGCCGTCACCATCTCGACGATTTGCCGTGCGTCCCCATCATCCACGCCATAGGCCTGGACCAGCCGGGCACGAAACGGCGCGCCGATCGCCAGCCCCTCGCGATTGCCGCCATCATCGTCGATGGTCGCGGGCTGGCGGACAGGCCGGATCGGCGTCCAGCGTCGCAAGGGATAGCGCCCCCACGGCACCAGCATCGTTTGGCTGCGACACCCGCCCGGCGCAGCGGCGAAGGCGGGACTGGCGTGCAACGACGCCGTACCGACCAGCACCGACACCAGCGCCATCCATCGCAATCCCGGCGTCACGTGCATCGCCTCCCTACCCCGCGCGATCTCTCGTCATGCGATAAGACAAGGCACAACGGAAAAGCCGTAACGCCGCCAGGGGATGCCGCACGCCGTGCACCACAACGCGATAGCTTATCGCCACGTCGCGCGCCCCTCTTGCGGCTTGGCAAGCCGGGATCGCCGCAATAGGTCGTCGCGGAAGAGCCCGCCTCCCCGCTTTTCACCCGACCGACAGCGTGCCGTCGCACGCGATCGGCGCCACCACAGAAAGACCCGCTTGCTGAGCATCGAAGCCTGGCTGCACGGCGGCATCGCCACGTTGCTCGCACTGGCGGTCGCGCTGTTCCTCAGCGAAGCGCCGACGCGCGCCGGCCGGTATGGCGCGGCTTTGGCATGCGCCGCCTTGCTGACGGAAGCGGCCGGTTTGCCCTTCGTCCAGCATACGCCCGGGCTCGGCACGCTGCTGCAAGTTGCCGGATCGGCGAGTTTGCCGCTGTTCTGGCTGTTTGCCCGTTCGTGGTTCGATGACGATTTCCGCCCGGGCGTTGCCGAACTGGGCCTGGCGCTGGGTTATCTCGGCGTCAGCGCGGCCGTGATCGGCGGCGAGCGGGGGACGCATGCACCGCTCCATCTGCTCGATGGGCTTCTGTACGTCGCGGGCATAGCCCTCACCGTCGATGCGCTGCGCCATGCCTGGCAGAACCGCGCGACCGATCTAGTGGAGGCGCGGCGGCGCGCGCGCGTGGCGTTCGTCGTTATCGTTACGATAGTCGTGCTCTGGACGATCGGCGCGGAGATCATCGGTCGGGTCTTCGGCAGCTTTGCCATGGCCGGTATCGCCAGCGCGATCGGCATGTTGATGGGGACGTTCGGTCTCGCGCTGCTGCTGTTCGGACTGCGGCATCGGGACATGTTCGCATCCGCCGCGCCCGACAGCACGCTGCGCCTGGTGATCGCCACCGATCCGTCCCCGCCGCAGGAGCAGGACGAGCCGCTCGCCCGTGCGCTCGATAGGGCGATGATGCAGGACCGCCTGTACCGCGAGCCCGAGCTGACCATCGGTGCGATCGCCGCGCGGCTGGACGTACCCGAATATCGCGTCCGTCGGCTGGTGAATGGCCGTTTCGGCCATCGCAACATCAGCGACTATCTGAACGGACTGCGCGTGGCCGAGGTCTGCGCTGCGCTGGCCGACCCCGAACAGGCGGACGTGCCGATCCTGACCATTGCGATGGACGCAGGGTTTGGCAGCCTGGCGGTCTTCAACCGCAGCTTCAAGGCGCGGCAAGGCGAGACACCCAGCGCCTACCGTCGCCGCCATCTGGGGACTCCGCCCCTGTCGGACTGATCAATTTCAAAATCGATCGGTCGAAATCGGAAATCCGGGAGGCGCGGCGCGTCACACCCGGCATGGCGCGCCCGTTCCGCTTTCTGGGGGCCGTCATGCCGTTTGCTCGCCATCGTCACTTCGTCGCGCTTCTGTTACCCCTGTCCGGCTTGTCCGCCTGTGCGTCGCCGCCGTCACAGCAACCCGATCGTGATACGGCGATCGTCGATGTCGTCCCCGTTCATGCCGCGGGCGGCGCGCTTCGCCAGTTCAGCGGCGTCGTGCGCCCCTATCGCGAGACGATGCTCGCGTTCAAACGGCCCGGAAGGCTGCTGACGCTCACCGTTGAGGTCGGCGATACGGTGCGCGCCGGTCAGGTGCTGGGCCGCCTGGTCAAGGCCGAAGCCGACGCCGGAGCGGCGCAGGCCGAGGCCGAACTCGCCGCCGCCACCGCCGATGCGCGGACAGCGCAGGATGCGGCCGACCGGTCGCGTGGACTGGACGGCGTTGGCGCATTGTCGAGCGCCGAGGTCCGCCAGCGGACACTGGCCGCCCGCGCGGCGGCCGCCAAGGTCGCCGCTGCCGCTGCAGTCGTTCGGCGCAGCCGCGACATGCTGTCGGACGCGATACTGGTCGCGCCGCAGGATGGGGTCATCACCGCGCGCCTCGTCGAACCGGGCAGCGTCGTCGAGGCGGGCAGGGCGGTGCTGAAACTCGCAAGCGGCGCGCCCGAGGTGGAGATCCACGCACCGGCCGATCTGCGCCTGACGTCCGGGATGATGGCCGATGTCGGCATGCCAGGCCGCGCGGGCACGTTCACCGCCCGGCTGCGCCTCCTCGCGCCGGAGGGCGATCCGACGTCGCATCTGCGCGATGCCCGCTTCGTCCTGAGCGGCACGGGATCGCCACCGCCCTACAACAGCATGGTCACGCTTACCCTGCGCACCCCCACGCCGGACCAGCAGGTCCGCGTCCCCCTATCTGCCATCGGCGATGCGGACACGCGCCCTTATGTCTGGACGCTGCAGCCCGACAGCCACATCCGGCGTCAGCCGGTGCGGATCGCGTCATGGCTGGGGCGCGATGCGCTGGTCACGGGTCTTCGCGATGGCCAGTCGATCGTCGCTACCGCCGCCGATACGCTGGTCGACGGACAGAGCGTGGTCGATGCCGGTATCGAGCCGGGGTTCCACTAAGCCATGGATCGGCTCAACCTCTCCCGCTGGGCGATCCGACACCCCGCCCTGGTGGGTTTCCTGATCGCGCTGCTCTTCGTCGCGGGCGCGGCGCAGTTCCTGGCGCTGGGGCGCAACGAAGATCCCGGCTTCACGCTGAAGGAAATGATCGTTTCCGCTCGCTGGGACGGCGCGACCCCGGCGCAGATGCAGGCGCAGGTCGCCGATCCGGTAGAGCGCACGCTGCGCGGGATCGACTATCTCGACTATCTCCAGACCTATTGCCTCGACGGCGCCTGCGTCATCACCGTCGAGCTGAAGGACGCAGCCCCTCCCGGACAGGTCAAGGATGTCTGGCAACAGGTCCGGCGCAAGCTGAAGGACATCGAGCCCGCGTTGCCGGGTGGCGCGTCGCTGGCGGCGAGTGAGGACAATGCCGACGTCTATGGTTACGTCTTTGCCCTGACCGGCGCGGACAATGCCCGGCTTGTCCGGCTGGCGGAGCAGGCGCGCGATACGATGCTGCGCGTACCCGGAGCGGGCAAGGCCGAGATCATCGGCGAACTGTCTCAGCGGTTGTTCGTCGCTGTCGACCCGCGGCGGCTGGCGGGCATGGGCCTGTCGCCCGGTCGCCTGGCCCAGGTACTGGCGCAGCGTCAGGCGATTGCCCCGGCGGGCGGCGTGCAGGCCGCGATGCAGACGCCCGTACGGCTGGACGGCGAGGTGGACGACGTTCGCGATCTGGAAAGCGCGTCGATCCCGACGCCGTCCGGCGCGATGCGTTTGGGTGATATGGCGACGGTGGCGCGGGGCTTTGCCGATCCGCCCGAGGCGGTGGTGCGCCATGACGGCCGGTCGGCGGTCATGCTGGCGGTGTCGATGCGGCCGAGCGCCGACGGACTTGGCTTCGGCAAGGCGATCCGCGCGGCCGCCGAGCAGGTTCGGCGCACGCTGCCCGCCGGTGCGCGGCTGACGCAGGTCGAGGACCAGAGCGCCAATATCCGCGAGGCGGTGAACACCTTCCTCATCAAGTTCTTCTGCGCGTTGACCGTCGTGCTCGTCGTCGCCTTCGTCACGCTCGGCTGGCGGACGGGGATCGTCGTGGCGCTATCGGTGCCGCTGACGCTGGCGATCGTCGCTTTGTACATGGGGGTGGCGGGGATCGGGCTGGAGCGGATTTCGCTCGGCGCGCTGATCCTCTCGCTCGGCCTCCTGGTCGACGATGCGATCATCAGCGTCGAAGCGATGGTGGTCCAGATGGAGCAGGGCGTCGATCGGCGTGAGGCCGCAGCCTATGCCTGGACGCACACCGCCTTTCCGATGCTGACCGGCACGCTGATCACCGTCGTCGGGTTCCTGCCGGTTGGTCTCGCCCAGTCGACGACCAGTGAATATGCGGGCGGCATCTTTTGGGTGACGGGATCGGCGCTGCTGGTCAGCTGGATCGTCGCCGTGGTCTTCACCCCGTTCCTGGGCGTCAAGCTGTTGCCGGACATGGCGCGGGGGCATGGCCACGCCCCCGCGCCGTCCGGACTATACCGGCGACTGCGCGCCGCGATCGCGTGGGCGCTGAACCGGTGTTGGCTGGTCGCAGGCATCACGATCGCGCTGCTGGCGGTCGGCTTGCTCGGCGCGACACTCGTGCGGCAGCAATTCTTTCCCTATTCCGACCGGCCCGAGGTGATGGTCGACCTCGCGATGCGGCCGGGCAGCTCAATCGAGGCGACCGCGGCGGCGACCCGGCGGCTGGAAAATCTGCTGCACGGCGACCCGCGCATCCGCAGCATGGACAGCTTCGTCGGCCGCGGGGCGCCACGCTTCTACCTTCCCTATGGTCCGGCCTTGCCCAATCCGGCGAATGCGACGGTGATGCTCGTGGCCCGCGATCTGGCGGCGCGCGATGCCCTGATCGAGACGCTGGAGCGGATGCCGGGCATCCCGGGCGCCAGCCTGCATGTGCGTCGCCTGTCGCTGGGGCCGAGCCTGGGATCGCCGGTCCAATACCGGGTGACCGGGCCCGATCCCGCCCGCTTGCGCGCGATCGCTCAGCGTATCGCGGCGGTGCTGCGCGCCATCCCATCGTCCACGGCGGTTCAGATCAACTGGGGCATCGCCGCACCGGTCGCGCGCTACCGGATCGATCCGGCGCGTGCGGCGGCGCTGGGGGTGGACCGGGCGCAGGTGGCGAGCGATCTTGCCGCCACGTTGTCGGGCGCGCCCGGCGGCGCGGTGCTGCGTGGGACAAAGCGGATCGATATCATGGTGCGCGGTCGGGCCGAGGATCGGCACGACCTGGGCGGTCTGATCGACATGCCCGTATCGACATCGCACGGCATGGTGCCGCTGAGCGAGGTCGCAACGCTGTCGCCGACCACCGAACAGCCGATCGTCTGGACGCGCGATGCCGCGCAAACCATCACGATGCAGGCCGACATGATCGGCGACGTCCAGGCCTCCGAGATCGTCGACGCCGCCGCTTCGCGCATCGCCGCCATCCGTGCTGCGCTGCCGCCCGGATATGACATCGCGGAGGGCGGCGACGGCGAACTGTCCGCCGACGCCAACCGCGCGATCTATCGTCTGCTGCCCGTGACGATCGGGATCATGCTCGTGCTGCTGATGATCCAGTTGCAGAGCCTGCCGCGAACCCTGCTGGTGCTGGCGACCGCGCCGCTGGGGATCATCGGCGCGGTGGCGGCGCTGCTGCTGACGGGCGCGCCGTTCGGCTTCGTCGCGCTGCTGGGGCTGATCGCGCTGGCCGGGATGATCATGCGCAACACCATCATCCTGGTCGATCAGGTGGAGATGCACCGGGCCGAGGGGATGGCGGTGCGTACCGCGGTGATCGAGGCAACGATCGGCCGCGCGCGCCCCGTGGTGCTGACCGCCCTGGCCGCCGTGCTCGCCTTCATCCCCCTGTGCTTCAACATCTTCTGGGGGCCGATGGCGATCGTGATGATCGGCGGACTGATCGGCGCGACCATCCTGACCTTGGTCGCGCTGCCCGCTTTCTACCTCTTGCTCTTCGGCCGCGAGGATACTGCCAAGGGGACCGCGCATGATTGATCGTCGCACCGTCGGCGCGGGCTTGACCGCGCTGCTGCTGCTGGGCGGCTGCACGGTCGGCCCGGATTTCCATCCGCCCGTCGCCGACCTGCCCGCGCGGTGGCCGGGGAGCGTCGCAGCACCGGCCCAGCCGGATGCGCCTTGGTGGCGCAGCTTCGGCGACCCGCTGCTCGACCGGCTGGAGGATGAGGCGCGCGGGGCCAATCTCGACCTGCGCATCGCCGAGGAGCGGCTGGCCGCGGCGCGGATCGCCCGCGACGCCAAGCATGCCGACAGCCTGCCGCAGGTGGGCGCACAGCTCGGCTATAGTCGCAACCGCATCGGCACCGCTGGGCTGGCCGGCGTCTTGGCGCCGCTGCTGGGCCAGTCGCCGAATGCCGCCGACGCTACGATCCCCAAGGGCTATGCCTTCGATCTCTACCAGACCGATATCAGCGCCAGCTGGGCCATCGACCTATGGGGCAAAACCCGGCGCGAGGTGGAGGCCGCCACCGCCGGGGCCGCGCAAGCGGACGCCGCCGCCCGGGGTGCGCAGCTGTCGGTCGAGGCAGCGGTCGCGCAGACCTATTGGCAATGGCGCGGACTGGTGGAGGAGCGCAGGCTTGCGCTTCGCGAGCAGGCGCTGGGCGACCGTACGCTCGCCATCGCCACGGCACTCCAGACGCGAGGACTGGCCACCGGCATCGACGTTCGCGCGGCGGATCGGGAGCGGCGGGCGAGACAGGATGCGCTGCTGACGCTCGACGCTGATATCGCGCGCACCGCCCGCGCCTTGACGGTGCTGGTCGGCCGCAACCCGGATACGCCACCTCTCGATGCGACCGATCGGTCCGCCATGCCGATGCTGGCCGCCCCCGCCCCCGGCATTCCCAGCGATCTCGCCCGCCGCCGACCGGACATTCTGGCCGCGGAGGCCTCGCTGCACGCGGCAACTGCCGCGATCGGTGCCGCGCAGACCGATTTCTATCCCAGCCTCAACCTCTCCGGCCTCTTCGGCATCGACGTGTTGAACCTGGCCGATTTCGGGTGGGATGCGCGTACCACCGGCGTCAGCCCGGTGCTGTCGATCCCGATCTTTGCGGGTGGGCGGCTGCAACGCCAATTGTCGCTCCGTCGATCCGAAGAGCGCAGCGCCGCCCTTACCTATCAGAAAACGGTGCGCGATACCTGGCGCGAGGTGGACGATGCACTGGCCATGGTGCGGACGCTCGACCGACGGCGGGCGCTGGCGACGATCGACAGCCTTGCCCAAACGCAAACCGTGGCTGCGATCGAGGCGCGATATCGGCGCGGCGACATCGCCGCCGGGCCGCTGATCGAGGCGCAAGCCGCACAGACCGCCGCCGAGCGGGCGCTGCTCCGCCAGACCATCGCTGGCGCGCTCGCCCGCATCCAGCTGCACGTCGCCCTCGGCGGCTGATCGAAAGGTTCTTCCTGTGTCGAAATTTCCTGTCTTTGGCGCGACGGCATGGCTGACCGCCTGCCTGTTCCCCGCACCCGTCACGGCCCAGTCCCGTCAGGACACCGACCCCCTCGATCGCGACATCGTCGCGGTCGGTGCGGGGTTGGCGGCCGTTCCCGACTATGAGGGTTCGGATCATTACCGCCCGGTCGTTGCGCCCGTCGCGATCGGATCGGTCAAGGGACACAGCTTCGTCGTCGCCGGCAACCAGGCCAGCCTCGATCTGCTGCGCGATCGACCCGGGCCGGTCTGGCAGGTACAGGTGGGGCCGTTCGCCCAGATCAATTTCAATCGAACTACGTTCATTCACGTTGGAAAGGCGAACCCAACGATAGATATCCCCCGGCCATCTGCCGTCCATATCTCCCCATCGGACCGTTGCAGCATTCCCGCCCTCAACGCTCAGCTGCACTTTGATCCAGCGCCGATATGGTAAACTGTCGGAGCGGTAAGTCCCGATTGGCATCGGGTTTCACGACGACCCGCATCACCGTGACGCTTTCTCCCATGGCGGAACCGGTGCGAATGCCGCGATAAGGGCATCGGCAACGAACCGGACTTTTTGCGAACGCTCGCGCGACCGGTGCCAGAGTATGGATATGGCCGCCTCTTCATCTGGCGTCGGGATTGGCAAGGCTTCGAGGCGGCCGCACCGCAGGTCGTCCGCCACCAGCCAGGTCGATAGATAGGCAAGGCCCAACCCGCTCACGGCGGCATCCCGTAACGCCTCGCCGTGGCTGACGATATGACGCGGCTCCATGGCGAGCGCATGCGCGGCGCCATCGTCGCCGATCACCGTCCATGGGAGCGGGCGGCCATCGCGTGCGAAGGCGAGGCAGTCATGCTTCGTCAGCTCGGCAATGGTCGCGGGCCGGCCGTGACGTGCAAAATAGGTCGGGCTCGCGCAGATGACGGAACGCTGCCAGACAACTCTCCGCCCGGTGAGACTGCTCTGATCGCCGGGATGGCCCAGGCGCACGACCAGATCGATCCCCTCCTCCGCTAGGTCAACCCGCCGGTCGGCGAACGTCACGTCCAGACGAAGCCCCGGATGCCCGGCAATCAATGCGGTTAGGATCGGCATACAGTGCAGCCGGCCGAACGAGATCGGAAGGTTGATCCGGATCGTCCCGAATAGCTTGTCCCGCCCCGATCCCAGGCGCGCCTCGGCGATGCCAAGTTCCTCAAGGATCGCCACGCAACTTTTATAATAGTCCTGCCCCTCGGCCGTGAGGCTGAGGCTGCGCGTGGTGCGGTTGAGAAGTCGCACCCCGAGCCGATTTTCGAGACGTGCGACCCCTTTGCCGGTCGCGGACTTCGAAACGCCCATCCGTACCGCGGCGGCCGTGAAGCTGCCGGTTTCAACCGTGTGGACGAAGGCGGCGATGCCCTGAAGCTGCGAAAGGATCGTCATGGCAATGACGATGAACGGGGAGAACTAATCGGGCAATATGTCGCGATACAATCCCATCAGTCGCTAATATCGTCCATCCCATCAACAGACATTGGGTGGCGATGTAATGATGAGGCAATGGCAGCTTCCAGCCTTCGGCCTGGCCAATCTCGAACTGGCCGAGGTGCCGATCCCGGAACTGGCAAGCCGCGAGTTGCTGGTCCGGGTGTCGGCGGTATCGCTGAATTACCGGGACAAGCTGGTAGTGGAAGGCGAACTGCTGCCCGACATGCCCGCCCTACCCTTCGTTCCCGTGTCCGACATGGTAGGCCAGGTGGTGACCGCCGGCGATGGCGTCACGCGCTTCAAGCCGGGCGACCGGGTCTGCGGCAATTTCTGGACGCAATGGATTGACGGCGAACCGCCCGCAGAGATGGTTCGTCACGGCCGCTCGCTCGGTGGTCCGTTGCCGGGGATGCTGGCGCAGTATGTGGTGCTACACGAGGACGCTGCAGTCGCAGCGCCCACGTCGCTGACGGATGCGGAGGCTGCCACGCTGCCCATCGCCGCACTGACGGCGTGGTTCGCGCTAGTCGAGATGGGCAGCCTACGGGCCGGCCAGACGGTGCTGGTGCAGGGAACGGGCGGCGTTGCGCTCTTCGGCTTGCAGATCGCGCAGGCGCTAGGGGCTCGTGTGATCGTGACGTCGCGGAATGCCGCCAAGCTGGAGCGGGCGCAGGCGCTTGGTGCCTGGGGAGTGATCGACACGCACGAAACCCCGGCATGGTCTGGTGCGGCGCTCGATCTCACCAGCGGCCGGGGCGTCGATCACGTTTTGGAGTTGATCGGCGGCGACAACATCCGGGAGTCGGCCGCCGCATTGGGCAGCGGCGGGCGGATCGCGCAAATCGGCTTTATGGGCGGCGCCGACATCACGCTCTCCGCTATCCCGATGATGCTGAAACGCGCGACCATCCAGGGCGTCACCGTCGGTCACCGTAGAGCGTTCGACGACATGGTGCGGGCGATCGACCGCTATGATCTCAAGCCGGCTATCGACAGGATCTACGGCTTCGACGACGCGCCTGCCGCGTTTCGCCACCTGGAGGCAGGGCCGTTCGGCAAGATCGTCATACGCTTGACGGAGTAAGGTCCAGGCTTCCCGATTGGGAGCAGGCCGCGAGACAGTCAGGGCGTTTCCGCGGTGATGCCCACGCCTGCCCTATCAGACAAATCCCGGCCGTCCGGCCGCCACCTCCGCCCGGTGCAGGACACGGACCCCGCTGCGTGGATCGCGCCGATCGGTGATGGCCATGCAGCGAACGTCGAGCCGGTCCGGCGTCAGGTCTATCGAGGTGTAGCCACGGTTCGCCGCGTCGAAATAGCGGATGTGGGGGTTGGCGGGCAGTGCGGCGATGATGCCGTCGGCGGGCGGACCGTCGGACGTGATGGACGTGACGACGATCTCGCTCGCCACCACCGGCGTATCAGGCTTGTCGAAGTCCTGCCGAAGGTCGGTCAACCAGGCTGAATGATAGTCGCCCGCCAGCGTCACCGGATTGGCAAGCCGCGTGTCGACCATCGCGTCGATCAACCGCCTGCGGGCTGCGCCGAAGCCGTTCCAGGTGTCGGTCCACAACAGGGTCTCGGTCGGTGTCGCGACCTTCAGCGGGGCGACCAGCAGGTTCTGGACCAGCAGGTTCCAGCGCGCGCGGCTGCGCGTGAAGCCGTCGTAGAGCCAGCGTTCCTGAGCAAAGCCCAGGTACGTCCGCGACGGATCGTCAAAGTCCGGGCAACTGACCGGCGCCATCCGTCCGCGCCGGCTGACCACCCCGTCGACACAGGCCTGCGGCGAGCGGAACTGCCGCCCGTCGAGCGCATCGAATTGGGCCAGCCGCCCCCAGCACATCCGGCGGTTGAGCCGAAAGCTGCCGTCGGCGCGCATCACCCGCGAGAGCCGCACCGGCATGTTCTCGCAAAAGGCCCGATAGGCGGCGGCGCGGCGGCGCAGGAAGTCAGGTACGGCGATCGCGCGATCCTGCGACCAGATCCCCGAATAGTCGTTCTGCACCTCGTGGTCGTCCCATACCGCGATGCAGGCGGCGGCGGCATGCAGCGCCTGAAGGTCTGGGTCGGTTCGGTGCAGGGCGTAGCGACGGCGATAGTCGGCCAGCGTCATCGCCTCGCCCATGCCATAGCTGCGCACAGTCTTTGCGCGCCGTTCGGGAGCAACACCATCTTCGTAGATATAGTCGCCCAAGAACAGTGTCAGGCGGCTTTCCGCATCTTCGGCCATATGGCGATAGGCGGAGAAATAGCCGAGTTCCCAATGCGAGCAGCTTGCTGCCGTCATGCGCAACCGCGCGGGCATCGCCTCGGGGGCAGGAGCGGTCCAGGCCCGCCCGACCGGGCTCTGCACACCCAACGCGGTGAAACGATACCAATGGGGGCGATCCGGGCGCAGACCCGTGACCTCGACATGCACTGCACCACCATGGGTCGGCAATGCTTCGGCTGCGCCGTGGGCGACGATTCTCGCGAAACGGTGGTAGCGTCCGCGGTCGTGGTGTAATTTCCCGGTGTAGATGACGGTGTATGCCGGGGTGGGGCCGAGGCCCCACCCCGGCGTCGGCGTCTCGGTGGCCACCGGGCTCATCGGTTAAG